>NZ_JBHSIT010000003.1:0-862054 GCF_042652125.1 Actinomadura gamaensis | reverse complement strand
CCAGACCACCCGACATCCACCACGCCATCCGCCATCCGCCCCAACCCACCGCACGACCAGCCCCACACCCAACCCCGTGCCCAGCCCTCCTAACCCGTCGGCAAGGACCTCAAGCCCCCTCCGACCTCCACCAAGCCGACAACGCATCCGCCTGCCCGCCGGTGGCCGCAAAGAGCCCACCAAGGAGATAGCGACTAACCCATCCACCGCAGCGTCACCCGTTTCGGTCGCGAGCCCTCGCCCGCTCAAGCTCCGCAGCCGGATCTCCACCCGAGAGGCAGCTCACCAAAGCCCTCCGGCATCCCCTCACGAGCACCCCACCGCGCCAACGCCCACCCAATACGCAGAAGAAGAGCAACCCCACCCCGCCCTGCCGCGCCCCAAGACTGCGCTCGCCTCCACGCGGACACGGCACCCGGACGCCGCCTTGAACGCCACATCCAAACGCCGCCCTGGACACCGCATCCGGACGCTGCTCTGGACGCCGCGGGTCAGCCTCAGGGAGCCGCCCTCTACCAATCGTTCAGCTAAGACCCGGATGTCGGAATCCCACTTGAGTGCCCGCGCGCGATCGTCGGGCACGGTTCGACTCACCCGCCCTCAACTGTGACCAATGTTCAACGCTGCGTAGCCAGATTGACTACGATCGGCTTCCTGACGGTGACCACCGCGATCCCCCGGGGCGAAGATGAACCGTTTCCTGGCAAAGCTCGGCCATGTGCGCCTCCCCGGCGGGCCACCTCCCTGCACATGCGGCCTCCTGGGCTGCACGGCCCTGGCGAGCGTGCTCTACCTCCCCACCCACGCCGCCCGCGTCCCGCACATGCCCAAGACGATGCCCCTCACAAAGATCGCCCCCAGCGCCCTAGCCCCGCTTCTCGACGTGCAGACCTCCACCTCAGAATGGCTGGACAGGCGCTCCTCCCCCCACTCACACGCAACGTCAGCTCCCCTTTACCCGCTGACCTCCGCGCCCAGGCTGAGCCAGACCGCCCTCACCCTGAGCCAGACCGCGCCCACGCTGGGCAAAGCCGCACTAATGCTGGACGAGGCCGCGCCACCGCTCGCCGGGCCGGTTCCGACGCCCGCCGAGGCAAGGTCATCATTGCGCGACGCCGAACCCGCGCTGGGCACCGCGCCCACACTCGGCGAGGCCGAGCCAACGGCGAGCCACGCCGCGCCCGTACTGGGCGAAGCCGAGCCGACGCCCGCCCCGACAAGGCCGACATCGGGCAATGCCGAACCCACGCTGGGCACCGCGCCCACACTTGGCAAGGCCGAGCCAACGGCGAGCCACGCCGCGCCCGTACTGGGCGAAGCCGAGCCGACGCTCGCCGGCATGATGCGGACGTTGGCCGACACAGAACCGACGCTGACCGATGCGGCACCAACCCTGGGCACTGCAGAGCGGACGCTGACCGGGGCGGTACCGACGCTGGGCAATGCAGAGCGGACGCTGGTCGAGGCGGTGCCCCGAGTCCGGAGCATTGCGCCGGCACCGGGTCACTCAAAACCGACCTTCAGCAGAACGCCGTTGGCCTTTGGCGCAGCGGCACCAGCAGTGGCCTTCTCTTCCCGGCCACCCCTGCACATCGCTGATTCGGTCCTGACTCACATGCCGCTCAATCCGCAGCAGAGCTCTCCCACTGCGAGCACCGCAAGCGCGACCAAGAGCGGCACCGAGCGGGACCGGCGCACTCGGGGCTTTCTCGGGCCCACTGAAGTGAGCCGCACGCGCTCGTCCACGGCACGCACGCCCGACCCTCGCGATGTCGTGCCCAGTCATTGCCTCAGTCCCGAGTCATACAGCGACTGGTACACCGCGCAGATGTGTCGCGCGGCTTGGGTTGCCGCCCTGCGCGGACAGCTGACATCGCCGCGATACGCCCGAACGCCACCTCCTTCGTCCACCCGGAGCCGTAAGGATTTCAGCGACTCTGCCAGAACGCCGATGGCCCCTTCACCGCGCAAGCAGTCTGCGGAAGTCTCGAAGAAGCCCCCGACCCGCCGCGATCCGGCGCACCCGAGTCGTTCCACCTCGTCCGCACATCCCACCCCCCTTCCCTCCGCAAGCCGAGAGGTCCCTTCCGCATCCCATTCCGACAAGCAGCGTTCTCTCACGAGTTCGCTTCGGCCTCTGATTCTTCTCGGCATCCTCCTCTCTGCCATGGCCGCGGTCGGTTACCCCTTCCGCCGCCGGATCTACGCCCTCGCAGGCTCCGTTCTCCTCTCCCAGCCTCTGTCCGACTCCTTCGAGGGCGAGCGGACACTCCATTTCTCCTACCGGCCGGCCGTCGACCCTTTCGCCATCCCGCTCTTCGGCCTCACTGGCCCCGGAGCGCCGACCACGGCGCGGGTCTTCACGCTGGCCGCGCTTGAGGAGTGCGCCGATACGGCTCTCGTCGTCATTCCTCGTGCGGATGCCACAGCGTTGTTCGGTCTTGCCGAGGACGAGTTGCTCGACGAACGCATCGACTCCCTCTTCATCCCCGGCAGTCTGGACGCCGCGCTGGCCTACCTTGAGACAGAACTCGCCGTCCGCCACGAGCACGGTTCAACCGGCGAGCGCCGCCTCCTGCTCATCGCCGACTGTGAGAAGGAAGCCCGCCGGATCATCGAACTCGCGGCGCATCACTCAACGCAGTTCTCCGCCGTCCTGCTTGGCGAGTGGCCCGGCGACAAGGCGACCGTGGACGACGACGGTCTCCTGGCCGCCCCGTCGACTCTCTCGGACCACCTCCCGGTACGTCTCCCCGCCGTCTCCCGCACCGAGGCCCGGGACCGACTTCTCGACGTGCTCGGACTCCATCCCCACCGACCTCACTCCCGCAAGCGCAACAAGATCTCCTAATCTCCGGCTCCCTCCGAGCAATACGACTTCCCCGAGCAACGCATACGTCGACAGGCTGGCGAATACTGCGGGGCCTGCTGCAGCAACCCGACCCCAACCACCAGGCCAGCGCTCGTACCCACGGTCGGCGTACAGGTCGGTGGCGTACCGCGCCGCGGTGACCGCGTGGTCCGCGTCGGCGAAGTGCGGGACCTGCGGGCTGATCGACAGCACCTGGTGGTCGATTCCGGCCGAGTCCATCAGCTCGAAGCGGGCCGTCGTTGTCACGACGGTCCCAGCGATGGTGAAGATTGACGCTCCGGCGGAGGGGATCAGCAGGCCAAGCCCGGGCGCCTTGCTATGAGCGGAGGCCAAGCCCAGAGCTCGCACCTCACAACCAGCAATCCGCAAGTCAAACCCGCCCGTCCCGTCCCGCGGCACGACGCGGCGCGGCGCCCGGCACGACGCGGCGCGGCGCCCGGCACGACGCGGCGCGGCGCCCGGCACGGCGCCCGGCACGACGCGGCGCGGCGCGGCGCCCGGCACGACGCGGCGCGCGGTCCCGCAACGCGCGGTCCCGCAATGGGCAGTCCCGCACGGCGTATCGGGTGCGGCGTACGGCGTGTGGCCTACGTCGTGCATCGCACCCGTGCGACGTGCCGCTTACGGCGTGCCGCGTGCAGCTGCGGCGTCCAGCGTGCGGGCCACGGCGTCTCTGGCGTACCGCGGCGACTCGCCCTGGGCGGGACTGATCGCTTTCATCACGGTTCGTTGGCGGCGGTCTGGGCTCGAGCACTGATGAGGGCCTGGAGGACGCGGCGGAGCGTGAGGGCCGGCGGCGGTTCGTCGGTGCGGCGTTCCAGGTAGGCGCTGCATTCGTTGAGCCAGGCGCGAAGGCCTTCCTCGCAACGTTCCTCCTCGCGTTTGAACCGCTGGAAGACCGCCTGGCGACGGTCGGCCTCGACACGAGCCTTGAGGTCGTCGTCCTTTGCGAGGTTCTGGACGTCGGTGAGGACGTACCGGCCGAGGCGGTCGACGGTGAGGTTGCGCTCGGCTGCGATGGTCTCGAAGGTGTTGCGGGGCCAGTCGAGGATCCGCGCCGCGCCCTTCGGCTCGACGGACTCCACGAGCGGGCCCTTTCGGGCGCGGACGACCTTGGTGACGGTGTCAGGGGCGAGGGCGTCGAGATCGCGCAGAAGGTAGAGGCGGTGGCCCCGGAACAGGCCGACGACCTCGAGAGCGTCCTGCGCGACGAGAACCTCGACATCGGCGCGCTCCACGTCCATCCTGACGCGAGCGGCGAGACGTGCGGCGGCGCGTTCGGCGCCTATGGGCGGCTCATCGCCGAAGGCGGCCTTGATCGCGTCGACGCGCTCGACGCACTGGGCCGCGGTCTTCGGGCCCCAGCGGTCGCCGGGCCTGTCGGGTTCCGGAACCATGTCGTGTTCCCTGGCGAGGCGGAGCTGCCAGGAGGCGAGTCCGAGCCGGGTGGCGAGCAGGCGGTGGGAGATGCCGTCTCGGGTGGTGTCTGCGAGCGTCATCGCGACTCCTTTCGGTCTGGTGCTGGACGGTGACGCCCTCCCAGATTCCAGCGACGGCCGCTCGCGAGAGAACCGAACTCAATTCTGTGGAAAACTCGTCCACTCCACTACCGCAGGTAAGTCACGCCGAGTTCGCCGCCTACGAAAGCCCTTCTGCCAGGGCCGTCCAGAAGTCGGTCTCGTACGCGTGCAGGAAGTCGGCGGCCTGCACGGCGCTGTCCGGGTCTTCCCCCGCTTCGAGTCCTGCGGCGATGACAGCCGTCGCCTGGTCCACGAACCCGGGGGGCGTCTCGGCGAAGTACCGGAAGAACGCGACGGCTTCCTCGGACAGTTCGTAGCGCGCCCGCAACGCCGTGGCCGTCCGGGCGCAGAAACTTCCCCACTCTTCGAGGTTGGCCAGCATCGCCAGAGCGACCTCGCTCCGTGTCCCGAAGGCGGCTCGTTGTGCCAGGTACGCCGGGTAGGACTGCGCTCGTGGCCGCGGCACATAGGAATTGAGATCCTTCTCACTCCAGCCGAGCGCCGAAGCATAATCCGCGAGCAAGGTCAGCGCTCGATTTTCGCCCTGCGCGAGCGCGAGGAAGAACTCTCCCGCAGGAGCTTCGGCGAACCGCGCGGACAGGAGCGCGAAGCTCCGCCTGTCACTGTCGACGATCCGGAACTCTTCCCCTGCCAGCCAGGCCAGGCGTTCCCTCGGCACCGCCCCTTGTTCCAGGAGGTCGAGGAACCGGTTCTCGCCTCCTGCGTGCGCGATACGGCCACGGGTCCGGTCGACGAGTTCGATCGCTTCAGTGAGAGCCATGTCACTCAGCGCAACACCGGATGGCCGGTCCGTCAACACCCGGGCCCGGAATCGACCATCATGATCACGTGACTACCATGAAGGGCGGAACGTCTACGCAGGTGTAGGCGGAAGTTGGGAGCGACCGAGTATGTCCGAATTCGAGCTCAACCACGCGGGTGGGCGGCTGCCCCTCGAGGTGACGGAGGCGACCGAGGGACCCTCGGGCCTGGGGATCGGGTCCCTGCTGAAGGAGACCGGTCACGTCACCCTCGACCCGGGCTTCACCAACACCGCCTCCACCACGTCCGCGATCACCTACATCGACGGGGACGCGGGAATCCTGCGCTACCGCGGCTATCCGATCGAGGAGCTCGCCGAGAAGTCGTCCTTCCTGGAGGTCGCCTACCTGCTCATCTACGGTGAGCTGCCGACCGCCGACAAGCTCCAGGAGTTCACCGAGCGCATCAAGCGCCACACGCTGCTGGACGAGAAGTTCCGCGCGTTCTTCTCGGCCTTCCCGCGTCGCGCGCACCCGATGGCGGTGCTGTCGTCCGCGGTGAGCGCGCTGTCGACCTTCTACCAGGACAGCCTGGACCCGTTCGACGACGAGCAGGTCGACGTCTCGAGCATCCGGCTCATCGCGAAACTGCCGACGATCGCCGCGTACGCGTACAAGACGTCCATCGGCCAGCCGCTGCTCTACCCGGACAACTCTCTGAGCTACGTGGAGAACTTCCTCCGCATGACCTTCGGGCTGCCCACCGAGAACTACGAGGTGGACCCCGAGATCGTGCGCGTGCTGGACATGCTGTTCATCCTCCACGCCGACCACGAGCAGAACTGCTCCACCTCGACGGTCCGGCTGGTCGGCTCCAGCCAGGCCAACCTGTTCTCGTCCGTTTCGGCGGGTGTGGATGCGCTGTTCGGTCCGCTCCACGGCGGCGCCAACCAGGCGGTGCTGGAGATGCTGGAGCGCATCCACCAGGACGGCGACAACATCGAGAGCTTCGTAGAGCGCGTCAAGAACAAGGAGCCCGGCGTCAAGCTGATGGGCTTCGGACACCGCGTCTACCGCAACTACGACCCGCGCGCGGCCGTGGTGAAGAAGGCCACGTCGAAGGTCCTGGACGCGCTGGGCGTCTCCGACCCGCTGCTCGACCTGGCGATGCGCCTGGAGGAGGTGGCCCTCCACGACGACTACTTCATCGAGCGCAAGCTCTACCCGAACGTCGACTTCTACACCGGGGTCATCTACAAGGCGCTCGGCTTCCCGACCAACGCCTTCACCGTGCTGTTCGCGCTCGGCCGCCTTCCCGGGTGGATCGCCCAGTGGCGCGAGATGATGAACGACCCGGCCACGAAGATCGGTCGTCCGCGCCAGGTGTACGTGGGCGAAGGCGAGCGTCACTACACGGACATCGCCAACCGCTGACCTGCGCGAGGTCTCGGCTCACAGGGCCGGACGCCAAGGCTTGAGCCTGGCGTCCGGCCCTGAGCTTTTCCCGTCCTCACCGACGTCGCGCTCTCTTCATCTTTTCTCGGCGACGCGCACGTAGAGCGCGTCTGACCCTGATCCGTCGAGTTATCCACAGAATGGAGTTCGGTTAGTCTCGCGCGGCGCGGCGCTCCAGCCTGGTTCGTGTACCCGACCAGGCCCGAGGAGGCCCCCGATGACCGAAAACTTCCGTCTCACCGTTCCCGACCGCACGTCCTGGACGTTCGTCGTCGCGGCCGAGCAGTGTCCCGACGACCTGCCGGCCGCCATCTTCGAACATGTCGCCGCCCCGTTCGCCACCCACGCGATGCGGCGTCTCGGAGATCCCCAGCTGACCGTCTCGGCCCGTCCGGCGGCCGGCTCGCCCTGGGACCTCAGCAAGATCACGTCGTTGGACGACGAGGACGACCGCGACGGCGATCTCGCCTACCTGCGCTCGGCCGACTGGAACATCGGCGTGAGCGCCACGCTGCCCGCCCTCGACCGCCCCTTCGGCGCCCGCATCGCCCGCGCCGCCGCGCACGCCCTCCGCGAGGCCACCGACGGCATCCTCGCGGACTACGACCTCGGCATCGTCCTGCCGACGCCTCAGCAGGACGACGGCGGGCGGTTCGTCCTCGCCGACGACTGGATCATCACCGTCTACACCGGTCATGGGAATTCTCCGTGTCCCGCCGGCGATGCCGACATCGACGGCTGCGCCTGCCTCCAGCTGTCCACTCGCGGTATGCAGCGCCTCGGCCTGCCCGAGCTCCGCATGTCCGGTGTCGCATGCGTCCATGATCTGGCGGCGACCAACGTCCTCCGCAGCCTGAGCAGGCGGTTACTGCCTCTCGGCATCACCCACGGCACGCGCGTCATGCCGGGGGAAGCGCTCGTGACCGGCGGAGACTTCGCCGAGTACTGGGGCACGGACGACCCGATGTGGAACGACGGTCCCGTCCCCGTCCAGCTGTCCCCGATCAGCAGCGACCTGCTCGAGGTCAGGCCGCCGGACGACTACCCCGGAAGCGTGAACGAGTGGCTCTGGGACGAGCTGCCGCCGGTCGTCCACGAACTCCTCGGCTGCGATCCGGACCCCACACCGGGGTTCTACGCGAGCTGATCCCCCAGCGCCGTCATTCGATGAAGCACGTTGAGGCCCTCAAGGAGGAGCGCGTTGCCGCTACTCGGTGGTGGGTGAGCACAAGCAACGACCGATGTCCCCGGCCGGTTCGAAGGCCCCCGCCAGGCTCGACTTCCCAGCTCGCGACCAGGCAGTTGAGATCTCCGGCTCGTCCAGGCTCCCCATGGGGAACATCAGATGTCGGCCCCGCCTCCTGCTCGAATGCATACCTGGCGCGTCGGGACGTCGGGACGTCGGGACGTCGGGATGTCGGGGCACGGTGCCTCGCGTTGTGCTGTGCCAAGTAACCGAGTCAAAGGAGGCGGTGAGCGAGGTCCTCGTGGAGGGCTTGAGGGATGCGGCACGGAAGACAGGCTCGATAGAAGGTAGCGGCGAGCGATGGGCGTTTCGGAGTCAGAGGTGACGTGTCCTGAACCGGAGGTCGGAAGGCTACGGAAGGAGGCGTCGGAGCCGATCGGTTGTTGATAGATTCTCGTCGCTCGTGATGTGTTGATTTGTCCTGGCTTGATGTGCGGCAGCCGGACTTGCGTGGGCGGGGTCGGTGTCGTGGTGACCGAACAGGGGCGACGGCGGGTCAAAGGGCGGAGACGGCGTCCGAAGGCGGGAGTGGGACAGCGCGTCGGCGGACGGACGATCGCGCTTGCCCTGAGTGGGATCGGCGTCGTCGGAAGTCTGGCGTTCTTCGCCGTCCATGCGACTGGTGGCGGAGCCGAAGCGAAACCTCCCGGATGTGCCTTGGGATGCGCTGCCAGCCCGACGAGGTCTCCGCTGGCCGGTCCGACGATCGAGGCGGTCGTCCCGCCGCGGCCTGGCGCTCATGCTCAGGCGTCTGGCGGAACGACCACGTCGTCCCCCAGTAGAACTGCTTCGGAGAGTCCGAGTCGAAGCACGCAGCCGTCGTCGTCACCGCCATCGGGGACGTTGGCCGCCTCGTTCTCCGTTTCGAACTCCTGGGGATCCGGCTTCATCGGGACGCTCACGGTCGTCAACCGCGGGAACTCCCCTGTCTCCCTGTGGCGGCTCTCGGCGCAGTTCTCGAACGCGGTGATCATGTCGGTGTGGTCGCCGAGCGGGTCGGTCACCGGGTCTCATTCGGGCGGACGGCTTGACGGCGTCGGCCGGGGCTTGGGGCCTGGACGATCGATGCAGATCAGCTTCCAGGCTCAGGGGCGTCCCGGCGCGCCGGCCGCATGTTCCCTCAACGGCCGTTCTTGTTAGGCCCATTGCGGCGGTTGAAGCGGGCAGAGTTCGGAGCTTGGCGCGCGGCTCGCAATACGTCCGCCTCCCAGAATCGGGTGGCGGAGGACGTGCCGGTCAACGGGCTGACCCCCCGGGCCATCTGCGGCACTGGCTGACACGTCCAGAAGCTCCGTGCTCGCGCGCTGCGCGCAAAACTCGACGAAGCGATGACCAAGCCAGCAGCACGACCCGCGAGCCGGTGCGAAGCGGCACGGACCTGGGACGGAGCACGGGGTGACGGGGGCGCGCGAAGCAGGGCGGAGGTGGGAGGAAGCACCGGGGAGACGGGGCCCAGCGCGGGTGGAGCGGGGCGGGCGATGGTGCGGCTGGGGAAGGGTGGTGGTGGCGTAGAGAAGGCTGGACTGAAAGGGGAACGCTTCGTCCAAATTTCGTGGGTGATGCGGACGGCCGGGATTCTTTCCTGGGCGGGGTTGCGGGGTCGGCCGCTGCGGGCCATGAGTCAGGGGAAGGAGGGCTTGATTCGCGTCGTGTTGGTGCGGGAGAAGCGCGGGAGGAAGTGGCCGTGGTTTTGGGGCGGGGCGGCGGTGGGCGGGGAGGAGGCTTGGTAGGCGGTGAGCGAGTCATGGTCGTATGCGGCTCGGGTCTCGCGTGTCCGCATGGTGCCTCCTCCCCGGTGATCGGAGGGGCAGCGTGCCTGTGGCCGAGGTGACGGGGCGAAGGGGTCTCGTCAGCTCGCGCGCAGGTAGGCGACCCGGACGGAGAGGCGGTCCTGGAGGAGGGTGATGGCCTCGTCCACGGTCGGGGCGGCGGCCTGGACGCGGAGGGAGCGGCCGTCGATGGTGACGACCGCCTGCGCCAGGGCCGGGCGCGGCAGGGACGGGTCGGCGGCCATCGTCAGCGTGCCGCGGACGGTGGCGGTGGGCGCGGCGACGTCGGCCAGGGCCGCGCGGACGGCGGCTTCGGCGGAGGCGCGGGCGGCCTCCGGCACTCGGCCGGTCGTGAGGAAGCGGATGTCCATCGGATCCCCCTGTGTCGGTGTCGTGTAGCCGGGAGGCGTCGTGTTCATCTCCTCCCAGCAATGGAAACGTGCCGTCGCAGCGGACATCACCGTCCGCGGGCGAGAGGTGCGTCACGCGCTGCGACGGCTCGTCCGGGAAGGAGGGAGAACGGCACGTCAGGGCGGGTGACACGGGCGGCGTGACGGACGGACGTGAGAGACTTCACGCGTCCGGTGGAGGCGGGCGCGAACGGTTCGGCGGCCGAACCGAACGGGACGCCCGGTTGGGGCGGATCGGCGCGTGTCACTTCGGCACGTTCCGGAAGCGATCCGGCGAGGCGGGCGGCGCGGGGCGGTGTGATCCTCTACGATGGTCGGTGCCGTTTCGCCAAGACTGGCTGGTGACCCCTTGCCCCAGGACGCTGCTGCACCGATTCCTCCAGCGGAGGGCGACGCCACGCCCGGACGACTGCTCGACTACCCGCGTCGCGGCGGTCCGACCGTGCTGCGCATCCTCCTGGGGGCGCAGTTGCGCCGGCTCCGCGAGGAGAAGGGGATCTCGACCGAGGACGCCGGGTACGAGATCCGGGGCTCGCACTCGAAGATCAGCCGGATGGAGCTCGGCCGCGTCGGCTTCAAGGAGCGCGACGTCGCCGACCTGCTGACCCTGTACGGCGTGACGGACCCCGCCGACCGCGCTCCCCTGCTGGAGCTCGCGCGCGAGGCGAACACGCCGGGCTGGTGGCATCGCTATGGCGACGTCCTGCCGAACTGGTTCGAGACCTATCTCGGACTAGAGGAGGCGGCGTCCCTGCTGCGCTGTTACGAACTCCAGTTCGTGCCAGGTCTGCTGCAGACGGAGGACTACGCGCGGGCCGTCGTCCGCCTCGGTCACCCCGACGCGACCGAAGAGGACGTCGAGCGGCGCGTCCGGCTGCGGATGACCCGGCAGGAGCGGTTCGTGGAACCGGGTGCGCCGACGCTGTGGGCCGTGCTGGACGAGGCCGTGCTGCGCCGTCGTCTCGGCGGTGACGAGGTGATGCGCGGTCAGCTCCGGCATCTCGTCGAGATGGCCGACCTGCCGAACGTCACGCTCCAGGTGGTGCGGTACGAGGCGTCCGAACCGTGCGCCACCGGTGGACCGTTCACGATCCTGCGCTTCGCGGAGCCGGGCCTGTCGGACGTCGTGTACCTGGAGCAGCTCACCAGCGCCCTCTACCTGGACAAGCCCGCCGACGTGGACACCTACATGCGCGTGATGAACGACCTGTGCATCACCGCGTCGCGTCCGGACGAGACGATCCGCTTCCTCAACTCGCTGCTGAACGAGATTTGACCGTCCGCTCCCGCGTGGCCGGTGAGCCGGCGGGAAGGTCCTCGTGCCGACGGACGTTGTCCCGGTCGCGCGGCCGGCGCGCCGCGCGTACATCCGTCCGGTGAACGAGGAGGACCCATGCTTTTCGGCAAGGACCACGTCAAGCGCTACCAGGAGACCGACGGCGCGGAGGGCCACGAGTGGAACGGCACGGTCACGCTGCTGCTGACCACGGTGGGACGCAAGTCGGGCCAGGAGCGCACCACTCCGCTCATCTACCAGCAGGACGGTGATGACTACGTGGTCGTCGCGTCCAAGGGCGGAGCCGACGAGCACCCGCTCTGGTACCTGAATCTCCAGGCCAACCCCGAGGTGAAGGTCCAGGTGAAGGGCGACCGGTTCAAGGCCCGGGCCCGCACCGCGACGGCCGACGAGCGTCCGCGCCTCTGGCAGAAGATGGCCGCCGTCTGGCCCGACTACGACAACTACAAGACGAAGACGGACCGTGAGATCCCGGTAGTGATCCTCGAGCGCGCCTGACCGCCCGCGTTCGGCGTCGCCTTTTCGAGTGCGCCAAGCTATCCGCCCGCGCGGACGTGAGGAATTCGAAGCCTCACGACCGCGTGGGCTTCTTCATGCCGTGGCGCGGTCGTCTCGCCGCGCATCGCCTCGCTGACGCGGCGATCGTCTCGCGCGTGGTGTCCTCCCGCTTTTCCCTGCGTGCGGGCGACTGCTCGCAGCCGGCGCGGTCATCGACGCGGGGGCGGTGCGGCGGATACCGGTGGTTCGCTTTCGTGGGCGAGGGGTCAGCGTGTAGCGTCGCCGTGAGAACATCCGTTCGACCGAGTCCAGCGAGGGACCGAGGTGCCGACGTCATCGCGGGTTCACGACGACGAGCCGCTGCCGCCGCGGCTGCCGCGTCGTTGGGAGATCGAGGCCGGGGGCGCTCCGGAGCCGCTGGCCGGTGGACGGGATCGGCGGTGGCGGCTGGACGCGGAGGGCACGTCCTACCTGCTTCGCGAGCATGAGACGCCCGACCGCAAGCGGATTCGCGTCCGGCACGAGGCGATGGCCGCGCTGGACGGCGCCGGGCTTCCCGTACTCGCGCCGGTCCCCGCGCGCAACGGCAAGACGCTGGTGGTCGCCGGTGGGCGCGGTTACGAGCTGTTCCCCTGGGCGTCCGGTCGGCGGCGGGACGGCCTGGAACTGACGTTCGTCCAGTGCGAGCGTCTCGGGGCGCTGCTCGGGCACCTGCACGTCGAACTCGATCGGGCGACGGGCGCGGTGCAGCAGAGCATGCTGGTGCCGACGTCCCGGGCGTCCGCCGCGATCGCGGACGTGGACGCCGCGCTCGACGAGACGCCCGACGACGGAACCGATTTCTCCGCGCTGACCGTCCGGCGGTTGCGGGAGCGGCGCGAGCTGCTGGAGGAGTTCGCCGACCACCAGCCTCCGGAGATCGATACGAGCGTGGTCGGACGGCTGCACGGCGCGTTCCATCAGGAGCATCTCCGTTATGGACGGTCGGGCGAGGTGTCGGCCGTGCTTGGTTGGGACGCGCTGACCACCGGGCCGCTCGCCGGAGAGGTCGTCGATGCCGCGGCGCGGCTGTTCGCCTGCGGGGACGACCGCGGGCTCGATCTCGACCGCGTGCAGGCGTTCCTGCGCGGGCACCGGTCGGTGGTCGATCTGGACGCGGGGCAGATCCAGTCGGCCGTCCATCGGGCGTGGTGGGAGCGGCTGTGCGACGTGGCCTCGCTGCGGCAGCGGTATCTCGGTGACGAGTCGGCGGAGTCCGACGGCGGCGGTGCGTCCACAGCGCTGATGGCCTGGTGGTCCGCCAACCTTGAGCGGACACTCGACGCGTTCGCCGCCCCTTACACGACGGTCGCCGACGACAACCCCGCCTACGGCTGAGCCACGGCGTCGCGCGACCGACCAGCCTCGCACGACCGACCAGCCGCGCACGATGACCCGCAGCGTCGCGCGATTGGCCAGCCTTGCACGACTGACCGGCTATGCACGGCTGACTTGCGGCCGCGCGTGACAATTCCCAGCCTCGCGCGGCTAACCCGCGGACTCGCACGGCTGAGCTGCGGCCTCGCACGGCTAACCCGCGGCCACGCGCGTGACGGGCCCGCGGCCTCGCGCGGCTGAGCGGCCTCGCGCGCTGACCTGCGGCCACGCGCGACGGGGCCGCGGCCTCGCACGGCTGAGCGGCCTCGCGCGGCTGACGTGCGGCCTCGCGCGGTTGAGCTGCGGCCTCGCGCGCTGACCTGCGGCTTTGTGTGACGGGCCCGCGGCCTCGCGCGGTTGACCTGCGGAGTCGCGTGGTTGAGCTGCGGGCTCGCGTGACGCGCCCGCGGAGTCGCGCGGTTGAGCTGCGGGCTCGTGCGGTTGGACGTGGGACTCGCGTGGTGGACCGGCCTTGTGTTGCAGGACGCTCGGCGTGGTTGAAGCGCGTTGCAGCGGCGTCTGAGTCGGGAGGAGCGGTCGCATCGGGTGGCTGTTTGATGGGGTGATGGCTGGATTCGGACCTTGCGGGGGTCTGAGGAGCGTCGGCGGGTGATCTGGGTAGGGGGTGGGGTGAAGCGCGGTGCGATGGGTGCCGGGTCGGCTCTGGGAGGTTCGGGATGACGGCTGTGGCCTTGCTCGGGACGGGGATCATGGGGGCCGCGATGGCGCGGAACCTGGTCGCCGCGGGGCTGGACGTGACGGTGTGGAATCGCTCTCGGGCTCGCGCGGAGCCGTTGGCCGAGGTGGGGGCGCGGGTGGCGGACTCGGCCGGTGAGGCGGTCGCGGACGCCGACGTGATCGTCACGATGCTCACCGACGGCGACGCCGTGCACGCGGTGATGGCGGACGCGGCTCCCTCCGCCCGCGCGGGGGCGGTGTGGGCGCAGATGAGCACGGTCGGTCTCGCGGCGCTCGGGCCGCTGTCCGCGCTGGCCGGACGGCACGGTCTCGCGTTCGTGGACGCGCCGGTGCAAGGTAGCAGGCAGCCCGCCGAGGAAGGGAAGCTGATCGTCCTGGCGGCGGGGCCGGAGGCGGCGCGCAAGGCGGTCCAGCCGGTGTTCGACGCCGTCGGGCAGCGGACGCTGTGGCTCGGCGAGGACGGCGCGGCCGGCGGCGGGACGCGGCTGAAGATGGTCACGGTGGGCTATGCGATCACGCTGACGTCGCTGGTGGCCGAGTCGCTGGCGCTGGCGGAAGGGCTGGGGCTCGATCCGCGCGCCTTCGGGGAGGTCGTGAGCGGCGGTCCGCTCGACAGCGGCTACCTCCAGACCAAGATGCGGGCCGTCCTGGAGCGGGATTTCAGTCCGACCTTCACCGTGGTGAACGCGACGAAGGACACGGGGCTCATCATGGAGGCGGCGTCGTCCGCCGGGGTCCGGGTGGACCTCACGGACGCCGCGCGACAGCGGTTCATCCGCGCCACCGAGCAGGGGCACGGCGAGGAGGACATGGTCGCGAGCTACTTCGCCGGGTTCGCGTCCTGAGTGTCGTGGTCGTCCTGGACCTTGCGTCCGGCCTGGAGGTCGCGTCCGGGTTGGAGGTCGCGTCCGGGTTGGAGGTCGCGTCCGGGGCGGAGGTCGTGCGCGGGCTGGAGACCGTGTTCGGGGCGGAGGTCGTTTGCGGGCTGGACGCCCTGGTCGGCGTGGGGGTCGAGGGTGGCGGTGCTGGTGCCGAGGACGACGGAGAAGTCGTCGTCCTCGCCGGGGCGCAGTTCGACGATCGTGCCGTTCGGGGTGGCGCCGACGTCCGCGAAGCGGCGGAAGGCGCGCATCTGCTCTGGGGTCGGTTCGGTGATGCCGGTCAGGAGCGTCCACATGACGGCGCGCATGAACAGGCCGTGGGTGAAGACGGCGATGAGGCCGTTCTCCGGGCGGGCGGCCAGAGCGGCGACCGTCGCGCGGGCGCGCGTGACCAGGTTCTGGAAGGACTCGCCGTCGCCGCCGTCCATGTAGGACGGGTCGAGACGGTTCCAGTAGGCCCTGGCATGAGGGCGGCGTTCGGCGCTCGTCGTGTTCGCCTCGTGCATGGAGCCCAGGTAGGTGAACTCCTGGACGGGCCATTCCTCGTAGGGGACGCCAGGGAAGCGTGCGCATGTGGGCAGCGCCGTCTCGCGGGCGCGCGCGAAGGTGGAGCTGACGATGAGGGACGGCGCGGACGTGAACAGCGCCGCGACGCGTTCGGCCTGGCGGCGGCCGTAGGCGGTGAGCGGGCTGGCTCCGGGACCGTTCGCCGGGAGGCCCGCGTTCGATTCGCTCTCCCCGTGCCTGACCATCCAGACGCGCCGGGGGGCGGCTTCGGTGTCCATCACACGGATAAGGCTGTCATACCGTCCGGCTGGGAATGATGGGGCGCATGGAGGTTCTGAGCAGCCGTGTCCTGATCCGTCCCGCCGATCCCGAGCGGGCGCGCCGGTTCTACCGGGACGTGCTCGGGCTCGCGGTGTACCGGGAGTTCGGGCCGCCGGACGATCCCGGCCTGGTGTTCTTCCTCGGTTCCGGGTTCCTGGAGGTGTCCGGGCGCGGGCCCGGTCCGGTGGGCGAGGGCGCGCCGATGCTGTGGATCCAGGTGCGGGACGTCCGGGCCGAGCACGAGCGGCTGGCGGCGGCGGGTGTCCGGGTGACGCGCGAGCCGCGCGTCGAGCCGTGGGGCCTGGTCGAGATGTGGATCGAGGACCCGGAAGGTGTCCGGATCGTCCTGGTCCAGGTGCCGGACGACCATCCGCTGCGCCGCGACCAACGCGGATAAATCTGGAAAATACTGGAACTCACTGGAAGTCGCGCTACGCTCTCCGGCATGTCCGGACCACCCGGCTCCTCCCCCGACGCGCTGGAGGAGCGCATCGCCGAGCTGCGCGCGGCCGTCCGGCGTGCCGTCGCGGGCGGCGACCGGGAGTCCGCACGGCGTCTGCGCGCGGAACTGCGCCGGGCGGAGCAGGCGTGGGACGACGCGGTCCTCGGCGGTGAGGCCGCTGCCCAGTCGTCCGGTTCGTCCGATGCGTCGGACGGCGCGCTGGCCACCACATCGGGCGGCGTGTCGGGCGGCGGGTCAGGCCGCACGCCGGGCAGCGGGTCAGGCCGCACGCCGGGCAGCGCGCCGGGCAGCGGGCAGTCTTACGGCTCGTTCGCCGTCGGATCCTCCGGCCCGTCTGGCATCGCGCGTCTTCAGGATGAGCGCGCCGTGCAGGCGCGCGGGCTCGTTCCCGTCCGGGAGCAGGTGCACCAGGCGTTGACTCTGCTGGCCGTGCCCGCCGCGCCGAAGCTGGTGGGGGCGGTCTACGGAGCGTTCTTCCCTGGAGAGATCCAGGCCACGCGGCTGACGAGCCTGCGGCGTGACGAGGAGCGGTCGTTCCGTTCCTCGCCTTACGCGCGTCCGTATTACCTGTGCGCCGCGCTCACCGCGGACCTGCTGGCTCCGGCGCGCGGGTTGCTGACGGTGAGCACGTGGCCGCTGCGGCAGCGGATCGTCGGACCGCTGAGCGCCCGCGTGGACTTCCTCACGGCCGCGATCCGGGTCGCGGAACGCGCCCAACACACCGATACCGGACGGGACGCGCGCGTCCAGCGGCTGCTGTGGCGGTTCGCCGCCACCATTCCGGGGGCGGCGGACGGTACGGTCGGGACGGACGGGGCGACGGATCCGGCCGTGGTCGCCGAGGCGGCCCGGGCGGAGCTGGACGTGCACCGCGACGCCGACGAGCGGGATCGCGCGGCGGCGGCCCGGCGCGCGGCGGACGCGCTGGACGACGCGGCGCTGCTGTTCGGCGGCGGGCTGCGCGTCCTCCCCCGCCGCGCGGCCACCGGCGACACCCCCGGCGCGAGGCCGGGCGACAGCGACGACAGGCGAACGGGCTCCGGCCCCGACGACACGACGAACCGGCGACGGCGATGAGCAGAGACGACGACCCCACGGCGACGAGCCCCACGGCCCCCGGCCCCACGCCGCCCAGCCACACGGCACCCCGCCAAACGGCGCCCAGCCCCACGGCCCCCGGCCAAACGGCCCCCGGCCCGACGCCGCCCGGCCACACGGCACCCGGCCACACGGCACCCGGCCACACGGCACCCGGCCACACGGCACCCGGCCACACGGCACCCGGCCACACGGCACCCGGCCACACGGCACCCGGCTCGACGGCACCCGGCCACACGGCGTTCGGCTCGACGGCGTCCGCCCATACGGCGAACGGTCCCACAGAACCCGGCCAAACGGCTTCCCGCCCGACGGCGAACGGCCACACGGTGAACGGTTCCGCGGCCACCAGCCACGCGGCGAGCGGTCACGCGCCAAAGGGGCACGCGGCGAGTGGCCACGCAGTGAGCGGCGACGCGGCGAACGGGCAGGCGGTGCTCGACCTGTCCCATCTGCGCGGCGGCGAGGCTCCGCGCAATCACGACGCGCGTACGATCGCGGCGCTGACCGCGAATCCGGGCTGCGCGCGGCGCGGGGTGATGGACGCCGCCGGGGTGGACAAGGACGCCGTGGCGCGGCGGCTCGGGTTCGCCGCGCCGTTCGGGCAGTCGCAGTTCGCGATCACGCGCGGGAACGCGTTCGAGGCGCAGGTGAAGGCGGACGGCTGCGCCGAGCTGCTGGCCCTGCTGCGCGACCGGCTCGGGCTGGAGATCCCGGAGGTCTCCTACGACGACCTGGAGTCGGTCGGGACGGAGAGCCGCGAGGTGCGGCACGCCCGCACCCGGCACCTGATGGCGCGCGCCCTGGAGACGGGCGAGGGCACGCTGTTCGACCATCCGCTGCTGCGCCTGGACATCGCCGGCCAGCGCGCCTACCTGGAGCCGGACGTGATCGCGTTCCAGCTCGGCGGCCGGTTCCACGTCGTGGAGGTCAAGTCGTTCGCGGTGGTGGACGGCCAGGCCGAGCCGGAGCAGGTCGCGGCGGCGGCCCGGCAGTCGGCGGTGTACGTGCTGGCGCTGCGCGAGCTGGTCGCGGATCTCGGGCACGATCCGGAGCGGGTGTCGCACGAGGTGTTCCTCGTCTGCCCGGAGAACTTCTCGAACCGTCCGACCGCCACGCCGCTGGACGTCCGGCCGCAGCTCGCGACCGTGAGGCGGCAGCTCGACCGCCTGACCCGGGCCGACGACATCGCCCGGCAGCTTCCCGAGGGGTGCACGTTCGCGCTCGACGAGAACCTGCCCGAGGCGGTGCGCGCGGTGGAGGCCCGGTACGCGCCGGAATGCATGGCGAGCTGCGAGATGGCGCTGTTCTGCCGGGACGAGGCGCGCGCGTGCGGGGCGACGGGGACGCTGGGCCGGAACGTCCGCGACGAGCTCGGCGGCGTGGACAGCCTGGTGACCGCGCTGGAACTGGCGCGCGGCGTCCGGGAGCCGTCCGAGGACATGGCCGAGACGGCCGAGCAGCTGCGTCTCGCCGCGCGGTTGCGCCGTGAGGCCCTGGCCGCCGCGCCGACGCCCCCGGCTCCGGCGCGTCCGGCGGCGGCCCCGCTCGTCGGCGGGCAGGCGCGGAGCGCGGACGTCCTGGAGCGGACGGCGTGAGCACGCTCACCGCCCTCGCGCAGATCGAGGCGCTCGCGTCGGGTCGCGCGCAGCCGATCGCGACCGTCCGGCACTGCCATCTGAGCGAGACCCCGCTGGTGATGATCCCGCTGAAGCTGGCGGGTGAGGCGGCGGCGCCGCTGGCGACGATGCTCGGCACCGACCGGGACGCGCCGACGCTCCTGGTCGTCCCTCAGCCGCGCAACCGGGACATGCGGTTCGCGTACGCGGCGGAGCTCGCGAAGGCCGTGCTGGAGCACGTCGAGGCCGAGCGCGGCGCGACGGAGACGCTGGAGCCGTCCAAGGACGGCGAGGAGCGGTTCCGGTACGAGCGCGCGCCGCAGATCGTCGTGCCGAACCGTGGCGGCGTGGGGTTCCTGCGCCTGCTGGGACGGTCCACGCGGTTCCGCAGCACCGAGGGGCCGTGGGCGGTCGATCCGGCCGTCCCGGCGCTGGGCCGCTGGCTGACCTGGTACGCCGACCGCAACGACCGTCCGGGCTCGTCGCTGCTGCTCGCGCTGACCGAGACCCTGCGCCTGCACTGGGCGACCGGGCAGAGCGCGCTGGAGGACGGCAACCTCGGCGCGCTGATGGGCTGGATCGACCCGCCCGAGGGCATGGACGGCCCGGCGGCGGCCGCACGCGCCGAGGACCCGGTGGCGTGCCCGCCCGCCGGTCCGGCGACCGATCCGACGTTCGACAACGAGGTCCTCGCCCCGGCGATCGCGGCGTTCGACGAGAGCGGCGGGGAGCCGCGCGCCGAGGAGCGGATCCGGGCCGCCGTCGCGTCCCAGCTCCGGCCCACCTGGGACCTGGCGTGGCGGGCGCTGGACCTGCTGCGCGCGCTCCCCGAGGGCGCCAGCGTCGCGAAACGCTGGGAGCGGGACCGCGACTCGTTCACCTACTTCCACCGCGAGTTCGCCGAGAACCCGCCGCAGGCGAAGCTCGACGACGCCGTCCGGGCCGCGCGCCGCCTGCACGATCTCGAACGCGCGCAGGAGTCGTACGAGGCGCAGCGCGCGTTCGACGATCCGCTCGTGATGGCCGAGCAGCGGCTCGCGGGCCAGGCGTTCGGCGGCGTGGTCACCGAGGCCGCCCCGACCCGGCTGGACGAGTCGGGCAAGCGCCCGAAGCTCCGCCCGCACGTGTGGATCCGCACCGAGGACCCGATCCGGCTGGAGGAGGGCACGACGGTCGTGAACGCCGCCCGTCCGGGGCTCAAAGGCCGGATCGTGGAGATCGACGGTGGTGACGTCCTGCTGGAGCTGACCGGCGGCATGGGACGCAAGCTCACCCCGGAGGCGGGCGTCGTCCCCGAGCCGGGGCAGCAGGTCGTGTTCACGTCCCGCACGGCCGACTCGTGGGGTGCGGGCAAGTTCCCCGAACGCGAGGACACGCCGTGGACGCACGGCGGCCCGCCCGCCGAGTACGAGCCGACCAGCGAGGACGCGACGGAGGTGTGGTCGTGAGCGCGGACCCGCGATCGAGCGACGACCCGAACACGAGCGCAGGCACGCGGGCGGACACGAGCGTGAGCGCGCAGGCGGACACGAGCGTGAGCGCGCAGGCGGACACGAACGCGAACACGTCGGCGGGCACGAGCGCGGGCGCGCGGGCGGACACGAGCGCGGGCGCGCGGGTGGATGCGGGCGCGGCGCGGGCGGGTGGGCCCGGCGCGGAGGCGAACCGGGTCGTCGAGGCCGTCCTCGCCGACCTGGCGCGGGACCACCGCGGCGTCGTCGTCGACTCGCCGCCCGGCGCGGGCAAGTCCACGCTGGTCGTCCGGGCGGCGGCGCACCTCGCCGCGGCGGGCGAGCGGCTGATGATCGTGGCGCAGACGAACGAGCAGGTGGACGACCTGATCGACCGGATCGCGGGCGAGCATCCCGCGGTGCCGATCGGGCGGCTCTCGGCGGCGGGGTACGCGGCGTCCGAGCGGGTGACGGCGCACGCGTCGGTGCGGGTCGCGCAGAAGGCCGACGACATCGCCGACCGGACGATCGTGATCGCGACCGCCGCGAAGTGGGCGACGCTGACCGACGGCTCGTGGCCGTGGGCGATCGTGGACGAGGCGTACCAGATGCGCTCGGACATGCTCCTGCGCATCGCCGGACGCTTCGAGAGGGCGCTGTTCGTGGGCGATCCGGGGCAGCTCGACCCGTTCTCCACCGTGGAGGTCGAGCGCTGGGCGGGCCTGTCGTGGGATCCGATGCGCAGCGCCGTGTCGGTGCTGCTCGCGCACAATCCCGAACTGCCGGTGCACCGTCTTCCGGTGTCGTGGCGGCTGCCGGCGTCGGCGGCTCCCGTGGTGTCGCAGGCGTTCTACCCGTTCACCGGGTTCCGTTCGGGCACCGGCCCCGGAGACCGGCGGCTGGAGCTGAGCGCGGGCGGGATGGGCACGACCTACGACCGCGCGGTCGAGGAGGCCGCGGCGACGGGCTGGTCGCTGTACGAGCTGCCCGCGCGGCACACGCTGCGCACGGACGCCGAGGCCGTCCGCGCGACGGCGGCGCTGGCCGTCCGGATGCTCCAGCGCGGTCCCGTGGCGCACTCCGAGCGCGGCGAGGCCCCGGTCGGCGCGGACCGGATCGCGGTCGGCGCGGCGCACCGCGACCAGGTCGCCGCGATCCGCGCCGCGCTCGGCCCGCATGCGGGCGAGATCACCGTGGACACCGCCAACCGGCTCCAGGGCCGCGAGTACGACGTGACGGTCTTCCTGCATCCGCTGTCCGGACGGCGCGACGCGACCGCGTTCCACCTGGAGTCGGGACGGCTGTGCGTCCTGGCGTCGCGGCACCGGCACGCGTGCCTGGTCGTGGCGCGGGCTGGCATCCCGGAGCTGCTGGACGCGCATCCGTCGGCGGAGCCGGTGCGGCTCGGCGTCCCGGTGAGGTTCCCGGACGGCTGGGAGGCGAATCAGGCGGTCCTGGCCCACCTCGCCGGACACCGCGTCCGCGCGCACGCCTAGGCCCCGGACGGCGAGGGGGCCGAGGCCAGTGACCGGAGCAGCCTGACGCGGCGGGACCAGCGGGCCGGGGCGTCGATCCGGCCTGTGCAGGACTGCTCGACGCGGTCGAAGCAGTCTTCGATCAGGGCGTCGTGAAGCCATCGATAGGCCAGCGGCCAGGTGAGCCGGGCCGGGCCGGTGACGGTCATCGCGAGAGTGTGGCGCAGCATCGTCGCGGCATCAGCGAAACCGGCGGCATCAGCGACAGCGGCGGCATCGGAGGCATCAGCGGCGTCGGTGGCATCGGCTGCGCCGTCGCCGACCGGACGGACCGACAGTTCGTGGAAGCCGTTGAAGCCGCGCGGTGCGGTGAAGGCGAAGCGCACCCGGCGTCCGGGGACGTAGGCGGCGACGGTGTAGCGGATGGGGCCGTGCCCGCCGGCGGAGCCGACCGCGAGGCCGCCGTCCAGGCGCATGCGCGGCCAGTTCTCCACCGGCCAGAACCGGTCGTCCGCGCTGGCGAGGGTTTCGAGCAGCGCGCCGACCCGCTCGACGGGCGCCGCGATGCGCCGTTCGTGGACGTTGCGTACGGCCATGGTCCGCTCCCACGGTTTTAGAGGAATCACTCCATTTGAAATGGAGAGTACTCTCTATTTCATGGTCCGGCCATCTCGCCACGATCCGTCCGTGCTCGTCGACGCCGCCGTCCGTCTCGCCGCCGCGGAGGGACCGGCCGCCGTGACGATGGCGGCGGTGGCGAAGGCCAGCGGCGCTCCCAACGGCTCGGTGTACCACCGGTTCCCCAACCGCGCCGCGCTGCTCTCCGAGCTGTGGATCCGCACCGTCGAGCGCTTCCAGGACGGTTACCTCGCCGCCCTGGCCTCCCATCCCGACCCCGCGCGCGCGGGCGCAGCCGCGGCCCGCCACGTGGTCTCCTGGAGCCGGGCGAACCCGGAACAAGCCGCCGTCCTCCTGCACGGCGCGGAGGCGTTGGGCAGGAAGGAATGGCCCGCGGCGCAGGCGGCCCGGGCCGATGCCGGGACCGAACGCGCCCGCGCGGCCCTGGCAAGCCTCGCCAAGCGCCTCGACGCCTCCACTCCCGTGGACGTCGACCGCGTCACCCTGGCCGTCGTTGACCTTCCCTTGGCCCTCGTCCGCCGCCACCTTCGCGCGGGGGCGCCCCTGCCCGCGCACGCCGAGGATCTGGCCGAGGAATGCGCCGCCGACCTGCTCCGGTGAGGGGGCGCTAGCGGCCCGCGGTGGCGGCCCAGCGGCCGTTGGAGCGGGTGATCGTGACCGGGTGGTCGAAGCAGGCGCTGACCAGTTCGGTGGTGAGCACCTCGTCCGCCGGGCCGGACGCCAGCACCGCACCGTCGCGGAGCAGCATCGCGTGGCTCGTCGAGGTCGGCAGCTCCTCCAGGTGGTGGGTGACGAGGACGGTCGTCAGGTCCGGCCGGTTCTCGCGCAGGACGTCGATCGCGGCGAGCAGCCGCTCGCGGGCGGCGAGGTCGAGGCCGGTGGCGGGCTCGTCCAGCAGGAGCAGCGGCGGGTTCGGCATCAGCGCGCGGGCGATCAGCGCGCGGCCCCGCTCGCCCTGCGAGAGGTTCGGCCAGCGCGCGTCGGCGCGGGCCGCGAGGCCCATCAGCGCGATCAGCTCGTCCGCGCGGGACAGCTCCGCCTCCGAGGGGGTCCAGCGCGGGACGAGCTCGATGGTGCCGGTGGCGCCGGTCAGCACGATCTCCCGGACGGTCCGCGCCGACTCCAGCGGGTGCCTGGGGTTGACCTGGCCGATCAGCGTCCGCAGGTCGTGCACGTTCACCCGGCCGAGCCGGTGCCCGAGGATCTCGGCGGTGCCGCGCGTGGGGTGGGTGTAGGCGCCGAGGATGCCGAGCAGCGTGCTCTTGCCCGCGCCGTTCGGGCCGATCAGCGCCCAGTGCTCGCCGGTCAGGACGGTCATCGAGACGCGGTCGAGCAGCGTCCGGCCGTCGCGGACGAGCTCGATCTTGTCGGCGTTCAGCACGACGCCGGTCGGGACGGGGACGAGGGACACGGTCGACCTCCTGTTCGGGGCTCGGCGCCGCGCGGGCGGGCGCGGTCCGCGGCGGATGGGCGGAGGCCGGGCGGGCGCGGCGCGTGAGGCGGGCGGAAGGACGGGGCCGCCGGGATCGCCGGGGCGCGCGCGTCGCAGGGGGCCCACGGTATCGGACACGCCGCCGTGCGCCGGGCACGGGGCCGAATCCGGGAGAGATCGAATCCCGTGGGCCCGGTACGCGGGCGCCGCCCTTCCGGATACTGTGAGAACCGGTGCCCCAGCGATCAGGGGGAAGGGCATGGAGGACATCGGCTTCATGTGCGCCCGGTGCGGCGGCGAGGTGCACGACGTGACGCACAACCGCGAGGGCGCGCTCGACACCGTGGGCTACCGGCACAACCGCCGCGTGGAACCGTGGGACCACGCGCTCGAGCTGGCCGTCGGCGAGCCCGCCCCGCTCGATCCGTCGTGCGACTTCTGCGCGGCCCCGGACCCGAGCTGGCTCTACTACCCGACGCTCGACCCCGAGGCGACCGACATGTTCGAGGTCGAGCTCGACACCACGCACCTGTCCGACGACGACACCGCGGTGGCGGTGCTGAACATGCTGTACCCGTGGTTCGCCTGCGACACCTGCTCGGTGCTCGTCGCCGACCGCAACGTCGAGCTGCTCATCGAGCGGGCGCTGGAGTTCCGCCCCGTCCCCGAGGACGGCCCGGTCGACGAGGAGACCGTGCGCGCCCGGCTGACCGGATCCCTGTCGGTGTTCTTCTCGACGCGCCCGGGGCGTCCGCAGCCGTCCCGCGCCCTCTGACCGGAATCCGGGCCGCCTGATCGTCCCCGCTAGGATTCGACCGTTCCAGGTCGTTTCACTCGGGGGTGCGCACATGCTGGTGGAGGCTCGGTTCCACGGTCCGGACAACTCGGGCAACGGCGGGTACGTCGCCGGGCTCCTGGCCGCCGAGGTCGCCGCCGACGTGGTGCGGGTCGCGCTGCGCCTGCCTCCCCCGCTGGAGACCGGGCTGCGCGTGGCCGACGAGGACGGCGCGCGCGGCCGTGTGACGCTCTGGGACGGCGACAGGCTGGTCGCCGAAGCTTCCGCGGACGCGTTCTCCGTCGAGCCCGTGGCGGCCGTCCCGGCGGACGTGGCGGCCCGGGCCGCCGAGAAGTTCAACCCCGGCGGCGACCATCCCTTCCCGCGGTGCTTCGTGTGCGGGCCGGAGCGCGCGCCCGGCGACGGCATGCGGCTCGCCCCCGGCCCCGTGGACGGCGTGGACGGCACGGTCGCCTGCCCCTGGGTCCCCTGGGACGACCCGACGCCCGCGCTCGTCTGGGCCGCGCTCGACTGCCCCGGCGGCTGGGCGTTCGACCCGGCCGGCAGCCGTCCGGCGGTGCTCGGCACGATGACCGCGCGCGTGCACGAGCTGCCCGAGGCGGGCGAGCCGTGCGTGGCGGTCGGCGTCGCGCGGAGCAGGCAGGGGCGCAAGATGTTCGCCGGCAGCGCGGTCTACGGCGCGGACGGCCGGCTGATCGGCCGGGCCGAGCAGATCTGGATCGAGGTCGATCCAGACCAGTTCAGGCCGTAGCGGGGATACTCGGAGGTATCACCCCTGGCGACACCCATGATCCGGAGCCGGACGTGAACTGCGTGCGACGGATCAGTGTCGAAAATGTGTCGCGCGGCACGGTTCAGGGCAGGGACAATCGCGTTGAATTCTGAGCATCTGCGGCCAACGGAGGTCGGGCCAGATGACCGGAAACGGATTGCTCATCCTCGCCGTGGCGGCGCTCGCGGTGTACATGGGGATGACCTGGGAGCGCGCGCGCCGGGCGATGTTCGACGTCAGGCAGGGCCGGCGGCGGGTGTCCAACCTGCGCAGCACCGCCAGCAGGGAGCGCGGCCACGCCTTCTGGATCCTGATCTGCTCGGTGCTGGTGCTTTTCGTCGTCGTCCGCTACCTGTGAAGGGAACCGGCGGTGCCGGGTGCGACGCACCCGGCACCGTTCTCGTTCCCCGAGCCGCGGCCCGGCGCGCTTCCGCCATGCCCGCATGCGCCGGGCGCGTGTCGGGGTGCCGGCGGCCGTGCGCCGGGGCGGCGGGCGGGAGCCGTCGTCACGGCTTGTTGAACAGGGGGTCCTCGCGCTCGTCGGGGTTGCGGCGGTGGCCGTTCAGGGCGCCGTTGGCTCCGGCGGGAGCGGGGGCCTGGCCGTGCTGTCCGCCGTGCGCCGCCGGTCCGCCCACGTACGGGGTGCCTCCGGTGATCGAGGACGGGATGCCGACCGGACCGGGCACCGGCGCCGCCATGGGCGCGCCCTCCGCGGCCGGGTACGCGCCGCTCGGGTCCGCCGCCGGGTAGGCGCCGCTCGGGTCGCCGTGCGAGTAGGGGTGCTTCGCCTCGGCGGAGCCGTATCCGGACCCGGCGTCGGCGGGCGGGTAGCCGTTGCTCGGGTCCGCCGTCGGGTACGAGACGCCGTGGCCCGTGGTGGACGGCGACCCGAGGCCGCTGTGCGGAGGCGGCGAGAGCGGCGCGCCGTCCGAGAGGCTCGGCACCTCCTGCGAGGTCCCCGGACCGCCCGGCACTCCGTGCGCGCCCGGCAGGCGGGTCGCGGGCAGGTTCGACGACAGCGTGTTGTGCGTGAACTGGTCTATCTGGCGCCGGGCCCGGTCGGCCTCGGCGCGGGCGGCGTCGCGTTCCTCGGCGAGCGCGGCGAGCGCCGCCTGCTGCTCGGCGACCGACTGCGAGAGCTGCCGGATCTGGAGCGCGTGCTCGTTCAGCTTGCCGAGCAGGTCGTCGCGCTCGGCGATCGCCTGGGCGGCCTGCTCGCGGGCGGCGTCGCGCTCCTTCACCGCGTCCTCGGCGAGGGCCTTGGCGCGGACCGCCTCGGCCTCGGCCTCCGACTGCGCCCGCTGCGCGGCGGCGCGCTCGGCCTCGGCCTTGCTCGCGGCCTGCATGGCGCGCTGGCGCTGCGCCTCGGTGTCGCGCATGGAGTTGCGCAGGTCCTCGGCGCCCTGCTTGGCGACGGCGGCCTCGACGCGCTGCTTCTCGACCGCGCCCTCGGCCTCGGCGACCTTGGCGTGCTGGGCGACCAGGTCGGCGCGGGTGCTCTCCAGCGCGGCGAGCAGTTCGGTCTCGCGGGCGGCGATCCGGTCGCGCTCGCTCTCGGCGGCGAGTTTCGCGGTGACCGCCTGCTGCGCGATCTCGTGCGCCTCCTCCCACGCCTTCTGCGCGGCGTCGCGCTTGGCGGTGGCCTTCTTCGCCTCGTCGCGGGCGCGGGCGGCGTCCTTCTCGGCGGCGTCCGCGCGCTGGCGCGCGTTGTCGGCCTCCGAGCGGGCCTCCTCGGCGCGGCGCTGCGAGGCGTCGCGCTCGCTCTGCGCGACCGACAGCTCGCGCGCGGCCTCGGCGCGCACCTCGGCGATGCGCCGCTCCACCCCCGCGACGCTCAGCTCGGCGCTCAGCGACTCGGCGAGCGCGTCGGCGGCCTGCTCCAGCCGCTCGACCATCTCCCACGTCGCGGCGACCTGCCCGGTGAGCCCGGGTGCGTCCCGGCCGCGCTCGCGGCGCTCGCGCGCCTCCCGGACGCAGGCACCGTCGTTGTCCTGGCAGTACCGGACGGCGCGGACGGCGCCGACCGGCTGCGGCACGGGCCGTCCGCAGTTGGCGCACGGCCAGACGGTGACGGGGTCACCCAGCCTCGCGACCTCGCCGCCCTCGGCGGACCGGGCCACGGCCTCGCCGGACGTTCCCTGCTCCGGAACACCCGAGTTGTCGCGCTCGTCGCTGTTAGGCATGGGATGAACCTTACGCATTTCGGCGGGTGTCCGCAGGGACTGCCGGGACGTGTGGGAACCGCCACCCCCGCCAGATGACCAGGCGCGACGAGCCCGTGACCGCATGTCGATCACAAAGCGACCTGTGCGCATCCGACAAGCCCGGACACTCATCTGGTGAGCATCGCCCCACCTCACCGCGTGAGCGTTCCGTCCTTCCGCCGCGGACGAGCCCGCTGAGCGGGTACGCGCGACATCACCCGGCGGAAACCGCCGGCCGTCGCTTACGAGGCGTCCAGGACGACACTCAGCGGCGACTCAGCCACCCGCCCGGCCACCCGCCGGCCATCGGGCCGCCCGGCCACCCGCCGGCCATCCGGCCGGCCGGCCACCCGCCGCCGCACGCCGGGCATCCGGGCGGTCATCCGGCGGCGGCCTCACGGGCCTCGGCGGCCCGCACGGCGTCGCGGTGCTCGACCCAGCGTTCCATGATCGTCTGGATCTCGCGGCGGATGAACTCGAAGAACTCCGCCGACTCGGCGAGGCGGCGCCCGGCCGGGGTGTCCGGGCCGAGCAGCTCCGAGCCCTCGGCCAGGCCCGCCGCCCACCGGACGAGCGCCTGGTCGCGGTTGCTCAGCGCGCCCTGCCAGGCCTCGTTGTCGACGCGGTAGAGGTCGCGGCGGGTGCCGATCTCGCGCTCGCGGGAGATCAGGTCGAGGTGGGACAGGTACCGCACCGCGCCCGAGACCGCCGCCGGGCTGACCCGCAGCTCGTCGCTCAGCTCCGCCGCGGTGAGCGCGCCGGAGTCGGTGGCGAGCAGCGCGACGAACACGCGCGCGGCCATCCGCGGCCAGCCCGCGTCGGCGAGGGTCGAGGCGAACCGCTCGACGAAGCGCAGCACGGCCTCCTGGTCGCGCCCGGGACGCGCGCCCTCCGGCGCCCGCAGGTCGGTCACCCGGCATCAACTCCCCCACTGGATCGGTTCGGGACACACCAGTTTAGCTTATTCATTATCTTCACGAAATCATGAATGAAGTGTAGGTTGTGAAGCATGAACGAGGTCATCTCCGTCTCCGGCCTGGTGAAGACCTTCGGCCGGACGCGCGCCCTGGACGGGCTCGACCTGACCGTCCGGCCCGGCGAGGTCCACGGCTTCCTCGGCCCGAACGGCGCGGGCAAGTCCACCACCATCCGGATCCTGCTCGGCCTGCTGCGCGCCTCCGGCGGCGACGCCAGGCTCCTCGGCGGCGATCCCTGGCACGACGCCACGTCGCTGCACCGCCGCCTCGCCTACGTGCCGGGCGACGTGACCCTGTGGCCGAACCTGTCCGGCGGGGAGGTGATCGACCTGCTGGGCAAGCTGCGCGGCGGTCTGGACCGCGCGCGGCGGGACGAGCTGGTCAAGCGGTTCGAGCTCGACCCGAAGAAGAAGGGCCGCGCCTACTCCAAGGGCAACCGGCAGAAGGTCGCGCTGATCGCGGCGCTGGCGTCCGACGCCGAACTGCTCATCCTGGACGAGCCGACGTCCGGCCTGGACCCCCTGATGGAGGAGGTCTTCCAGGAGTGCGTGCGCGAGGAGCGCGGCTCCGGGCGGACCGTCCTGCTGTCCAGCCACATCCTCAGCGAGGTCGAGGCGCTCTGCGACCGGGTCACCATCATCCGCAAGGGCCGGACGGTCGAGAGCGGCACGCTGTCCGAGCTGCGGCACCTCACCCGCACCTCGATCCGCGCCGAGCTCGCCGGACCGCCGGACGGCCTGGCCGAGCTGCCCGGCGTGCACGACCCGCAGATCCAGGACCGCGTGTTCCGGTGCGAGGTCGACACCGCGCGGCTGGACGGCGTGCTGCGCAGGCTGACCGAGATCGGCGTGCGCGGGCTGACCAGCCAGCCGCCGACGCTGGAGGAGCTGTTCCTGCGCCACTACCAGGACGACCTGCGCGAGAACGGTTCCGGCGCCCGCACCGGAACCGCGTCCGGCGGCTCCGGCGGCACAGGCGGCTCCGGCGAGTCGAGCGGCTCCGGCGGCTCGGGCGAGTCGGGCGGCTCCGGCACGGACGGCGCCAAGGCGGGTTCGCGATGACCGCGCTCGCCGGCACCCGCGAGCTCACCCGGCTCGCGATGCGCCGCGACCGGATCATGCTCCCGGTCTGGGTGTACCTGATCGTGATCATGGCGGCGTCGACGGTGTCGTCCACCAAGGGCCTCTACCCCGACACCGCGTCGCGGGTGAAGCTGGCGGCCAACACCAACGACACCCCGGCGCTGGTCGCGCTGTACGGGCGGGTCTACGACCCGACGTCGCTCGGCGCGGTGTCGATGCTGAAGCTGAACGTGTTCGGCGCGCTCGCCGCCGCCGCGCTGTCGATCGTGCTGGTCGTCCGGCACACCCGCGCCGACGAGGAGACGGGGCGGCTGGAGCTGGTCGGCGCGACGGCGGTCGGCCGGCGCGCGCCGCTGACCTCCGCGCTGTCGGTCGTGCTGTCGACGAACGTCATGATCGCGGTGCTCTGCGCGCTCGCCCTGACCATCGCGGGCCTGCCCGCCGCCGGATCCACCGCCGCGGGGCTGGCGTGGGGCGGCGTCGGCGTCGCGTTCGGCGCGATCACCGCCGTCGTCGCGCAGCTCACCTCGCACGCGCGGACCGCGACCGGCTACTCGTTCGCGATCCTCGGCGCGTTCTACCTGGTGCGGGCGCTCGGCGACACCTCCGACGCGGACGGCCCGCGCTGGCTGTCGTGGCTGTCGCCGATCGGCTGGGGCCAGCAGTTCCGCCCGTACGCGGGGAACCGCTGGTGGGTGCTGCTCGTGATGGTGGTGTTCGCCGCGGTCATGACGGTGGTGGCGTACTCGCTGGTGTCGCGGCGCGACATCGGCGCGGGCATCCTGCCGGACCGCGACGGGCCGGCCACCGCGTCCCCGCGGCTCGCCGGGGCGGTCTCGCTGTGGTGGCGGCTCCAGCGCGGGTCGGTGCTCGGCTGGGCGATCGCCTTCCTGGTCCTCGGCGCGGTCCTCGGCGGCATCGCGACGAACGTGGGCAGCATCGCCGACAGCAGGCAGGCGCACGACATGATCACCAAGCTGGGCGGGGAGAAGGGCATCACCGACGCGTTCCTCGCCACCGAGATGGGGTTCGCGGCGATCTTCGCGGCGGCGTTCGGCGTGCAGGCGGTCGGCCGGCTGCGCGCCGAGGAGACCGGCCAGCGCGCCGAGCCGGTGCTCGCGACGGCGGTGAGCCGGTGGCGCTGGGCGTCCGGGCCGGTGCTGGTCGCGCTGCTCGGGTCGGCGGTCATGCTGCTGCTCAGCGGCGCCGTCAGCGGCGCGGTCTACGCGGGGCAGAGCGGCGACGGCGCGCAGTTCGGACGGCTCGTCGGCGCGTCGCTCGTGCAGGTCCCGGCGGCGTGGGTGGTGATCGGCGCGGTCGTGCTCGGCTACGGGCTGGTGCCGCGCTTCACCGCCGCCGGATGGGCGGTGCTGGTGGCGTTCCTGCTGATCGGCGAGTTGGGGCCGCTGCTGAAGCTGCCGCACTGGATCATGGACGTCTCGCCCTTCGCGCACACCCCGAAGCTGCCGGGGACGAGCTGGTCGGCCACTCCCCTGGTGTGGATGACGGCGATCGCGGCCGTCCTGGTCGGCGCGGGGCTGTGGACCTTCCGGCGGCGCGACGTCACCGCCTGACCCGATCCGCGAGAGGGTACGGCGGTGGCCGCGCGGCCACCGCCGTACCCTTTCGTCCGGCTAGGGCTGGATCTGCGCCATCGCCTTGCGGATGCGCTTGTCGGACACCGGGAAGCGCGTGCCGAGCTGCTGGGCGAACAGGCTGACCCGGTACTCCTCCAGCATCCAGCGGATCTGCTTGACGGCGTCGTCCTCGCGGCGGCCGGGCGGCAGGCGGCGCAGCAGGGCGTCGTACTCCTGCGCGAGGACCTGCACCTGGTGGCCGAGCATGCGGTCGCGGGCGGGGTTCTCCGGCAGCTTGTCCACCCGGACCTGCATGGCCTTGACGTACCGGAGCAGGTCGGGCAGGCGCTGCGCGCCCGTCGCCGTCACGAAGCCGGGGCCGACCAGCGCCGCGAGCTGGTCGCGGATCTCGGTGAGCGCGTGCACGAGCGTGAGGCTGGTGCTGCCGCGCAGGCTCCGGTCGAGCTGGTGCGAGGCGGCGAGGACGCGCTCGACCTGGCCGACGATCGCGGCGGTCGTGTCGTGCAGCTCGGCGCGGACGTGGTCGTAGAGGCGCTGGAAGCCCGCCTCGTCCCAGGCCGGTCCGCCGGCGTCCGCCATCAGCCTGTCGACGGCGGCGGAGACGCAGTCGTCGAACAGCGCGGCCACCGACCCGTGCGGGTTGTGGCTGAGCGCGAGCTTGGCCTGGTTGCCGAGGCGGCTCTGGATCTGCTTCACCGGGGACGGCGCGTTCAGCAGGATCAGCCGCCGCGTGCCGTTCCACATGGCGCGGCGCTGCTCGGCCTCGGTCTCGTACATCCGGACGGCGACGCTCGCGCCCTCGTCGGTGAGCGCGGGGAACGCCTTGACCTCGTATCCGGCCTGCCTGCGCTCGTAGGTGCGGGGCAGCTCGCCGAGCGTCCATGACGTCAGGCCGTCCTTCTCGACGCCCTCCTTGGACGCCGCCTTGGACAGCGTGCCGCGCACCTTGCCCGCGAGCCGCCGCTTCAGCTCGTCGAGGTCGGTGGACTCGGCGAGCGGGCGCCGGCGCTCGTCCACGACGCGGAACGTCATGCGCAGGTGGGCGGGCAGGCGGGACAGGTCCCACGCCTCGCGGGCGACCGGCACGGACGTCAGCTGCGTCAGCTCGCGCTCCAGCGCGTCCAGCAGCGGCTCGGTGCGCGGCGAGACGCGCTCCAGGACGCGGCGGGCGTAGTCGGGCGCGGGGACGAAGTTGACCCGGAGCTGCTTGGGCAGCGACCGGATCAGCTCGGTGACCAGCTCGGTCCGCAGGCCGGGCACCTGCCAGTCGAAGCCGTCCGCCTTGACCTGGTTGAGGATCTGCACCGGGATGTGGACGGTCACGCCGTCGGCGTCGGCCCCCGGCTCGAACTGGTAGGTCAGCCGGAGCCGCAGCGGCCCCTGCTGCCAGTGGTCGGGGTAGTCGGCCTCGGTGACCTCGCCCGCGGTCCGGTTGATGAGCATCGACTTCTCGAAGTTGAGGAGGTCGGGCTCGGCGTGGCGGGCCTTCTTCCACCAGGTGTCGAAGTGCCGTCCCGACACGACGTCCTCGGGGACGCGCTCGTCGTAGAAGTCGAACAGCGTCTCGTCGTCGACGAGGATGTCGCGGCGGCGGGCCCGGTGCTCCAGCTCCTCGACCTCGTCGAGCAGCGCGCGGTTCTCGTGGAAGAACTTGTGGTGGGTCTCCCAGTCGCCCTCGACGAGCGCGTGCCGGATGAACAGCTCGCGCGACAGCTCGGGGTCGATGCGTCCGTAGTTGACGTTGCGCTGCGCGACGATCGGCACCCCGTACAGGGTGACCTTCTCGTACGCCATCACGGCCGCCTGCTTCTTGGACCAGTGCGGCTCGCTGTAGCTGCGCTTGACCAGGTGCTCCGCGAGCGGCTCGATCCACTCGGGCTCGATCCTGGCGTTGACCCGCGCCCACAGCCGGGACGTCTCGACCAGCTCGGCGGACATCACCCAGCGCGGCGGCTTCCTGAACAGCGACGACCCCGGGAAGATCGCGAACTTGGCGTTCCGCGCGCCCAGGTACTCCTGCTGCGCGCGGCGGCGCGGCCCGCCCTCGTCCTTCTTGTCGGTGTCCTGGAGGCCGATGTGCGACAGGAGGCCCGAGAGGAGCGAGACGTGCACGCGGTCGGGCGGGGCGTCCACGGTGTTGAGGGTGACGCCGAGGGACTTGGCGACCTGCTTGAGCTGGGTGTGCAGGTCCTGCCACTCGCGGACGCGCAGGTAGTGCAGGAACTCGTTCTTGCACATGCGGCGGAAGGCGCTGCCGGACAGCTCCTTCTGCTTCTCACGCAGGTAGTTCCAGAGGTTCAGGTAGGCCAGGAAGTCCGAGGTGGGGTCGGCGAACCGGCGGTGCTTCTCGTCGGCGGCCTGCTGCTGGTCGGCGGGACGCTCGCGCGGGTCCTGGATCGACAGCGCCGCGGCGATGATGAGCACCTCGCGGACGCAGCCGTTCCGGTCGGCCTCCAGGACCATCCGGCCGAGCCGCGGGTCCACGGGGAGCTGCGCGAGGCGGCGGCCGAGGGGGGTGAGGCGCTTCTTCGGGTCCTGCTCGTTCGGGTCGATCGCGCCGAGCTCGTGCAGCAGGTCCACGCCCGCCCGGACGTTGCGGCGGTCCGGCGGCTCGACGAACGGGAACGCGGCGATGTCGCCGAGGCCGAGCGCGGTCATCTGCAGGATGACCGAGGCGAGGTTGGTGCGCAGGATCTCGGGGTCGGTGAACTCGGGGCGGGACTCGAAGTCCTCCTCCGAGTAGAGCCGGATGCAGATGCCCTCCGACACGCGCCCGCAGCGGCCCTTACGCTGGTTCGCCGACGCCTGCGACACCGGCTCGATCGGGAGCCGCTGCACCTTCAGCCGGTGGCTGTAGCGCGAGATGCGGGCCGTGCCCGGATCCACGACGTACTTGATGCCGGGGACGGTCAGGGACGTCTCGGCCACGTTCGTCGCGAGCACGATGCGCCGCCCGCGGTGCGGCTGGAACACCCGGTGCTGCTCGGCGGACGACAGCCGCGCGTACAGCGGCAGCACCTCGTGGTGGCCGCGCTTGCCCGCCAGGTGCTTGGTGAGCGCGTCGGCGGTGTCGCGGATCTCCCGCTCGCCGGACAGGAACACCAGCACGTCGCCGGGGGCCTCGCGCTCCAGCTCGTCCACGGCGTCGACGATCGCCTGGATCTGGTCGCGGTCGGGGTCCGCGGACGGGTCGTCGGGGTCGGCGATCGGGCGGTACCGGACCTCGACCGGGTAGGTCCGTCCGGACACCTCCACGATCGGGGCGTCGCCGAAGTGCCGGGAGAACCGCTCGGGGTCGATGGTCGCGGAGGTGATGATCACCTTGAGGTCCGGCCGCTTCGGCAGGATCTCCCGGACGTACCCGAGCAGGAAGTCGATGTTGAGGCTGCGCTCGTGCGCCTCGTCGATGATCAGCGTGTCGTACTGCCGCAGCAGCCGGTCGGTCTGGATCTCGGCGAGCAGAATGCCGTCGGTCATCAGCTTGACCAGGGTGTCGTCGCTCGACCGGTCGGTGAAGCGGATCTTGTACCCGACGGCCTCGCCGAGCTCGGTCCCGAGCTCCTCGGCGATGCGGTCGGCGACGGTGCGGGCGGCGAGGCGGCGCGGCTGGGTGTGGCCGATCGAGCCGAGCACGCCGCGGCCGAGCTCCAGGCAGATCTTGGGGAGCTGGGTGGTCTTGCCCGACCCGGTCTCGCCCGCGACGATCACGACCTGGTGGTCCCGGATCGCGGCGGCGATGTCGTCCTTCTTCTGCGAGACCGGCAGCTCGGCGGGGTAGGTGATCGCGGGCACGGCGGCGCGGCGCCGCTCCACGCGGCGCTCGGCGGCGTCCACCTCGGCGGCGATCTCGGCGGCCACCCGGTCGCGGCGGGCGGCGTCCCGCATCTTGACCGTGCCCTCGATCCGGCGGCGGAGCCGCTGCCGGTCCCGCGGCATCAGCTCGGGCAGTCGCGCGCGCAGATCGGCGAGCGGCGAACTCACAGGCGTCGTCCTCATAACCATCGGCAAGAATACGGACCGGGGGCACCGTAGCCGTCCCCGCCCCCGGCGGCGAATCATTTTCCGGCCGCCGCAGGTGCAACGTCCGCGCAGGTCGCGGCATTCCTCCCCGGCCCGGACGGCGGGGTGCCCTCTTTATCATCGCCGAGCCCCTGACGCGCGGCCGTCCGATCGCGCATCATGGGCGTCCATGGAGACCCCTCCGTCGGCCGGCAGGTACCGGATCGACCGGCTCCTCGGCTCCGGCGCGTTCGCCGTGGTGTGGCTCGGCCACGACGCGGAGCTGAACTCGCCGGTGGCGATCAAGATCCTCGCCGAGCACTGGGCCCGCCGGGACGACGTCCGGGAGCGGTTCGTCCAGGAGGCGCGGCTGCTGCGCCGGGTGGACTCGCACCGGCTCGTCCAGGTGTTCGACATCGGCACGCTGCCGGACGGCCGCCCCTACTTCGTGATGACCTACGCCGACCGCGGCACGGTCGAGGACCGGCTCGCCGCCGGGCCGCTACCGGTGAGCGAGGCGCTGCGGCTGGCCCGCGAGGTCGCGCGCGGCCTCGCCGACCTGCACGCCGAGGGCGTCGTGCACCGGGACCTGAAGCCGTCGAACGTCCTGCTGCGGTCCGGGGCGGGCGGCGACGAGCGGGTGATGATCTCCGATCTCGGCATCGCGCGCACCGGGGACCGGCTGTCCAGCCTCACCCTGCCCGCCGGGTCGCCCGGCTACATGGCGCCCGAGCAGGCCGTGATCGACGGCGCGCCCGACCACCGCTCGGACGTGTACGGCCTCGGCGCGCTCACCTACCACCTGCTGACGGGCGAGCCGCCGCGCGAGAACCCGCCGCCGCCCAGCGCGCTGCGTCCGGGCGTCCCGCCCGTGGTGGACGCGGTGGTCCTGCGCGCCCTCGCCGAGGACCGGGACCGGCGCTGGCCCGGCGCCCTGGAGTTCGAGCGGGCGCTGGCCCGCACGACGAGCAGGATCGAGACCGACCCGCTGCCCGGGAACCGGCCCGCCCGCCGCCGCGGCCGGACGCGCCGCCGGCTCCTGCTCGCGGGCGGGGCGCTCGCGCTGGTCGCGGCCGCCGGGGGCGGGACGGTCCTCGCCCTCACCGGCGGGGCGGGCTCCGGCTCCGGGCATCACTCCGGTTCGCGGGACTCGGGGCCGGGCGATCCCGGCGGCCGGTGGCTGCGCACCGACCGGGGCATCCCGGTGCAGTACCGGAGGCTGATCGTCCGGGCCGGGACGTGGTGCGAGCTGAAGGGGCTGAGCCCCGCGCTGATCGCGGCGATGCTGAAGGTGGAGAGCGACTTCGACCCGAACCTGTCCGATCCGGCGAAGGACGAGTACGGCATCGCCCGCTGGACGCCGCACGTGCTGACGTTCTGGCAGCCGGGCGGGCTGAACAACCCCGAACCGCATCCCGAGGACATCACGCCCGACCTCTCGATCCCGGCGATGGGCCGCTACCTGTGCTACTGGGGGAAGGACCTGGCGAACGTGCCGGGCGATCCCGCGCTGAACCTCGCGGCGACCTACCGGTCGTCGTCGCAGAAGGTCGTGGCCGCGAAGGGACCGCCGCCGAAGTACCGTGCGTACTGCGCCGAGGTCGGCCGCTACATCGCCTACTACCGGCCGTCCTGACCGGCTCCCGGTTTCCGTCTTCGGGCGTCAGCCGGCCTGGGCGGGGACGCGTTTGCCCGGCTTGCTGTGCGGCGTCCGCGGGACGAGCCGGAGCGCGAGACCGGGGCACATCGCGACGGCCTTGCGCGCGGCCGGTTCCAGCGCCGCCGGAAGGGGCTCGTCCGGGATGACCGGGTAGCCGTAGCCGTCCATGCGGACGGTGCCGCGCAGCAGGTCGGCGCACAGGCCGTGGCCGTCGCAGCGGCTCCAGTCCACCTCCAGCCGCAGCCGCGCCTCCACCGGATCGGCGGGCAGGACGCCGCGCACCGGCCGTCCGCAGCCGCCGGACGCGATGTGCCGGTCGACGTCGTCGGCGAACACCTCCAGCGTGGACAGGACGAACCGGGCCGTCCCGTCGGGGTGGAAGCAGGCGCCGCGTCCGGCCGTCAGGCGGGCGGCGCGGCGGGCGGCGGCGACCGCGGCCTCCCCGTCCCGCCCGGCCGCGAGGTCGGCGAGCGCGGCGGCGAGGTCGGGCAGCCCGAGGCGGCACGGCCCGCACTGCCCGGCCGACTCGGCCGCCAGGTAGCGCGCGACCCGCGCGGACTCGCCCAGCGGGCAGGTGCCCCGGCCGAGCGGCATCACGATCCCGGCGCCGAGCGTGCCGCCGGCCTTCGCCATGCCGTCCCGCGAGATCCGCGCCCGGACGGCGTCCTCGCCGCGCAGCCACGCGCCGTGGTAGCCGCCGACCAGCACGCCCTCGCTCGCCCGCGCGCCGCACAGGTCCAGCAGGTGGCCGAGCGGCGCGCCCGCCGGCGTCTCGACGACGGCCGGGAACCGGGCGGACCCGGTGACGGTGAGCAGGACCGTTCCCGGCTCGTCCGGCGTGCCGACCCGGCGGTAGCGGCGCGCGCCGAGGCCCGCGAGGACGGCGAGCTGCGCGTAGGTCTCGGCGTTGGACAGCAGCGTGGGCAGGCCGTCCACGCCTCGGTTGGCCGCGCGGACCTTGCGTCCGGGCGGGACGGGCCGCCTGCCGTTGATGCCCCGCACGAGCGCGCCGCTCTCGCCGGTGATGAACCGCTCCGGCAGCCGGACGACCCGTGCCCGCGCCGTCAGATCGCGTTCGCGCAGCGCCAGCTCCACCGACGCGGCGGCGGACGGCTCGGTGACCGCGACGACGATCTCCAGCGCGCCGAGCGCGGTGGCCGCGAGGGCCGCGCCGTCCAGCACCAGGTGCGGGGCGCGGCACAGCAGGACCTTGTCCTTGGCGCTGCCCGGCTCGCCTTCGGTGCCGTTCACCACGACGACCGTCCGCTTGCGGCGGCGCTCGGCCGCGTCGGCGACGGCGCGCAGCTTGCGGGCGAACGGGAACGCCGCGCCGCCGCGTCCGTGCAGGCGTCCGTCCTCGGCGAGCGTGATCAGGGCGTCGGCGGTGCACGGTCCCGGCGCGGGGTGCAGCGACCGGTGGGCGTCCAGGTCCAGCCGGACGTTCCCGTCCAGGCCGAGGGTGAGGCGCGGCGGGCCGACCTGCCGGACGGGGATCGATGGCGCACCCGGCGGCGCGACCGGCGTCATGGCGTCCTCCTCGACTCGGCGGGGCGCAGCAGGGGCCGGACGGCCGTCCCGGCGGCGACCGCGCTCAGGCAGGCCAGGTAGCTCGCGGTGACCCACACGGCGGCGGGGCGTCCGCAGGTGAGGCCGTGCGCGACGGCCGCCGGCCAGGCGGCGTAGGCGGTCAGGTGCAGCAGCCGCCACAGCCAGGGACGGCGGATCTCGGCGAACCGGCCGCGCACGACGCCGCCGACGACCGCGACCACCATCAGGTAGCAGGCGACGACGCCGAGCCCGAGGCTGAGCGGGTGCCCGGCGGTCCCGGCCGGGACGAGCGAGGCGAGCACGCCGACCCGGTGCCGGACGAGCTGGGTCGCGATGTGCGCGGCCAAGGACGTCACGGCGACGAACGCGAACACGCGATGCGCGATCTGGGCGCGGAGGCGGTGCCGGGACGGCACGACGCGTCCGGTGGCGAGCAGCCCGACCATGACCGCGAGCGAGAGCCCGACCAGGGCGACGACCCCGCAGTAGAAGTCCATGAGCCTGCCGAGCGCGCGTCCGGCCGGGCCGAGCGCGCCGGACGAGACGCCCGCGCCGAGCGCCAGCCCGACCGCCGCGACCAGCACGAGGGCGGCGGCCCGGCGCAGGAGCGGACGCCCGCGGCGGGCGGCGCGGCGGGGGTTCCAGGGCACGCCGCCGCCCGCGAGGAAGCCCGTGGTGCCCTCGTGGGAGAGCCGCCGCTCCGCGGACGGCGGCGGGTCGGAGGCCATCACCGTGCAGCCGTCCCCCTTCGGATCGCGAGCGACCCGGCGTCCGGACGAACCGGCGCCGTGCCCCTTACGACGCGTGATCAAGAATCCGGGTTCGCCGCGGACGCCCGCGCGCGCGTCCTGGCCGGAACCGGACCGGCGCCGTCCCGGCGGTCCGGCGGGTCCGCGCGCAGGATGGGCGGTGGGCGGCGACGGGGAGGTGACCCATGAGACGGTTCGGCACGGCACGGCAGCGGGAGCTCGCGGAGGTCGCGGAGGGCCTGGCCGGCCCGATCGCCGAGCGGGCCGCGCGCTACGACGAGGAGAACCGGTATCCGTTCGAGAGCTTCGCCGAGCTGCGGAAGGCGGGCCTGCACCGGGTGTCGGTCCCGGCCGAGCTGGGCGGCGGCGGAGCGGCGCCGGGCGACCTGTTCCCGATGCTGGAGCGGCTCGCCGCGGCCGACGGCTCCACCGGGCTCACGCTGAACATGCACATCGCGGCGCTGGGCCTGCTCGCCGACGCGTGGCGGGCCTCGGGGAACGAGCGGCTGGAGTGGCTGCTGCGCGAGGCCGCGGCCGACCGGGTGCTGATCGCGGGGGTGAACAGCGAGCGCGGCGTCCACAACCCGTACCTGGACACCCGGACGGCGGCCGAGCGCGTGCCCGGCGGCTACCGGCTGACCGGCCGCAAGTCCTTCGGCACGAACATCGAGGTCGCCACGCACATGTTCAGCATGGCGAGGCGCACCGACGAGCCGGACGGCAGACCGATGATCACGATGTTCACGATCCCGGTCGACACGCCGGGCGTCCGCGTCCACCGCACCTGGAACACGCTCGGCATGCGCGGCACGCAGAGCCACGACGTGGAGCTGGACGGCGTGTTCGTCCCGGACGACCAGGTGCTGGCCTCCTATCCGCCCGGCCATTACGGAGGTCTCGCGCGCGGGCTGCACCGGTGGGCGCAGCCGACGTTCGGCGCGGTCTACACCGGTGTCGCGCTCGGCGGGATGGAGTGGACGCGCGGGTTCGCCGAGCGGGACGGCCGGGCGGACGACCGGTTCGTCCGGGACGTCCTGGCCGAGTGCGAGCTGCTGCTGGAGTCGTCGCGCGCGGTCCTGTACCGGCACGCGGCCGAGGACGAGGAGGGGCACGCGGACGAGCTGCCGCTGCGCGAGCTCGTCGCGCGCGCCGCGATGGTCAAGACCGTGTGCACCGGCAACGCGATCGAGATCATGAACCGGCTGGCCGAGGTCGTGGGCGGGGCCGGGCTGGCCCGCGCCCTGCCCTTCGAGCGGATGTGGCGGGACGTCCAGGCGGGCCGGGTCATGCCGTTCAACCGCCGGACGGCCCTGGAGCTGATCGGCGCCGCCTCGTTCGGCGCGGACCTGCCGGAGACGGCCGAGCCCACCGACGCGTCCTAGGCCTCGGTCCTAGGTTCCGGTCCTAGGTTCCGGTCCTAGGTTCCGGTCCTAGGACGCGCCGTACACGGGTTCGGGGGCGGGGGCCCGGGCGAGCAGTTCGGTGACGGCGTCGCCGACCTCGGCCGGGTCCCAGCGCGCTCCCCGGTCCACCGACGGTCCGTGCCTGAAGGCGTCCATCACGCAGATCCGGCCGCCCTCGGCCTCGAAGACGCGTCCGGTGACGCCGCGCGATCCGGCCGAGCCGAGCCAGACGACCAGCGGCGACACGTTCTCCGGCGCCATGGCGTCGAACTCGCCCTCGGCTGGACGCGCCATGGTCTGCGCGAACACCTCCTCGGTCATGCGGGTCCGGGCGGCGGGCGCGATGGCGTTGACCGTCACGCCGTAGCGGCCGAGCTCGGCGGACGCGACGAGCGTCAGCCCGACGATGCCCGCCTTCGCGGCCGAGTAGTTGCCCTGCCCGACGCTGCCGAGCAGTCCCGCGCCGGACGAGGTGTTGACGACGCGGGCGTCCACCGCGCGGCCCGCCTTGCTCTGCGCGCGCCAGTACAGGCCCGCGTGCTTGAGCGGCAGGAAGTGGCCCTTGAGGTGGACGCGGACGACGGCGTCCCACTCGTCCTCGGAGAGGTTCACCAGCATCCGGTCGCGCAGGAAGCCGGCGTTGTTGACCAGGACGTCCAGCCCGCCGAACGTCTCGACGGCGAGCGCGACCAGGGCCTTCGCACCGTCCTCGGTGGCGACGTCGTGCGGGCTCGCGACGGCCCGGCCGCCGAGCTTCCCGATCTCGGCGACGACGTCCTGCGCGGGGCCGGACGCGGCCTCCCCGGTGCCGTCGCGCGCCACGCCGAGATCGTTGACGACGACCTTCGCGCCCTGCCGGGCGAACTCCAGCGCGTGCGCGCGGCCGAGCCCGCGCCCGGCGCCGGTGACGATGACGACGCGGTCCTTGCAGATCATTCCGACTCCTCGGTCGCGGTGGCGGGATGGCGGGCCGCCGGGGCTGGTCGCGGTGGCTGGCCGCGGGCTGGTCGCGGGCTGGTCGCCGTCACCCGGTCAGGCCGGGGGCGTGCGGTAAGGCGGGGTCAGGTGTCGCGGTTCACGGTGGCGGCGTCCAGGAAGGCGGGGCGCTCTCCCCCGCCGTGCACCAGCAGGGACGAGCCGGAGACGTAGCCCGCGAGCGGCGAGGCGAGGAACACGCAGGCCGCGCCGACGTCGGCGGGTTCGGCGAGGCGGCCGAGCGGGACGGTTCCCGCGACGGCCGCGATGCCGTCCTCGCCGCCGTAGTGCAGGTGCGACTGCTCGGTCCGGACCATCCCGAGCGTGACGGTGTTGACCCGGATCTTCGGGGCCCACTCGACGGCGAGGCTGGTCGCGAGGCTGGCGAGGCCCGCCTTGGCCGCGCCGTAGGCGGCGGTCCCGGGCGACGGACGGACGCCGCTGACGCTGCCGATCATGATGATCGAGCCGCCCTCGTCCCGCGCGGCCATCGCCGGGTACACGGCCCGGGACATGATCAGCGCGGACACCAGGTTGAGTTCGATGATCTTGATGTGGCGGCGCACGTCGCCGTCCGCGATCGGCCCGAACGGCGTCCCGCCCGCGTTGTTGACGAGCACGTCCACGCGGTCGAGTCCGGCGGCGAACGCTTCGGCGGCGTCCGGGTCGCGGACGTCGAGGGCGGCGAACCGGGCGCGGCGGCCGTCCGCCTCGGGCAGCTCGTCCGGTTCGTGCCGGGCGACCGCGACGACGTCCGCGCCCGCGGCGAGGAACGCGCGGGTGATGCCGAGGCCGACGCCGCGCACGCCGCCGGTCACGACGGCCGTCCGGCCGCTGAGGTCCAGGCGCGGCCGCTCCGCGTCCCCTGTCTCCGGTGACATTGCGCCCTCCCGGCGGTGCCCTGCTACCTTCTGTTCTAACAAATGTTTGGTGGAAAGGTAGCGCATGGGAGTCTCCACCACGACCCACGGGTCCGGGGTCGCCGAGATCGTGGTCGCCGCGCCGCCGGTGAACGCGCTGACCGTGGCGGGCTGGTTCGAGCTGGCGGACGCGCTGCTCGCCGCCGGACGCGACCCCGCCGTCGGCGCGGTGGTGCTGCGCGCCGAGGGCCGCGGCTTCAACGCGGGCGTCGACATCAAGGAGATGCAGCAGAGCGACGGCCACGCCGCGCTGGTGGGGGCGAACCGGGGCTGCTTCGCCGCGTTCGCGGCGGTCTACGAGTGCGAGGTGCCGGTCGTCGCGGCCGTGCACGGATTCTGCCTCGGCGGCGGGATCGGCCTGGCGGGCAACGCCGACGTCGTCGTGGCGTCCGAGGACGCCTACTTCGGGCTGCCCGAGGTGGACCGGGGCGCGCTCGGCGCGGCCACCCACCTGGCCCGGCTCGTCCCGCAGCACCTGATGCGGGCGATGGTCTACACCTGCCGCAACGTGACCGCGGACGAGCTGCACCGGTTCGGCTCGGTGCTGGAGGTCGTCCCGGCCGGGGAGCTGCGCGCCAAGGCGATGGAGGTAGCCGAGGACATCGCGGCGAAGGACCGGTACGTGATCCGCCGCGCGAAGGAGTCGCTGAACGGCATCGATCCGGTCGATGTGAGGCGGTCCTACCGGTACGAGCAGGGCTTCACGTTCGAGCTGAACCTCATGGGCGCGGGCGACCGCGCGCGCGACGCGTTCGCGGCGAAGGGAGCGCGCTGATGGCCGCGGCCAAGGTGATGACGATCGACGAGATCGTCGGGTCGCTGTCGGACGGCATGACGGTCGGGATCGGCGGCTGGGGGTCGCGGCGCAAGCCGATGGCGCTCGTCCGCGCGATCTGCCGCTCGCCGCTGCGGGACCTGACGGTCGTCTCGTACGGCGGGCCGGACGTGGGGCTGCTGTGCGCGGCGGGGAAGGTCCGCCGCCTGGTCGCCGCGTTCGTCACGCTCGACACGGTGCCGCTGGAGCCGCACTTCCGCACCGCCCGGCAGGACGGCGCGATCGAGCTGACCGAGTACGACGAGGGCATGTTCATGTTCGGCCTGTACGCGGCGTCGCACCACCTGCCGTTCCTGCCGACGCCCGCCGGCCTCGGCTCGGACGTGCTCCGCGTGAACCCGTCGCTGAAGACCGTCCGGTCGCCGTACGGGGACGAGGAGCTGGTCGCGGTGCCCGCGCTCACGATGGACGTCGCCCTCGTGCACATGAACCGCGCCGACGCGCGCGGCAACGCGCAGTACCTCGGCCCCGACCCGTACATGGACGACCTGTTCGTGAAGGCCGCCGACCGGGCGTACGTGTCGTGCGAGCGCCTCGTCGACACCTCCGACCTGCTGAAAGAGGGCCCGCTCCAGTCGCTGCTGATCAGCCGGGCGCACGTCGCGGGGGTCGTGGAGACGCCGAACGGCGCGCACTTCACCACCTGCGAGCCCGACCACGGACGCGACGAGGAGTTCCAGCGGCTCTACGCCAGGTCCGCCGCCGACCCCGCCGCGTGGGCGGCGTTCCGGGAGCGGTTCCTGTCCGGCGACGAGGCCGCCTACCAGGACGCGGTCCGGGCGTTCCGAGAGGAGACCTCCCGATGAGCACTGCTGTCACGGCGACCCGCGCCGAGGTGTGCGCCGTCGCCTGCGCCGAGCTGTTCCGCGGGGACGGCGAGATCGTGGCGGCGGCGGTCGCCGGGTTCGTCCCGATGCTCGGCTCGCGGCTGGCCCGCGCGACGTTCGAACCTGACTTGCTGACCACCGACGGCGGGCCGGTGCTGTCGGCCGAGCCGGCGCCGCTCGGCTCGGCCGCGACGGAGATCGAGGGCTGGCTGACCTTCCGCGACCACCTGTGGCTCGTGCTGAACGGGCGGCGGCACGTCGTCATGGGGCCGAGCCAGATCGACCGGTACGGCAACACGAACATCTCCGCGATCGGCGACTGGGAGAGGCCGACGCGGCAACTGCTCGGCTCGCGCGGCGGGCCGGGCAACACGCGGCTGAACCCGACGAGCTACTGGGTGCCGAAGCATTCGAAGCGCGTGTTCACCGAGCAGGTCGACTTCGTGAGCGGCATCGGCTGGGACCGGGGCGCGCACGAGATCCGCGGCGTGGTCACCAACCTGTGCGTGCTCGACTTCGCGACGCCCGACCACCGGATGCGGCTGCGGACCGTCCATCCGGGCGTGCGCGTCGCGGACGTCGTGGAGGCGACCGGGTTCGAGCTGGTGATCCCCGACCAGGTGCCCGAGACGCGCGCGCCGTCCGCCGAGGAGCTGCGGATCATGCGCGAGGTGCTGGACCCGAAGAGCCTGCGCGAGCGCGAGGTCCCGGCGTGACCGGGCCGGACCGGGTCACCGGGCCGGACCGGGTCGCGGGGCCGGATCGGGTCCTCGACACGCCGCTGACCCGGCTGGTCGGCGTGCGGCATCCGGTCGTGCAGACCGGGATGGGCTGGGTCGCCGGGCCGCGCCTGGTGTCGGCGGTCGCGAACGCGGGCGGCCTCGGCGTCCTCGCGTCGGCGACGATGACGCTGGACGAGCTGCGGCTGGCCGTCCACGAGGTGAAGGACCGCACGGACGCGCCGTTCGGCGTGAACCTCCGCGCGGACGCGGGCGACGCCGGCGACCGGATCGACCTGATGATCCGGGAGGGCGTCAAGGTCGCCTCGTTCGCGCTCGCGCCCCGGCCGGAGCTGATCGCGAAGCTCAAGGACGCGGGCGTCGTGGTGATCCCCTCGGTCGGGGCGCGGCGGCACGCGGAGAAGGTCGCGGCCTGGGGCGCGGACGCGGTGCTCGTCCAGGGCGGCGAGGGCGGCGGCCACACCGGGCCGGTCGCGACGACGCTGCTGCTCCCCCAGGTCGTGGACGCCGTGGACATCCCGGTCATCGCGGCGGGCGGCTTCTTCGACGGGCGCGGGCTCGCCGCCGCGCTGGCGTACGGCGCGGCCGGGGTCGCGATGGGCACGCGGTTCCTGCTGACGTCCGACAGCTCCGTCCCGGACGAGGTGAAGAAGGTCTACCTCGGCATGTCCGAGACCGTCGTGACGCGGCAGGTGGACGGGATGCCGCACCGCGTCCTGCGCAGCGACCTGGTGAAGGAGCTGGAGGGCGCGGGCCGGGTGTCGGGGCTCGTCCGGGCGCTGCGGAACGCGGCCCGGTTCAGGAAGATCTCCGGGATGTCGTGGCGGGCGATGATCGCGGACGGCCGGGCGATGAAGCACGGCAAGGACCTGTCGTGGTCGCAGGTGCTCATGGCCGCGAACACGCCGATGCTGCTCAAGGCGGCGATGGTGGACGGCCGTCCGGACCTGGGCGTGATGGCGTCCGGGCAGGTCGTCGCGGTGATCGACGACCTGCCGGACTGCGCGGAACTGATCGGCGGGATCGTCCGGCAGGCGGCCGAGGTGCTGGCGCGGCAGCCGTCCTACCTGGTGCGCTGACGGCCGGGGCCGGGCGGGCGCCGATCAGCGGGTCTTCTCGATGCCGTCGAGGATCAGGTCGAGGCCGCGCCGGAACTCCTCGTGCGAGGAGATCTCGCGGGCGCGCCGTCCGGCCGCCGCCATGCGGGGGAACTCGTCGTCCGGCAGCGCGGCGATCACGTCGGTGCCCGGCCCGGACAGCGGGCCGAGGTGTTCGAGCTGGATCGCGCCGATGATGTAGGCGGTCACGCCGCGCAGGGCGATGATGCGCGCGTCTCCCCCGAAACCGGCGTCCGCGAGGACGCCGAGGACGGTCTCCGACCAGCGCAGCAGCGCCGGCGAGCGGTGCCGGTGGGCGGGCGTCAGCGGGATCGCCTCGGGATGCGCGGCCACCGCGAGGCGGATCCGTTCCACGAGCGCGGCGAGGCGCTCGCGCCACGGGCCGTCCGGCGGCGGCGCGGTGTCCACGCCCGACAGGACGCGTTCGACGACGAGCCCTTCGAGTTCCTCGCGGCCGTCCACGTAGCGGTAGAGCGCCATCGTGCTCATCCCGAGCTCTTTCGCGACGGCGCGCATGGACAGGGCCGCGAGGCCGTCGCGGTCGATGACGGCGAGCGCCGCGGCGGCGAGCTGCGGCTGGGTGAGGGACCGTGGACGCGGCATGGCCTTGACAGCGTACGGCATACGCCTACCCTCGTAGGTGTATGCCGTACACCTACGGGAGGGAAGCGCCGTGCGCACCTACGACCTGACGTCCGTGACCGGGGACCCGGTCCGCGTTCCGGACCCGGAACGGATCGTCCACCTGCAGTTCCGGCGCTTCGCGGGCTGCCCGATCTGCAACCTGCACCTGCGCTCGTTCGCCGTCCGGCACGCCGAGATCGAGGCGGCGGGCGTCCGCGAGGTCGCGGTGTTCCACGCGCCCGCGGACGAGCTGCGCGAGCACGTCGCCGAGCTGCCGTTCGACGTGATCCCCGACCCGGGCCGCGAGCTCTACGTCGCGTTCGGCGTCGAGTCCCGGCCGCGCGCGCTGCTCGACCCGCGCGTGTGGCCGGCGATCGTCCGCGCGGTCGTCACCGGCCTGCTGCGCCGCGACCCGCTCCCCAGGTCGCGTCCGACGGGCGGACGGCTCGGGCTGCCGGGCGACTTCCTCATCGCCCCGGACGGCACGGTCCTCGCCAGCAGGCTCGGCGCGCACGCGAACGACCAGTGGTCGCTGGACGAGATGCTCGCGCTCGCGCGGGCCGCCCACGCCCAGCCCACCCACGACCAGCCCACCCACGACCAGCCCGTCCCTGGTCAGCCCGCGCTCAGTCGGCCGGCGCCGAGCGAGCGCGCGTCGCGAGCATGACGATCAGCAGGCTCGGCACGACCAGCACGCCCAGCGCGGGGCCGAAGCGCGTCAGCGGGACGGCTCCCGCCGCCACGTCCGACGCGACCGTGCCGAGCAGCGCGGAGCCGAGCGCGAGGATGCCGATCTGGCCGAGGTTCTGGGCCGTCATCATCGCGCCGCCCGCGTAACCGGTCCGTCCGGACGGCGCGTGCGCGAGCGCCAGCACGGTGAGGGTCGGGACGGCCGTGCCCATGCCCACGGCCGCGACGCCCAGCGCGACCGCCGGGATCCACGCGGGCAGGCCGAGCGCCATCGCCGCCGCCGCGCCCCCGGTCGCGACGCCGAGCAGTGACGCGCCCGCCGCGACGAGCAGGTGCCGGGGCCGTCCGGCGAGCCACCGGCTCTGCGCCCACGAGGACGCCGCCCAGGCGACGGCCGAGCCGGTGAAGGCGAGCCCGGCGAGGGCGGGCGGCACGCGTCCGTCCAGGTTCAGGATCAGCGGGACCATGGTCTCCAGCGTGAAGAACGTCCCCGCCGCCAGGCCGTTGAGCAGGACGGTCGCGGGCAGCCCGGAGGCGGCCCGCCACGCGCCCGGCGGCACCATGCGCCGCACGAACGCGCCGATGACCGCGACGGCCCCGATCCCGCAGGCCAGATGAACCACGCTCCGCCCCGACAGCGCGTACTGCCCGAGCCCCGCGCCGACGCTCACCGCGACCGCGACGAGCAGGCCGGGCCCCTCGTTTCCGATCGGCTCCTCGGGGCGCGGGAGCCTCCGCAGCAGGACGACCACCAGCACGCCGGGCACCACCGTCAGCACCGCGAGGCCGAGGAAGACCCAGCGCCACGACCACCAGGAGACGACCAGCCCGGCGAGCGGCGGGCAGGCGAGCGAGGGGCCGACCCAGCAGGCGGACATCAGCGCGAGCGCGCGGGGCCGCAGATGGTCCGGAAAGGTCTGCCCGATCGCCGCGTTGGTGGCCACCACGATCATCCCGGCGGCCAGGCCGTCCAGGAAGCGGCCCGCTGCGAGCTGCCAGATCGTCCCGGCCGTGCCGGAGACCACCAGGGTCGCGATCGCGAGGAGGAGTCCCGCCGCGAGCGGGCGGCCCGGCCCGGACCGGTCCGACCAGGCGCCGCCGAGCACCCCGCCGACCAGGCCGGCCGCCACGAAGGCGCTCGCCACCAGCGGATACAGCCACAGCCCGTCGAGCGCGCGGGCCGCGACCGGCAGCGTCGGGACGACGGCGAACCCGGAGAGGCCGGTGAGCACGGTCAGCGCCGTGAACGCGGTGGCGGCGGCCGCGTAGGCGCCCGAGAACAGCCCTTCGGGCTTCCCCGCCGCCCCGGCTCCGGTCTCGGTCGTCGTCGTCCGGAGCCCCACGGCCACTCCCGTTCTTTTAGGAAACTTTATTATCCAAAAGACGGTAGGGACGCGGCCCGCCCGCTGTCAACGGCGTTCAGGGCCGCACCGCGAGGACGAGCTTGCCCGTCGTCGTCCCGGACTCGATCCGGCGGTGCGCCTCGGCCGCCTTCTCCAGCGGCATCTCCTCCACCGCCACCCGCAGATCACCGGACGCGACGGCCGCGACTGCGCGGCGGAGGGCGCGGCCCGCCTCGGCCGGATACAGCGCGCTGAACGCCGCGAGGTTGAAGCCCGAGACGGTCTTGTTGGTGAGCCACAGCTCGTTCGGCGACAGGGGCACGTCGTCCGAGCCGGACGCGTTGCCCATCACGACGAGCCGTCCGAACTGGGCGAGCGCGTCGAGGCTCGCGCGCCGCGCCGGGCCGCCGACCATGTCCGCGATGATGTCGAAGCCGTTTTCAGCGGTCAGCTCGGCGACGCGTCCGGGCAGCTCATCGCGCAGCACGACGTGCTCCACGCCCAAGTCGCGGACGGTTTGGACCTTGGCCTCGCTGCCGACCGTCCCGACGACCGTGCCCGCGCCCAGCAGCCGAGCGGCCTGCACGAGCTGGCTGCCCACTCCCCCGGCGGCGGCGTGGACGAGCACCCGCTCGCCGGGCGCGATCCGCGCGAGCCGGTCGAGCACGAGGAAGGCGGTGGTGCTGTTGGACGGAACACCCGCCGCGACCTTCGGGTCCAGCCCGTTCAGAGGCGCGACCAGACCGGCGGAGGTGACGGCGACCTCGGCGTACCCGCCGCCGTCCACGATCGTCAGCGCGGCGACGGGCTCGCCGACGCGCAGGCCCTCGACGCCCGCGCCGAGCGCCCGGATCCGTCCGGAGACCTCGATGCCGGGCACGAACGGCAGCGGCACGTCCGCGATGCCGCGGCGGTAGAGGACCTCGGCGAAGTTGGCGCCCGCGTAGTCCACGTCGATCGACACCTGGCCGGGCCCTGGTTCGGGCGCCTCGACGTCGTCGAGGCGCAGCACGTCCGCGTCGCCGAACTCGGGAATGGTGATGGCCTTCATCGTGCGGGTCCTTTCGGAGGTTCTCGGGGGAAGGGTCAGGCGGGGATGGACGAGACCAGGCCGCCGTCCACGACGATGTCCTGGCCGACGATGTAGGACGCGTCGTCGGAGGCGAGGAAGGCGACGGCCCGCGCGACGTCCTCGGACGTCCCGAGCCGCCCGGCGACGGTCTGCGCCGCGTGGACCGCGGCCTGCTCGTCGGTCGACGCCGCGCCGCGGAACATCGGGGTGTCGATGAAGCCCGGGCTGACCGAGTTGACCCGGATGCGCCGAGGGGCGAGGTCGGCGGAGAGCGTCCGGGCGAGGTTGTGCACGGCCGCCTTGGACGCCGAGTACACCGACGCCGGGGCCATCCCCCGGTACAGCGTCCAGGACGCGTTGATCACGATCGCGCCGCCGCCGGTCATCAGCGGCACGGCCTTCTGGATCGTGAAGTAGACGCCCTTGAAGTTCACGCCGACGATGCGGTCGAAGTCCTCCTCGGTGACCTCGGCGCTCGGCTGGAAGACCCCGGCGCCCGCGTTGGCGAACACGACGTCGAGCCGTCCGAACCGGTCGCGGACGCGGCTCGCGAGGGCGTCGAGGTCGGCGACGTTCGCGGCGTCCGCGCGGACGGTCAGGAGCCGGTCGCCCGCATCCAGCGTGCCGGCGGCGGCGTCCAGGCGCTCCCGGTCGCGGCCGGTGATCACCACGTGCGCGCCCTCGTCCAGCAGCAGCCGGGCCGTGGCGAGACCCATGCCGCTCGTGCCGCCGGTGACCAGGGCCGTCTTGTTCGTGAATCGCTTCGTCATGCCCGCAAGCCTGCCGCCGGGCGGGCGGACGGAGCAGTGTCGGCTCATCCTGGGTGTGGCACCACCACCCTCACGGCCGGCCTCGGGCGGTCAGCCGGCCTCCACCAGGCGCGGGCCGCCGCGCATCAGGCGCTCCAGCCGCTCGGCCGTGCCGGTCTCGGGACGCGGGTTGTGCAGCACGAGGTTGAGGCCCGGACGGTCCGGCAGCGGCAGCAGCGTGGCGTCGAAGACCATCTCGCCGACCTCCGGATGCCGGATCGCCTTGGTCGCCTCCGCGCCCGTGCTCACGTCGTGCCGCTCCCACAGCTCGGCGAACTCGGGGCTCACGGCGGCGAGATCGGACGCGATGCGCGCGAACTCCGGATCGTCCGGGTAGCGGGCCATGTCCGCGCGGAACCGGCCGACGACGCCCGGCGCGTTCCGACCCCAGAGCGTGTTGGCCGTCCGGAAGCGGGCGTTCGTGAAGTAGCTGACCAGGCAGTTGTGGTCGCTCTCGCCGTAGCCGAACACCACGCGCGCGGCGTCGTTCACGGCCTGGAAATCCCAGTGCCGGTCCTGGATGTAGGCGGGACGCGGCGACCAGGCGTCCAGCACCCGGCGCAGCTCCGGCGACACCGGGACGGCCGCGGCGGGCTCCCGGCGCGGCGGGTTCAGCCCGGCGAGCAGGTAGAGGTGCTCGCGCTCGGCGCCGTCGAGGCGCAGCGCCCGCGCGATCGCGTCCAAGACGTCCTCGGAGACCTTGATGTCGCGGCCCTGCTCCAGCCAGGTGTACCAGGACACCCCGACCCCGGCGAGCACGGCGACCTCCTCGCGGCGCAGGCCGGGGGTGCGGCGGCGGCTCCCGCCGTCCGGCATGCCGACGTCGGCGGGCGTGAGCCGGGCGCGCCGGGTGCGCAGGAACTCGCGCAGGCCGGCCCGGCGGCGCGCGTCCGGATCGAGGGACGTTTCGGACATGCGCCCAGCCTAGCCCCCTGCTCGCGCGCCACCCTCCGCCCGCGCGCCCCTCGCCCGCGCACTACCTCCGGCCCACGCGACGCCCCCCGCCCGCGCGCTACCTCCCGCCCCACGGGCCGCCCCCGCTCGTGCGCCGCCCGGCGGGCGGTCAGCCGTCGGCGAGGAGGCGGCGGCCGATGATCATCTTCTGGATGTCGGCGGTGCCCTCGCCGATCAGCAGCATCGGCGCCTCGCGGTACAGGCGCTCGATCTCGTACTCCTTGGAGTAGCCGTACCCGCCGTGGATGCGGAAGGCGTCCTCGACGACCTCCTTGCAGTACTCCCCCGCCAGGTACTTGGCCATCCCGGCCTCCAGGTCGTTGCGGTCGCCGCCGTCCTTGCGGCGGGCGGCCATGACCGTCATCTGGTGCGCGGCCTCGACCTTGGTGGCCATTTCGGCCAGCCGGAACAGCACGGCCTGGTGCTCGGCGATCGGCTTGCCGAACGTCTCGCGGCGGCGCGCGTACCCGGCGGCCAGCTCGTAGGCGCGGCGGGCGACGCCGCAGGCGCGGGCGGCGACGTTGACGCGGCCGACCTCCACGCCGTCCATCATCTGGTAGAAGCCGCGCCCCGGCGCGCCGCCGAGGATCTGCGCGGCCGGGATCCGGTAGGAGTCGAACAGCAGCTCGGTCGTGTCGACGCCCTTGTACCCCATCTTCTCGATCTTTCCGGGGACGGTCAGCCCCGGCGCGACCTCGCCGAAGCCGGGCTCCTTGTCGACCAGGAAGGTGGTCATGCCGCGGTGCCCGGCGTCCGGGTCGGTCTTGACCAGCGTCGCGACCAGGTGGGACGTGCCGCCGTTGGTCAGCCACATCTTCTGCCCGGTGATCAGGTAGCCGTCCCCGTCCGGGACGGCGCGGGTCCGCAACGCCGCGACGTCCGAGCCGCAGCCGGGCTCCGACATCGAGAACGCGCCGCGCACCTCCCCGGCCGCCATGCGCGGCAGGTAGTGCGCGCGCTGCGCGTCGGTGCCGTGCTGCGCGATCATCCAGGCGACGATGAAGTGCGTGTTGACGATGCCGGACACGCTCATCCAGCCGCGCGACAGCTCCTCCACGACGAGCGCGTAGGTGAGCAGCGACTCGCCGAGCCCGCCGTACTCGGCCGGGATCGTCAGCCCGAACAGGCCGAGCCTCCGCATCCCGGCGACGATCTCCTCGGGATAGGCGTCGGCGTGCTCCAGCTCGGTCGCGACGGGCAGGATCTCCCGGTCCACGAACGCGCGGACGGTCGCGACGATCTCGCGCTGCTCGTCCGTCAGGCCGAACGTCTGCTGCAACCGTCCCATCGCCCGTCCTCCCGCCGCCCGCACGTCGCGCGCACAACGCGCGCCGTCCGCAAGTGTCCGCTTACAGCGGCACCCTACGAGAAGGTCGCGGTCACCGCGGACACCGGCCCCGACGCGTACGCCGCCGCGATCACGGCCAGCTCGCCGTCCGGATGCCCCGCGATCGCGACCGGCTGGCCCGCGTAGACGGGGTGACGCGCCCGGAACGAGAACTCGGTGACCTTGTGCCCGGCCTGGCGCGGCAGCTCCAGCAGCAGGATCGCCAGCAGCGGCCCGTGGACGACCAGCCCCGCGTGCCCCTCGACGTTGGTCGCGTAGTCCTCGTCGTAGTGGATGCGGTGCGCGTTGTAGGTGAGGGCGCTGAACCGGAACAGCAGCACCGGGTCGGCGATGAACGTGCTCCGCCACGGCGCCTTCTGGAGGACGGGCTCCTTGTAGGACGGCTCGGGCTGCGCCGAGTCGGGCGCGCCGCTGCGGTACATGAGGTCCTGCTCCTCGACCGCGATCTTCTGGCCGTCCCGCAGGAACGTCTGCCGGACGGTCACGAACAGCAGCTCGCCGGACCTGCCGTGCTTGATCTTCGCCTCGACCAGCTCGTCCCGGCGGGTCACGGTGTCGCCGACGCGCAGCGGCTCGCGCTGGAGGAACCGGCCCCCGGCGAACATCCGGCGTCGGTTCGGGATGGGCGGCAGGAAGCGTCCCTCGGCGGGATGCCCGTCCGGTCCGAGCACCGCCTGCGGCGGGCGCTCCAGGAAGTACAGCCACTGCCAGAGCGGCGGCAGCTCCTCGCCGTCGAACGGCGCGCCCAGCAGGCCGGCCAGGCCGTGGGCGGGTCCGGGCTGGAGGATCTCGGTGGTCTCGTGCGGGGACGGGTTCCAGTCCCGGATGTCGATCACGCCACGACTCCCTTCGCGCGTAGGCCGGCCGGGTCGAGCCCGAGACCGGCGAGGACCTCGGCCGTGTGCTCGCCGAGCCGCGGCGCGGGCGCGGCCCGCCGCCGCCCGGCTCCGGTGTTCAGGGGGGACGCGGGCACGCGGACGCGTCCCACGCCCGGCTGCTCGACCTCGTCCATGAGCTCGCTCGCGGCGAGGTCGAGGTCGGTGAAGCGGCGGTAGGGGGCCCACAGCACCGAGCAGGTCTTCAGCGCCTCCTCCGCCTCGGGCAGCGTCCGCTCGGCGAACCAGGGCGCGAACAGCGCGGCGAGCGCCTCGCGGTGCCGGTAGCGGTCGCCGTCCACGGCGAAGTCGGCGCGCAGGAGGCGGCCGAGTTCGCCGACCGTCCCGGCCATGCCGGTGATCTCGCAGAGGTCGGTGAAGTGCCGTCCGGTCAGCGCGACGACCATGACCCGGCCGCCGTCGGCGAGGGCGAAGTCGCGCCCGAAACCGCCGTAGAGGTAGTTGCCGATGCGCTCGCGCTCGACACCGAGCTGCGCCTCGGCGAGCAGCCCGAGGTTGCCCGCCGTCGCGAGCGCCACGTCGTAGAGCGGAAGCCGGATGTGCGCGCCCTCGCCCGTCCGGGAGCGGCGGCGTTCGGCGGCGAGGAGGCCGACGGCCGCGTACAGGCCGCACGCCACGTCCCAGGCGGGCAGCACGTGCGAGACCGGCCCGGCGTGCTCGGGTGGGCCTGTGACCAGCGGGAACCCGATCTCGGCGTTCACCGTGTAGTCGACCGCCGCGCCGCCGTCCGGCCTGCCCTCGACCTGGAGGAGGATCAGGTCCGGACGTGCCTCGCGCAGCGCTTCGTAGGACAGCCAGTCGCGTCCGACCGCGTTGGTGAGGACGATCCCGGCGTCGGCGGCGAGGCGGGTCACCACGTCGCGGCCGTCCGGTGAGCGGAAGTCGACCGTGACCGACCGCTTGCCCTTGTTCATGCCGGTCCACAACAGGCTCGTGCCGGACGGCGCGAGCGGCCAGCGCGCGGTGTCGGCCGCGCCGCCGAGCGGATCGATCCGGACCACGTCCGCGCCGAGCTGGGCGAGCGTCATGCCGCCGAGGGGCGCGGCGACGAAGCTCGACACCTCGACGATCCGCAGACCTTCGAGCATGGGCGTCCTCCCTGGGGGGCTCCGCCCGAGTATGCCGGAGGCGTCGTGATCTACGAACCGGAGCCCCGTCCGGGAAGATCATCCCCGGGCGGGGCTCCGCTCCTCAGAGCCGTTCGAGGATGGTGACGTTCGCCTGGCCCCCGCCTTCGCACATCGTCTGCATCCCGTACCGGCCGCCGGTCCGCTCCAGCTCGTGCAGCAGCGTCGTCATGAGCCGCGCGCCGGTCGCGCCGAGCGGGTGGCCGAGCGCGATCGCGCCGCCGTTCGGGTTGACGCGCGCCGGGTCCGCGCCGGTCTCGCGCAGCCAGGCGAGCACGACGGACGCGAACGCCTCGTTGATCTCCACGACGTCCATCTGGCCGATCCGCATCCCGCTCTTCTTCAGCGCGTGCGCGGTCGCCGGGATCGGCGCGGACAGCATCCGGATCGGATCCTCGCCGCGCGCGGAGATGTGGTGCACGCGGGCGCGCGGCGTCAGCCCGTGGTCGCGGACGGCCCGCTCCGACGCGATGAGCAGCGCGGCGGCGCCGTCGGAGATCTGCGAGGCGAGCGCGGCGGTGAGCCGGCCGCCGTCCATGAGGGGCTTCAGCCCGGCCATCTTCTCCAGGGACGTGTCGCGGCGCGGGCCCTCGTCGGTCGTCACGCCCTCGATCGGCGCGATCTCGCGCGCGAACCGTCCCTCGTCGATCGCGGCGATCGCCTTTCGGTGCGAGGCGTAGGCGAACTCCTCCATCTCCTCGCGCGGGATGTCCCAGTCGCGCGCGATCTGCTCGGCCCCCGCGAACTGCGACACCTCGCCGTCGCCGTAGCGCCGCACCCAGCCCTTCGACCCCACGAACGGTCCGCGGTCGAAGCCGAGCGGCTCGGCGGCCGTCATCGCGTACCCGATCGGGATCTGCGACATGCTCTGCACGCCGCCCGCCACCACCAGGTCGGACGTCCCGGACAGCACCGCCTGCGCGGCGAAGTGCACCGCCTGCTGGGACGAGCCGCACTGCCGGTCCACGGTGACGCCGGGCACCTCCTCGGGCAGCCCGGCGGCGAGCCACGCCGTCCGCGCGATGTCCCCCGCCTGCGGGCCGAGGGTGTCGACGCAGCCGAACACGACGTCCTCCACGGCGGACGGGTCGATCCCGGTGCGCTCGACCAGCGCGGTCAGCACGTGCGCGCCGAGGTCGGCGGGGTGCACGGCGGCCAGCCCGCCGCCGCGCCGCCCGACCGGGGCGCGGACGGCGTCGACGAGGTAAGCCTCGGCCATCGGGGGGTCTCCTTCGAATCGGTCGCCTCGCTCGTTCAGGTGGCCTGGATGCCCTCCAGGACCATGGCGAGGTACTGCTTGGCGATGTCCTCGGCGGACAGCCGTCCGCCGCGCTGGTACCAGTTCGCCGCCACCCACACGGTGTCGCGGACGAACCGGTAGACGAGCGTCCGGTCGAGGTCGGCGCGGAACGCGCCCTCCGCGACGCCGCGTTCGAGCAGCGCGATCCACATCTCCTCGAACCTGCGGTGCGAGTCGTTCAGGTAGTGGAACCGCTCGCTGGCGGACAGGTGCTTGGACTCGTTCTGGTAGATCACGACGGCGGGCCGGTGCCGGTCGATCGACCGGAACGACTCGACGACGATCGCTTCGAGGGTCTCCCTGGCGCCGAGCCCGGCGTCGAGCACGCGGTCGTAGGCGGCCCACATGTCGTCCAGGAACGTCGAGAGGATCTCGTCGGCCATCGACTCCTTGGAGTCGAAGTGGTAGTACAGGCTGCCGCCGAGGATCCCGGCCGCGTCGGCGACCTGCCGGATCGTGGTCGCGGCGTACCCCTGCGAGGCGAAGACCTCGGCCGCGGTGCCGAGCAGCTCGGCCCGGCGCTCCGCGCGCGCCGCGGCGGTTCCCTCGGCGTCGCGCCGTCGTGGACTCATCGTTCGTCGGTTCCTAAGGGTGCTGTGAGGAGACGGAGACCGCCTCGCCCGTCATGTAGGACGAGTAGTCGCTGGCCAGGAAGACGATAACGTTGGCCACCTCCCAGGGCTCGGCGTAGCGGCCGAACGCCTCGCGCGCGGTCAGCTCGTCCAGGAGGTCCTGCGAGGTGACCTTGACCAGGTGCGGATGCATCGCCAGGGACGGCGACACCGCGTTGATCCGGACGCCGAACTCGGCGGCCTCCAGGGCGGCGCACCGCGTCAGCGCCATCACGCCCGCCTTCGCGGCGGCGTAGTGCGACTGGCCCTTCTGCGCCCGCCATCCGATCACCGACGCGTTGTTGACGATGACGCCTCCGCCCTGGTCGCGCATGTGGCGGAGCGCGGCGCGGGTGCAGCGCATCGTGCCGTTGAGGGTGATGTCGAGGACGCGCGTCCACTGGTCGTCCTCCATGTCGACCAGGTTCGCGGTGCCGCCGAGGCCGGCGTTGTTGACGGCGACGTCGATGCGTCCGAAGCGCTCGGCGGCCGCGTCGTACAGCGCCCGGACCTGCGCCTCGTCGGTGACGTCGCAGCGCTGGGCGTGGACGCGGTCGTCGCCGAACTCCTTCGCGAGGTCCTCGGCGCTCTGGGCGAGGCGGCGTTCGTGGGCGTCCGAGACGAACACGCGCGCGCCCTCCTCCAGGCAGCGGCGCGCGGTCGCCCCGCCGATCCCGGCGCCGGCGGCGGCCGTGACCACGACCGTCCGGCCGTCGAGCAGCCCGTGTCCGCGCACGTAGGTCGGGGTCATGGACGGGCCTCCCTCGGCAGTCCGAGCACCCGCTCGGAGATGATGTTGCGCTGGATCTCGTTCGACCCGGCGTAGATCGTGTCGGAGCGCGAGAACAGGAACAGCCGCTGCCAGTCGTTCAGGTCGTAGGGCTCGCCGTCCGCGACGAGACCGGACGCGCCGAGCACGTCCATCGCCAGCTCGCCCAGCTCGCGGTGCCACGTCCCCCAGACCAGCTTGGAGATGGACGACTCGGGCCCCGGCGCGCCGCCCGCCACGCCCGCCATCGTCCGGACGGCGTTGAGCCGCATGATCTCCAGCCCCATCCAGGACCGGGTGAGCCGGTCGCGCAGCAGCGGATCGTCGATCGCGCCGGTCCGCCGGGCCAGGTCGATCACGCCCTCCAGCTCGCGCCGAAACCCGACCTGCTGGCCGAGCGTCGCGACGCCGCGCTCGAACCCGAGCGTCGCCATCGCGATCTTCCAGCCGTCGCCGGGCGCGCCGACGATGTTCCCCTCGTCGGTATGCGCGCCGTCGAAGAACACCTCGTTGAACTCCGAGGTGCCGGTCGGCTGGACGATCGGGCGGACCTCCACGCCGTCCTGCCGCATCGGGACCAGCAGGTACGACAGCCCGCGATGCCGCGTCGAGCCGGGCTCGGTGCGGCACACCACGAAGCACCAGTCGGCCTCCATGGCGAGCGACGTCCACACCTTCTGCCCGTCGATCCGCCACCGCCCGCCGTCGAGGACGGCCCGCGTCTGGACGTTCGCGAGGTCGGAACCGGCGTTCGGCTCGGAGTACCCCTGGCACCACAGCTCCTCGACCGCGACGATCGGCGGCAGGAACCGGGCGCGCTGCTCGTCGGTGCCGAACGCGATGACGGTCGGGCCGAGCAGGTTCTCGCCGATGTGGTTGACGCGGGCGGGCGCGCCGGCGAGGGCGTACTCCTCGTTGAAGACGACCTGCTGTTCGAGGCTCGCGCCACGTCCGCCGTACTCCTTCGGCCAGCCGACGCACGTCCATCCGGCGCGCGCCATGTGCCGCTCCCACGCGAGCCGCTCCTCGTGCGCCTCGTGCTCGCGGCCCGGTCCGCCCAGCCCCCGCGCGTGCGCGAAGTCGCCGGACAGGTGCGTTTCGAGCCAGTCGCGGACCTCGGCGCGGAACGCGCGGTCCTCGGGGGTCTCGTTCCGGTTCACGCCCCGGACTCTACCAAACGGTTGTTAGAAAGAATGGCCGGGCAAGACCCGTGGTGGGCGTTGCCGCGGTTTTTGTCAGACGACGCGGAAGGCGAACAGGGTGGTGTCGTCGGCGGACCGGTCGTGGCCGATCCGCTCCAGGACGCGGTCGAGCACGGCGTCCGGCTCGGGGTCGGGGCACTCGGCGAGCAGCTCCGACAGCCGCGCGATGCCGTCCTCCAGATCGGCGTCGCGGCGCTCGACCAGCCCGTCGGTGTAGAAGAGCACCACGTCACCGGGCTCCAGCAGCGTCGAGTTCGTCCCGTACTCGAACTCGGGGGCCGCGCCCAGCAGCGGCTCGGCGTCCACCGAGAGCGGACCGGCCTTGCCGTCCCGCAGCAGGACGGGCGGCGGGTGCCCCGCGCTCGCCCACTCCAGGTAACGCGACTGCGGCTCGAAATGCGCCACGACGGCCGTCCCGGTGGACGCCGGCTCCAGATCGCAGACCAGATCGTTCAGCCAGCCGACGAGCCGTCCGGGGGAACGCCCCGTGTAGGCCATGCCGAGCAGGCCGTTCCGCATCCGCGCCATCGCGGCGGCGGCCGGAAGCCCGTGGCCCGCCGCGTCGCCGACGGCCATCAGCGCCCGTCCGTCGGGCAGGGAACGCGTCGCGAACCAGTCGCCGCCGATGCGCGCCTCGCTCTCGGCGGCCAGCGACCGCACCGCGACCGTCACGCCCGGCAGCCTGCGCACGCCGCCGCTCTCCGGGTCCGGCAGGATCGCCCGGCGCAGCGTCGCCGCGACGCGCCGCTCCTGCGCCGTCAGCGCCTGCTGGCGCAGTATCTCCCGGCGGGTCCGGGCGAGCGCGCGCTCGACGCCCCGCCGCCGCGTGATGTCCTGCGAGACGAGGTTGATCGTGACCGGGCGGCCCGACGCGTCCAGCACGGGCTCGGCGAACACCCACAGGTGCCGCTGCCGCCCGCTCGGCAGGACGACCCGGTGCTCCACCTCGACCGGCTCGCGGCGCGCGAACAGCGTCCGGAGCCCCTCGGAGATCAGCTCCCGGTCCTCCCGGTGGATCACCTCGCCGAGCTCCTCCGGCACCAGCGACCCGGTGGACGGGTCCAGCCCGTAGTTCGCCGCCATCTGCGGCGACCCGGTGATGCGGCCGGTCGCGAGGTCCCATTCGCCGAACCCGATGGCGACGAGCCGCTCGGCCCGCTCCAGCCGCCACCGCATCCGGTCCTCGCCGCGCAGATACCGCCAGGAGACGACCACACCCGTCTGCACCGGCACGCACCGGACGGTCATCCGCGAACCGCGCGTCACGCCGTCCTGCGCGGACGTGTAGAGGAACGGCCCCCGCGCGAACGGCTCACCGGTCTCCAGAACCCGTACATAAGCCGCGAACAGCCCGGACAGCGCCGCCCCCGGCTCGCTGCGCAGCAGCCGCCGCCCCACGAGCTCGTGGGGCGCCCGCTCGAAAAGATCATCGGCCGAGTCGTTCAGCCGGGCGTACAGGAAGTCGACGACGCGCCCGTCGGCGTCGCGCACCGGGACCAGATGGGCCGCCGACGTCAGCGACGCGTCCAGGATGGCCCGCGCGCCCGGATCGTCGGGGAGCGACGCCAGCACCACGGCGTCCTGGGCGGTGTCCGCGTCCGCGACCCGCGCCAGCAGCTCCTGCGCGACCGGCTCCGCCTCCGGCGGCGCCTCGGCGACGACCGCCCCGCGCCCCACGTGGTCCACCGGCGCGTCCGCCGTCTCCGTGACGGCCCGATCTCCCTCAACGACAAGAGCGGCGGCCTCGTCCAGTTCGAGATCCAGGTCCCGGGCCAGCCAGATCAGATGCTGAAGGGCCTCGCCGGACGGACATCCCAGCCGATCGGCGAGCACGACCCGCGCCTCGGACAGGACGGCACGCTCACGCGCCCCGTCCCGCACGCCCGAAAGCTCGGCGCCCATCGGCATCGCACCCGTCTCCGTCACCCGGTACCCCTCACGACATTCACGACCGTACAGTCACGAACGCCATGTAAACGGATGCTCATTCCTGATCTCGGTAAAGTCCGGTTATCCTCCGGCGCCCGGAGCACCTCCCGCGTAAGGGCCGTGACCTGCCGAGACGCCGTCTCGAAGGAAGTTCCCGCGGGCTGCAACGTGAGCACCGCCACGATCCGGTCCCCCACCACCCCGGTCGTGTGGAGCGCCGGCCGCCCGATCCCGAGATCGGCCGGCATCGTCCCGTCCGGCTCCCCGAACCCGGACCACCCCTGCTTCACCGCCCAGGGCCGCTGCGCCGCCCGCGGAATCCCGAAGTACTGGTCGAAATGATCCGTCCCGCGCTCGGTGGCCGCCCGCAGATGCCCCATCACGACGTCCCGCGTCCGCTCAGGCACCCGCTCCAGCACATACCGATAGATCTTCACGACATCGTCCGCGCTGAGCGCCGAGTACCCCCAGAACCCCGGCTTCACCGCCGGCGGCGGCGCGGTCTCCGCCAACCCGATCTTCCGCGCCATCCGCGCCACGATCGCCCCGCGCCCGTTCCGCCGCCACAACTCCGAAGCCGCCGCGTCATCACTCGACCGCAGCATCGGCCCCAACAGCGGATCATCACCCCGCTCCAACTGGTCGAGCGCGATCAGCAGCTTGACCACCGAAGCCGACCGGAACACCCGATGCGGCTCCCGCTGCAGAACCACGCCCCCGCGAGCGAACATTACATAAGAGGCCACAACCCCCGAAGGCACCGTCACCCGCCCAGTAGACGCAGCACTCCGCGAAGCCCTCGTAGAACCCTTCACCGCGACAGGCGCCCTACCCTCCGAACACCCGGCGAGCGCGCCCACCACGACGAGGCCGACGAGCCACCGCCCCACCGCACCCGGCACGACCCGCCACCCGCTTTCCCGGTACGCACTACCCCTCGAACTGCGCTAGAGTAATCACGCCCGCTCAACGAGGGGGCAACACCGGGACGTAGCGCAGTTTGGCAGCGCACTTGACTGGGGGTCAAGGGGTCGTGGGTTCAAATCCCGCCGTCCCGACCAGGCATTAAGCCAGGTCAGAAAGGGCTTCGGAGCATCGCTCCGGAGCCCTTCTTCCGTTCAGGGAAGTGCCGGGGAGCCAAAAAGGGAGCCACTCACTCCGGACCTACGCGGACTGGCTGCGACCGAAGACGGAGTCGATGACCTCCGCGCCCTTGGTGATGACCGGCTTGAGCTGATGCCGGTACACCTCTTCCGTGACCGCCGTGGACGAGTGCCCACAGAGGTCGGCGATGTTCTCGATCGGCACCCCGCCGTCACTCATGATCGAAACGAACGAGTGCCGGAGTTCGCGCGGCGTCCACTTCTCTCCGAGGCCGACCCTCTTCGTGATGAGCCGGAACGCCCGCCGCACGTTCGCCGCATCGAGCGGCGTCCCGGTCGGCGAGCAGAACACGAGGTCGTTGCACTGCCAGAGTTCCCCCGCCTTGAGCTTCTGCGCCGACTGACGGGCATGGTGCCCCCTGAGCGCTTCGGTGACCGGCGTCGGGAGTTCCAGCGTGCGGCGGGACTTCTCCGTCTTCGTGTCGCCGTGCTTGCGGACAGAACGCCAGACGTACAGTGCGAACCGCGCGTGATCGAACCCGGCCTCGGCCACCGGACGCCACGCCTGGCCCGGCTCGTCCCACACGACGACATGCTCCCTTCGGAGGGCACGCGCTTCCTCGGTCCGGATGCCGGTCATCAGGCTCACGACGACATAGGCATGCAGGCGGGACGACCTGGCCTGTTCCAGGACGGCGTTCGCCTGGTCGAGCGTGAGCGCCCGGCTCGGACGCCCGGCCCTCCCCCGCGGAGTCTTCACCAACTCCGCAACGTTGCGGAGCACCCTGTCACGCGCCTGCGCCTGCCGGATGGCGCGCTTCAGGACGCCGTGAACGAGACGGAGCGTGCGGGTGGACAGGACCTCGGTGAGGCCATCGAGCCAGTCATCAACATCGTCCGCGCGGAGATCGGCGAGCTTGGCCTTGCCGACGAACGGGATCACGTGCGTATCGGCGAGGCTCCGGTAATTGCTCACGGTGTCGGCGTCGAGACCTTTGAGGCCCCTGGAGAGCCAGTCCTCTACGGCCTGGGCGACTGTGTAGTTTCCCGAGTCCTCGATACCGGCTTCGAGTGACGCGACGACCTTCTTGAGCTTGTCCTTGACGATCTCCTTGGTACGCCCCTTCCTCTTGATGCGGTTGCGCTTTCCGTTCGGCAGGAAGCCCAGGGAGAGGGCTCCGGTGAACCCGTTGCCCTCCGGGTAGATCGTGGCCTCGTACTTGCCAATCATGATTTTCGCCATGAGTTCCCTCCTTGTGCGCCGCGCGCGGGGGGCGCGTGGGCGCGGCCTTCGCCTCGGACGTTAACCCAAGACGTCCCTAGACGTCCCTCGGTTCGGGGAGGTTCGGCCGGTGGTGGCCGAACCTCCCCGGCGGCGGTTGGGCTCAGCGGTCGGCGTCTTCGAGGGAGGCGACGAACTCGGCAAGGTGCTGGTCGGTGATGCGTCGGAGTTTGCCGATCTTGATGCTGCGGAGGCGGCCGGTTCGGATGAGGGCGTAGACCTTGTCGCGTCCGATCTGGAGGATCTCGGCGACCTGTTCGACGGTGTATGCCTGCACGCTCACCCCCTTCTCCCGAGTCGCGTGCTCGGGTGCTGTGTCGGGTTGGGCATCATTCTCCGTTCGTCACGGTGAGTGATGTTCTTCGTGCATGTCTACGTCTCGTCTGCGCGCCTTACGTGCAGGCGCGCGGGACGTAGACGTAGACGAGTTACTGAGTGTGGTTGTCGGTGGCGCGCCAGCGGCCTCGGGAGACCTGGATGACGTGGCCGGCCTCGGCTTGCTGGCGAAGCCTCTGGTAGATCCACGGGCGGCTCATGCCGGTCGCCTGGATCAGGATCTGGACGGGTGTTCCCTCGTCCGGCGCGCCGCTCAGGACGGCCATGAGTGCGGCGTCGGGGTCCGCGGTGTCGCGCGGGGCGCCGGACGGCGCGGGCGGTGCTGTGAGGCCCGCTTGTGCCTCTTCGACGGCCGTCCGGGAGATCGTGTCGAGCGCGGGACGGTCGTCGGCGTGGTGCTCGGCGGTGCGCGCAACGGTCTCATCGGTCAGCAGGTAGGCGCGGGCACGTCGGGGGACGTCGTGTTCGGGTGCGGACAGAAGGAACTTGCCCGGGGCGTTGAGGGTGTGGGCGTGCCATCCGGCGGAGAGCATGCCTTGTCCGAGGATGAGGTCCACGTCCTTGCGTTCACGGACGCGGAAGCTGACCCTTACGTCCATCTGCGAACGGACTGCGCCGCGTCCCATGGCCTTCTGTGTCGGACGCTGCGTCGCGGCGATGAGCTGGACAGCGACGGCCCGTCCGCGCCGCGCGATGGAGTCGGTGTCGCTCGCGGATTCGGGGGCGTCCTCGGCGAGTTCGGCGAACTCGTCAATGACGATGACCAGGGCAGGCGTGTTCGGGGACGGCTCCCAGACGCGGCGGCCGTTGGCGGCGAGCCAGGACGCGCGGGCTTCCAGGACTGCCACGGCGTCGCGGAGCAGCACGCGAGCTTGCTCGGGTGTGGTGGCGAGGCGGTCGATGCATGAGGCCCACGGCTGCAACTCCATGCCGCGCTTGAGGTCGATCGCCCAGATCACGACGTCTTGGCAGGCGGTGAGGTTGCCCATGAGGACGTTGATCCCGCCGCTCTTTCCCGAGCCCGCCACTCCGCCGATGAGGCCGTGGCGGCGCAGGAGCAGGATGCGGGCGGCCGTGGCGTCCTCGAACGGTCCGAGGTCGATCGACTCGTTGATGGTGGTCACGGACGGTCCGGGCCACGGGATCGCGTCGGCGTGCGGGTCGATGTCCAGGACGCGCAGTTCGAACCGGTTGGCCTTGTCGTCGCGCGTCGGGAGGACGCGGACGGCTCCCCGGAAGGTGCCGAGAGCGGACTCGATCGCGGGGATCTTGGCGATCGCGTCCTGGATGGTCTGGCCGCGTGCGAGAGCGAAGCGGGCGCGCCATCCCCACACGTCCACCACCGCCGATTGCAGCCGCGAGCCGGGCAGGCCGATGTCCTTGGCAATCTCCGGCCACGCGGAAAGTTGCCGCTCGACGCGGACCCGGGCTCGTCGTCTGCGGTGCGCCCACCACGGGACGCCAAGGACGCCGGTCTCGGCGGCGAGGAGTTGCGGGAGCGGCCCGTACAGCGCTCCGAGGCCGATGGCGGACGCGAGCCAGCCGCCGGCCGCCAGGATGACGGCGGCGGCGTAGTACCGCTCGGCGCGCAGCGACAGTCCGATGCGTCCGCCGAACAGGGCGACCAGCCATGCGGCAGTCGTCGCGGCGACCAGGACGCCCCACCACCACGCGGTGTGTGAGGGGTGGAGCGACGCGGCCACGAGGAACAGCGTCAGTGCGAGCGCGGGCGGGGTGAGTTCGGAGCGGTACCGCCACATGCCCCGCGCGATGACCACGGCGACCAGGTCGGGAAACCGGTCGTTGGCGTCGATGACGACCATAGGCTGTAGGCCGTTGCGGCGCATCTTGCGCGCGTGCCGCCGCATCTGCGCGTTGCGGCTGCTCACGCGTCCTCCTGGTCGCGTTCCTGCTGCGCGGTGACCTCGTCGCGCAGGTAGTAGAGCGGGTCGGGGTCGGTGCCCTCGGTAGCCGCGCCGAGGGTGGCGCGGGCGGCGGCGAGGAGGTTGGCGTAGTCGTCGCGGAGGAGGCGGTTGGCGGCGTTGAGGCGGTTGACTTCTCCGATCAACACCAGGGTGTCGGCGAGGGCGGCGTAGACACGCCCCCACAGCTCGGCCAGCGTAGGAAGAGCGTCGTCGAGGTAGGCGATGATCTCTCGGGCGATGCGGTTCTTCTCGCGGACCTCCGTGAGGCTGAGCGTGGCGGACGGGGGCGACTTGGGCACTGGGCATCCCTCCTTCAGGTCGGGGCGGTCAGTGCTTGGCGGTGACCATCCGGACGAGTCCGGTGAGCAGGCGATCGATACTCGGCGCGGCGGTGCTGGAAGCCAGCAGGAACCCGAACACCAGGCACAGGACCAAGTGCCAGACCCGCAGGCCGATGTAGCGCCAGGCGACCCACACGGCCGCGCCGACCAGGACCACGAGCGGGACGGTGACGGTCACGACGTGGCCTCCTTCAGTTCCACAGGTCGGGGTAGCGGGAGCCCTCCCGGCGGCGGGCGTACCGGGCACGGTTACGGCACTTGCGACAGCGCCGGTTGCCGGGCTCGATACGCGCGCCACATGAGCAGGAGTGGCCGGTGATGACGCGCGGCATCCGGGCCGTCCTCATCGGCCGACCTTGACCTTCGCCGGCGGCTGGTCACCGGTGCGGGTGGTGAGCAGGCGACGCGAGACGGTTCCGGCGGTGCTGGGCTTGTGGTTGGTGCGGGCGCGGCGCTCCTCGGCGTGGATGCCGAGGACGATGAGCGCGAAGATCCCGCAGACGCTTCCGGCGAAGAACACCGCGACGATGGCGACGAGGATGAGTATCATCGTTGATCACCGTCCCGTCCGGAAGAACCGGCCGAAGCGCCGGGGGCGGTTGATGGCGTAGCGGGTGCGGGCGCGGCACTTGCGGCACTGGCCGTAGCTGGTGGTGGCGTTCGCGCCGCAGGGGCAACGGCGCTGCCAGCCGTCCAGGGTGTTTCCGAGGTAGTACATGGGGGTCTCCCTCGCGTAAGGCCCGGTGTCCGGCGGGGGCGGCTCGGGCTGTGATGTGCCTTACGTGACCGAGAGTGCGCCCAGGTGGCGGGACGAGATCACCACATGACTGGACGTGTTCAAGACGTCTCCGTAGGCTGAGACGTCCTTGAGTCGTCCCAGTCCCGGACGGGTGCATGCCGAACGAACGCCTACGCGCCGCGCTGCTTCAGAAGCGGATCACGATCGCCGCGCTCGCCGAGGAGGTCGGCGTCGATCCCAAGACGGTCGAACGCTGGGTGACCAAAGATCGCGAGCCGTACCGGCGCACGCGTCTAGCTGTGGCTTCGTTCCTCGGCGTGGATGAGACCTACCTGTGGCCGGACGCGCTGAGCACCGAGCAAGTGGCGTCCGCGTCCACCAGCGAGCTCGTGACGATCTATCCGCACCGCTGGGCCGTCCCCCGGGACACGTGGGGACGTCTGTTTGCGGACGCACAGACCGAGATCGGGATCTTGGTCTACAGCGGCCTGTTCCTCGCCGAAGACGGCGGCGTCCAACGGCTTCTGACCGACAAGGCCCGCGCAGGCGTCCGCATCCGCATCCTCCTCGGTGACCCCGACGCGCCGCAGGTTGCCGCGCGCGGCGAGGACGAGGGAATCGGCGAGGCCATGCCCGCCAAGGTCCGTAGCGTCATCGCGCTCTACAAGCCGCTCCGCGCCGTCGAGGGCGTCGAGTTCCGGCTGCACAGCACCGTGCTCTACAACTCGATCTACTTCGCGGACGACGAGCTGTTCGTCAACACCCACGTCTACGGCGTCCCCGCCAACAACGCGCCGTTCTGGCACCTGCGCAAGATCCCGGGCGGCGAGATCGTCAGCACCTACCGCGAGAGCTTCGAACGCGTCTGGGAAGGCGCGAAACCCCTGGCACCGGAGGCGTGAGCATGGGCCGCAGGATCGACTACTACAACGACCCCAACGCCCCCAAAGCCAACAGCCTCGTCCCATCCGTCAACGTCGTCGTCACCAACGACAACGGCGAGATCCTCATGATCCGCCGCACCGACAACGAGAACTGGGCACTCCCCGGCGGCGCGATCGACCTAGGCGAGTCCATCGCCGAGGCAGCCGTCCGCGAAACCAAGGAAGAGACCGGGATCGACTGCGAGATCACCGGCCTCGTCGGCCTCTACTCCGATCCCAAGCACCTGATCCACTACACGAGCAACGACGAGGTCAGGCAGGAGTTCTCCGTACTGCTCACAGCCCGACCGACCGGCGGCACGCCCCAGCCCAGCGACGAGTCACGCGAGGTGGCCTGGGTCCCCACCGACAAAGCGACCACTCGCACGATGGACCGCTCAATGCGCCTACGCATCACCCACTACCTTGGGGATTCCACCAAGCCGATCATCGCCTGAGCCGTCCCACTAATCACGAATAGGTCATCGGTTCCTTTCCGCCTGCCGCCTTCAGGTGAAAGCTCCTTCCGATCTTCGGAAGGAGCTTCGAGCCCACCCCCTTTGTTAACTGGGCCTCCTACGCGGCCCTCTCATAACGCGGGTGAACGCCTCGGCGGCCAAGACCTCGGCAGCCCTGATCACGTGGGCGCAGACCCAAGACGCCCACGCGACCATTGCGGAAGCTTCCCTGCTGGGACGCCTACACCAGCATCCTGGTGGGCGAGCCACCGTCATCGACAACCGCCTAGACGCAGGCCGTCAGCCTGCCAGAACAGACCCTCAACGCCCTCCGCAAGGTTCACCCCTGATGCCCCGTGCCCACCGCGACAACAGCGCCGAATGAGAACTCTCTCTACGTCGTCAAGAGTGTCCGCTTCGCGGCTGCCGCCGTTCGGTTCGGGCTGGGCATGCGGCCTCTCCGGGCCGGTCCCCGGCCCAAACCGAACGGCGCCCGTCTCCAAGGCGGTCATCCCGGCAGGTAGCTCTCCATCACTCGCGGGCCATGAGTTGAGCCAGCAGCGCTACCACCGCGGCGGCTGCGACTACGGGGGCCCCGACTTTCGGTGCATGCAGGGTCAGGGCGACCACGAGGGTGCCTGTCATCAGGAGTACTACGAGACGCACGCTGATCTGTTCCACAGTGATCTGCCTTCCGTGTGCTGCCAACTGGTTCGTGCTTCCAGCGTGAGGGGCTCACGGACGGCCCCGACAACTTGAGACGATCAGTGACGCAATCGACCAACAACGGCTACGATCTGACTGTGCTTGACAGATTCGGCCGATCATCGTGCAGGTGGTGGCGTTTCTGAGTACAGGATCTGACGCAGAGTCACTGAGGTAAAGATGGCGGTCGCTCGCCCCTGGAAGAGGCCGGAGTTGCCCGACCGGCCGATTTTGAAAAAGCTAAATGATCAGCTCCATGATCTGAGACTGGACGCAGGGCTCCCGTCAGCGCGATTTATTCGTAATCGCATCGGTCGGGATGATCAAGGCTGCTGGATCGTGAATCATCAGGCAGTCCTGGATATCTTTCAGAACGCAGAGATACCTCAGCTGGGCAGACTAGAGCTCATTGTCGAAGCTCTCGCTGAAAGCGCTCGACTCGGCGATGTGAGCAGCGAAATCGATCGCTTTAAGCGGCTATGGAAACTGGCTTTCGAAGAAACGGTCGCGCAAGCGCCCATGCAGGGTCAGATCAACTCCACCGCTCCTGCCAGTGCGGAGGCCGCAAACAGTGCGACCTCCCTCTCCGAAGGAACAGAGATTCAGGATGACGGGGACACCGATGGACCGCCATTGACGGGATCGACAACCAATGCTGACACTTCTACCGAGAGCGACCAGTCCGCTACGCATTTCGACTATGCATGGGAGTCACTAAAGTCGCTGATAATACATTCGGTGCAAGCTTTGTGGAACGACAAAGATGCGTTGGAAATCTTCCTCGGCGTGGTGCGTCGCAGCGAGAACTTTGCCAAGTTGGCTGATGCTATGGAAGGGATGGGAGAACGGCCAGCGAATGCGACCTACTATGGCGTGAAAAGTAAGGAGTTTGAAAGGGGCTACTCGCCAGCGCCTCTGGAACTAAGTGCCCTACACGACTGCCTCGATCAAAATAGGGTGAAGAGAAAGTGGTCTTTCAGTGAAATGGAGGACCGGACAGGCGTTCCATCAAGCGCCTGGATTCGTTGGAGCACTCGCCAGGAACTGCCAGAACGTAAGGCGCTCGTTGCCTTCGCTTCTGCAGCGAGACTCCAGTTAGATGATCGAGTTTTGTTGCTTGGTCTTTGGGATGCGGCTCACGATGCATTGCAAGCTCAGAAAATATATGAGAGCTTGCCGTCGAGCATTAGCTTCGATGCGGCATGGGCAATGCATGACCCGGTAATGCAAAAAATGTGGGCGCTTGCGGGCATAGGAGACGATGGATCCGCTGCATATGGCGCTGATCTATCCTCTGGTCTTGCTCCCGTCTTTATGGTTGCCGGTCCTAGTGGGTCGGGACGTTCCACGGCGCTGGTGAGCATCGCACGCGCTCTGCTCGCATCCGGAACTAAGCTTGTACTAGCCGCCCCCAAGCCGTCACCTCTGCGCGAGTTGGCTGAGCGAGATGGGGTTATTTCCTGCTTCATGCAAGACGATCTCAAACATGACGAACTCAAGAACATCTTGTCAGTGGCATCTCTCGAGGAACCGATCGCTATAGTAATAGATGATGCCGAAGTACTTGCTGAATGCGATGCTTGGCATCTGCTGAACGGCATAGTGCAGCATGGTTTTGAGGAAGGTTTGGCACTAGTCGTAGGGCGCGATGAAGATAAGATTATGCCATACGGTCGATGGCTAGGAAATGCTCAAAAAGCTTGCCGTGGCCTTCTGCTGTCACCCCAAAAAATAGGCGCGGGCGATTTGATCGGAATCAAGATAGGAAGCTCTTTTGTGGGCAGCTCTGTCATTCCTGGCCGTGGCTGGCTCCATCTCGGGGATGGCAAGCTATTGGCAGTGACCGTGCCATGGTGAGCGTGTCACCCGCAGCCCCAGGGCGCAAAATGCGGCGAAGTGCCCATACTGCGCAATCTGCGCGCCCCGGAGCGCCGGCAGAGCTGAGCGTGAGCGAAGTGGGGGGCCTCGCGGCCCCCATGCCCCCGCGAACCTGAGAACTTGTTCGCGGGATACGGCCTGTCACGCCTGTGGGCCGTTCGCGCGAACGAGCACTCCGAACCGTGGCGCGGTAGGCGAGGACGTGCCAACCCGGACGTTAACAATGTCCCCGGATGGCGCTGGTCGAGGGTGGGAACGCGAGCCGCATACGAGGCTCACCAAGCTGGCCGGAGGACGCACCCGGGCGGAGGTTGATCTTGTTCGTCGGACTCGCATTGAAGAGGCGGACGCGGTGAGCTTAGGCGCTGAGCCATCCAGACGGTTACGTCCTTCGCCACGCGGCCTCTGACGGCAGCGACGATCAACTCATGCTCGCGGGTGTCGGGATCGCGATACTCGACCTCGTACTCACCCTCGGCGAGAAGCACGATCGACCCGTACCAGTTGCCTTCCGGCCCAAGAGGTTCAAGAGTCATGAACGTGTGTCCGTAGTGTTGAGGTCCCCAAGGAGCATGTAGATGGCGTCCTCGGACGAATCACCGACCACGTCACCGTTCTCGGTCTCGGCGCGGTATTGGTACGGGTCTCGCGGCGGCATCCAGGGATGCTCGCATGTGCCAGAGACATACCTTGCCCGCAGTTCTGATGACTCAGTATCGGTCGCGCAGTTCTGCCGACACTCGGTGCACGGCGTCGATCAGGTGCGGTGACGATGTGGTGATCGAGCGAGCGACGAGGTGACCGTCTCCATAACGTGCAAGGATCTCGGCGAGGCGTTGCTCGACGGGGAGGTGTTCGCCGTCTGGGCTGGTGGTCATGTCGCAGTAGATGAGCGCCTCGGTGAGGTCGGGCGGCGCTGCGCCGAACTCCTCGGCGAGGTCGGCGGCGAGGCCGCGTTCTCGGGCTTCGACCATGGCGCAGGAGTGGTGTGCGACCAGGCGGCACAGGTGGTGGTCGGCGTGGTGGACGTCGCGGAGGTAGCGGGCTCCGTCCAAGGGGTGGAAGCCAGTGACGGCCAGGTCAGGGGCGTAGCCGATGTCGTGCAGCCAAGCGGCGGCTTCGAGAAGGTCGGCGTGGTCGCCCAGGATCGGGGCGAGGCTACGGGCCTGCCGCGCTACGCCCTGAGTGTGCGCCCAACGGCGCGGAAGCGGTGTCTCAAGGTGGTCCCGCGCCAGCTCCCGTGCCCACTTGGTTGAGTTGTTCATGTTCTCGACGGTAGGTCGGCAGGGCCGGACATTCACGGACGTCAAAGGATCATCTAGGGACGTCTTGAGGTCACGAAACGTCCCTTGCCCTGCCTGGCTTCGACCAGGCCGCCGGCTTCGAGCTCGGCGAGTGCCTGCCGGACGGTGAACCGCACACACCTGTAGCGCTCGCACAGCTCTCGTTCGCTCGGCAGTGCCGTACCAGGCTCAAGGGTGCCGTCCTCGATCTGCGCGCGCAGGTCAAGGGCGATGAGCTTGTAGCGCGGTCGGGCAGGCGGGCGGTCCTCAGTGCCGGTGCCTCGGACGAACCGTCCGATGCCAGGATGAGTTTCGATCAGGCCCTCGCGCTGGAGAGCTTCGAGCGCGCGGCGAACGGTGTTGCGTGTGGTCGCGAACTCGGCGCAGAGGGCGTGTTCGCCTGGCAGGCGCTCACCTGGCGTGTACATGCCGTTGGCGATGCGGTCGCGGAGCGTGGCGGCGATGCGCTTGTAGACGCCCCACGGGGTTCTCGCTCGTCCGTCACTATGGGGCGCGCGTGCGGGAGGCTCGGAGTCGGGGCTCCGAGCCTCCCGTTTGGAGGGGCTGTCCGGTGTCATTGCAGGTCCACCAGAGCGCCGAGGATGCGTCGTGCGAGGCTGCGTCGGTGGCGTCCCGCGTGCCCTCCGTGGACGGGCGGGATCGGGGTGGGGGACGCGACGGGACGGGTTGGTCCGCTGATGTGGGAGAGTCCAGCGGACGCCGTCCGTCCCGCCGCGTCGTTCTCGGTGCGAGCACGCGCCGGACGCCGTGTCCGGCGATGCTTGCCGGCCGGGCGGGACATCAGTCCCCGAACGGCTTGGCGGTGAGAGCGGCGACCAGCCACGGACCCAAACGGGTGGTCAGCGCGTGCGCCGCGTCCTCTGGGGCGTTGCAGTCGCCGAGGTGGGACCCGGTGCTGGTCCAGTACGACCAGCCCTTTGAGCCGCGCACGGCGGCGACGTGCTCGCCGATGTGCGGTGCGGCTTCGGAGAAGAGCCGCAGCAACGGGGGCGAGCAGTCGTGGCGACGCGCCGTCTCCCACCCGAGCCGGTTGAGATGCTGTTCAAGCTGGTTGAGGTGACGACGCGCGTGGAAGGCCGTCCAGGCGTCGCCGAGCCGGCGCGGGACACGGACGGTCAGCGGCGCATGCTCCGGGAGCGGGCGATGGACGGCCGTGAAGTAGGCGGGGCCCTCGTCGGACGGGTCGGCATCGAGCGCGGTCACGAGTGGTCACCCCGGGCCGCCGCGCGCTCCCGCTCGTCCAGCAGCGCGGCGCGCAGTGCCTCGGCGGTGTCACAGACGAGCGTAGGGTCGATTCCCGCGTTCGGGTCGTGCAGAGAGGCGACCCAACAGCCGAGGCCCCCGTCCCTGCGCGGTGAGCGCCAGATGCGGTGCCCGCCGAACTCTTCGCGCAGATCAGAGAGCTTGCGTTCGTCGATGGACACCGTGTTGTTCGTGCTCGCGGACGGCGTCGTCCGGGTCGATGTCGGCGGGGTGCTGCGGTCGTCGCCGCGCGGACGGTCGAAGGACATGGCGACTCCTCGTCGCAGGTCACGGATGTGGGAGCTTGCCGAGTCGGACGCACCGGGCGGTGACTCGGCGGGCTTGTGCAAGAGGTTCGTCCGGTCGCCGGGACGTCTCCATCGACAACTAGGGACGTCTAGGGACGTCTTCTGTTAGCGTCGGGCGTAAGCCCAGCTCCGGGAGGTCCGTTGAACGACCTGTTGCGCAGCGCCCTCGCCGATGCACGCCTCACCCATGACCAGGTGGCGCACCGCCTCGGCGTCGATCCCAAGACCGTCCGGCGCTGGATCGACGGCCGCGTTCCCTACCCCCGCCACCGCAGAAACCTGGCCGAACTACTCAAGCTTGACGAGGTGCTCATCTGGCCGAACCTCGCCGCGCGGAATCCAGCACCTGAGCCGCCGCCCGTGGTCATCCTCGGCGCTTACCCGCATCGCTGGGCCGTCCCTCGCGCCGTCTGGTTGCGCCACTTCGAAAGCGCCCGCCGAGAGATCGACATCCTCGCCTACGCCAGCCTCTTCCTCGCCGAGGACACCGGCATCGTCCGCGTCCTCGCCGAGCGCGCCCGCGCGGGCGTCCGCGTCCGCCTCCTCCTCGGCGACCCGGACGGGGCGCACATCCGCGAGCGCGGGAGCGACGAACGCGTAGGCGACTCTCTCTCAGCCAAGATCCGCAACGCCCTCGTCCTGTATGCGTCGCTCCGCGACTCCCCCAACGTCGAGATCCGGCTTCACGACACGGTGCTCTACAACTCGATCTACCGCGCCGATGACGATCTCCTCATCAACAACCATGCCTACGGTGTCGCAGCGTCCGACGCTCCCGTCCTGCACGTCCGCCACACCACGGACGGCGACCTTGCCGGTACCTACCTTGCGAGCCTCGCTCACGTCTGGAGCAGCGCCGAACCCGCCGTCTGAGGCACACAACGGGCCCCGTCGCGTTGCGGGTTGGCAGCTCGGTTCGGGCAGGCAGTCGCCGACCCGGCAACTCCGCTGAACGCCTCCGCCGAGAAGAATTCGCGGGAGCCAAATGAGGAGCCAACGCCTGTCGACTCCGCTCGACTCGCCGCGACGTCCTCCTGTCATCTCAGCAAGCAGGAGGCTCCCCGTCCGACTCGGATCGACGGTGGACCATGGCTCTTGAGTGCCTGGGGGTCAAGGGGTCGTGGGTTCAAATCCCGCCGTCCCGACCGGTGGCGAAACCCCTGCCGATCCAGGCGAAAGCCGAGGTCAGCAGGGGTTTTGTCATTTCCGCCGCGATGCGCCGTTCAAGGCCTGACGAGCCGCAGCCGGGGACCAGTCGGGGGCCGTCGATCATTGAGATGCCGACTCAACGCCTCCCCCGCTGCCGCAATGGCGCGCAGATAGTCAGCGCTCCACGCGAGGACACGCAATGGGTGGCGGACCGCGCCTTCGATGACGTCGGTGGCGATCGTTGAGGGTGGCGATGCCGGATGTAGATAACGCTTCGTCGTGGTGAGCGAGCCGTGTCCCGCGTTCTTCCGGAGGACGTGCAGCGGAAGGCCTCGCCGTTGTGTCCGGACGGCAGTGCCAGAGCATGGTCGGCGGGCCAGTTCTCGGCGCCGGGGTCGTGCAGGTCTCGGGCCACGGTCCCAGACGCCGCCGGGTTGTGTGGCGGAGCCGTCCGTGGGGGGAGGGCGGGAATTCGCCGGCCTGCGTTCTGGGCGGGCAGGGTGGTGCGGTTCGCGGTCAGGTGGACAGGGCGGGGATGATCTTTTCGGCGAAGAGGGTCACTGTGCGGAGGGACTCCTCGTAGGGCGGGGCGCCGGAGATCACCTGGAGGCTCAGCGTGACGTCGCCGAACCAGGTGCGGATCTCGCGGAGGCGGTCCACGATCTCGTCCGGGCTGCCCACCAGGGACTTGTTCTCCTTGAGGGAGCGGTCGAAGTCGCTCTTCGCGACCCGCTCCACGATCTTCTCGTAGCCGCGGTAGGCCTCGCTGCGCGCGGTCGACCATGCGGAGACCGCCTCGACGAGGGTCGCGTTGGTGCGTTCGGAGTAGGCCTTGCCCTTCTCGTAGGCCTCGGAGGAGTTCTCCGCGACGTACGAGCCGTACGACAGGTGGATGGTCTCGGCGCCCTCGGGGTGGCCGGCGGCCGTCCACGCCTCCCGGTAGCCGGCGATGGTCTCCTGCAGCCGCTCGCGCGGCAGGATCGAGGGCACGAGCATCAGGCCGTAGCCGTTGCGGCCGGCCGCTTGTGCGGACTCCGGGCTGATGGCGGAGGTGACCAGGATCGGCGGGTGCGGACGCTGATAGGGCCTGGGCAGCAGGGTCACCGGGCCGAACCGGTCGAACCTTCCCTCCCAGACCAGGTCCTCCTCCGACCACAGGCGCCGGATGGCCTCCACGCGCTCGTCGAACAGCGCGCGGCTGTCGTCCAGTGCCACGCCGAACGCGTCGAACTCGTCGGGCAGGAAGGCCCGGCCGAAGCCCACCCGGAGCCGGCCCCGGGAGATGTTGTCCAGCATGGCCAGCTGGCCGGCCAGCTTGACCGGATGGGTGAACGCGGGGATGACGGCCCCCGTGACCAGGTCGGCCCGGCGGGTGCGGGCGGCCGCGGCGGCCAGGAACGTCACCGGGTCGGGGCTGTATCCGCCGTACCGGAAGAAGTAGTGCTGCACGGTCTTGATGTGGTCGAACCCGAGCCGGTCCACCTGCTCGGCCAGATCGAGACTCTCGGCGAAATGGTCCGCGGGGTGCTTGTCCTCCGGACCCACGGTCGGAAAGAAATTCACTCCGAACTTCATGCCGGAAACGCTCGGCCGCCCACCTGAAGACCCGGTCAAGCACCGCTCGACCGGCCGCGACGTCCAGAGCTCCTTCACCTGCCCTTCAGCCCTCGCGCCGACGCTCGGAACGAGCACCTTTGTGGAAGGGCGTGCAATGACGACCAGGCGTGTTGTGATCACTGGAATGGGCGTCGTGGCTCCCGGCGGAACGGGAACCAAGGAGTTCTGGGAGTTCGTCACCTCGGGCCGCACCGCGACGCGGTTGATCTCCTCGTTCGACGCCTCCGCGTTCCGGTCCCGGGTGGTGGCGGAGGCCGACTTCGATCCGGTCTCGCACGGGTTCGGCCCGCAGGAGATCCGCCGGATGGACCGGGCCGCGCTGTTCGCCGTGGCGTGCGCCCGCGAGGCCCTCGCCGACTCGGGACTGGACGCGGTCGAGCCCGACCGCACGGGCGTCACCATCGGGACGGCCGTCGGCTGCACGATGGGGCTGGAGCAGGAGTACCGGGTGGTCAGCGACGACGGCCGCCTCTGGCAGGTGGACCACACCTACGCGCCGAGGCATCTGTACGGGCATTTCACGCCGAGTTCGATCGCCGCGGAGGTGGCGCGGGCGGTCGGCGCGGAAGGCCCGGCGGCCGTGGTGTCGGCCGGGTGCACCTCCGGCCTGGACTCGGTGGGGCACGCGGTCGACCTCATCCGCGAGGGTTCCGCCGACGTGATGATCGCGGGAGCGACCGACGCCCCGATCTCGCCCATCACGCTGGCCTGCTTCGACGCGATCAAGGCGACCACCCCGCGCAACGATGACCCCGAGCACGCGTCCCGCCCGTTCGACCGCACCCGCAACGGCTTCGTGCTCGCCGAAGGCGCGGCGGTGTTCGTCCTGGAGGAGGCCGGACGGGCCCGCAGGCGGGGCGCGCAGGTGTACGCCGAGATCGCGGGGTTCGCCGCCCGGTGCAACGCCTTCCACATGACCGGGCTGCGTCCCGACGGCCGCGAGATGGCGGCGGCGATCACGGCCGCCCTGGACGAGGCCCGCATCGCCCCGGGCGACGTCGGCTACGTCAACGCGCACGGGTCGGGCACCAAGCAGAACGACCGGCACGAGACCGCCGCGATCAAGGCGAGCCTGGGCGGCCACGCCCACCGGACGCCGGTCAGCTCGATCAAGTCGATGATCGGCCATTCGCTGGGCGCCATCGGCTCCATCGAGATCGCCGCGTCCGCGCTCGCTCTCGACCGGGGCGTGCTCCCGCCCACCGCCAACCTGCGCGAGCCCGATCCCGAGTGCGACCTCGACTACATCCCGCTGACGGCGCGGGAGAAGAAGACCGACGTCGTGGTCACGATCGGGAGCGGCTTCGGAGGGTTCCAGAGCGCCATGGTCCTGACCGCCCCCGGCCGGCGGGCCGCATGAGGGCGGTCGTCACCGGCCTCGGCGTGGCCGCGCCCAACGGCCTGGGAGCCGGGGCGTACTGGGCGGCGACCCTGGCCGGCCGGTCCGGGATCAGGCGGCTGACCAGGTTCGACGCCACGCCCTATCCGTCCACCCTCGCCGGGGAGGTGGACGGCTTCGACGCGGCCGAGCACCTGCCGAGCCGCCTGCTCCCGCAGACCGACTCGATGACCCGGCTCGCGCTGGTGGCCGCCCAGGAGGCCCTTTCGGACGCCGGGGCGGACCCGGCCGAGCTGGACGAGTTCGGCATGGGCGTGGTGACCGCCAACGCCTTCGGGGGGTTCGAGTTCGGCCACCGCGAGCTGGAGAAGCTCTGGAGCCGGGGACCCCAGCACGTCAGCGCGTACCAGTCGTTCGCGTGGTTCTACGCGGTCAACACCGGCCAGATCTCGATCCGGCACGGAATGCGGGGGCCGAGCGGCGTGCTGGTCGCCGAGCAGGCCGGCGGACTGGACGCGCTCGGCCACGCGCGCCGGACCGTCCGCAAGGGGATCGGGCTGGTGGTGACCGGCGGCGTGGACGGCGCGCTGTCGCCCTGGGGCTGGGCCGCCCACCTGGCGAGCGGGGAGCTCAGCGAGGACGGCGACCCCGCGACCGCGTACGTTCCCTTCGACGCTCGGGCACGCGGTCATGTGCCCGGCGAGGGCGGGGCGATCCTCACCGTCGAGGAACGCGAGCACGCCCGGCGGCGAGGCGCGCCCCGCGCCTACGGAGAGATCACCGGCTACGCCTCCACGTTCGGGGACGGCGGCCTGCGGCGCGCGATCGAGCTCGCCCTCGCCGACGCCGGGATCCCCGCGTCCGGCATCGACGTCGTGTTCGCCGACGGCGCCGCCGACCGCGAACGCGACCGCCGCGAGGCCGAGGCGCTGGTCGCGGTCTTCGGGCCGTACGGCGTGCCGGTCACCGTCCCCAAGACCCTCGTCGGCCGGCTCGCCTCGGGCGCCGGCCCGCTGGACGCCGTCGCGGCGCTGCTGGCCTTCCGCGACGGCGTCATCCCCGCCACCCCCGGCGTCCGGGCCGACCCCGGACTCGAGGTGGACCTCGTCGGCACGCCCCGGCCCGCCCGCCTGCGCCGCGCCCTGGTGATCGCGCGCGGCCACGGCGGCTTCAACTCCGCACTCATTCTGGAGGGAACGTGACAACCCTGGACCTGGAAGGGCTCCTGGACATCCTGCGGCGCTCCGCCGGGGACTCCGAGGCCCTCACCGGCGCGGACGTCCTCGACGTGCCGTTCGAAGAACTCGGCTACGACTCGCTGGCGCTGCTGGAGACGGCCGGTGCGATCGAGCGCGACCTCGGCATCTCGCTGGCCGACGACGAGGTCGCCGACGCCGCCACGCCGCGCCTGTTCCTGGAGCTCGTGGAGCGGTCGTCGTGACGGCCCCCGCCATCGTCGCGACGGCCGGAGGTGCGGCGCGATGCCGGTTCCGCAGCAGCGTGATCCCGGGCTGACCCGGGCGCGGCTGGCCGCCTGGTTCGCCGTGCGGCGGCCGGGGGCCGAGGTCGGCGAGGTCACCATCCCGGCCAACGGCTATTCCAACGAGACCCTCGAGTTCGAGCTGCGCACGGCGGACGGGGTCGAGCCGATGGTCGTGCGGGTGGCGGCGGGCGGCCATCGCGTCCTGCCCGACCACCGCCTCGCCGACCAGGCGCGGGTGATGGAGGTGCTGCGGTCGGTGGGCGTGCCGGTCCCGAAGGTCCACGGCTTCGAACCGGGCTCGGCGGTGCTGGGCGCGCCCTTCGTGGTGATGGAACGGGTCGCGGGCAGGGTGCCGCCCGACTTCCCCTCCTATCACCGGGCCGGGTGGGTGGCCGAGCTGCCGCCCGAGGGCCGGGCGCGGCTGTGGCGTTCGGGGCTGGACACGCTCCACCGGATCCACCGGACCGACCCTCGCCTCACGCCCTTCGCCGGACGGCATCCGGCCGGCTCCCCCGATCTGGCGGTCCGGCTCGACTACTGGACGCGGCGGCTGCCGCATTTCGGGGTCGAATCCGAGGTGGTGACCGACTCCCTCCGCTGGCTGCGCGAACACCGTCCGCGCGCGAACCGTCCGCCCGTCCTGCAGTGAGGCGACGCGCGCATCGGGAACCTCGTCTACGCGGGCACGCGTCCCGTCGCCGTCCTCGACTGGGAGATGCTCGGCGTCGGAGCACCCGAAGCCGACCTGGCCTGGTTCCTCTACATCGACCGGTTCCTCAGCGAGGGCATCGGCGCGGCCCGGCTGCCCGGCCTTCCCACGCGGGCCGAGACGATCGCCCATTACGAGCGGCTCGCCGGGCACGCGGTGACGGACCTGAAGTACTACGAGGTCTTCGCGGGCGTGCTGTTCGCGCTCATTACGGCCCGGGTGACCCGGCTGTCGGTCGCGCAGGGGCTCGTCCCGGAGGGCTTCCCGTTGCACGCGAACGCTCTAGCGGCTCTTCAGCGAACCCTGACCGACCGAACCGAACCTGATCAACGACACGGGAAGAGGTGACCATGCGGATCGTCCGCTATCGCGAGTACGGGGACCCCGGCGTCCTGCGGGTGGAGGAGGACGAGCGCCCCACGCCCGGGCCCGGGCAGGTCGCGATCGCCGTCGAGGCGGTCGGTGCCCAGTTCGCCACGACCCAGCAGCGCCGCGGGATCTATCCCGGCGGCGCGAACCCGCTTCCCGGCGCGCCCGGCGGTGACGTGGTCGGCACCGTCACGTCGGTCGGCGCAGGGGTGACGGAGTTCTCGGCCGGTGACCGGGTCGCGGCCCTGGTGCTCCAGGGCGCTTACGCCGATCACACCGTCGCCGACCTGCACTGGGTCTCGCCCGTCCCGGACGGGATCGACGCCGCGGCGGCGACGGCGCTCGCCTCCCCGGCGCCGGTCGCGCTCGGCGTGCTCAGGACCGGCCGGCTGGCGGAAGGTGAGACCGTGCTGGTGCACGCGGCGGCCGGGGCGATCGGGCACCTGGCGGTCCAGCTGGCGGTGGCGCTCGGCGCGGGCCGGGTCGTCGCCACCGCGGGTTCGGCGGCCAAGCGCGCGTTCGCCCGGGAGCAGGGCGCGGACGTGGTCGTCGACTACACCGCCGAGGACTGGGACGACCGGGTTCGCGACGCCGTGGGCGAGGTCGACCTCGTCCTCGACAGCGTCGGCGCCGAGGTCACCCGGCGCAGCATCGGCCTGCTCGCGCCGTTCGGGAGACTGGTGTTCTACGGCTCGGCGGCCGGAGGACGGGAGGTCCCGCAGATCCCGCTCCTCGACCTGATCGGCCTCCGCCACGTCAGCGGTTTCGCGCTGCGGGTGCTGCGCGAGCGGCGGCCGGAGCTGATCGGCGCCGGGGAGCTCGCCGGGCATCTGCGCGCGGGACGGCTGCGCCCGGTCGTGCACGCCGAGCTGCCGCTCGAGGACGCGGTCAAGGCGCACGAGCTGATCGAGGCGCGGGCGAACACCGGCAAGATCGTGCTGGTGCCGTGACCGGCGGCGAGTACCGGGCGGAGACCTCCGCCGCACGGGGCGCCGGCGGCGAGTACCGGGCGGAGACCTCCGCCGCACGGGGCGCGCGCGATCAGGCCCTCCGGTATGCCGTGCGCGATGCGGGCGTGCGCCCGGTCGAGGAGTTCCTCATCGCGACCCGCAACCGCCGCGCCGACTCGGACCTGCAGCGGTCCATCCTCGCCTACACCTCCCCCGGCGCGCTCGCCGAGGTGGGCAGGCTCGGCCTGGACTCCGAGCCCGTCCGGACGAAGCTGGCGCCCGGCACCCTTCCGGGAGGCCTGGCCGAGGTCCTCTCCCGGCGACGCAGCCGGCGCGCCTTCACCGGAGCCGCGTTGACCGGCGAGCACCTCGCCACCGTGCTGTCGCGGGCCACAGGTGTCACCGGCGGCGCCGATCCGGGCCCGCTGCCGGCCCGGGCCGCACCGAGCGCCGGGGCTCTGTACCCGGTCGACACGTGGGTCGCCGCCTTCAACGTCACGGGGGTGGACCGCGGCGTCCACCGCTATCTCGCCCGCGACGACGAGCTCGCGCACTGGTCGGACGACGCGGACGCGCTCCTGGAGGCCTGCGTCTGGGGAGCCCACGGGATCGACCTGGCGAAGGTCCCCGCCCTGCTGCTGTTCGTCGCCACCCCCTGGCGCTCCGTCCGCAAGTACGGCCCGCGCGGGCTCCGCCTGGCCCTGCACGAGACCGGCTCGCTCGCCCAGAACGTTCACCTGGCCGCGACCGCGCTCGGTCTCGGCAGCATCGACTTCACCGGCTTCTACGACGACGAGGCGCACGAGGCACTGGGGATCGACGGCACGGACGTCACCCTGCTGCACATGGTCGCCCTCGGCCCGGCCTCCTGACCCCCGGAGCTCACCTTGGCAGATGGCAACGCACGGCTTCGCCCCGGCTACACGGTCGTCGCGCACGGCCCCGACAGCGTGGAACTGCGCACCGGCCTGTGGCGGGCCACCACGCTCACCCTCGTCGACGACGACCGCACCGGCGCCCTGTTCCGGCTGGTCAAGGGCCTGGACGGGACGGTCTCACCGGACGGGCTGGCACGTCGGGAGGGCGTCCCGCCGGACGTCGTGGCGGCGCTGGTCCGCGACCTGGCGGCAGCGGGCGCGATCGAGGAGCACCCGTCCAGCGCGCTCGACCTCTACCTGGAGGAGGTCGCGCTCACGACCGACTTCCGCCACGAGCCGCGGGTCCGGCCCGTCCTGCTGCTCGGCGACCCCGCCCTGACCGAGCCGATCGGCGCCGCCGTCGAGGAGGCCCTCGCCGGCCGCTCGGCCGGGGTGCACCGGGCCGACGACGCCACCTGGAAGGCGATCACCGGCGCGACGCCGAGCGCCTTCCACGACAGCGTCAACCTCGCCGAGCTCACCGGCTCCCTCGAACGGTGGCGCGGCTCGTTCGCGATCTTCGCCGAGACCGCCCCGAACCCGCTGCGCTACCAGGCGTGGAACCGCGTCGCCCTGGAGCTGGACATCCCGTGGCTGCACGCCACCGTGGACGGCCCGTTCGCGTTCGTCGGCCCGACCGTCCTGCCGGGGCGCTCGGCCTGCTACGAGTGCCTCGAGCGCCGCCTGCTGGACGGGCTCCGCGAACGCGCCGGATACCTCAAGTACAAGGACGCCCTGGCCGAGGGCGCCGTCTCCGGCGTCCCGGCGCCCGTGCTGGCCCCCGTCCGCACCCTGCTCGCCGGCCACGCCGCGCTCCATGCGGTCGATCTGCTGCTGACCGGCACGTCCTTCACCCTCGACAAGGTGCTGTCGGTGCACGCCCCGACCTCGGAGATCGCCTACCACGACGTGCTGCGCCACCCCGGCTGCCCGGGATGCGCGCCGCAGCCGGGGCGCGACGGCGCGGCCCTGTACACCGACCCGCGGGCGGAGGGCTGAGATGGCCGGCATCAAGGTCCACTTCGACCGGGAGGAACTGGTCGACAGGCTCCAGCAGCGCCTCTACAGCCAGCTGTTCGGGCTGGTCAGGGACATCGGCTCCTATCCCGCCCCGCCGCGGGGCCCGCGCTTCTTCGTGGACCACGTCGCGGTGGCGGGCGACCCGGGGGGGCCGCCGCCGGCGACCGGGGCGGGCGCGTTGCGCTCCGAGAGCCGCGTCAGAGCGCTCGGCGCGGCCGTCGAACGCCACGCCGACGCGGTGGCGGACAGAGCGGACCGGTACGCGGACGACGGCACCGGCCTCGTCCGCGCGGACGACCTGCTCGGGAACGCGGACGACCCGCTCGCGGACGCGGGGGACCTGCTCGCGGGAGCGGACCACCTGCTCGGGAACGCGGACGACCTGCTCGCGGAGGATCTGCTCGGGGACGCCTCACAGTGGGTTCCCGCGGGGACCCTTCTCGCCCGCTACACGCCCGCCCCCGGCGAGCCGCAGGCACCGCCTCCCCGCGCCGCCGCGACCGCGTCGCACATCGTCCGGGACAAGGCGGTGCTGGCGGCGCTGCGCAGGGTCGTCGCACGCGACGCCGCGCAGGGCCCGCACCGCCGCATCGTCCACGGGGACCGTACGCGCCCCCTCGACCGCATCCTCGCGCGGCGGCTCGGCCGAGGGACCCGCGCGGCGTTCCACCTCGCCGATTCGCCGGGTTTCACCGTCACCTGCGTGCTCACGCTACCCGGTGGCGGCCAGATCACGGGGATCACCAACCACGCCGTGCTGGTCCGCGCGATGCACGAGGCCCTGCTGGAGGCCGTACGGGCCGGCCAGGACGCGTACTGGCGCACCGGATACGTGCGCGTCGAGCTCGACATCGCCGGAACGGTCGAGGCCGACGGTCTCGGACCCGACGAGCTGACGGCGGCGCGGGACGGCATCGCGTCGATCGTGACCGCCTGGCGCGGGAGCGGCAGGCGGGTGCTGCACCGCGACCTCACCACGCCCGACGTTCTGGCGGCGGGCTTCCACGTCGCCCGCGTCGGGTTGCTCCGTTCCTGACCCGGTCGCCGCCCCGGTCGCCGCTCGCCATGCCCTCGTGGTCCGGGCCGTCCCGGACCACGAGGGCATGGCGGCGGTCCTACTCTGCGACGGCCTCGACCTCGGCCTTGGTCTCGACCTCGGCCCGGCGGTGCTCCCTGACGGGACCGTGGGCGGCGTACAGCAGCAGTCCCGCGGGCACCGCCATCAGCCACGACGGGTTGAAACCCAGCGGCGGCAGGCTGACCAGGACGAACGCCGTCACGGACCAGGCCACGAAGGACGGGATGCGCCGTTCGCGCCGTGCGGTGTGAACGATCCACCACCCCACGATGATCTGCGGGAGGGCGAACCCGCCCGGGCCCGCCCAGTAGATGACCTGCGAACCGGGGCCCTTCTCGTCGGGCTTGCCCGGGACCGAGGCCCACCACCCGTCTCCGAGCAGATCCCCCAGGACGTGTCCGGAACGCAGCAGGAGCACCGCGAGGTGCAGCACCGCCAGCGCGATCACCAGCCAGCCGGCGACGGCCGCCGGCCCGTGTCGTGACGCCCGTGGCGCCTCGTGCGACATCGATCAACTCCTCACCGAGCCCCTGGCGGGAACCCTCGGCCGCACTGTCGCGCCGTCCGCTGAAGCTTCGATGCACATCCGCTCGGCCCGAGCGATCGTTCACCTCCCCTTCAGCCGTCCTGGCCAGGATCAACGCCGTATCGCGTGGGCGACGCCGTATCGCGTGGGCAACGCGGTGCATCGCACGGGCAACCCCACACCGCAGGCACGAGGAGGGCACATGAATGGGGGGACGGGCACAGGCGCGGGCTCGGGCTCGGGCGCGGGCTCGGGCGCGGGTACGGGCGCGGGTACGGGCGCGGGGTCGAGACTGAGATCGCTGACCGGGACGCGGTTCATCGCCGCCGCGCTGGTATTCGTTTTCCACGTCACGCACGACGACCGATTCATCACGGGCGAGACGGGTGACGCGCTGAAGACCGTCTTCGGCCGCAGCGGGAACGTCGGGGTGGCGTTCTTCTTCATTCTCAGCGGGTTCGTGCTGACCTGGTCGGCGCGGGCCGGTGACACCCCGCTCCGGTTCTGGCGCCGTCGCCTGGTGAAGATCTTCCCGAACCACGTGGCCACCTACCTGGTGGCGGGGGCGGCGCTGCTGGCCACCGGGAAGGCCTTGACCGCCGCCGTCCCCAACCTCTTCCTCGTCCAGACGTGGTGGCCCGACCTGACGGCCGCCGTCTCGATGAACGACGTGAGCTGGTCGCTCAGCTGCGAGTTGCTGTTCTACCTGCTCTTCCCGCTGCTGCTGCGCTGGGTGTCGCGGATCCCCGAGCGTCTGCTGTGGGCGTCCGCCGGGGTGGTGTTCGCCTGGATGACGGCCGTCCCCGCGGTGGCCATGCTGTTCTTCCCCGACAGCCCGAAGGTCCCGTACGGACCGCTCAGCTCGGTCACCGAGCTCCAGATGTGGTTCGTCTACTTCTTCCCGCCGGTCCGTGCCCTGGACTTCGTCCTGGGAATGCTGCTGGCCCGCCTGGTCCTGACCGGCCGCTGGATCGGCCCGGGCGTGCTGCCCGCCGCGGCGATCACGGTCGCCGCGTACGCCTGCACGCTCAAGGCACCGCTGCTCATCGGGGTGTCCGGCGCCGGATCGGCTCCGGCCGGGCTGCTGATCGCGGCGCTGGCGGCCGCGGACCGCGACGGCAGGCGGACGCCGTTCGCGGGGCGCACGTGGGTGTGGCTGGGCGAGATCTCGTTCGCCTTCTACATGGTCCACCGGCTCGTGATCACCTACGGTCACCGGCTGCTCGGCGAGCGGGAGACCTGGGCGCCGCTGCCCGGGCTCGGGGTCGTCCTGGCCCTCGCGGCCGCCGCACTGCTCGCGGCCTGGCTGCTGTACGCGGCGGTGGAACGCCCGGCGATGCGCCACCTGGCGGTGTCCCGGCGTCCGGCACCCGCCCCGGCGCCCATCCCGGAGCCTGCGGCACCCGCCCCGGCGCCCACCCCGGAGCCTGCGGCACCCGCCTCGGAGCCTCTGGGCCCCGAGGCGGGTCCGGCCCAGGTCGTCCGGGCCGAGCCGCAGGGTCAGCAGCCGTGAGTCTCCCGCAGGCGGAGCAGCGGTCCTCCGGTCAGCGCCGCGAGGGTGGCGCGCAGCCGCTCCCCCTCCTCGGCGCCGAGCTCGTTCAGCAGGCTCTCCTCGATCGAGCGGAGTTCGGCGGCGGCCGACGCCAGCACCTTCCTGCCCTCGGGGGTGGCGGTGATGATGCGGGCACGGCGGTCGCCGGGGTCCGGCAGCCGCACCACGAGCCCGGCCGACTCCAGCTCGTCGAGCACGACCACGACCTTGGACTTGTCCAGCCCCAGGGCGCGGCCGAGGGCGAGCTGGGTCCTGGCCGGGGTGTCGGCCACCTCGGTGAGCACGTCGTAGCCCCACAGGCTCAACCCGTGCCGGCGCAGGGCCTCCAGCTCCACCGTGCCGAGCCCGCGGAACAGGCGCATCGCCAGCCAGTGCAGGTCGGTGCGCCGCTGACTGGCCGGCGCCTCGGCTTCCACCGGTCCACTGGTCGTCATGCTTTCGACGATACCGTCACGACACGATCCGCTCGTCCTGCGCCGCGGCCGGTGCCGCGCCGCCGGAGGCCGGGCCCGCCGGGACGGTGGCCGCGAGGTCGATGGACAGCAGACCCAGCTCGACCCGGGGTGTGGTGTGCAGCACCGGATCGCGCGTGACGATCGCGTAGTGGAGCCTGCGCATGCGGGCGGACGGCTCGAGCCCGAGCTGCTCGCCCAGGGCCGTGCGCAGCCTCGCGTAGAGGGCGAGCGCGGCGGCGAACTCGCCGCAGCGGGCCAGCGCGACCATGAGCTGCGCATGCAGGTTCTCGTTGAGCGGGTAGCGGGCGACGAGTGCGCGCAGCTCGGGCAGCAGCGCTCGATGCCGGCCGAGGTGCAACTCGGTCTCGTTCCGCTGCTCCATCACGATCAGGTGCGACTCCTGCAACCGCACCTGGTGCAGACTGAGCTGCGGACCGGTCTCCACGTCCCCGAGCGCCGGGCCGCGCCACTCGGCCAGCGCCCCCTCGAACAACTCCGCGGCCGCCGGATAGTCGCCGCGGTCCAGGGCGTGCCGGGCCCGGCAGACTCCCCGCTCGAAGTTGCGGACGTCGAGCGTGCCCCCCGGTGCGGTGAAGGCATAGCCGCCGTCCCGCGTCGCGAGGATCTCGCGTGCGCCGTCCATGGAACCGACCTCGGACAGGCCCGCCAGGGACCTGCGCAGGTGCAGGACATAGGTCTGGAGGGTCGCCTTGGCGCTGACCGGGGCGAACCCGCCCCACAGCTCCTCGATGCACGACACGGTGGACACGGTCTGGCCGTTCTGCGCCAGCAGCAGGGCCAGCAGCGCCCGCTCCTTGGGGGCGGACGGCAGCCGCGAGCCGCCGCCGTCGCTCATCTCCAGCGGTCCGAGAATCCCGAATCGCATGTCTCTCCTCACGCCGCGGACGCGCGGATCCGCAGATCGAAGGCCTCGGCGAGCAGAGCGTAGGAACGCACCCGCTCTTCATGATCGTGAATCGAGCTGAGCACGGTCACCTCGTCCGCCCCGACCTCGGTGGCCAGCGCGGTGATCCGCTCGTGGACCAGCCCGGGCGTGCCGACCACGTACCGCTCCTCGGAGTCGGGGCCGGGGTCGAGGGCGCCCGCCTCACCGAGCTCGGCGACGGCCTGCTCGGGCGAGGGAAGCGGCCGGACCTCGCCGCGCGACATCCGCTGCCGGAACAGCCTCTGGCCCGCGTACAGCCACCGCGCCTCCGCGTCGGTCTCGCCGCAGTACACGCCGAGCCCGAGCACGATGCGCCCGTCCGGGTTGATCTGGCGGTAACGTGCGAGCGCCTCCTTGGTCTGGTCGGGCGCGAGGAAGTGCGCGTAGGCGTAGGGCAGGCCCAGCCGGGCCGCGGCCTCCGCGCTGCGCGCGCTGGAGCCGAGCAGCCACACCTCGGGCCCGCCGGGATCGTCCGGCATGACGTGGACCTCCGGATGCTCCCAGTGGTCGGGGCTGAGGAAGGCGCGGAGTTCGGCCAGCTTCTCGGCGAAGTCGAGCCGGGAGGCGTCCCTGCGCAGCGGCTCGAACTCCGGTGCCTCCGCGCGGATGGCGCGGCCCAGCCCCAGATCGATCCGGTCCGGGTACAGGGCGTGCAGGACGCGGAAGGTCTCGGCCACCTTGAGCGGGCTGTAGTACGGCAGCAGGACCCCTCCGGAGCCGACCCGGATGCGCGTGGTGGCCGCGGCGGCGGCCGCCACGACGATCTCCGGCGCCGGGCCCGCGTGGGACCGGGCCGCGTGGTGCTCGGCGGCCCAGTACCTGCGATAGCCCAGGCGGTCGGCGGCGCGCGCGAGATCGATGCTGTCCGTCAGCGCCCGGGCCGCGGAGGAGCCGTCGGGGATCGGGGACTGGTCGAGGATCGAGAGTTCCACGGGTTCTCCTCAGCGGGGCTTGTGCGCGATGACGAGCGTCGTCGCCGGTCCGAGTTCCTCGGCGGCGGCGGGGCCGAACCCGGCTTCGGCCAGCCAGGCCCGCGCGTCGTCGAGGCTGTAGCCCAGCCCCCCGGCGGACCAGACGAGCATGTTGAGGCTGGCGAGCAGGTTGGGCAGCCGCGGTTCGGCCGCCTCGACCAGGGCGTCGTAGATGAGGACGGCGCCGCCCGGCCGGAGCGCCTTGAAGGCCGAGCGCAGCAGCTGGACGCGCTTGTCCGGCGGCCAGTTGTGCAGCACGTGGCCGAACAGCAGCACGTCCGCCTCGGGCAGCGGATCGGCGAAGAAGTCCCCGGCGGTGAACTCCACCGGCGCGTGGCCGAGACCGGCGATGTGACGGTCGAAGGCCGGGCGCACCTCGGGCAGGTCGAACACACCGGCCCGCAGGTGCGGATGGGCCCGGACGAGCCTGGCCGCGAGGTTGCCTCGCGCGCCGCCCACGTCGACGACCGACGACCACTGCGACCAGTCCCGGGCCGCCAGGGCTTCGCCCAGCGGAGCGTTGAAGGTGTCCATCGCCGCCAGGAACTCGTCGCGGTCGGCCTCGTCCCGGTAGAGGCCGCCGTAGGGATCGGTGTTCGCCGGCCGCCCGGTGCGCAGGCTGTCGGCCAGCCCGTCCCAGGCCGGGTGCAGGACCCGGTCCAGGAAGCGCAGGAAGCCGCCGATGTACTCGGGGCGCCCGCGGACCAGGTAGCGGTCGGCGGCGGGAGCGTTGGCATAACCGCCCGGCCGCCGCTCCAGCAGTTCCAGGCCGACCAGCGCGTCAAGGAAATGGGACGCGCCGTAAGGGTGCAGGCCGGTGCGCTCGCGCAACGCGTCGGCGGAGAGCGGCCCGTCGCCGAGCGCGGTGAACACCTCCAGCTCGTTCGCCGCGATCAGCACCTTCGCCTGCCGGGCCCCTGACGCGATCTTGAGCACGGCCTGCGGGGGCGGTACGGGTGCGGTGGTCATCCTTCGGCTCCCTGGGTCATGGACGGTCGGGCCCGGTCACGCTAGGCGGGCCGGGTGCAGAACCGAGCAAGGATCACTCGGCCGGTACGGCCGCCTCGGCGTCGCTGCGCTCGTCCGGGCCCGGGGCGACCGGCGGCGCCGCCTTGGGCGCGCGCGGCAGCACGGCGGAGGAGACCACCGCGACCAGCGCGAACACCGCCGCGGTGGCGAACGCGGCCGAGTACCCGTCGGTCAGCGTCCGGGCCGTCGCGGCGCCCGTGCCGCTCACCGCGGCGGCCACGGCGGCGAGCACGGCCAGGCCGACCGCGCCGCCGACCTGCCGCGTCGTGCTGAACAGACCCGACGCGAGCCCCGCCTCCTCGCGCGGGACCCCGGCGGTCGCCGACAGCGCCAGCCCGGTCATCGCGAAGCCCGTGCCCGCGGTGACCAGGACCATCGGCACCAGCAGGTCGCCGAGGAAGTGTCCGTCGGCGGGAACGAGCGCGAGCCAGCCCAGGCCGGCGGCGGCCCCGAGCGGTCCGAAGGTCAGCAGCGCCCGCGGCCCGACGCGCTTGGCCAGCGCGGGTCCCGCGTACGCGGCGGCGCTCATCGCGACCGCGCCCGGCAGGAAGGCCAGCCCGGCCTCGAACGGGGTGTAGGACAGCACGTTCTGCATGTAGAGCGTCAGGAAGAAGAAGTGCGCGATCACCGCGCAGCACAGCCAGAACATCATGGTGTTCGCGCCCGCGACCGACCGCAGCCGCAGCACCCGGAAGGCCAGCAGGGGCTCCCTGGCGACCCGCGCCTCGTGGACGACGAACCAGGCGATGAGGGCGATGCCGCCGATCAGCGCGATCAGGGTGACGGGCGCGCCCCAGCCGTGCCGCGGCCCGGCGATGGTCCCGTAGACGAAGGCCAGCAGGCCGGCGGTGACCAGCACGGCGCCGGCCAGGTCGAGGCGGCGTCCGGCCACCGGCCGGGTCGCGGGGAGCACACGGCGCGCGGCGAGGAGGGAGACCAGGCCGATCGGGAGGTTCACGAAGAACACCCACCGCCAGTCGAGCGCGTCGGTCAGCACGCCGCCGAGCACCGACCCGACGGCGGTGCCTCCGGCCGAGACCGCGCTCCACACGCCCATGGCCTTGGCGCGGCGCGGGCCCTCGGAGAACGTCGTGGTCAGGATCGTGAGCGTCGCCGGGGAGAGCACCGCGCCGCCGAGGCCCTGGACGGCCCGGGCCGCCACGAGCGTGCCGTCGTTCTGGGCGAGGCCCGCGACGAGGCTGGCGGCGGTGAACAGCAGCAGCCCGGCGGCGAACACGCGTCGCCGGCCGAACAGATCGGCGGCGCGGCCGCCGAGCAGCAGGAAGCCCGCGTAGATCACCGCGTAGGCGTTCACGACCCATTGCAGGTCCCCGGCGCTGAAGCCCAGGTCGTCGCGGATCGCCGGCAGCGCGACGTTCACGATCGACACGTCGAGGACGACCATGCCCTGCCCGAGGCACAGGACCGTCAGGACGGCCCAGTCCGGGACCCGCCTGGTCTCTTTCGTCATACCGAAGCTTCCTTCCGCGAGGACGAGGGATGCGCAATCAGTACATGACCAAGAACGTCTTGAGTCAAGATGTTCTGGAACTAAGACTATTTATGTCGAGAGGAATGTGATGGAGATCGCTCTCTGGGGTGTCGCGGGCGTCGCCGGCGCCGCCGTCCTCGCCGCCGTCCTGGCCTTCGGAGGCCGGGCGGGGCTGATGTACCTGACCTTCTACCGGCGCCCCAAGGGGCATCCCGGCTCGTTCACCCGGCGCCCCGACGACGGTGCCGTCGTCGTCTGCGCGGGAGACAGCCTCACCCACGCCACGGTCAGCGGCGACTACGTCGCCCGGCTGCGGCGCCGCCTCCCGTCCACACGGTTCGTGAACGCGGGACGCAACGGCGACACCGCCGAGGGCCTCCTCGGACGGCTCGGCGAGATCCTGGCCTGCGAGCCGACGGACGTCGTGATCCTGATCGGCACCAACGACGTGCGGCGGTCGCGGCCGCACGCCGCCTTCGCGGCGGACGTCGCCGCGATCCTCACCCGCCTCACGCCGGCCGCCCGCGTGGCCCTGCTGTCGATCCCGCCCCAGGGCGACCGGCCCGACGACCCCGTCAACGACGTCGTCGCCTCGTACAACCTCCTGCTCGCCGACCTCGCGGACGAGCACGGGGCCGGCTACGTGCCCGTCCACGAGCGCCTGGCGGCACTGGCGGCGGACGACGCGGGCACGGACCGTCCGGCCACCACCGGGGTGTCCTCCTACCTGCGCCTGACCGCCTGGCACCTGCTCGCCCGCCGCTCCTGGGACTCCCTCGCGGCCCGCCGCGGCTCGACGGTCCTCGTCGACGGCGTCCATCTCAGCGACCGCGCGGCGGACGAGGTGGCGGACCTGGTCGCGGAACGGCTGGGTCGAGCGGCTCTTCAACGGGGCTTCACCGGCACTGGCGAAGGTGGGCCGCACACCAGCGACCGAGGAGGCAGACATGACGGAAGCTGACCGCCGGGTGGCCCTCGTCACCGGCGGCACCAAGGGGATCGGGCTGGCGATCGCGGAGGCGCTGGGCCGCCAGGGCCTGGCCGTCTTCATCGCCGCGCGCACGTCCGGGGACGTCACCGACACCGTCAAGCGGCTGCGGGCCGAGGGCCTCGAGATCGACGGCACCGCCGCGGACGTGCGCGACGGCGACCAGGTGCGGAACCTGGTGGCCGCCGCGGTCGCCCGGTACGGGCCGCTCGACGTGCTGGTCAACAACGCCGGGCGCAGCGGCGGCGGGGCGACCGCCGACCTCCCCTACGAGCTGTGGGACGACGTCATCCAGACCAACCTCAACAGCGTCTTCCGCGTCACCACCGAGGCCATCAACCAGGGCGGGCTGCGGGACAAGCCGTCCGGACGCATCATCAACATCGCCTCGACGGGCGGGAAGCAGGGCGTGGTCCTCGGCGCGCCCTACTCGGCCTCGAAGCACGGGGTCGTCGGCTTCACCAAGGCGCTCGGGCTGGAGCTCGCCAGGACGGGCGTCACGGTCAACGCGGTCTGCCCGGGATACGTCGAGACACCGCTGGCCGAACGCGTCCGGCGCGGCTATGCCGAGGCGTGGGACACCACCGAGGAGGACGTCCTGGAGCGCTTCCAGGCGAAGATCCCGCTCGGCCGCTACAGCACTCCCGAGGAGGTCGCGGCGCTGGTCGGCTACCTGGTCACCGACGCGGCGGCCCCCATCACCGCCCAGGCCATCAACGTCTGCGGCGGCCTCGGCAACTACTGACCGGCCGACCAGGAGGAGCAGCGACCATGACGCACGAGACCGAGCACACGATCGAGCTGGCCGCCCCGGCCGAGGCGGTGTACGGGCTGATCGCCGACGTTTCGCGGTGGCCGTGGATCTTCCCGCCGACCGTGCACGCCGAGCGGATCGAGGGCGACGACGCCGAGGAGGTGATCCGGCTGTGGGCCGGCGCGGGCGACGACGTCAAGAGCTGGACGTCGCGGCGGCGGCTCGACCCCGCCGCGCTCCGCGTGAGCTTCCGGCAGGAGAAGTCCGCTCCGCCGGTCGCCTCGATGGGCGGCGAGTGGCTGCTCGAACCCCTCCCGGGCGACCGCACCAGGGTGCGGCTGCTCCATGACTTCACGGCCGTGGACGAGGCGTCCACCGGCTGGCTCGAGGACGTCGTCGACCGCAACAGCGCTGCCGAGCTGGCGGCGCTGCGGCGCGTCGCCGAACTGGGCCCGGAACTGGAGGAGGTGATGCTCACCTTCGACGACGTGACCGAGGCCGCGGGGTCGGCGGCGGACGCCTACGAGTTCATCGACCGCGCCGATCGGTGGCCGGAACGGCTCCCGCACGTGGTGAAGGTCGACTTCCGGGAGGACGAGGACGGCGTCCAGACGCTCGGCATGGAGACCAAGGCCAAGGACGGGTCGACGCACACCACCCGTTCGTTCCGGGTCGGGTTTCCCAACGAGCGCATCGTCTACAAGCAGCTCGTCCTGCCCGCGCTGCTCAGCGTCCATACCGGCACCTGGCTGTTCGAGCCGTCCCCGGACGGCGCGAGGGTCGCCATCACCTCGCGGCACACGGTCGCGATCAAACGGTCGGCCGTCAAGGACGTGCTGGGCGAGGACGCCACCGTCCAGGACGCGCGCCGCTACGTGCGCAACGCGCTCGGTGCCAACAGCAGGGCCACCCTGCGCCTGGCCGGGGAGTACGCCGAAGGGAAGGCCCGGTGAGCCTTTACGCGAGGGTCCAGGACTTCTACGCCCGCCAGATGCGGCTCCTCGACGAGGGAAAGGCCGAGGAGTTCGCCGAGACCTTCACCGAGGACGGCGTCTTCGCCCAGACCACCTCGGATCCGCGTCACGGCCGCGACGCGATCGCGATCGCCTTCCGCAAGGCGATCGACCGCCGCGACGGGCCCCGGCGGCGGCACTGGCTCGGCATGCTGAGCGTCGACGAGGAGGCCGACGGGACGATCCGGACCCGCTACTACGCGCTCGTCATCGAGGGACGGCGGCTGCACCTCAGCACCTCCGCCGAGGACGAGCTGATCGACCGGGAGGGCGCGCTGCTGGTGCGCAGCCGCACCGTGAGCCACGACGATGACTGAGCCGCGGCTGGAGGAGGTCGCCGACCGGGTCTTCGCCTACGTCCAGCCGGACGGCGGCTGGTGCCTCAACAACGCCGGGATCGCCGGCGGGCTGGTGATCGACACCGCGGCGACCGAGGCCCGGGCGCGGGCGCTGCGGGAGTCCGCCGAGGAGATCGCCCGGACGCGCCTGGTGGTCAACACCCATCACCACGGCGACCACACCCACGGCAACTTCGTCTTCGCTCGCGACGCCCCCGTCATCGCCCATCCGCTGGCCCGCACCGAGATGTCCCGGCGCGGGCTGGCGCTGTGCGAGGTATGGCCCGACCGGGCCTGGGGCGCCCTGAAGGTCGCGCTCCCCACCCTCACCGTGGCGGACCGGCTGACCGTCCACGCGGGGAGCATCAGGGCCGAGGTGCTGCACCCCGGCCCGGCGCACACCACCGGAGACCTCGTCGTCTGGCTCCCCGACCACCGGGTCGTGTTCACCGGGGACCTCGTGCTGCCCGGCTGCGCCCCGTTCACGCTCATGGGCTCGGTGGCGGGGACCCTGGAAGCGGTCGCCCGGCTGCGCGAGCTCGACCCGCTGGTGGTGGTCGGGGGGCACGGTCCCGTCGCCGGGCCCGGAGCGCTGGACGAGACCGAGGCCTACCTGCGGCGCGTCCAGCGGCTCGCCGCCGAGGGGCGCGCCGCGGGCCTGACGCCGCTGGAAACCGCACTGGAGGCGGGGCACGGCGAGTTCGACGGCTTGAGAGACGCCGAACGGCTCGTGGCCAACCTGCACCGGGCCTACGCCGACGCGGACGGCGTGGAGCCGGGGACCGGGCTCCGCTCCGGCCCGGTCTTCCGGGAGATGACCGCCTTCAACGGGGGCCGCCACCCGGTCTGCCGGGTGTGACGTCACCGACGCCCTCGAAGACGACCTCGCAGACGTGCCGGTCGCCGGTGGACACCGCGCCGATGCGCTCCCCCTTGGCGAACTTCTCCTGGGTGCGGGCGCGGTCGAAGGATTCCTGGTCCTTCCACTCGGCGATGTTGAAGTAGACGTCCGGATCGGTGGACGAACGCACCAGCTGGAAGCGGATCAGGCCCGCTTGCCCGCTCATGAAGGCGGCCACCGCCTCGTAGATGCGCTCCAGCTCCGCCGCCGGCCCGGTCAGAGTGATCTTGTTCACGAAGACGACCATGCCGCCGAGCCTGCCGCCGGGCGCTGAGGAACCGGTGAGGTCCGGCTCAAGCCGCGCCGGGCCGTGCGCGTCTAGCGATTCCTCAGCGCCGTCGCGGACCATCGTTCACGAGCGGTTCGAACATCGCTCGAAGCTCGCACGAAACCTGCTCGGGAAGGCGGGGTCTCGGATGGCAAACGGAAGCAAGGTGGCGGTGGTGACCGGCGGCACCCGCGGCCTCGGCCGCGACATCGCCGACGCCCTTCACGGCGCGGGCTGGCACGTGGTCCGCGCCTCGCGCAGCGGGCCCGCGCCCCGCACCTGGCCGCCCACCGGGGACGACGCGGAGCCGCGGAAGCGAGGCGGCGACGACGCAGGGCCGTGGGCGCAAGGTGGCGACGACGCGGAGCCGTGGACGCGGGACGGCGACGCCAAGGACCGGTTCCTTCCGGTGGACGTCCGCGACCCCGTATCGGTGCGGGCGCTGCTCCACGCGGTGCGCGAGGAGTTCGGCGGCTTCGACCTGCTGGTCGCCAACGCCGGGATCAGCCGCCCCGGGCCGGTGGCGGCGCTCGCGCCCGACTCCTGGGAGGACGTTGTCCAGACGAATCTGACCGGGGTGTTCCACTGCGTCCAGGCCGCGATCCCGTACCTGGAGCGCTCGGCAGACGGGCGGATCATCACGGTGTCGTCGGTGCTGGGTTCCCGGCCCGTGCCGGGTGCGGCGGCCTACGCCGCGGCCAAGTCCGCGGTGGAGACCTTCAGCAAGGTCGCCGCCCTGGAGCTGGCTCCCGCCGGGATCACGGTCAACTGCCTGTCGCCGGGGTTCATCGACGCCGGGATGGGCCGCGAGCTGGCGGCCAACCGCGACGTCTGGCCGGCGTTTGAAGGGAAGCTCGCCCTCGGCCGGATGGGCACCGGGGACGAGGTGGCCCGCGCGGCGCTGTTCCTGGCCGGCGCGGACAGCTCCTACGTCAACGGCCACGTCCTGGAGGTGAACGGGGGCCTGCGCTGGTGACCCGACCGCGATCCGGGCCGCGGGGACGAAGATCGCCCCTTGCCAATACTCGACTAATTAAGTATGAAAACTAGGGATTGGAGCCGCCGTGAAACCCCTCGTTCGGACGTTCCCGGCCGCCGTCGCGACCCTGGCGGTGGCGCCCTTCGCCACGGCCTGCTCGGCGGGCGACGACGCCGGCGCGGCCGCCGGGCGGACGCTGCGCATCGGGATGGCGACCTCGCCCGAGTGCCTGGACCCGCAGCAGGCCGGGACGTCCGCCGCGCTCAACATCGGCCGCCAGCTCGTGGACTCGCTCACCGACCAGGACCCCCGCACCGGGGAGATCAAGCCCCATCTGGCCGCATCCTGGAAGGTCGACCGCGACTCGACCGCCTTCACGTTCACGCTGGTGCGCGGCGCGACGTTCAGCGACGGCGAGCCGGTCGACGCGGCCGCCGTCAAGGCCAACTTCGACAACGTGGTCAAGCTCGGCGCCAAGGCCCTGCTCGGCTCGGCCTACCTGGCCGGGTATCGGCGCACCACGGTCATCGACGCGCAGACCGCGCGGGTGGAGTTCGCCAAGCCGAGCGCGCAGTTCCTCCAGGCCACCTCGACGGTGTCCCTCGGGCTGCTGGCCCCCAGGTCCTTCGACTCCCCCGCGCCGCGGCGCTGCCAGGCCGCCGGGCTCATCGGCTCCGGACCGTTCACGTTCAAGAGCCTGGTGCAGAACCAGCAGGTCGTCCTCGTCAAGCGGCCCGGCTACGCCTGGGGTTCGGGCGCGTCGGCACACCACGGCGAGGCGTACCTGGACCGCATCACCTACGTGGTCGTCCCCGAGGCGGGGGCGCGCGCGGGGGCGCTGGAGTCCGGACAGGTCGACGCGATCACCGATGTCGCCCCCGGCGATCAGGCACGGTTCCGCGGCGGCGGGTTCACCGAGGTGGACGCCGCCAACCCGGGCATCCCCTACAACCTCCAGCCCAACACCTCGCGGCCGGCCCTCAACGAGGAGAAGGTCAGGCAGGCCCTGCAACTCGGCATCGACCGCAAGGCCGTCGTCGACACGGTGCTCACCCCCAGTTACAAGCCGGCCACCGGAGCCCTCGCCGCCACCACCCCCGGCTACGTCGATCTCAGGGACCAGGTGCGGTACGACCCCGCGCGAGCCGGTGCGCTCCTGGACGAGGCGGGCTGGAAGCCCGGACCGGACGGCGTCCGGGTCAAGAACGGCAGGCCGCTCCGCCTCGGGGTCGTCTACCCCACCAGCTTCGACCAGAACCAGCCGGTGCTCGAACTGATCCAGCAGCAGGTCAGGAAGATCGGTGTCGGTCTGACGCTCCGGCAGGGGACGCCGGGACAGCTCGCCCGGCTCGCCGCGTCCGGCGACTACGACCTGGCGTGGTCCAACCTCACGCGCTCCGACCCGGACGTGCTGCGTCCGATCTTCTCCACCAAGTACGTCAACCGCTCCTACCTGAAGCCCAACCCGCTGGACGACCTGCTCGACCGGCAGGCGGCCCAGCCGCAGGAGGCCGAGCGCAGGGCGACGGTGGCCGAGGCGCAGCGGCTCATCATCGGCAAGGGCTACCTGATCCCAATCTTCGAGGCCGCGCAGGTGCTCGCGTTCTCCCACCGGGTCCGCGGTCTCAGCTTCGGAGCGTCCACCAGGATCGACCTCTACGACGCCCGGGTCGGCGGATGATCCGATACCTCGCCCGGCGCCTCCTGCAGGCGGTCTTCGTGGTCTGGGCGGCCTTCACCCTGTCGTTCCTGGTGCTGTACCTGCTGCCCGGGGACCCGGTCCTCATCATGGCCGGAGGCGGTCAGGCCGGCGAGGCCGGGGCCTACTCCCCCGAGCAGGTCGCCGAGCTGCGCCACGACTACGGGTTCGACCGCCCGCTGCTGACGCAGTACCTCGACCGCCTGCTGCACGCCGTCCGGGGAGACTTCGGCCGGTCGGTCCAGACGAGTTCCCCGGCCGGGCGGATGGTGCTGGACGCCCTCCCGAACACGCTGGCCCTCACCGGCGCGGGCCTCGCGCTCGCGGTGCTGCTGGGCTCGGCCATCGGGCTCCTGGCCAGCCTGACCCGCAGCGAGCCGCTGCGCCGTGGCCTGCTCGCCCTGCCGGGGCTCGGTGTGTCACTGCCCTCGTTCTGGGTCGGGCTGATGCTGCTCCAGGCCTTCTCCTTCCACTGGCACCTGGCTCCGTCCCTGGGCGGCGGCGGGTTCGCCGGCCTCGTGCTCCCGGCGCTCACCCTCTGCCTGCCCGCGACCGCCGCCGTCGCCCAGGTCCTGGCCACCGGCATGCTCGACGAGCTCGGCCGCCCCTACGCCGACACGGCCCGCGCCAAGGGGGCGGGACGGTTGCGCGTGCACTTCCGCCACGCCCTGCGCCTGGCGTCGCTGCCGCCGATCACGATCCTCGCAGTGCTGACCGGCGGCATGCTCGCCAACGCGGTCATCGTCGAGACGGTCTTCGCCCGCGACGGCGTGGGCCGGATCGTCCAGCGGGCGGTCAGCTTCCAGGACATCCCGGTGGTCCAGGCCGTGGTCGTGCTCTCGGCGGTCGCGTTCGCCGTGGTCAACCTGCTCGTCGACCTGTTCTATCCGCTGCTCGACCCGAGAACGACCGCCATGAGGGAAGGGGCCGTCCGCCATGTCTGAGCGCCTGCGCCTCGCCTCGCGCGACGTCCCATCCGTCCTGCGCAAGGACCGGCCCGCCTTCCGCTTCATCCGGCCCGCCCTGCGCTCTGTCCGGCCCGCCCTGAGCCGTGTCCTCCGCCATGTCCTTCGACGGCCGGGGCTGCTTTTGGCGGTCCTCGTCATCCTCGTGGCGCTGGCGGCGGCCGTGTTCCCGTCGGCTTTCACCGGCCAGCAGCCGTTGGCGGTGGGAGGCGCGGGGAACCGGCTCGCTCCGCCCGGCGCCCATCACCTGTTCGGCACCGACCAACTGGGGCGCGACGTGTACGCGCGGGTCGTCTACGGCACCGGCCTCACGCTCCGGGCGGCGGCCCTGGCCTTGGCGGTGGCGGTCCTCGCCGGGACGGTGCTGGGCCTGACCGCCGGGTTCTCGGGCGGCCGGGTCGACGACGCGGTCATGCGGCTGGTCGACGTCCTGCTCGCCGTTCCGGGACTCCTGCTGTCGCTCGCGGTGGTGACCGCGCTGGGCTTCGGCACCATGAAGGTCGCGCTGGCCGTCGGCGTCGCGGCGATCGCCTCCTTCGCCCGGGTCGTACGGGTGCAGGCCCTGCGGGTGCGCTCGGCGCCGTACGTCGAGGCGGCGCGGTCCTTCGGGGTCCGCCGGATCACGGTGGTCTTCCGCCACGTCCTGCCCGCCACCGTCGCACCGGTGCTGGTGCTGGCCACCCTCGAGTTCGGCGTGGCGATCCTGGCCGTGTCCTCGCTGAGCTTCCTCGGCTTCGGGGCCCGGCCGCCCACGCCCGAGTGGGGCTCGCTCGTCGCCTCGGGCCGCGGCTCCATGGCGTCGGCGTGGTGGCTGACCACCATGCCGGGCCTCGTCATCGCGGCGGTGGTCCTGGCCGCCAACCGGATCGCGCGGGAGGTCAGGTGACCGACGCCCTGAGCATTGACGACCTCCACGTCGCCTACGGGGACGCGCCCGCCCTCCGCGGCGCGAGCCTGCGGATCGCCCCCGGCGAGACCGTCGCCGTGGTCGGCGGATCCGGCTCGGGCAAGACGACCCTCGCGCACGCGGCCATCGGCCTCCTCCCGCGGAGCGCGCGGGTGGACCGGGGCGGCATCCGCATCGCCGGGCACGAGGTGAGCCGGGCGTCGGCGGCGGAATGGCGGGCGCTGCGCGGCCGGCGGGTGGGGTTCGTCCCCCAGGATCCGGGGGTCCACCTGAACCCGGCGATGCGGATCGGACCGCAGGTCGCCGAGGTCCTGCGCATCCACCGCCTGGCGGGACGGCGCGAGGCCGCCGCGATGGCGATCGGGCTGCTGGAACGTGCCGGTCTCCCCGACGCGGCGACGCGGGCCCGGCAGTACCCGCACGAGCTGTCGGGCGGCATGCGCCAACGCGTCCTGATCGCGATCGCGCTGGCCGCGGAGCCGCCCTTGATCATCGCCGACGAGCCCACCAGCGCGCTCGACGTCACCGTGCAGCGGCAGATACTCGACCACCTCGGCCGGATCGGCCGCGAGACCGGGACCGCGCTGCTTCTGATCACCCACGACCTCGCCGTCGCCGCCGAGCGCGCCGACCGCGTCGCCGTGATGGAGGCGGGCCGCGTCGTCGAGCAGGGGCCCGCGGAGCAGGTCCTCACCTCGCCCGGGCACCCGGCCACGCGGCAGCTCCTGGACGCCGTCCCCGGGCGTCCGCCACGCGCGGAGCGTCCGCCACGCGCGGAGCGTCCGCCACGCGCGGAGCGGCCGCCACGCGCGGGGCGGCCGGAGACCGCCACCGAGCCGCTGCTGTACGCCGAAGGGCTGACCAAGGACTTCCGGCTGCCCGGCCGCCGCACGCTGCGCGCGGTCGACGACGTCGGCTTCGTCCTGCACCGCGGCGAGACGCTGGCGCTGGTCGGCGAGTCCGGGTCCGGGAAGTCGTCGGTGGCGCGCATGGTCATGGGACTCACCCGGCCGACCTCCGGACGGGTCCGGATCCCCGGGGGAAACACCGCGCGGCAGGTCCAGCTCGTCTATCAGAATCCGTACGCCTCGTTGAACCCGCGCATGCGCGTCGCCGCCATCATCGCCGAGCCGCTCCGGGCCCAGCGCGAGGGCGACCGCGCCGCTCGCCGCGCCCGGGTCGCCGAGCTGGCCGACCAGGTGGCGCTCCCGGCCGCGCTCCTGAGCCGCCGGCCGGGCGAGCTGTCGGGCGGGCAGCGGCAACGGGTGGCGATCGCCCGGGCCCTGGCCCTCCGGCCCCGGGTCCTGGTGTGCGATGAACCCGTGTCGGCGCTCGACACCGTGACGCAGGCCCAGATCCTGCGGCTGCTCGGGCGACTGCGCGACGAGCTCGGCCTGAGTCACCTGTTCATCTCCCACGACCTGGCCGTCGTCCGCGAGTTCGCCGACCGGATCGGCGTCATGCGGGCGGGCCGCCTGGTCGAGATCGGCCCTTCCGCGCGCGTCTTCGACGCCCCGGAGAACGAGCACACGATGCGTCTTCTGGAGGCGATCCCCCGACCCGCCAAGCTCGCCCAACGAGATCTCCACTAGGAGGAAGACCAGGATGGATCTGGACCTCGGCCTGCTCGGCCCGCTGCTCATGAACGTCGACGGCAGGCCCTTCGCTCCCAGCGCCCCCAAGCAGCGCCAGTTGCTGGCACTGCTCATGCTGAACCTCGGACACGTCGTGCCGCTCTCCCACATCATCGAGGAGCTGTGGGACGACGAGCCCCCGCGCACGGCGCCCTCGGCGGTCCAGAGCTACGTCCTGCAGCTGCGGCGCCTGATGTGCGGGATGCCGGGCGTCGGCTCGCTCGCCGTGGCGGGCACCGTCCTGCAGACCAAGAACGGCGGCTACTCGCTCGCGCGCGAACGCGGCCGGCTCGACGCCGAGGAGTTCGAGGACCGGTTGCGCCAGGCCAGGGCCGCGGCAAGGCATGGCGACCCCGCCCGGACCGCACGGCTCTACCACGAGGCGCTCGACATCTGGCGAGGGCCGGCCCTCATCGACGTCCCGGCGGGACCCCGCTTGCAGCGCCACATCACCGCGCTGGAGGAGAGCCGCCTCCAGGCCCTGGAACAGCGTGTGGAGGCCGAGCTCCAGGTGGGGCGCCACCACGAGCTGCTCAGCGAGTTGCGGATGCTGGTGATGCGCTATCCCTCCAACGAGAACCTGCACGCCCAGTTCATGATCGCGTTGTTCCGTTCCGGACGTCAGGTGGAGGCGCTGGAGGTCTTCACGCGGCTGCGGGCGTTCGTCAAGAGCGACCTGGGCATCGAGCTCTCGGGACGCATCCGCCGCCTCCACCAGGCGATCCTCGTCTCCGATCCCATCCTGGAGACGCCGGTGAGAGCCGCGTCTCCCATCACCTTGGACCTGGTGCGCCACGACACCTGCCGGCCCGGCGTCGCCTGACCGGCGGATCACACGAGTAGGGAACATGGGGAACTCGCAACGGATTCTCGTTCTGGCCGGCAGCCCGTCCACGACCTCCCGCACCGCCGCGCTCGCCGGGCATCTCGCCGGCCGGCTGCGTTCCCACGGCCACGATGTCGGCGAGGTCCGCGTCCGCGACCTGCCGGCCGGCGCGCTTCTGGCCGCCGACGCGGGCGCCCCGGGCATCGCCGAGGTCGTCCAGGCCATCGCCGACGCGGACGGCGTGCTGGTCGCCACGCCGGTGTACAAGGCGGCCTACAGCGGCGTGCTGAAGGCCCTGCTCGACCTGCTGCCGCAGTTCGCGCTGGCGGGCAAGGTCGTGCTCCCGATCATGACCGGGGGCAGCCCCGCCCACGTGCTGGCGGTCGACTACGCGCTGCGGCCGGTCCTCAGCTCGCTCGGCGCCGAACACATCGTCCCCGGCTGGTTCGTGCTGGACCGTCACATCGACCTCGCCGCCCCCTCCCTTCGCATAGCACCCGAGTCAGCCGACCCCCTCTACCAGGTGACAGACGCGTTCTCCGCAGCACTGGCCGCACGCCCCACCCTCACCTGCACCACCTGAGGACCAGCCGGACGCCGGCCCGTAGCGCCCCGGACGGCCGTCGCCCGCCCGGGGGCCGGCTCGTCACTTCGGCGAACTGCCGAACGCTAGCGACAGGCTCCCGTGAAGCCGCTGGTCGGGAGGCGGCGCCGAGCGGGGCGAGGAGAGAAAGGCGGCGTGATCGCCATACAGGCCGGCGCGGGTAGCCGGGTCATCGACACCGCGCCCCAGCAGGCACGAATTCTCCGGTGGGCGATCGATGCCACCAGCCGGCGGACTCTGGACTGCGAGGCATGCTCGGCGTCCTCCGCCAGGCCGAACCCCGAATGATCCGGCGAAGGGGAAGCGGCCTCGCCTCTGCCGGGAGTGGGGGCGTGTGGATCAGCCGTTCGTGTCCCTTGCCGTGGTGAGGGCGCGGGCAATTGCCTAGGCAGCCGATCTCCGTGTGAGCGCTGGTTGACGTGGCGCCCGTGTCATATCGCCATGGATCGGGGCGCGGTCGTGCCCCGGCCGGGGCCATCGCCGTAGGTCTGACCGCCGGTGACGGGTGGAGGCTGCCATTGCGGCAGCAGCCGTGCCAGCTCCGCGCGCAGGTGAGATCATGGCGGGCTTGGTGGTCTGCCGCGATCTCCTGACACAGGGCCTCCGTGTGGGGCAGTAGTTCGGCGGCGGCGTATCCCGCCCGGGAAAGGCCGGTGGGCGAGGACTTCGTCGTCGATAAACCTCGCCAACTCATCATCAAGCGAAATCGTTGACCTGCCCTCGCCAGCCACCGCGACCATGGGGGGACCGAGCGTCGCCCGACCAGCAGACGGGGATGGAAGAACGGACTCTGACGGCATCCGCCCGCCAGGCCAGCGTGCGGGTCTTGATCCGGGGCGAACCAGCTGACGCGGCCGCGCGTCCAAGCAGCAGCTCGTTCCCCCGATCAGGAGCCTGCCATGGATCTGGCATACGCTGCCGCGCTCGTCCACACCGCTGGCCGTCCGCGGCCCCGCCGCCACTTCCACCCGAGCCACCACTACGCCCACGGGCCGGGCGGATGGCTCCCGGTCGTGCTGGTCCTGGGGATCGTGGTGATCTTCCTCGTGATCGCGCTGGCCCGGTGGATCACGCGACCTTGAACGCTCGGCAAGCGTGAGCCGATGACCAGCCTCACTCTCCCGGTGCGGACGAAGGGGACGACGTGGAGACCGCCTGGCGCCGGCGCGCCCGCGCTGGACGCCCGGCCCCTCCTGGCGGCGCGTACTCACCCGCAATGGCGACCTGCTCGTCTCGCAGCTCGCTGCGGTGATCGGCCCGCATCGGCGTGCCGCTCTCGCTGTATCTGCTGTACCGGCGGCGCTGGCCGGAACTGGCCTATGGAGCTCTCTATCTGCCCGCGCTGATGCCCCCTCCGCACTCCCTCTCGATCGGGCGCACGTCCCTGCTCCGGTGGCCCCTGTGGCTGGGGTCCGGGACGCTCGCGCTGCGTCACCGTGGGCTGTTCGGGGCGGCTGTCGCGACGGCGGTCCCGTTCGCCGTCCGCCGGCTTCTCACCTTCGCCTCGGAAGGCTGGATGGGGTGGGCGCAACTCCCGCCCCACGGGTGAGTCATCTCACCTGTCGCCGCTTGCATCGTGTCCCGAATCTCGGAAAAGTGGCGCCTCGTCAGAACCCCCCTACCGAGGAGGATTCATGCGGCGTACCGCTCTGGCTCTGGGCACGATGGGGATCGTAGGCGCCCTGACCACCGGCACCGCTCTGGCCGCCCCGTCCGACGCCCACGCGGCGAAGGCGCACGGCTGGAACCTGTCGGTCAAGGGTGGCAAGGCGAACGGGGCGTACACGGTCTCGAGCAAGGGCTTCAAGTCCACGCTGAACCTGAAGAAGACCGCCAAGAACGGCAAGTACCTGGTCTTCTGGCACCGGCAGGCGACCAAGGGCGGCAAGTGGGGCCGTCCGGGCGTCAACTGGACGAAGTCCAACGCGCTCTACAAGGCCACCTTCAGCGCCCCCGAGACCGGCTACCTGCAGGCCACGCTGTGCTGGGCCGACAAGGTCTACGTGCACAAGAACGGTGTGACCTTCAAGAACCTGAAGTGCGCGAAGGTCCGCACCTGGAAGCTCGCCCGATAACCCGGGCGTTCCCGGGGGCCGCAGGCCACTGGTGAACGGCGGGACGCGTCCTCAAGGGCCCGGGGACGCGCCCCGCCGTTTCGCTTTCCCGCGGCCGCGAAGGGCGGCGCCCGTCACCCGAGCACCGACGCGGGCGTCGCGACGGGGTGGCCAGCTCCACGCTGTGAAGCAGAGCGGGCGAGCGGGCGTGCCGGGCGTAATGCTTACGGGCCGCCTCCTCTACGTCCCTGGTCAGCGGGGGACGAGCCGTCTGCTTCGCGGTGGTCATGGGCGCACGGGTGTCACCACGTCGAGCGACTCGGCACTTTCCGGAGGGCCGCGTGGACTGTCACTGCTCCGGACCAGAATCCACGGCCATGAGCTATCAAGACCGCGTCAGCGCGCACGTCAGGGAGCTTCGTTCCGTGCCGGAGGTCGTCGTGTCCACCTGCGAGCTGGGGTCGGGCCCGCCCAGGGGACTCTCGGCCGATGACGCCGCACTGATCGGTGCCGCCTGGGGCGAGGACGCCGTCGAGGGTGTCGGGGACTACCTGCTGAGCACCGACCGCATCCACGTCGCGTGGCAGACCGATGACCACTACCTGTTCGGGGAGTTCGCGGTTGAGGACGTCCGGATCTGCCTGACCGGGGACGGCCTGCCGGGTGCGGATTGGCGGCTGCCCGCGCAGAAGCGGGAGCTGATGGAATGGGAGTTGAAAACGCTGGAGGAAGCGCCCGGATCGGGGCGCCTCACCGCGTTGCGGGTGCCTTCCGGTGGTCGAAGCCGGGAGCTGTGGTTCTACGACATGAATCACGGACGGCTGGAGCTGCTGGAACTCGACTACCGGTCCTACCTGGAGAACCTGCTCCTCATGAAGGGAGCCCCGGGTTGGCAGTACCTGTTCACCGAAGTCGACCTGGAGGACAGGGAGTTCCAGACCATGGTCGGCCAACTGGACAGGACGTTGGAGGCGCTCCCTGTTCTCTTCCCCGACCACGACTACAGCCGCCTGCAAGAACGCTACGAGGTCCGGTGTTCCAGGTCGCCGGTGTTTCGTCGCCACAGGAGCCCGTGGACGACCTAGCGCCGTGTCGCGGGCGGCGCCTTCGCTCTTCACCGCCCTTAGTGGGAGTGGGGTTGGTCTTGCAGGGTGGTTTGTGCCCACTGGTGGAAGGTGGTCGTCGCCAGGCCCAAGTTCGCCGCGAACTCCGGACGCGCCGGTGCGGGGTGTGCGCTCATGTACTGCTGGGCCTGGAAGAGTTCGGTCATGAGGCCTTCGGTGCGGGCCTGTTCCGGGCTGGCGGGGAGCCGGATGTCGGTTGCCAGCAGCCGGGACAGGATCTGTGCGATGTCGTGGAAGCTCAAGATGTCGCCGGCCAGTTCCAGTTCGGTGCCATGGAAGCGCTGGGGCCGGGCGAACGCCGCGGCGGCGGCCGTTCCGATGTCGTCCACCGCGACGAAGGGAAGCGGGACGGCCGGGTCGACTCCGACCAGGAGCCGATCTGAGGTCAGGTCGGCGAAGTAGAACGAGGGCCGGACGAAGTTCTCCATGAAGGTGGCGGGCCGCAGGATCGTCCAGTGGGGGAAGCCCGCCGCGCGCACCAGGTCCTCCACGGCGGCCTTGCTGCGCCAGTAGTGGCCCATGTGCGCACCCCAGCGTTGCTCGTCGAAGTTCTCGGCGTCGACGGTGCCCGCGCCGGAGACCGAGGTGTGCACGAACTGGTCGACACCCGCCGAGCGGGCGGCCTGGATGAGGTTGCGTCCGTGCCGGATTTCGGAATCGCCCATCAGATCGGCCATGTCGGGCGTCTGGACCGAGAACACCGCGCGGGCGCCGTCCAGGGCGGTCACGAGGGACGAGGCGTCGTCGAGGTCGCCGCGCACCAGGACGGCGCCGAGGCTGCTGAGGGCGGCGGCGCGTCCGGAGTCGGGGTCGCGCACCAGGGCGCGAACCGGAAGGCCGCGGTCCAGCAGTGCGCGGAGCACGGCGCCTCCTTGCTTGCCGGTCGCTCCGGTGACCAGCACGAACGGTGACGATGCAGGCATGGTCGCTCTCCCGAACAAGAAATGGGGGGGTTCTCCGTTTCGTGTCGGCTACGATATGGGGTGTCCCTCCGTTTGTCTAGGTGAAAGGTCCCGCCGGTGGCCGAACAGCAGACCAGACCGCCCAGGACGGACTGGCAGCGCAACCACCAACGGCTCCTCCAGGTGGCCTCGGCCCTGGTCGCCCGCGACGGGACCCGGGTGTCCCTGGAGAAGATCGCCCGCGAGGCCGAGGTCGGCTCTGCGACCCTGCACCGGCATTTCCCCTCCCGGCGCGCCCTGCTCCAGGAGGTCTTCCAGGACATCGTCGAGCGCCTTCGCCGGCGAGCCGGCGAGCTGGCCGACGGCGACCCCCGAACCTGCCTCGACACATGGCTGGAAGAGCTGACCGTGTGCGCCGCCGAAACCCGCGGCCTGGGCGCATGGCTGGCCGCCGAAGCAGACGGCGATCCGTCCGACGGCGAGTGCTGCCACGTCGTCATGCGGGAGGCGACGGCGGCCCTGGTGGACCGGGCGCGATCGGCAGGCGCCGTCCGCCCCGGAATCTCTCCCCAAGACCTGCTCACCCTGACCGAAGCCGTCTCCCTGGTCACCGAGGACGATCCAACGACCGCACGCCGCCTGCTCCGGCTGGCCCTCGACGGCGTGCGCCCCTGACCACGGCCCCCGGTGCGAGCGCAGGGTCCCCCGCAAGTCCTGTGCGATCGTCGCCGACGCGGCGGTTCGCCACCCGGACGGCAGCCGGCTGGACGGCAGCCGGCTGGGCCGGTTTGGTGACCCCGACGATGGGCGAGGTCGCCACCGGGTGGCGCATGACCCAGGCCAGGGCGACCTGGGCCGGGGACAGGCCCCGCTCGCCCGCGATCTCGTGGACGCGCTCGGCCGCCGCCCGGTCCTCGTCGCGCTAGAGGATCTTGCCGCCCGCGTCGGTCTCGGCACGCGCCGTGGCGGTGTCCCAGGTCCGCGTCAGCCTGCCCCGCGCCAGCGGGCTCCACGGGATCACGCCAATGCCCTGGTCGGCGCAGAGCGGGCACATCTCCCGTTCTGCTTCCCTGCTTCCGGCCGGGGCGCCCATCGGCGACATCGACGTGGTCGAGAGGAACGGCCGGCCCCTGGTGGTCTGCGCCGAGTACGGCGGCGGCGCGGCGACGTGGGATCCGGACCGCGACGCGTGGGCCAAGCCTTCACTCCAGCCGCCCCTCGACGAGTATCCGGACGAGGAGGACCCCGACCTCGACTGCGTGGCCGCGGGCGTGAGCGACGGCCGGCTGGTCGTCGTCGGAGGCAGTGAGAACCACGCCATGGTCGCTTGGGACCTGGAGTCCGGAGAGGTGCTCAGGCACGCCAAGGAAGAGGACGAGCCGGACGTCTCGGTGACGGCCGTGGAGATCGACGGCCGCATGTGCTTCGCGTCCGGCGGCTACGGCGGAGGCATCGTCCTCTGGGAGCCGTCCGGGGCCGAGCCCACGGAGCTGGAAAGCGACCACCAGGAGTCCATTCTCGACCTCGCGACCGGCTCCCCCGGTGGCCGTCCCATGCTCGCGGCGGGCGGCTACGACGCGATGGTCAGCGTCTGGGACCTGCGCTCCGGTGAAGAGGTCGCCTGGTTGAACGCCAAGGACGTCGGCCCGGTCAGGGGAGTCGCGCTGACCTCGGTCAGCGGGCGTCCGGTCGTGGTGGCCGGCGGCGAGAGCGGCCAGGTCCGCTTGTGGGCCCTGGACACTCCCGACCGCCCGCTCCTCCGCACCTTGGCCTGTCACGAAGACCGCATCAACGCCCTGGAGACGACCACGATCGACGGCCGCCCTCTAGCAGTCACCGCCAGCGAGGACGGAACCATCCGAACCTGGGATCTCGCCATCGGACAGGAGATCGGTCCACCCAAGCTCGCTGATACCGAATCCCTGCTGATCACCCACCTGAACGAGACCCCGGTCGTCCTCGCCGGTGACAACGAGGGAATCATCCGCGGCTGGCACCTGACCACCAACTGATCAGCCCGAACCCGCCGCGTTTCTCCAGCGTCATGAGGATGACGGCGGCAACTCCAGCGCGTTCCCTGACTACAGCGGCAAGTGACCGCCACGTCCGGACGAGGCCCCCGGCCAGTCAGCACCGGTCGGGGCCTCGGGGGACGGCAAGACGGCGTCAGCGGCCCGGCCGGGCAGCACTGAGCGCTCTTCGAGACCGGGAATCTCGATGAAAGCCGCAGGCGGGGACGTTATTGCGCGGCCGTGGCGTCGGTGGGGAAGTCCTCGATGCCGAGGACCCACAACAGGTCCAGCCGCTCGCGGGTTTCGGCGTCGGCTGGCGTGAGCACCAGCAACTGCTGGCTCTGGTCGGGAGTGATCAGCGTTTCGCAGTCCAGCAGGAGGCGGCCCACGCGCGGGTGCAGCATGGTCTTGCGGTCGGTGCGCCGGACCGCCACCTGGTGCTCGGCCCACAGCCGCCGGAAGTCGGCGCTGGCGGCCTGCAACCGTTCGACGAGTCCGGCGACCGCGGGATCACCGGTGCGGCGGCCGGCGGCCGCGCGGAGGTCCGCCACGAGCTGGCGGGCGTAGTGCTCCTGCTCCTGGACCGGGGCGACCGCGCGGGCGGCGGGGTCGGTGAACCAGCGGTGGACGGCGTAGCGCCGGTCGCCGGAGAAGCCCGTGTGGTCGCCGGTCAGCAACATGGCCGCCCGGTTCTGGGCGAGGACCTCGCCCAGGTCGGACAGCACCAGCGCCGGGGTCCGGCCGAGCAGGTCCAGCATGCGCATCAGGCCGGCGCGGGCGAGGCGGGCCGTTCCGTCGGCGGGCGGCGGCCGATGGCCGGCCAGGTGGAACAGATGGTCGCGTTCGTCGTCGGACAGGCGCAGTGCCCGGGCCAGCGCGCCGAGCAACTGAGGCGAGGGCTGACTGCTACGGCCCTGCTCAAGGCGTACGACGTAGTCCACCGACATGCCGGCGAGCATCGCCACCTCTTCCCGGCGCAGTCCGGTGGTGCGGCGGCGGGAGCCGTCGGCGATGCCGACCTCGGTCGGACGGATCGCCGCGCGGCGGCGGCGCAGGAAATCGGCGAGCTGATCACGTTGCACGACCCCATCGTCCCGCGCCGCGGCGAGCGTAACCAGGGAGCGGCTCTCCCACGATGAACGCTCCGCTCCCGCACCATCCGGCTGGGGCACAGGGTGGAGGGACGACAGCGAGAACGAGGGAGAACCCGATGCAGAAACGCACTCTAGGCAAGGCCGGACCGGCCACCTCCGCGCTGGGCCTGGGCGCGATGGGCATGTCGGGCGCCTACGGCCCGGCCGACCGCGCGGAGAGCATCGCCACCGTGCACGCCGCGCTGGACGCCGGCGTCACGCTGATCGACTCCGGCGACTTCTACGCCATGGGCCACAACGAGCTGCTGCTCGCCGAGGCGCTGCGCGGCCGGGATCGCGACAGCTACCAGCTCAGCGTCAAGTTCGGCATGCTGCGAGGCCCGGGCCGGGAGTTCGGCGGGCAGGACGGCCGTCCCGAGGCGGTGAAGAACTTCCTGGCCTACTCGCTGACCCGGTTGGGCACCGACCACATCGACATCTACCGTCCCGCGCGGCTGGACCCGGCGGTGCCGATCGAGGAGACGGTCGGCGCGATCAAGGAGATGATCGACGCCGGATACGTCCGGCACGTGGGGCTCTCGGAGGTCGATGCGGCCGCGATCCGCCGCGCGCACACCGTCCACCCGATCAGTGACCTGCAGATCGAGTACTCGCTGATCTCCCGGGCGGTGGAAGCGGAGGTCCTCCCCGCGCTGCGGGAGCTGGGCATCGGCCTGACCGCCTACGGCGTGCTCGGCCGCGGCCTCATCTCCGGACACTGGAGACCCGGCCGCACCGCGGGCCCCGGCGACAGCCGCGGCTCCAGCCCCCGGTTCACCGGCGCGAACGCCGACCACAACCTCACCCTCGTGGAGGCGCTGCGCCGGGTCGCCGACGCCAAGGGCGCCACCGTCGCCCAGCTGGCCATCGCCTGGGTGGCCGCGCGAGGCCAGGACATCGTGCCGCTGGTCGGCGCCCGCACCCGCGAACGACTGGCCGAAGCGCTGCCCGCGATGGAGCTGGACCTCACCGCGGACGACCTCGCCGAGATCGAGAACGCGGTCCCGCCAGGCGCGGCGCGCGGCGACCGGTACCCCTCCGCGTTCATGCCCCACCTCGGCGTCGGGAACTGAGCAACCCTCAGGGGACCGTTGGCGGCCAGTTGCGCGCCCAGCACCCGGCCGGGCTGCCGGGTCGCGTGCGCGGCGTCCGGAGTCGGAGGGCGGACGGTTGCCGCCGCCCTCCGGCTCCGGGGTCAGTCCGCCAGTACGGCCAGGGCGTCGATCTCGACGTGGACGCCGGGCGGCAGCGCCATGTACACCGTCGTGCGGGCCGGGAAGGGGGAGCCCACGAAGGCGGCGTACGCCTCGTTCATGGCCGCCAGGCCGGCCGGGTCGGCGAGGTAGACGCGGAACATCACGACGTCGTCCAGGGTGGCTCCGGCCGCGTCGAGGACGGCGGCGACGTTGCGCAGCGCCCGGGTGGTCTGCTCGGCGACGGTGGCGCCGGCGACGGTGCCGGTGTCGGGGTCGTAAGGGAGCTGGCCCGACACCTGGACGAGCGGTCCCCTGCGCACGCCTTGGGAGAGCGGGGCGTCGAGGCTCGGCGCGCGGTCAGTGCTGATAACGGTTCTGCCGGTCATGGCGATGGCCTCCTGCTGATTGGGCGGGCTGGCGGGCTGGCGGACGGGCGGGCTGGCGGCTGGCGGGCTGGCGGGTCAGCTCCATGCCCGGAGTTCCTCGCCGTGCGGGTCGTCCACGGTGGTCCATTCGTCGTCGATGCGCATGGTCGTGCGACGCTCGGTGTCGTAGCGGCCCCAGCCGGGATCGCCGGTGGCGGCGAAGGACACCCAGGCCGCGTGCATGCGGGCGGCGAGGTCCGTCGGCGGCTCGTCCGGGCCGAGGATGGCGGCGGGGCCGCGGAGGGACGGCAGTCCGGTGATGTCGAAGACGAACGGCAGCTCGACGGCGTGGGTCGCCCCGAGTTCGCCGCCGAGGGCGTTCGAGCGCCACGCGAACGAGTAGCGGTAGGTGGCGCCGGACGTGCGCGCGTGCGCGTCGGCCAGCCGCCGGGTTCCGGCGCCGAACAGGGCGTCGCCCATGATGGCGGAGCGCAGTTCCCCGGCGGAGGCGTGCGGCCTGGCCCTGCGGTAGGCCTCGACGAGCCGGGCCGGCCGCGGGTGCGAGCTCGCGGCGGTGGCGTCCACATCCGCCGCCGTGGAGGTGGACAGCTTGCCGAAGGGCGCCAGGTAGAGGTTGCCCTCCTCGGTGTTGGTGCCCGCCAGCAGGTCGACGTCCGCTCCGGCGCCCGCGGCGACGGCCTCGGCCGGTTGCCGGTCGAGCACGATGCTGAACGGGCTCAGCCCGATGAGCGGGTCGGCGTGCGTCTCGGTCCGCAGATCGATACCGGAGAGCTCGCCCGTGACCTCGACGAGCCGCTCGTCGGGGACGGCGGCGAAGGCGCCGGCGTGCGGCTCGACTCCCAGGGCCCGGGCCGCGGCGCGGGTCACGCGGGCGGCCTGCTCGGGTGTGAAGGCGCCCAGGCCGCTGCCGCTCTGCACGATCGCGCGCCGGAACAGCCGCCGGCCGGCGGACGCGGCCTCGGGCGAGGCCAGCACGCCGCCCACGATCGTCGCGCCCGCGGACTGGCCGAACAGCGTGACGCGGTCGGGGTCGCCGCCGAAAGCGGCGATGTTCTCCCGCACCCAGCGAAGAGCGGCGATCACGTCGAGCAGGCCGCGGTTGGCGGGCGCTCCGGGCAGATCGAGGAACCCCTGGACGCCGAGCCGGTAGTTCAGCGTCACGAGGACGACGCCATCGCGGGCGAAGGCGGCGCCGTCGTAGAGCTCCGAACGGGTGGAGCCCGCCACGAAGCCGCCGCCGTGCACGAACACCATCACGGGCAGGCGCGCGCCGCCGGCCTCCGGGGTCCAGACGTTGACGGTCAGGAAGTCCTCGCCGGCGATCCAGCCCGGTCCGAAGTACGGGGTCATGTCCACGTCGCCGAGCCGGCGTTCGGCCTGCGGCGCGGTCGGGCCGGGCGTCGTGGCGTCCCGTACCCCGTCCCAAGGGGCGTGCGGGCGGGGAGCGGCGAACCGGGACGCGCCCGTCGGAGGCGCCGCGTACGGGATGTTCAGGAAGACCGCCGCCCCGTCGCGGCGCAGGCCCCGCACGGCGCCCTGCGCGGTGGCGACGACCGGTCCCGCCTGCCGGCTCATCGGGCGTCCTTCGAGGTCTCGGCGTGCGGCGCGAACGGCGCCCACCCCTTGACGGCGAAGCCGCTGCCGTCGCGGACGACCTCGGCGGCGCCGTGGCCGCCCAGGTGCGCGGGGACGACCAGGGCGTTGTGGTCGGCGGCCCAGGACAGGAACCTGCGGCGGGTGGCGCGGGCCGCGGCCGGGTCCTCGCAGAAGCAGCTGTTGGCGTCCGGCTCCACGAACTGGACGGGGCTGTGCAGCATGTCGCCGACGAACACCGCGCGGTCCGTGCCCGATTCGAGGGTGACGACCGACGACCCCGGGGTGTGGCCGGGCGCGGCCTCCAGGCGCAGGTTGCCGTCGATGGTGTGGCCGTCCTCCCACAGCCGCGTCAGGCCCGCCTCGTGGACGGGTGCGACGCTGTCCTCGAACACGTTCTGGTTGCCCCGGCCGAGCCGCGGCCTGTGCTCGTTCGCGGGGTTCCAGAAGTCGAAGTCGGCCTTGGGCATCAGGTAGGTCGCGTTGGGGAAGGTGGGCACCCAGGTGCGGCCGTCGAGGTAGGTGTTCCAGCCGACGTGGTCCACGTGCAGGTGGGTGTTCACCACGAGGTCAACGTCCTCGGGCCGCACGCCCGCGCGGGCCAGGTTGTCCAGGAAGCCGGTGTCGAGACGGCTCCAGACCGGCGAGTAGGGCCGGTCCTTGTGGTTGCCGACCCCGGTGTCGATGAGGATGTTCCTGCCCTCGCTGCGCAGCAGCCAGGTCTGGATCGCCGAGTTGACGATCCGCGTCTCGGCGTCCACGAAGTGGGGCTCCAGCCAGGACGCGTGCTCTTCCCACGTATCGGGCGAGCTTTCGGGGAAGAACGTGTCGGGCGTCATCTCGACGGATCCGTAGTACTCCCAGACCCGCGTGACCGTGACATCGCCCAGAGTGATCTCGTCCGAGCGTGCCGATGGAGCGGTGCGCATGGCACTCCTTGATCGTTAGAGGTGGGGGGCGGTCGGGAACCGCCGCTGGCTCCATCGTGCGCGGACGCCGGGGCAGGCGGTATGCGTCAGGTGACTGCACCGGCCGCGGGCGCGCGCTGGCACCGCGTCCAGGGGGCGGCACCGGCAGGTACGCTGGCCTGCGATGACGCCGCACCTCAACGAGCGGGCGGTGGTTAGTGGAGGTTCGCTTGGACGAGCGGGCGCGGGGTTCGCGCGGCACCGCGGCACTGACCGTAGGGAGCCGCGGACATGGTGTTGCGGCACCGACCGGAGAGGGCCGCGGGCATGGCTCCGCGGCACTGACCGGAGGAAGCCGCGGGCATGGCTCCGCGGAGCCGGGCAAGGCGTCCCGCGGCCCGATCGCGGGACGGGACGCCGAGATCGTGGCACGGGACGCCGGAATCGTGGGGCGGAACGCCGGAATCGTGGACCGGGACGCCGAGATCGCGGGACGGGACGCCGAGATCGCGGGACGGGACGCCGAGATCGTGGGGCGGGACGCCGAGATCGTGGGGCGGGACGCCGAGATCGAGCGGCTCTCCGCCCTGGTGGCGGACGTGTCCGGCGGCGGCCGGGCCCTGCTCCTCTCCGGGGCCGCGGGAACGGGCAAGAGCACCCTGCTGGACGACGCGGCCCGCCGCGCGGCGGCGGCGGGCCGGCGGGTGCTGCGCGCGGCCGGCGACGAGTCCGAGAAGGACCTGCCGTTCGCGGCCCTCCACCAGCTCCTGCGGCCGCTGCTGGCCGAGGCGGGCGACCTGCCGGACCGGCAGCGCCGGGCGCTGCTCGGGGCCTTCGGGTTCGAGCCCGGCGACGCCGACCCCCTGCTGACGGGCGTCGCCGTCCTCTCCCTGCTGTCCTGGGCGGCCGGACGGGCGCCCCTGCTGGTCGTGCTGGACGACGTCCAGTGGATCGACGCGGCGTCCGCCGGCGCCCTGTCCTTCGCGGTCCGGCGGCTCGACGGCGACCCCGTCGCGGTGCTGGCCGGCCGGCTCGACGGCGACCCGGTCGCGCTGCTGGCCGGCGGGCGCGGCGCCGACGGTCACGAGGCCGCCACGGTGCTGGCAGGCGGGCGCGGCGGCGACGGCCACGACACCGGCCGGGCGCTCACCGGACGCTTCGGTCGCGGCGTCCCGGAACTCGTGCTGGGCCCGCTCGGGCGGGCCGAGTCCCGGCGGCTGCTCGACCTGCGCTCCCCCGGCCTGGCGGCCGGGCTGCGGGAACGCGTCCTCGACGAGGCCGCGGGGAACCCGCTGGCCCTGCTGGAGCTGGCCGAGGCGGCGCGGGGCCGTCGCGCCGGCGACGCGCACGGGCCGCTGCCGGTGGACGAGCGCCTGGCGAGGATCTACGCCGCGCGCCTGGCGGAGCTGCCCGAAGCGGGCCGGCGCGCCCTGCTGCTGCTCGCCGCCGCCGACGCCGCCGATCCCCCCGACACCGTCCTGGCGCTGCTGCCCCAGCCCGACGACAAGGCGTGGACCGCCCTCGAAGAGTCCCATCTGGTCCGCCGGGAGGGCCGGTACCCGCGGTTCCGGCACCCGCTGATCCGCTCCGCGGTCTACCACGCCGAACCGCTGGACGCCCGCCTGGAGGCGCACCGCGCGCTCGCCGCCGCCCTGCGCGACGAACCGGACCGCCGCGCCTGGCACCTCGCCGCCGCGGCCCTCCACCCGGACGCCGAGGTGTCCGCCGCCCTGGAGGAGACGGCCGAGCGGGCGCGGCGGCGCGGCGGCCACGCCGCGGCCGCCAGAGCGCTGGCCCGCGCGGCGGAGCTGCGCCCCGACCGCGAGGACGGCGCCCGCCTGCTGGCGGACGCGGCCGGCCTGGCCGCCTTCACCGGCGACCTGCCCTGGGTCGAGGAACTGGCCGCCCGGGCCCGCGCCCGCACCGGCGACCCCGCCGTGCACGCCACCGCCGCGCTGCCCGCCGGACGGCTGGCCGCGCTGACCGGCCGGCACGCCGGTGCCTTCCCCGGCCTCATCGCGATCGCCGCCGAACGGGCGGCCGAGGACCCGGCCGTCGCGCTGGACGCGCTCGCCACCGCCGCCGTGCTGCGCTTCTACTCCGGCGAGGAATCCCAGCGGTCGGAGATCGCACGGGTCCTGCCGAGCCTGCCCGCCGGACCGCTGCGCGAGTGGACGCTGGCCGTGTCGGACCCCTTCGGCGCCGGCCGCGCGCTCGCACCCCGGCTGCCGGACCTGATCGCCGCGGCTCGGGACCGTCCCGAACGCTCGACCGCGCTCGCTGTCGCCGCCTGGATCCTGGACGAGACCCCGCTGGCCGTCCGGACGTTCGACGAGGCCGTCCACGCGTGGCGCACCCACGGCCCCCTCCCGGACGGGCTGGGCGGCGTCGTCGCGCTGGCCTACTTCGAGCACGGACGCTGGGAGCAGGCCCGGACGGTCTGCGCCGAACTCGCCGCGCTGCCCGCCGCGCCGGTCCTCGACCACGCCGTCGCGTGCGCGCGCGCCATCGACGCGATGGTGCTGGCCGCGCAGGGCGACACGGCGTCCGCACGCGCGCTCGCCGGCGAGGCGCTGCGCCTGGTGGACCCGCTGGAGAGCCGGTCGGTCGCCGTGTACGCGCACCGCGCCCTCGCGAGCGCCGCCATCGCCGACGGCGACTACGAGACCGCCTACGAGTACGCGCGCGCGGTCTTCGACGCGGACGGCGGCCCCGTCCACTACCACGCCTCGTACCCGGCGCTGCCCGAACTTGCGGCGTCCGCCGCGCGCAGCGGCCACCACGCCGACGCCATAGAGATCGTCGAACGCTCCGCCCGCACGACGGCCGGCAGCGGCTCGTCCCGCCTGCGGTCCCTCGTCCACCGCGGCCGCGCGCTGCTCGCCGAACCCGAGCACGCCGAGCCGGCCTTCCAGGCCGCCCTTGCCGACTCTGAACTGCAGCGCTGGCCCTTCGAGCACGCTCAGACGCTGCTGGAGTACGCGGAGTGGCTGCGGCGCCGCCGCCGCATCGCCGAGGCGCGGCCGTTCCTCACCGCGGCCAACGACACCTTCCTCAGGCTGGGCGCGCGGCCGTGGGCGGAACGCGCACGGTCCGAGTCGCGGGCGGCCGGCCTGGACACCGGCACGGCCGACCCGGGCGGTTTCGCCGGGCTCTCACCGCAGCAGCAGCAGATCGTCCGTCTCGCCGCGCGCGGGCTCAGCAACCGCGAGATCGGCGAACGCCTCTACCTCTCGCCGCGCACCGTCGGCTCCCACCTCTACCGCACCTTCCCCAAGCTGGGCGTCACCGCCCGCTCCCAGCTTCGGGACGTGGTCGACGCGGCGGGCGACCCGGACTGACCGCCGTCCAACGGCGAGCCCGGCGAACGCGGTGAGCCCGGCGAGCATGGCGGGCACCCGCCGCGGGGCCGCCGAGAGCCCGCGCCAGCTCGGCCGTCGCCTCGTCCAGGCGACGCAGATGGAACAGAGCGCGGGTACCCCCGCATGTGCGGTCCCGGGCCCAGCGGGGGTCGGCGGCGAGCCGCTCCAGCGTGCGAGGGCGGCCTCCGGCCGCAGGCCACGCGCCCGCCCGCAGCAGGCGGATCGCCTCGTCGAGGTTGCCTCGGACGCGCTCGGCCGCCGCGTCCGCGTCGCACCCCGGCCCGCCCGGCCGGGCGGGGCGGGCCTCTGCCGGGGCGACAGCGGCCAGGCTGCGCGCATGGTAGGCGCACGACTCCAGCAGCGCGAGCAGGTGCCGGGCGCGGGCGCGATGCGCTCGGCGCGGATTCAGCGGATGGACGAGCGGGCGGAGAGAGCCGCGCAGCTCCTCCAGGGCCCGGTCCAGCTCACGGGCCCCGAGCGGCGAGACGTCCCGCGGTAGGCGCGTCCGCTGGAGGGCGCGCAGCACCGTGAGCAACCGCTCCCCGCCGGCCCGGCGGACGGTCGTGGGACTCACGAGCGCCCCCGCCAGGACCCCGCACGTCACCCCGAGCGCGGTCTCCCGGACCCGCACCGCGAGAAGCTCGCTGGAGAAGACACCGAGCAGGACGAAGATCGTGACGATCATGCACGTGATGAAGAAGCTCACCGCCCAGTACGCGTCCGGCGGTGTCCAGAAGATGCCGAAGACGCAGACCAGTGACACGCACAGGACGACCGGGCCACCGCCGACCGCCGCGACCGCCGGCCCGCAGGCCACGCCCAGGACGGTGCCCAGCAGACGTTGCAGCCCCTGAACCAGGACGTCCCCGGAGCTCTCGGTGTTGACGAAGACCACCCACGCGGAGAGCACGGCCCAGTACCAGTGCCCGGAGGACAAAGCACCCGCACCCACCACGGCGCCCGCCGTCGCCGCGGCGACCTGCGCGGCCCGCCAAACTGGCCCCGGCCCGAGCAGGCCGATTCGCCCGGAAGGCGCGCCCTCCGCCTGCGGGGCTGCGCCGCCGTCCACGAAGCGGCGCGGGCCGTGTTCCCGGTGACCGTCACCGACTGGTCGGAGCCCGGCCACGGCACGCGTCAGCTCGCCGATCGCATCATGGACGTCCAGCAGCGCGGCCGGCGTGCCGAGTCCCGGCCTCCGCGGGTCTTGAGCCGCACCGAGGCCGCCCCCGTCACCACCGTCCCGTGCCCGAACCAGACGAGCGTGGACGGCCCGCAACTCCAGCACCAGATGCTCCCGAAGGCGGGCGGACACCGCCGGGTGTTCGGCGGCCCGGACGGCCAGCACCGCCAGCCGTTGCGCGGCCACCTCGGCCCGTGCGATCCGTCCCAGTTCCCCGGCCCCGCCCGGCACGCCGTGGCTGAGGGCGTCCTCTAGCATCAACGCGCTGCGGTGCAGCCGGACGATCCCGCTCTCCAGCGTCCGGGCCGCGCGGACTCCGCTCCGGCCCGTCCGCACGAGGTCGGCCGCGTCGAGCACCACTCGCGCCAGCTGGGTGCGGAACGCGCGCCGCAGCCGACGCAGCGTGCCGCCGGGGCTCGTACGCAGTAATCCGAAGCGCACGATCGCGTCGGCGGCGAAACCCGCGGCCACGGCCGCGTACAGGCCTGGCAGGTCGCTCATCCGCGCGCCGAGGAACTGGGGCAGGAAGTAGGCCATGAAGGCCAGGATCCCGAGTGCCTGCCCCCGCGCCCCGTAGCGGCGGACGTACACCGCCCAGAAGACCACCAGGACGAAGACGCCCCCGGCCGGCACCGGGTAGGGCGCCAGCGCACCCCCCATGAGCAGGACGGCGGACACCAAGGGCACCGCCGCGGCGACCACGAACGCCTGGTTCCGCGCAGCGCCGTCGCCGAGGGCCAACGCGAGGGTGAACGGAGCGAAGCAGCCCGCGACGAGCAACTCGGCGGGCGCGCCCGAGATGCCGAGACCGGCCAGGGTGAGCGCAACGCCGATGACCGCTCTGAGCGCCGACAGCGTCCGCACGAGTCCGGGATCGCCGGCCTCCAGCCGATCCCGCACACGTTCCGCCGGCAGCCGGACGGTCATCGATTTCTCCGTTCGTCGAGTCCTCCCCCATCGTGCGGAGACGCGTCCCGCCAAGGCATCCGACACATGACTGCACCCGAGCCGACACCAGCCTCCTTCGCAGGCGCCGTTGGACGCCGGCACTACTCAGTGCTACTTTGTAGCAGTACTTGGCGACACGCAGTACCGGGAGGAGTGAGGGGGTCTGCGATGGACGAACTGACGGAGATGCTCAAGGGCACGCTGGAGGGCTGCGTGCTGCAGATCATCGGCGACCAGGAGACCTACGGGTACGCCATCACGCGCCGGCTGAACGAGCTCGGCTTCGCGGGCGTGGTCGAGGGGACGGTCTACACGATCCTGGTGCGGCTGGAGCGGAACGGGCTCGTCCAGGTGACGAAGCGGCCGTCCGAGCAGGGCCCGCCGCGGAAGTTGTTCGCGCTCAACGACGCGGGCCGCGAGGAGCTCGCACGGTTCTGGACGAAATGGGAGTACCTCTCATCGCGCATCGAAAAACTCAAGGAGGGCGGGCGATGAACTTCTGGGAGACCGTGACGGGAAGCGACCTCACCAGAGAATGGAAGGCGTTTGAAGAACGGGCCGCGGCTCTGCCCGACGAATACCGGGCGGCGTGGGAGGAGATCAAGGCCGGACTCTTCCCGCACGCGAACTTCACCGGTCGCAACCTGATGCCGATTCTCGACGGCGCCCTGGGACTGCTGGAAGAGACGGCGGCGGACGGACTGAGCATTCAGGAGGTCCTCGGGGGTGACATCGGCGCTTTCTGCGAGGCCCTGACCGGAGGCGAGGGCGCACGGACGTACCGCGATCGGTGGCGCGAGCAATTGAACCGCAACGTCGCAAGGAAACTGGGCAGGCTGGGAGGCTGACGTGGGCATCCAGGACATCATCGAGGGCAAGAAGCAGTGGCGGGCGCACGTGGCGCGGGTCAAGGCGCTCCCCCCGGACTACCAGATCGTCTACAAGGAGATGCAGAGGTACCTCTTCAAAGTCGGGCCGGTCGACTTGACCGAGGGGAACCTGCTCTCGGAGATCGTCGATTTCTTCGAGCAGGGCGCGGCGTCCGGCAAGGGAGTCCTGGAACTCATCGGCGACGATGTCGCCGCCTTCTGCGACGGCCTGATCGAGGGCTCGCCCACCTATGCGGACCTCTACCAGGAATCCCTTCGCGAACAGTCCGGCACGGCCGAGAAGTAGCAACTCACGGCTCCGCCAAGGACGTGCTCACGACATGGCCGATGAGTCGATGACGCACGAAGCCCCACCGATTCGCGCACGAGACTGGAAAAGTCGTTCAAAGACCTGAAGGCGCTGCGCCCGTCCACTCACCCCGCGGAGCGGACGGGCGGCACGGCAGGTCAGCAGCCGTTCTGGAACGGCTTGCCGGCGAAGCGGTCGTGGAAAACGTTAGACCATCGGGGTTGTTCGGAGGTCAGCGGACGTGGAGGACGGTCTTGCCGCGCATGCTCGTGGGCTTGAGGTCGCCGGTGAGGGCGTGCGGTGCCTCCTCCAAGGGGAGCGTCGCGCCGATGACGGGATGGACGGCGCCTGTGGTGACCAGTCTCGTCAGCTCGGCGAGGCGCTCGGGTTTGCGATCGAGCTGGTAGTTGACGGCGCGGAGGCGCTTTTCGGCGAGGATGTTCTCGTCCACGCCGAAGGCGGTCGACAGGAGCGCTCCGTCGTCTCTTACGGCACCGGCCACGCTGCTCGTGAGGGAGCGTTCGCCGACGGTGTCGAGGATCGCGTCGACGCCCTCCGGCGCGAGCCTTCGCAGGGCCCGGTCGAGGGGCTCCGCGCCACGTAGGACGATCTCGGCGGCGCCGAGCTTTCGTACGTCCTCTGCGACCTGGGCGGACGCCGTCGCGATGACGCGAATTCCGCGCGCGGCGGCGGCCTGCACCGCGAAGGTGCCGACGCCTCCGGTCGCGCCGACGATGAGCAGGGTGCCGCCCTCGGGCACCCGCATGACGTCGATCGCGCCGAGCGCGGTCATGCCGGCGGTCGGCAGTGCGGCGGCCACATCGCTCGGCAACTCGTCGGGGATGCGCGCCAGCGCTCCGAAAGCGGGCACCGCCTGCACCACCGCGACCTCCGCGAAGCAGCCGAACTGAAGGGGTCGGCTCCAGAACTGGCCGAAGACGCGGTCCCCGACGTGGAACTCCGTGACGCCATTGCCGAGCGCGGTCACGGTCCCCGCGCCGTCCATGCCGAGCGTCAGCGGGAACCGGTACTCCCCGAGCGCCGCCAGCGCCCCGGAGGCGATGAGCTGGTCCAGCGGGTTGGTCGACGCCGCCTCAACGGCGACCTGCACCTCGCCGCCACCGGGCTCCGGGACGGGCACGTCCTTGAGGGCCGGGGTCTCACCGAAATGCTCGATGCCGATTGCTCGCATGCTGTTTCTCCGTTCCGCAGGGGGCCTGCCGTCGCATCAGCCTGCGGGACGGGTGAGGGCCCGAGGAAGGACCGATCCGGCACCGACCATGAACGAAAAGGCAGTGATCACGGTGCCGATCGGGTCATAGTGTGGGAGGCATGCCAGCGGAGTCCCGGGCCCTGCGCTACTTCGTCGCGGTCGCGGAGGAACGCAACTTCACCCGCGCCGCAGCACGGCTCGGCATCGCCGGGCCCGCGCTGTCGCGGGCGATCCGCAACCTCGAAGCCGAGCTCGGCGTGCGGCTGTTCGAGCGCTCAACGCGGGTGGTCGAGCTGACCGAGCCCGGCGCCGTGCTGCTGGCTCAGGCGCGGCCCGCGCTGGAGGCGCTCGACGCGGCGGTCCGCCGTGCCGTGCGGGCGTCGGCGCCGCATCGGAGCCTGCTGCTCGCCGTCAAGGCGGACGCCGACGGCGGTCTGCTGGAGGACATCCTCGCCGCGGTGGCCGACGAGCCCGACGCCGGGCCCGTCGCCGTCCGGCTGTGCGGGTGGCGGGAGCACCCGCGGCTGCTGCGGACGGGTGAGGCCGACGCCGCGCTGATGTTCGCCCCGTACGATCCGGGCGGCATCGACGCGGAGGTGATCGCGGTCGAGCCCCGCGTGGCGGCGCTGCCCGCCGGCCACGCCCTCGCCGGCGCCTCCCGCGTCCTGCTCGCCGATCTCGGGATCGGCCCGGACGAGGCCGACGAACGGGCGGAGCGCGACATCGCCGGGCACGGCGTGCAGGATCTCGCGCAGTTGCTCGCGCTCGTCGGCCTCGGAGCGACGATGACCCTGCTTCCGAGATCGGTCGCCGCACGGTATCCCCGGCAGGCGGTGGCGTACGTCCCCGTCGAGGACTGCCCTGCCGCGTCGCTGGTGATCGCCTGGCCGGAGCGGTCCCGCAGCCGTGCCGTGGCCGCGCTGGTGCGCGCAGCCGTGGCCGTCGCCGAATCCCGACAGATGAGCGCGGACGTCGAGGCTGCGTGGTGAGCGCCGTGCGCCGCCGCAGCACTCAGGCGGACGGCGTGCGACGGCGATCAGCTGCTGCGTCGCTCGATGCGCTAGCGGAGGGCGCTGCCAAGCGCCTCGCGCAGCCGCCCGGCGAGCCGGTCGCGGCGGGGGCGTCCCCGACGGTGATTGGCCGGCACCTTGCGCGCCGTGCCGTACAGCCACGGGCGGGCCTCGTCGCCGGGCGGCAGGTCGTCCACGCGCCGCCACGCGGTGGCGGACACCTCCGCCATGAGGTCGGCGGCGTCCTCGGCGGGCTCGGTGCGCCGGGCCAGGTAGCCGAGGATCTCGCCGCTGTGCGCGCGGAAGGCCCGCTCGAAGCGCGCCTCGCGCTCGCCGCTCACCACAGCTTCCCGCGGACGGTCCACTTCGCCCCGCGCTGCTCGCGCACGTAGGCCTTGACCCGGCCCGCGGTGAGCGGATCCGGGATCAGCGACATCGCGGACGGCGGCGCGGCGCGCGAATCTCGACGAGCCCCGCGTACAGCTCGCCGAGCGCCTCGCGGACGCGCGGGTCCGCGCTCAGGTGAACGCGACAGGAGATGATCATGGCTGGATCACGATGCCCGGCGCCGCCGGGTCCGCGCCGTCCGGGAATGGCTGGTCGGCGGACGGCAGCGCATCGGCCGGGGGCAGCCGGAGCTTTGCCCGGGAGGTCCGCCCCACTGCCCTGCCGGCGTCTGCCCCACTGCTCTGCCGGTGGCGGCGGCGAGCAGTGGGGGCGCGCGCTGGGGCTCAGATGTCGGCCGGCGGACGGATCGACTGGGCGTGCTGGAAGATGTTCAAGGGGTCCCAGCGGGCCTTGACGCGCTGGAGGCGGGTGTAGGCGTCCTTGTAGTACAGCTTGTGCCATGACTGGTCGGAGGTGTTCCAGTCGGCGTCGCTCAGGTCGGTGTCGGGGTAGTTGACGTAGCAGCCGTCGGTGTTCTCCCCGATGACGGGAACGCCGCCGGTGGCGGCGAAGGTGGCCCGGTAGGTCTCCCGGATCCACGCCAGGTGCTTCGCCTCGTCGCCGGCGTCGTCGTCGCTGGGACGCTGCCAGTACACCTGGTACTGCATCTTCAGGATCGAGTCCCGCTGCGGGCTGGCGGTGTCGTGGGGCGGGTCGTTGACCGCCGAGCCGTAGGAGTCGATCTGGATGACCGCCTCCTTGTTGTCGTAGTTCTCGAAGTGGGTGTTGCCCAGGTAGTCCCACATCGCGGTGATCTGCCGCTTGGTGAAGGGCTTGCGCAGGTAGGCCGACTTGTACTTGCCGCAGCGGTTCTCACCGGAGCTGTTGAGCGCCTGCGTGGCGGTCAGCCACGGCATCAGCCGCGGCTTGTAGGCGCCGGGGATGGCGGCGTGCTCGGCGGCGGAGGACCACATGGGATGCGAGTCGGGGACCCTGTCGCCGTCGACCTTCTTCAGGAACGCGCGCATCGCGGCGACGCCCGGATCGTCCTCGGCGTCGCTGTCGGCGTCGACCTGGGCGATCAGGCCGATCTCTCCGTTGGCGCGGTGGTTGAGGGTGAGCAGCGTGAACAGCCGGCCCGCGGGCGTGGCGGGATCCTGGTGGTCGGCGAAGTACTCGCCGTAGGCGTTCAGCAGGCGGGTGAAGCTCTCCTTGGTGAAGTCGGGCCACTTCCAGGCGCGGGCGGTGATCAGCACCCGCTCGGGCGGGGCCGGCAGGTCGCGGAACCAGAACCGGGTGACGACCCCGAAGTTGCCGCCGCCTCCCCCGGTGTGCGCCCACCACAGGTCGCGGCGGTCGGGATCGGGATCGTCGCGGGTGGCGACCACCAGGTCCACGGTGCGGTCGGCGTTGACGACGGCGACCTCGACGGCGTACAGGTAGTCCACCGTGAGGCCGGACTGGCGCGACAGCAGCCCGTAGCCGCCGCCGGTGATGTGGCCTCCCAGCCCCACCGAGTAGCACGACCCGCCGGGCAGCGCCTTCCCGCTGAGGGGATACAGATGGCTGTAGGCGTGCCAGTTGGTGGCGCCCGCCTGGACGCACCAGGCCTCCAGGTCCGGGTCGTAGCGATCCCGCACATGGGGCTGACGTCCAGGATCACCCGGACGTCGTCGCCGCAGACGAAGTCCTCGTAGCAGTGTCCGCCGGACCGGACGGTGACGCGGTGCCGCCGCGCGTCCCGGGTCGGCTGGTTGATCGCCTCGGCCAGCGCGGACGCCGCGCCCCGAGGCGTGGTCACCAGGCGTACGTAGTCGGGATCGGCGATCCACCGCTGGTTGAACCCGCGGCTGAGCGCCGGGTAGCGGTCATCGCTGGGCTTGACGGTGATGGCGGGGGCGGGACCAGGGGGCATGCTCATGCGAAGTGACTCCCTGAGGGCCGGATGAGGGCGTTGCGGCCAAGGCCGGTCCGGTCGGGCCGGGCCGGGCACCAAGTATTGATAACCCTCAGTAAGGAAACGATTGCAGCCCGATGGAGATTGTTGGGAGATCCTTGCCGGCGGGCGGCTTCCGGGGCTCAGCGAGCGAAGTAGGCGCGGACGGTGGTGCCGTCCGGGCGGGTGTGCAGGCGCACCAGGTCGGCCAGTTGGTTGACCAGCAGGAGGCCGCGTCCGCCCACGCTGGTGGGCGGGACGGGGTGGCGTCCGGCCAGCGGGTCGGTCAGGTGTCCGCGGTCGCTCACCTCGCACACCAGGTGCGACGGCAGGGTCCAGATCCGCAGGGTGCCGTGCCCGCCGCCGTGCGCCAGGGAGTTGGCGGCGAGTTCGGCGACGGCCAGCTCGACGTCCAGCACCCGGTCGCGGCCCAGCCCGGCTCGGTCGGCGTGCGCGCTGGCCAGGTCCCGGGCTTGGATCAGGGCGTCCTCGTCGAATCTCAGGACCGCGGCGGGGGCGGTGCCGGGGTCGGGCAGCGGCCGGTTGCAGTCGGCGATCACCCTGTCGGCGGCGTAGGCGTCGCTGGGACGCTCCCCGCCGGGGTCGGACAGCACCGGGTGGGTGGCGGCGGCGTCGGTCAGCACCCGCGCCTCCAGCCGGACGGCGTCGTAGGGGCAGACGATGGTCACCGGACGGCCGGCGAACGCGAGGTTGATCAGCGCCTCGTGCTGCAGGCAGGCCGGGTACTCCTCGGCGCTGCGATCGGGCCAGATCGGCTCACCGACGATCCGCACCCGGCGGCCGGGATGGGCGTCGGCGAACGCGCGCAGGACGCCGGGGATGATCCGGCCGGGGTTGCGTCCGGCCCGGCCCATGTCCAGCAGACGGACCCGGTCCGCGTCCGGGCCGAGATGGTCGCGCAGCAGGCGCAGGTTCGGTTCGGGCACCGCCGCCGCGACCGGCTCCCCCGCCTCCAGCCCGCCGTGGATGAACGGCAGCAGCCCGGCCAGGTACTCCTCCGCGCCGCGGTAGAACAGCGCCGGGTGATGGAAGTCCGCACGCGCCCGCTGGACGGCCTCCGACCGCGTGCTCATCGCTCGCGCACCTCGATCCCCACCGCGTCCGGCCACAACACGCCCAGGATCCGGCACAGCGCCCGCGGCGGGTCATACAGCACGATACCGCCGTCGGCGTCCAGCCGGGAGGCGGCCGTGAGCAGCACTCCCACGCCGCCGGCGTCGATCATTCGCAGCCCCGCCAGTTCCAGATGGACCTGCCGTCCGGCGCCGGCCAGCCGGTCGAGCGCCGACTGCCACACCGGACGGTTGCGGATGTCGATCTCCCCGCTGACCACCAGCCCGACCTTCCCGGCCAGCGGCTCCAGCCGCAGGTCCCGCTTTCCGGCACGCCCGTTGAGCGACGGGCTCGGTCCTCCCGGTGCATCGGCGGGATCGTCGGCGCCGGGCACGACGCCATCAGCCACGCTCACCTTCCGCCGCGCCACCTTCCGTGCCGTAACCGCCGTCACGTGAAGTCATCATGCCCCCTGTCGACCGGCCGGGCGAACCCGGCGGCGGCAGGGTCGCCCACCTAAGCCCTGCACCCTACCGGCAGTGACGGACAGTTACCGAGCGCGGCGCGAGGCGGAGAAGAAGAGCCTGGATCGTCCGAGCTCCATGTGACGACGGTCCCGATCTACACGAGATCGGGGTCCGGCTTGACGAGAAGAAGTGTGAGTGGTTTATTACTCACATGATGACGAACCGGGAGAGGCGGCTCTCCACCGCCGAGGAGCGACGGGAGACGGTGCTCGCCACCGCCATCGGCGCCTTCGCGGCCCGCGGCTACTGGGGGACGACCACGACCGAGGTGGCCAAGGCGGCGGGGATCTCCCAGGCGTACGTCTACCGGCTGTTCCCCAGCAAGGAGTCGCTGTTCGTGGCGGTCGTCGAGCACTGCTTCGTGAAGGTGCGCGGCGCGCTGGAGCAGGCCGTGGCCACGCACGGCGGCGGCTCGGCCGAGGCGGTCCTGCGCGCGATGGGCGACGCCTACGCCCGGCTGATCACCGACAACGACCTGATGCTGATCCAGTTGCACGCGCAGGCGGCGGCGGTGTCCGAGCCGGCCGTGCGGGAGGCGGTCCGGCAGGGGTACGCCCGGCTGGTGGAGTACGTGCGCGGCGCCTCCGGCGGCGGGGAGGCCCAGGTCCAGGACTTCTTCGCCCGGGGCATGCTGTGCCACCTGCTGGTGTCCACGGGCGCCGACGAGGTGGAGGCGCCCTGGAGCCGGACCCTCTCGGCGGGGATCACGCACTACTGACCGGTTCCCGGGTGGTCCATCCGGGAACCGCCGGCGGGGCTCGCGCCCCGCCTTCTTTCGGACGCGAGAGTGAGTGGTCAACCACTCACATGTGAGGAGTCGGAGATGCGTAAGACAGGCACGGGCGCCGCGCTCGCGGCCCTGGCCGCGGCGCAGTTCCTCGTCGTGCTCGGCAACTCGATCGTCAACGTGGCGCTGCCGCAGATCCGCGAGGGCGCCGGGCTGGCCGACGGCGGCACGACGTGGGTCGTCAACGCCTACGGGCTGGCGTTCGGGGCGCTGCTCCTGGCCGGCGGACGCGCCGCCGACCTGCTGGGGCACCGCCACGTATTGCTGGGCGGCCTCGCGGTGTTCGGCGGCGCCTCGGCGGTGGCCGGGCTGTCCTCGTCGGCGGGCCTGCTGATCACCGCGCGGGCGGTGCAGGGCCTGGGCGCGGCGGCCGTCGCCCCGGCGGCGCTCGCCGTCGTGATGGGCCTGTTCCCGCCGGGACCCGGCCGTGGCAGGGCGCTCGGAGTCTGGGGCGCGGTCTCGGGCGCGGGAGGCGCCGCCGGGGTCCTGCTGGGCGGGCTCCTCGCCCAGGCATGGGGCTGGCGGGCGCTGTTCCTCGCCGTCGCCCTCGGGGCCTTCGCCGTCCTCGCCGCCGTCGCGGGCTCGGCTCCCCCGTCCGCCGGACGCGGCGGCGGGCGGTTCGACCTGCTCGGCACCGCCACGATCACCGCGGCCCTGACCGCCCTGGTGTGGGGTCTGGCCACCGCCCGCGAACAGGGCTGGGCCGACCCGCGCGTCCTCGGCGCGTTCGCCGGCGCCGCCGTCCTCGGCGCGCTGTTCGTCCTCGCCGAGCGCCGCCACCCCGACCCGCTGGTCCCGCCGCGGCTGTTCCGGGCCGGCCGGGTGGGCGCGGCCAACACGCTGATGGCGCTGTTCGGCTCGGTGTGGATCGCGCTGTTCTTCTTCCTGCCGCTCTACCAGCAGGAGGTCCTGGGACAGGGGCCGCTGCTCACCGGGCTCGGGCAGCTCCCGCTCGCCGGCGCGGTCATGCTGGGCTCGGCCCTGTCCCCCCGGATCACCGCCCGGACCGGCGCGTCCCGCGCGCTGCTCGCCGCCCTGCTCGTCGAGGCCGCCGGGCTGGCATGGCTGTCGCGGATCAGCGCCGGCGGCTCCTACCTCGCCGGCGTGCTCGGCCCGAGCGTCCTCATCGGGCTCGGTCTCAGCGTCGCCTTCGTCCAGCTCACCGCCCTGTCCATGGACGGCGTCGCCCAGCCCGACGCCGGCGCGGCGGGCGGCCTGGCCAACACCACCCGGCAGGTCGGCGGCGCCGCGGGCCTGGCCGTCCTGGCCACCCTCGCCGGATCGCTCACCGCCGGCTCCTCCCGGCCTCGTCTCGAAGCCCTCACCGACGGCTACCGCGCGGCGTTCGCCGTTTCGGCCGCCGTCCTGCTCGGCACGGCCGTCCTGGCCGCCTTCCTGACCCGCACCACCCGCCCGAACGAAAGGAACACCGCCATGCGCACCATCGACGAGACCGCCCCCGTGATCGTCCGCCTGTCCACCACCATCGACGCGCCGATCGAGCGGGTGTGGGCCGTGCACACCGGCATCGACGCCTGGCCGTCCTGGAACGGCGACATCGACACCACCGCGCTCAGCGGCCCGGTCGAGCCCGGCAGCTCCTTCCGCTGGACCACGCACGGCCTGGACATCACCTCCACCGTCTTCGAGGTCGTCCCCGGCGAGCGGATCGTGTGGGGCGGCCCGGCGGGCGGCATCGACGGCGTGCACGTGTGGACGTTCACCGCCGACGGCGACCGCGTCACCGTGCGCACCGAGGAGTCGTGGGCCGGGGCGCCCGTCGAGGCCGCCGCCGAGCAGCTCGGGCAGGCCCTGCACGCCTCGCTCGAATCCTGGCTCGCGGCTCTGAAGGCCCGCGCCGAGCAGCCCGCCTGACCTCCCTCTCCCCCATCTCCGGCCCACCACCGAAATACGACAGACCAAGGAGTCACTCGTGAGCACCAAGCCCTACCTGATCGGCCACTACACCCCGGCCGTCGACGAGATCACCGCGACCGGCCTGACCGTCGAGGGCCACCTGCCGCCGGAGCTGAACGGCCGGCTGATCCGCAACAGCCACAACCCGAAGCCGGGCGTCACCCCGACGCACTGGTTCAAGGGCAGCGGCATGGTCCACGGGATCCGGCTGCGGGACGGCCGCGCCGAGTGGTACCGCAACCGCTGGGTCCGCACCCCGGCGCTGGACGGCGCCCCCTACATGACCGAGCACGGCCCGGACCTCACCGCCAGCACCGCCGGCACCCACGTCATCGAGCACGCCGGACGCCTGCTGGCCCTGTGCGAGGCGAACTTCCCGTTCGAGCTGGACGCCGAGCTGGAGACCGTCGGCGCCTACGACTTCGACGGCAGGCTGCGCTCGGCGATGACCGCGCACCCGAAGACCGACCCCGTCACCGGCGAGCTGCACTTCTTCGGCTCCTCGCCGTTCCCGCCGTACCTCCTCTACTACATCGCCGACGCCGAGGGCCGGATCGTGCACAGCGCCGAGATCCCCGGCGCCACCGCGTCCCTCAAGCACGACTTCGCGATCACCCGCCACCACGTGGTCTTCATCGAAGGGTCGGTCACGTTCGACCCGGCCGAGCACTCCGGCATCCCCTACGGCTGGAGCGACGCCCAGCCCGCCCGCATCGGCGTCATGCCCCGCACCCCGGGCGGCGCCGCCGGAATCCGCTGGTTCGACATCGAGCCCGGCAACATGCTCCACGCGGCGAACGCCTACGAGGACGCCCGGGGCCGGATCGTCCTGGAGGGCCCCACGGTCGACCGGGAGGGCTTCCAGCTCTCCTGGAACTGGTGGGTCGGCGCGCCGGGCCGCGGCACCGAGCCGAACACCCGCTCCTACACCCGCCGCTGGGTCCTGGACCTCGTCCGGGGCAGCGTGGACGAGCAGGTCATCGACGACCTCGCCGTCGAGTTCCCCACCCTCAACGAGGACTACCTCGGCGCCGAGAACCGCTACACCTACGCCATCTCCTTCCCCGACCACGACGGCTTCGGCGGCTACGGCGTCGTCAAGTACGACCGCGCCACCGGGACCCGCCGCGTCCACCAGGCCGGCGACGCCCGCCTGCCCAGCGAGGCGGTCTTCGTCCCCGCCGCGGGCGCCGCGAACGAGGACGACGGCTACCTGCTCACCGTCGTCTCCGACCTCAAGCAGGACGCCTCCCAGCTCCTGGTCCTGGACGCGGCCGGCCTCGACCGCGTCGCCACCGTCCACCTGCCCCGCCGCGTCACCGGCGGCATCCACGGCTCCTGGATCCCCGACACCGAGCGGTGACCGAACCCCGCGGGGGCGGCCCTTCACCGGGCCGCCCCCGCCTCCGTCCCGCCTCCGTCTCCGTCCCGCCTCCGTCCCGCCTCAGCCTCCGCCTCTGCATCGGGCCGACGGCGCGTCACCTTCACCGCCGACCCGCTCACCACCGACGCGGACGAATTCGCCCACGCCCCCATCGCCGCGACCATCGTCGAAGGCCAAAGGCCCGAGCCCGTCCGGCTGCGCCGGTCCGCTGCATGCCGGTTCCGTCTACTGCTCTGCAAGGGGAAGCAGGTGCGTGCGGCGTTCCTCGTCGGTGAGGGCGCGGAAGACGCGGCGGCGGGCGGCGGCTTGCAGGGCGTCCAGGTCGGGATCGGCGTTCCAGAGGCGTGCGGTGCCGTCGTAGGAGCCGGTGATCAGGCCGGTGCTGTCGGCGGTCCACACCACGCTGGTGACCTTGTCGCGGTGGACGCCGACGACGCCGTTCTCGGTGTGGTCGCGGGCGTCCCAGACGCGGACGGTGCGGTCGTAGGAAGCGGTCGCGATGCGGGTGCCGTCCGGTGACCACGCCACCGCGTGGACGCGGGCTTCGTGGCCGGAGAGCACGGCGATCTGCCGTCCGGACGCGACCTCCCAGATGCGGGCGGTGAGGTCGGCCGATCCGCTGACCACGAACCGTTCGTCCGGTGACCAGGCGACCGCGTCCACCCAGTTGGCATGTCCGCGCAGGGTGGCGAACTCCTGGAGGGCGAGCATGTCCCAGATGCGGACGGTCCGGTCGTCGGAGGCGGACGCCAGCCAGCGCCCGCTGTCCGCGGCGGCCAGGGAGACCACCCAGTCCTGGTGGCCGTGCAGGACGGCGACGGGCGAGCCGTCCGTGATGTTCCAGATGCGGATCGTCCGGTCCCTGCCCGCCGAGGCGAACCGGACGTCCACGTCTGCGACGGCCTCCGGGATGCCGCTCGGATACGCGATGACGGCTCTGGCCGGCCCGTGGACGAGACCCGGCCAGAGGCGGAGAGTCCCGTCGCTGGACGCGGTGACGAAGCCGGAGGAGCTCAGAGAGACGTCGAGGACGGCGTCCCGATGGTCGTCGAGAACTTCTACGAGCTCGGAGGTCTCGACGTCCCAGATTCGGAGGGTGTGGTCGTCGGATCCCGTGACCAGCAGCCCGCGGGTCTTGTCGCGGTGGCGCTCGGACGGCGCGCGGTAGGCCAAGGCACGGACGGGCGCCCGGTGGCCGGCGAACCGGAGCAGTTCACCGCCGCGCGGGTCGATGTCCCAGATCCGTCCGGTGCCGTCGGCGGACGCCGTGGCGATGCGGGCGCCGTCCGGGGACCAGCTCACGGCGCACACGTCACCGGTGTGGCCGCGCAGGGCGAAGACCTCCTCGGCGTTCCCGGGGTTCCAGACGCGGGCGGTACGGTCGGCTCCGCAGGTGGCGAGCCGGGAACCGTCGGGCGACCAGGCGACGTTCCAGACGCGGTCGGTGTGGCCGCGCATCAGCATCGACTGCCGGCCGGTCCCGGCGTCCCAGACGCGGACGCTCTGATCGCCGGAGGCGGAGGCGAGGCGCTTCCCGTCCGGCGTCCAGGCCACGCCTTCGACCAGGTCTTCATGGCCTCGCAGGGGCAGGACGCCCCCGGTCCGGAGGTTCCAGATCCGGACCGTCCGATCGTGCGAGCCGGTGGCGAGGCGGACGCCGTCCGGCGAGAAGGCGAGGTCGAGGACGCTGTCGGTGTGGCCGGTGAGTTCGGTGACGAGGGCGTAGGTGTCCGCGTCCCATACCCGGACGACCAGATCGCGCGATCCGGCTGCGATGCGGCACCCGTCCGGAGACCAGGCGACCGCCCGTACCGCGTCGGTCGCCTCGCGCAGGACGGCCCGGGTCTCGCCGGTCTCGGCGTTCCAGACTCGCACGGTGTCGTCACGTGAGGCGGTGGCGACTCGTCGGGAGTCGGGCGCCCATGCCGCCATCTCGACCGACCCGCCGTGGCCGCGCAGGACCGTGAGACAGGCGGCTGTGGCCGCGTCCCAGATGCGGGCGGTCCCGTCCCGCGACGCGGTGACGATCTTCTGCCCGTCGGGCGACCAGGCGAGGCCGCGGACGACGTCCCCGTGTCCCTTCAGCACATGGCTCAGATGGCTGAAGGTCAAGGCGGACAGCAACGCTCGCACGGCGGCGGACGTGGGCGGACACTCCGAGAGGGCCGCCAGCGAGAGCAGGACCGACAACTCGGGATGCTGCTCGGCATTGGCGATCACGTATTCACCGATGCCTTCCGAGACCCGCCGCAGGAACGCCACGTCACGCCGCTTGGACTCCTGGATGAGCCCCTCGGCGGCCGCCGGCGCCTGACCCGCCTGCTCCAGAGCCCGGTACCAGGACTCGGCCTGGACGAGACGGTCCCCGGTCAGCAGGTAGTCGCGGCTCCGGCCCGCACGTTCCCAGTCGACGGCCCACCGCTCCAACTCGGCGCGCTGCCGCAACTGCTCGATCCGCGCCTCGACCTCCTGCCGCAGCGGTGGCCACTGACGGAACAGCGCCTCGTGCGCGACCTGGGCATGAGGCCGCCCGTCGCCGAGGTCGGTGACGAGCAGGCGGGCATCGACGAAGGCGTCGACGACGGCCCGCTCGCCGGGGGTCAGCTCGTCCAGCGGGACGCGCCGGCGGGTGGCGTCCTGGCCGTCCACCGTGACGAACTTCAGCAGCACCGCCACGACCTTCTCGACACCGCCCTGTCCGTTCAGCTCGGCCATCACCAGGTCCGCCTGGCGGGCCAGCGCACCCGCGACACCACCGTGCGCGTGGTAGGCGTCCTCGGTGATCGTGCCGCCCGCGCCCGCCGCGAAGTACAGCTCCTGGAGCAGGTAGGCGAGCAGCGGCAGGGCGTCGGTGGTCTCGGCGTCGTCCACGATGGCTCCCACCAGCCCGGGGCCGAACCGCAGATCCACCAGCTCGGCCGGCCGCTCGACGATCTGCGCCAGCCGGCTCCGGGTGAGCGCGCCGATCGCGACGGGGTTCTGGAAGAGTCCGGCCTGTCCCGTGTTCAGCAGATCGCGCAGGAACTCGATCCGCAGCGTCGCCAGCACCCATAGCCGCCGGTCACGGCGCAGGGCCTCGGCGATGGCCTCCAGGAACAGCGCACGGTCGCGATCGCCCGCGAGAGTGACCAGCTCCTCGAACTGATCGATCACCAGCAGGACGCGCCGGTGGCGTGGGCCGGATCGCCGCAGCTCGGCCAGGACGAGAGCCAGCCCGTCCGGCGACCGGCGGATACGGCGCAGGACGGCAGAGGCGTCGGTCCTCTTACCCTCCTCGGCCAATACCGCCGCCAGGGCGCCGACCGGGTTGGAGCCGGGCGTGGCCACCGGCAGCACCAGCCAGCGCCGCTCCCGCAGCCGCGGGATCACTCCGGCCCGCACCAGCGAGGACTTCCCGCTACCGGACGCGCCGACCAGCGGGACGAACCGTTCCGCGGGACGGTCGGGCGAGGCGTGCAACCGCTGCACCAGCTCCAGCGCCTCGACGTCGCGTCCGAAGAACACCGCCGCCTCGTCCTCGCTGAAGGCGTCCAGCCCGGGATACGGCGTGCGGCGGCGGTCCCAGGAGCGAGCAGGCGGCGGAGGCGTGCCGAGCCGGAAGGCGATCACTTGCCCGACGACCAGGACCGCGACCAGTGCCAAGGTCGCCGGCACCGAGATGCGCTGCAACCAGCGCAGCAGCCCCGAGACGTGCTCGCCGTTCGTCGCGAAGTTCGTCGCGATCGCGAACAGGCTGGTGACCAGCACCAGCACGACCTGCAACAGGAGCTCGAACCGCCGGCGCCGCCTCATCTCCCGACCATGCGCGAGAACCCACCCGCCGCTGCAACACTCCGTCCACAACAGGCCGAGCCGCAGCTTCACCGATCGCGACCTCATACCGCCCTACCGAGAGCCGGCCGCCGAGTACCGTTCTGGCCGGGACGCCTCGCGGTCTGCTGTGGCAGCTTCTCGTGTCCTTCGCGGTGGTTGGTTTGAGTAACCTTCTCGGGTATTTGCCGTGCGGCAAGGAACGTTCCCAGTCGTCCGTGACGCGGGCGGTGTCCTCACGGTCCGGAAATGAGGAGTCGAGATGGGTGAGCTGGCTCGTGGGGGCGAGGTCCGGGACGGTCATCGCCCGGATCCGGGCGTGGAGGCCGGGGAGGCCGGGCTGCGCCGGTTGCTGGCGGGGCTGACGGCGGTCCGCGACGGGGACTTCGGCACCCGGCTGCCCGACGACGCCGACGGGCTGCTGGGTGAGATCGCCGGCGTGTTCAACGGGATGGTGGACCAGCTCGCGCTGTTCACCTCGGAGGTGACCCGCGTCGCGCGCGAGGTCGGGACCGAGGGTCAGCTCGGGGGGCAGGCGAAGGTGCCCGGCGTGTACGGGACGTGGGCCGATCTCACCGACTCGGTGAACGCGATGGCGGGGAACCTGACCACCCAGGTGCGTGACATCGCGCAGGTGGCGACGGCGGTGGCCAAGGGCGACCTGTCGCAGAAGATCACCGTGGACGCCCGCGGCGAGATCCTCGAGCTGAAGAACACCGTCAACACGATGGTCGACCAGCTCTCGTCGTTCGCCGACGAGGTGACCCGCGTCGCCCGCGAGGTCGGCAGCGAGGGACGGCTCGGCGGGCAGGCCGACGTCAAGGGCGTCTCGGGAACCTGGCGGGACCTCACCGACTCGGTGAACTTCATGGCCGGCAACCTCACCGGCCAGGTGCGGTCGATCGCGCAGGTGGCGACGGCGGTGGCCAAGGGCGACCTGTCGCAGAAGATCACCGTGGACGCGCGCGGCGAGATCCTGGCGCTGAAGACGACCATCAACACGATGGTGGACCAGCTCTCGTCGTTCGCCGACGAGGTGACCCGCGTCGCCCGCGAGGTCGGGACCGAGGGCAACCTCGGCGGGCAGGCCACCGTCCGCGGCGTCAGCGGCACGTGGAAGGACCTCACCGACAACGTCAACGTGATGGCGTCCAACCTGACCGGCCAGGTGCGGTCGATCGCGCAGGTGGCGACCGCCGTGGCGCGCGGCGACCTGTCGCAGAAGATCACCGTCGAGGCCAAGGGCGAGGTCGCCGCGCTGGCCCAGGCGATCAACGCCATGGTCGACACCCTGTCGGCGTTCGCCGACGAGGTGACGCGGGTGGCGCGGGAGGTCGGCACCGAGGGGCAGCTCGGCGGGCAGGCGCACGTCCCGGGCGTCGCCGGGACCTGGAAGGACCTGACCGACAACGTCAACTCGATGGCCAACAACCTGACCAACCAGGTCCGCAACATCGCGCAGGTGACGACCGCGGTCGCGCAGGGCGACCTGACCAAGAAGATCGACGTGGACGCGCGCGGCGAGATCCTGGCGCTGAAGACGACGATCAACACGATGGTCGACCAGCTCTCGTCGTTCGCCGCGGAGGTGACCCGCGTCGCCCGCGAGGTCGGCAGCGAGGGACGGCTCGGCGGGCAGGCCGAGGTCGAGGGCGTGTCGGGGACCTGGAAGCGGCTCACCGAGAACGTCAACGAGCTGGCCGGGAACCTGACCCGGCAGGTGCGCGCCATCGCGGAGGTGACCAGCGCGGTCACCTCCGGCGACCTGACCCGGTCCATCACCGTGGACGCGTCCGGGGAGGTGGCCGAGCTCAAGGACAACATCAACCTGATGGTGGAGTCCCTGCGCGAGACCACCCGGGCCAACCAGGAGCAGGACTGGCTGAAGACGAACCTGGCCCGCATCTCCGGCCTGATGCAGGGGCACCGCGACCTGTCGGCCGTCGCCGACCTCATCATGGACGAGCTGACCCCGCTGGTGTCGGCGCAGTACGGCGCGTTCTACCTGGCCGCCGAGGACACCGGGGGCCTGGAGCTGGAGCTGATCGGCTCCTACGCCTACCCCGAGGACGGCGACCCGGCGGGCCCGTCGCGGCCCACCCGGTTCCGCGCCGGCCGCTCGCTGGTGGGCCAGGCGGCGCGGAGCCGGCAGACGATCCTGGTGACGGACGTCCCGCCCGGCTACCTGGCCGTCTCCTCGGGGCTGGGCGCCGGCGCCCCGGCCAGCGTCATCGTGCTGCCGATCGTCGTCGAGGACCAGGTGCTCGGGGTGATCGAGCTGGCGTCGCTGCGGCCGTTCGGGCCGGTGCAGCGCGACCTGCTGGAACAGCTGCGGGAGAACATCGGCGTCAACGTCAACACCATCATCGCCAACGCCCGCACCGACGAGCTGCTGGCCGAGTCCCAGCGGCTGGCCGGCGAGCTCCAGGCCCGGTCGGAGGAGCTGCAGGCGCGGCAGGAGGAGCTCCAGCGCTCCAACGCCGAGCTGGAGGACAAGGCCGCGCTGCTGGCCGCGCAGAACCGCGACATCGAGACCAAGAACCTGGAGATCGAGCAGGCCCGGCAGGAGCTGGAGGAGCGGGCGCGGCAGCTCTCGCTGGCGTCCAAGTACAAGAGCGAGTTCCTGGCGAACATGAGCCACGAGCTGCGCACCCCGCTGAACTCGCTGCTCATCCTGGCGCAGCTCCTGGCCCAGAACCCCACCCGCAACCTGACGCCCAAGCAGGTCGAGTACGCCGGCATCATCCATTCGGCCGGCTCGGACCTGCTGCAGCTCATCAACGACATCCTCGACCTGTCCAAGGTCGAGGCGGGCAAGATGGACATCGCGCCCGAGCAGGTGCCGATGCGGCACCTGCTGGACTACGTCGAGGCCACGTTCCGGCCGCTCACCGGTCAGAAGAACCTGGAGTTCCGGATCAGCACCGCGCCCGGCGCGCCGGGCCAGGTGCTCACCGACGGCTCGCGGCTGCGGCAGGTCCTGCGCAACCTGCTGTCGAACGCGGTGAAGTTCACCGACAGCGGCAGCGTCGAGCTGCGGATCGAGCCGGCCGACCCGTCCGAGCTGCCCGCCGGCGCGCGGGTGGACGGCCCGGCCGTCGCGTTCCGGGTCATCGACACCGGCATCGGCATCGCCGAGCACCAGCTCGAATCGATCTTCGGCGCGTTCCAGCAGGCCGACGGGACGACCAGCCGCAAGTACGGCGGCACCGGCCTCGGCCTGTCGATCAGCCGGGAGATCGCCTACCTGCTCGGCGGCGCCATCGTCGCCGACAGCACGCTCGGCCGCGGCAGCACCTTCACCCTCTACCTGCCGGTGGCGCGACCCGACTTCCAGTCCGACCCGCGCCTGGACGAGACCGCCGCGCGGCCCGCGCTGGAGGCCGGCGGCCCCGGCGCCACCGCAGGCGAATTCGTCGCCGCCGAAGGCGAAGCCGGCGCCGCGGGCGGAACCGCCGCCTCGCCCGCCGCCTCGCCCGCCGTGGACCGGCCCGTCCCGCGGCGCCTCCTGGTGATCGAGGAGCGGCAGGGCGGGCTGCTGTCGCTGGTGGCCGAGAGCGCCGTGGCCGACAGCGCGCCGCAGGGCGGGCCGGTGGACGAGTCGGGCGGACCCGTCCAGATCGTCACCGCCACCGGACCGCAGGAGGCCGCCGCGGCCCTGGCCGTCGAGCCCTGCCACTGCGTGGTGCTCCAGCTCGACATGCCCGACGGCGCCGCGCTGCGGTTCCTGGAGGCGATGGACGGCGACCCGGCGCTGCGCGGCTGCCCGGTCCTGGCCCACAACAACCGGGCTCTCGGCGCCGAGCAGGAACGGGCGCTGCAGGCGCACGCCGAGCGCCGCCCGCTGGAGCTGCTGCGCAGCCTGGACGAGCTGCGCGAGCGGATCGCGCTGCACCTGGCCGCCGAGCAGCCCGGCGACGTCCTGCCGCTCGCCCGGCCCGGGCACGGCGAGGTGCCGGTCACCGCCACCGCCGACGCGTCCCTGGCGGGACGGGTCGCGCTGATCGTGGACGACGACTCGCGCAACGTGTTCGCCCTCACCAGCATCCTGGAACTGCACGGCGTCCGCGTCGTGCACGCCGAGAACGGCCGCAAGGGGATCGAGGCGCTCGCCGACCACCCGGACACCGACGTCGTCCTGATGGATGTGATGATGCCGGAGATGGACGGTTACGCGGCGACCATGGCGATCCGGGCGATGCCCGAGCACGCCGCGCTGCCCATCATCATGGTGACCGCCAAGGCGATGCCGGGCGACCGGGACAAGAGCCTGGCCGCCGGCGCCAACGACTACGTCACCAAACCGCTGGACGCCGACGAGCTCATCGCCTGCATCCGCCGGTGCCTGGACGACGCGGCGCCGCGGGGCGCGGCCGGTGACGGGAGAGCGCAGCTGTGAGCATCAAGCCGGAGAGCAGGCCCCACGGGAGCACCGACGGCGGCCTGGACGACGCGGGTCTCAGCGTCGGGCGGCTGGCCGCCACGGTCGAGCGGCTGCGCCGGCAGATCCGCGAGGCCCAGCGGGCCGCCGACGGCCGCGGCGTGCTGGAGCTGGCCCGGGGCGTCCTGGTGGAGCGGCTGCGCTGCGGCCCGGCCGAGGCCGCCCGGCATCTGGACGAGCTGGCCGCCCGGGCCGGGCGGTCCCGGCTGGAGCTGGCCGCCGAGATCATCAACCAGGCGGCCCGGGACCGCGTCACCGAGGCCACCCAGGCGTTCCTCACCCGCGCCGTCCGCGGCGATGCCGTCGCCCCGGACGCGGCGGACGGGCGTCTCGGCGCTGCGGACGGGCGTCTCGGCGCTGCGGACGGGAGCCCGGACGCGGCGAACGGCAGCCTGGCCGTGGCGACGCGGCTGCGCGCCGCCGAGAGCGGCGCGATGGCGGCCCCCGACGCCCAGACGGCGGCCGAGGCGCTGCTCGCGAACGCCCTCCGGCCGCTGGACGCCGTGGCCGTCGCCGTGTGGTCGGCCGCCGCGGACGCCTCCCTCACCCTGGCCGGAGCCGCCGGTTTCGGTCCCAACGAGACGACCCGCTGGCGGTACGTCCCGCCCGGCATCGCCACCCCGGCGCGCGCAGCGCTGGTGGAACGCCGCACGGTCCGGTTCTCCTCCCTCAAGCAGCAGGGGCTGCCGTCCATCGGGCACCACGCCTCCACCGCCGACGGCCGGGTCGTCGTCCCCGCCGGGACGGGGGGCCGCATCATCGGCGTGCTGGAGGTCTGCTGGCCCGGTCCGCCGCCGGAACCGTCGCCGCGGCTCGAACGGCAGCTCGAGGCGCTCGCCGAGCTGTCTGCCCACACCCTGGAGACGCGCACCGTCGACGAACCCGGTCCGCGCGGGGGCGACCGCGCGCTGACCGAGCTCACCGACCTCGCCGACGGCCTCCACGACTCGGTCATGGTGCTGCTCCCGCACCACGGCGCGGACGGCGCCCTGGCGGACTTCCGCATCCACCACCTGGGCACCCACTTCGTGGACCCGGCCGGACGTCCCGCCAGCATCGTCGCCGGGACCCTGCTTCTGGAGTCCTACCCGCTGGCGGCCGACCGCGGCGGGCTGCTGGAGAAGATCGAACGGGTGCACGCCACCGGCGAGCCCTTCCACGCCGAGCGGGTCGCGCTCACCTCCCTGGTCGGGCAGGTGCCGCTGACCGCGGTCGCCGACCTCAGCATCACCCGGCACGGCGACGCGGTGCTGCTGGTCTGCCGGATCCAGGACCAGGCCGCCCGCCTGGCCAACCTCCTGCAGCACGCGCAGCGGCTCGGCCGCATCGGCGGCTTCGAGGAGAACCTCGTCACCGGCGAGATCACCTGGAACAGCCAGCTGTTCGAGCTGTACGGGCTCCCCACCGACGCCTCCCCCTCGCCGCTGACCGCCCTGCCCGCGCACGCCCATCCCGACGACGAACCGGCGATCGGACGGTTCCTGCGCACGGTCCTGCGCCACCACCAGCCGAGCTCGGCGGCGTTCCGGATCCGGCGCTCGGACCAGGTCGTCCGGCACCTGCGGATCATCGCCGAACCCGTCCTGGACGACGCCGGCCACCTGCTCGCGGTGCGCGGCGCCTACCAGGACGTGTCCGCGCAGCACTGGACGGAGGTGGCGCTGGCGGCGACCCGCGACCAGCTCGCCCACACCGAGCAGCAGGCCGCCGAGCGCAACCGGCTCGCCCTGCAGCTCCAGCGCGCCATCATGCCGTCCACCCGCGGCCCGCTCGACGTCGGCGGGCTGCAGGTGGCGGTCCGGTACCGCCCCGCCGAACACGAGCACCTCGTCGGCGGCGACTGGTACGAGGCGGTCGTGCTGCCGTCCGGGCACATCCTGCTCGGCGTGGGGGACGTCGCCGGGCACGGCATCGACGCCGCCACCGGCATGGTCGTCCTGCGCAACGCGCTGCGCGGCCTGGCCGCCACCGGCGCCGGCCCCGCCCAGCTGCTGGCCTGGCTCAACCTCGTCGCCCACGACCTCACCGACCACGTCACCGCGACCGCGCTGTGCGCCCTGTACGACCCGTCCACCCGCGTCCTGCGCTGGGCCCGCGCCGGGCACCTGGCCCCGGTGATGATCCGCGACGGCGAGACCTCCACGCTGCCGATGGTCCGGGGGCTGATGCTCGGCGCCCTCGACGACAGCGAGTACGAGGAGGGCGTCCTCACCCTGGCCGAGGGCGACGTCCTGCTGATGTACACCGACGGGCTGGTCGAGCGCCGCGACGGCTCCATCCAGGACGCGCTGGACCACCTGCTCGTCACGGCGCGCCGGCCCGCCGACGACCTGGAGAGCCGCCTGGACAACCTGCTCACCTACAGCAACGCCGACACCGACGACGACACCTGCATCGTCGGCATCCACCTCCCCGCCTCCGGCCGGTGAACCCGGCGCCGGAGAGATCCGGCGCCGCCGCCGACCGCCGCGGTCAGCCGGTCGGTGGCGCGAGGTACTCCAGCGCGTAGCCCTCGCCGGACGGGGTCACGCGGGCGATGCCCGGGGAGTCGAGGTGGGCGCCGGCCACGAAGTGGTCCGGTCGCGTCAGTCGTTCGAGGAGGTTCGCTCGGGCGGCGCGGGCGCGGGACTGGTCGCCGTCGAGCTCCCAGGTCACGTTCGGCCGCTCGAACTGGAGCGTGGGGACGTGCACGGTGTCGCCCCAGGCGAGAAGGCGGCCGGCGCTGCTCCGGGCCTCGTAGACGGTGTGACCGGGGGTGTGGCCCGGGGCCGGGATCGCGGTGGCCCAGTCGTTGATCGCGACTTCGCCCGACACGGGCACGACCCGGTCGCGGATCGGCGCGAGCCGTCCGGTGAACACCGAGGTGTCGCCCGCGCCGATCCACACGCGCTCCAGTCCGGTGAACGCCTCCGAACCGTCCGGCGCGATCAGGCCGCTCACGTGGTCTTCGTGCCTGTGGGTGATGGCCACGTCGGTGATCTGCGCGCGCTCGACGCCCGCTTCGTCGAGCGCCTCGTAGACGAGTCCCATCGTGGGCTCGTGCCAGACGTCGGACGCGCCGGTGTCGATGAGGAGCGACCGCGTGCCGTCGGTGACGAAGAAGGCGTTGACCGACAGCCGCAGGTTGTCCCCGACCAGCGGGACGGCGGCGGGCAGCTCGCCGAGCGCGCATCCGTCCTCGTCGCGGAGCCGGGTGGGCGGCATGTCGATGTACCCGTCCCGCAGCGCGATCACCTGGAGACCGCCGAATTCGAACGTGGCGTGGAGCCGGCCACGTGAGACCAGACGCATGGATCCTCCGTCGCGTTGGGCACGCACCGCGTGCTGGGCACGCACCGCATGTCTCCAATAGAAGACGAATGTCTTCTTTAGAAGAAACCCTACACTGTGCGGCGAGGTACCCAGCGATCGAGGAGCACGGTGGTCGAGCACGACGGAAACGCGGCGGAACCGGAACACGGCGACGACCTGGCGGGCGCGTTCGGCGGCAACGTGCGGCGACGCCGCGAGCAGGCGGGCCTGACGCTGGAGCAGCTGTCCACCCGCTCGTCGGTCAGCCGGGCGATGCTGTCCAAGGTCGAGCGCGGCGAGAAGAGCCCGACGATCGGCGTCGCGTCCAGGATCGCCCACGCGCTCGGCGCGTCGCTCTCGGAGCTGATCGGCGCGCCGGCCGCCGCGTCCGGCGTCGCCATCGTGATGCGCAAGGACGACCGTCCCGTCTTCCGCGATCCGGAGACCGGCTTCGAGCGGCACATGGTCTCGGCGGCCCCCGGAGCGGGAGGGGCGGAGATGATCGTCCACCACCTGCCCGCGCAGGTCTCCACCGGGCTGCTGCCCGCGTACCCGCCGGGGACGGAGAAGCAGCTCATGGTGCTCGAAGGCACCCTCACCGTCGCGATCGGCGGGATCACCGAGACGCTGAACCCGGGCGACTCCCTCTTCCTTCAGGCGGACGCCGACCACGGCTTCGCCAACCGGACGGACGCCCCCTGCGAATACGTCATGTTCATCTCACGCAGGCCCTGACCGGCTGCGTCTTCCGCTGGTCGCCGGGGTCGCTGGCCGGTCCCGGCGAGGGCGGAGGCGGTGATGAACTCGAGCGTCAGGTCGGTGATCTCGTCGGGCCGGACGAACCAGTGCATGTGCCCGTCGCCGCCGAGCTCCACCAGGCGGCTGCCGGGGATGCTCGCGCGGCGAATCGCGTGGCGGAGGGGGTGGGGAGCCGCGAGGATGGGGTCGTGGCCTACGACTATGACCGCCCCGTCCCCAAGATCAACGCTCGGGTCGTCGGCTGGGGCCTGCGCCGGGTGCGCGAGATCCTGGAACTCGGCTATGACGAGGCCGTCGCCGGTTTCGGCCGCGACGCGCAGTGGCTGGCCGCCGTCGAGACCGGCTTCGGCGACATCGGGCCGGAAGAGGTGGCCGCGCTGCTGGCGCACTACGGCCCCGTGCCCGACCGGATCAGGGCGGTGCTGACCGGGCTGGCCGCGCGTCCGGACGGGCCGCTGTGGCTGCAACCCCACCTCGACCGGCTGTCGGGAATGCTCCGGGACATCCTCACCATCGAAGCCGAAGCCGACGTCGTGCGCGCCTTCGGCATCCAGGCCGTGCCCGATCTGGCCCGGACGGAGGCGTACGCCCGGCTCGTGCACGAGCACCGGTTGCTGCCCGAGGACCATCCGGAATCCGACTGGCCGCTGCTCTCCGCGCGGCAGCGGCACCGTCCGGGCGGCGACCCGCGCACCCTGGACCTGATCGTCGACCAGCGGGTCGTCGCCACCTCCCCCAGCGGTCACGAGGAGATGTGGCGTGAGCAGGTCGAGCACCTGCTCGCGCTCTCCCGGGCCGGGCACACGGTGCGGGTCGTCCCGCACAGCGTCGGCTACTACGCCGGCCTGGAGGGGCCCTTCGAGCTCTACGAGGTCTCGGCGTTCAACGACCGGCTCGGCGTCGTCCACTGGCCGGACGGCCTGGGCATGAGCCCGGCCGACCTCGCCCCGCTGTGGCGGAGGATCGAACAGGTGGCGCTCACCCCGGCCGACAGCGCGCTGCTCCTGAACGACGTCCTCCACGGCCGCAGCCTCGACCACTACTGACCCCCGGGCGCCGCTTCGAGCGGGAGCCGCAGGACGGCTTCGGTCGGGTGGTCGTCACGGTGGGTGATTGCTTGCGTTGGAGCGCACTCCGACTTCTAGGGTCGGGACGTGAGGTCGTGGACGATTCGCGAGGCGTCGGACCGGAGCGGGCTGTCGCTGGACACGGTGCGCTGGTACGAGCGTGAGGGCCTGATCGGGCCCGTCGAGCGCGGCGCGGACGGACGGCGCCGGTTCAGTGACGCCGACGTCGAACGGCTGGTGCTGCTTCGCAAGCTGCGAATGACCGGTATGCCGATCCGCGAGTTGAAGCGGTACGCCGAACTCGTCCGCTCGGGCGCGCCGGAGGCACAGCGTCTTGAGGTGTTGCTCGCGCATCGCGAGTTCGTGGCCGAGGCCGTCGAGGTGCAACGGGAGTACCTGCGGCTGCTGGACCGCAAGATCGGCCTGTACCGGGAGCGGCTCGCGGGACGAGGTGGTGATCGCCACCAAGGCCGGGATCGACCGCTCGGCCGGCGACCCGGCGATCCGCCGGGGCGAGCCCGCGTACATCAAACGCTCCTGCGAGGCGTCGCTGCTGCGGCTGGGTGTGGAGACCATCGACCTGTACTACCTGCACCGTCCGCCGCAGACCACCCCGATCGAGGAGGCCGTGGGCGCGATGTCCGAGCTGGTGGCCGAGGGCAAGGTCCGCCATCTGGGCCTGTCGGCGGTCGATGGGGACCTGCTGCGCCGCGCCCACGCCGTCCATCCGATCAGCGCCGTGCAGAGCGAGTACTCGCTGTGGGCCCGCGAGGTGGAGACCACCGTCGTCGGCGCGATGCGCGAGCTCGGCGTCGGCCTGGTGCCCTACTCGCCCCTGGGACGCGGCTACCTCACCGGCGCCATCGGCGACGACGCCCAGCACGCCCGCAGCGGCAACCCCCGCTTCGCGGCCGGGTGCGTGCCGGGCACGGCGGCGGTGCCGACTCCACCTGCTTCTACAGGAGGCCGGGGACGAGGATGCCGCCCAGCAGGCCGCCCTTGTGCTTCTTGCCTCCGCCGAGGACGCCGCCGAGGGGGCCACCGGAATCGTCGCCGCCGGGGTCGGAAGCCTGGCCATGGGACGCCGGAGGGGCCGGCTCGGTGTGGGACGCCGGAGGGGCCGGCTCAGTGTGGGTCGCCGGAGGGGCGGGCTCGGCGCGGGCCGGGCCGGTGGAGGCGGTCAGGGTCAGCGCGGCGGTGACCGCGGTGGCGGCCGTGGTGGCCGCGGCCCGAATCAGCTTGCGGTGCGGACGCATGAGCAGCTCCGATCACAGTACGAGTTCGATCGGCTACTTACTGCCCAACAAGCGGGCGAGATAACCCATACCGTCACAGACAGGCAGTAAAGAGGAGGAGACGCCGCACCGCCCCTTTCGCAGGCCGGCGGCTCGCGCCCGCCGGCCTGCGGCTCGTCCGGCCGCGATGTCGAGGGACAGGCCGTCCCCGCCCCGGACAGCGTGTTCTGGCTGCCATCGATACGTGTTTGACCGGGGTCAGGGCAGCCCTTTAGCCGAGGAGGAACTTGGTCACGGCGTCGCGGCCCGCGTGGGCGGGTTCGCGGTTCTGGATGGAGTGGGCGGCCCCCTTGACGATCACCAGGTCGGTTCCGGCGGAGCTTGCGGCGAGTTCCTGCCGGGCCCATTCGAGGGGCGTGCTGAGGTCGCGGTCGCCGTTGAGGATCAGCGTGGGGACGGCGGGGAGCCGGCCGGACGGGTTGGAGTTGGGCGGCTCGGCAGGCCAGCGCAGGCAGGTCTGGACGCTGCTCTGGGCGAGCGCGACCGCCGTCGTGTAGGGCCAGGTCGCGGACGGCGGCAGGGTTCGCGCAGTGCGGTCGAGGAACGGCCGGCGGAGCTCGTTCGGGGTGGCCGAGGTCCCCCAGGGGAAGCGCAGGTCTTCGCAGAGGGTGGCGGCGTGCAGTCCGGCGCTCTGCTGGCTCGCGGGCGTGCCGTCGGCCGGGGTCATCACGGCTTCGATGGCGTCGAGGCGGCGGGTGTCGCCGGCGACGGCCTGGTGCAGGGCGCCGATGAGGTCGCCCGGCAGGCCGCTGCCGGGGATCGGGTCCGGGTTGCGGTAGGTGGGGTCGAGGAATTCGTATCCCACGACGTCGCCGAACAGGGCCAGCCCGCCGCTGGGGGTGCGCCGCCGGACGAGCGTGGCGAGGTCCCGCGCGGGGTCGAAACCGCAGGCGGGCGCGGCTTTGCAGGCGTCCCGGAGCACTCTGGGCTGGGCGGTGAGCCCGACGAGGTTCAGGTCGCCGGCGACCGTCCAGTGGTGCGGGACGACCGAGTCCAGGATCAGCTTGGACACGTGCCGGGCGTGCGCGATGGCGTACCGGGCCGCGGTGAAGCTGCCGTAGGACACCCCGTCCACGGTCATGGTGTCCACGCCGAGCGCGCGCCGGACGTCCTCGAGGTCGCCGACCGTCTGGTCGGTGCCGTAGAACCGGGCCCGGTCGCCGAGCAGGCGGATGCACTCGTCCACGGCGTCCGGGGTGGCCGGAGCGCTGTCGGAGCCGCTGACCTGCGCCTGCATCGCCGGGCAGTCGACCGCGCCGAGCGGACCGGTGCCGCGCTGGTCGAGCATGACGAGTCGGTACCGGCCGAACACCTCGGGCATGCGCGAGGTGATGCGCCGGAGCAGGGCGACGCCCTCCTGGCCGGGACCGCCGGTGAGGAACAGCAGCGTCCCCTTGGGCTTGGCGGGCGCGTCCGCGACGCCTACCTGCAGGTCGAGCGTGCCGCGCGTCCGGCCGGAATGGTCGAGCGGGACGGTCAGCTTCCAGCAGGTGAAGCCCGGCTGGACGGCGCCGTCGTCGTCCGCGCAGGGGTGCCGGTCGTGGAATCCCTGCGCGGTGGCGTGCGCGGCGGGTGCCGACGCGGCGACGACGAAGCCGCAGCCGAGGGCGGCGACGATACGGCGGACTCTGTTCATCGCGAACTCCCACGTGGTGGTGAGGCCGGGCCTCGCGCCGCAGAGCGGGCGCCGGTCCCGGCCTCGCCGGAGTGACGGACCGCGGCCACCCTAGGAGCGGTCCCGACGCATCGGACGGCCCGGTCCGGCGAACGGGAGCGGACGGCCGGTGAACGGGAGCGGCGGTCAGGTGGGGAGGCCGAGCGCGGCGCGCACCTGGTCGCGGTAGGCGCGGCCGGAGATGACGGTGTCGCCGGAGCTCAGGATCATCCGCATCTCCCCGTGGGCGAGGATCTCCAGCTCGCGGATCCGGTCCACCCGGACGATGACCGAGCGGTGGACGCGCAGGAACGCCGCGGAACCGAGCCGCTCCTCCAGCTTCGCCAGGGTGCCGCGGATCAGGTGCGAGCGGGCGCCGGTGTGGACGCGCAGGTAGCCGTCCTCGGCGCGGACGTAGTCGATCGCGTCCAGGTCCAGCAGCCGGATCCGGCCGCCGGCCTCGACGGGCAGCCGGTTCAGCGCGGGCGCGGGGGCCCGCCGGGCCAGCTGGTCGCGGACGCGGGCGAGCGCCAGGTCGAGCCGGTCCTGGCCGTAGGGCTTGAGCAGGTAGTCCACCGCGTCGATCTCGAAGGCGCGGACGGCGTGCCGGCTGAAGGCCGTCACGAACACCACGGCCGGGTCGTGCCGGCCCCAGATCGCGTCGAGGACGTCGAACCCGTCGCCCCCGGACAGCCGGACGTCGAGGAACACCAGGTCGGGCCGGTGCCGGTCGAGGGCGGCGAGCGCCGTCCCGGGCGATCCGCAGCCGGCGAGCAGCTGGACGTCGTCGTGGCGGGCCAGCATGCGCTGCAGCCGGCGCCGGGCCGGCGGCTCGTCGTCGACGATCAGCGTCCGGATCATGCGGGGGCCGTCCGCAGCGGGAGCCGGACGGTCGCCGCGACGCCGCCGTCGGGGCGCGGTTCGACGCTGAACCGGTGCTCGGGGCCGTACATCTGGGCGAGCCGGGCGCGGGCGTTGGCCAGTCCGATGCCCGAGCGCGCCCGGCCGGGCCGCAGCCCGACGCCGTCGTCGGCGACGACGAGCTGGAGCCACGAGCCGTCCGGACGGGCCGAGATGGTCACCGTGCCCGGTGCGTCGCGGGGTGAGATGCCGTGCAGGACCGCGTTCTCCACCAGCGGCTGGAGCAGCAGCGGCGGGACCAGCGCGTCCAGGGCGCCGGGATGGAGCCGCCATTCCACCGCGAGCCTGTCCTCGAAGCGGGCGAGCTCGATGTCCACGTAGGCGGACAGGACCTCCAGGTCCTCGCGCAGCCTCACCTCCGGCGAGCCGTCGTGCTCCAGCGACTGCCGCAGCAGGGTGCTCAGCCGCACGACCATCTGCTCCGCGCGCAGCGGGTCGTCATGGACGAACGAGGCGATCGTGTTCATCGCGTTGAACAGGAAATGCGGCCGCACCTGCGCCCGCAGGGCCTGCAGCTCGGCGCGGGCGAGCTGCTCGCGGGTCCGCGCCAGCTGCTCGCGGCGCCGCCGGTGCTGGGTGAAGTAGTAGACGCCGTGGGCGACGCCGACCCACTCGAAGTACATGGCCAGGTAGGCGCCGAGATCGCGGAGGTACTCCGCGCCGAAGCCGCGTCCGGGCGGCAGCCAGTGCAGCACCGGATCGAACAGGAACATCCGTCCGCTGAGCCAGCAGAGCGCGACCAGGTACCCGGCCAGATGGACCAGCACCGTCCGCGCCACGTGACGCCGGCCGATCGGGAACCGGACGGTGAGCAGGTACACGCCGATGTTCACCGGGAGCCACGTCAGTGACGACGCCATGGTCTGCGCGAGCCCGAGCCCGGCACTGTGCGCGCCGTCCGCGTAGTCCTTCCACCACCCCAGCGCGTCCACCAGCGCGAGCAGCGACACGACCGCGGTCCAGATGCCGAACACCCGCCGATCCACGCCTGTACCGTAACGACCCCCGCGCCGTCCCGCTCCCGCCGAGCCCGCATCCGGCCACGACGCCGTTGTCCTGGCCGCCTACGCCCCGGTCGTTTCGGCTTTTAGAGGAAGAACTCGGACAGTGTGGCGGCGACCAGGGTGGGGTTGTTCTCCATGGGGATGTGGCCGGCGTCGGGGACGCGTACCAGTGTTGTGTTGGGGACTTCGGCGGCGAAGCGCTCGGCGTAGCCGACCTTCTGGAACGTGTCGTCCTCGCCCCACACCAGCAGCTTCGGCACTGAGGACGCGCGCAGCGCCGGCATCAGCGCCTCGGTGTAGCGGCTGTCGGCGGCGCCGGCCAGGGCCATCCAGGACCGTCCCACCCGCATCTGCTGCCACGGGTCGAGGTAGTCGGCCAGCTCCTGCTCGGTGACGGGCCGGGCCAGGGCCGCGGTGACCGCCGCGCGCCGGTTGGCGAGCAGGTCCTCGACGGTGGTGGCGGCGACCGTCTCGGGGTCGCGGTAGCGCGCCACGCCGGGCACCGGCCAGGAGTCGTAGCTCACCGAGTTGGCCAGGGCCAGGCGGGGGACGGCCAGTTTCCCGTCGACCAGGAGTCGCTGGGCGATCGCGCCGCCGATGTCGTGCCCGGCGACTCCCGCCGGCTCGTCCATGCCGAGTGCCGCGGCGAACCGGGTCACCCATGCGGCCAGCGCGGGGACGGTGGCCGTCTCCAGGGTCAGCTCCCCTTCCGAGCGGCCGAGGCCGGGGAGATCGACGGCGACCGGACGCAGCCCGGCCGCGGCCAGGTCGTCCAGTACCGGGAGCCACACCCGGCTCCAGTAGGTGCCGTGGAGCAGCAGCACCTGCGGGCCGGACCCGCCCGCCGTCAGATAGCTCGCCTTGCGGCCGTCGACTTCGATCATCATGCGCGTGGACATGGCATAACCATCGGGGAATGGATCAATGCCGGTCAAATACCATCTAAGGTATGGGCCCATGACGTTGACGCAGCTCCGGGTCCTGGTCGCGGTGGCCGAGTGCGGCGGTTTCACCGCGGCGGCGGAACTGATCGGCATGTCCCAGCCCTCGGTCAGCCGCGCGGTCGCCGGCCTCGAACGCGAGGTCGGCGCCGCGCTGTTCGTCCGGCACGCCGACGGCATCGCGCTCACCGAGGCCGGACGGCGGGCGCACCTGCGCGCCCGCGAGGCGCTGCGGCACCTCGACCTGATCCGCGCGGAGGTCGCCGAGACCGTCGGCGAGATCACCGGGCCGCTGCGCCTGGCCAGCCTGCCCAGCGCCACCGGCACCCTCATCGCCCGCCGGCTGCGGGCCTTCACCGACCGCCACCCGCAGGTCCAGGTGCGGCTGTTCGAGGGGGTCGACGACGACATCCGCGGCTGGCTGCGCGGCGGCGCGGCCGAGGTCGGGGTGGTCACCCTCCCCGCCCCCGGCCTGCACACGGTCCCGCTCAGCACCCACGAGATGGTCGCCGTCGTCCCGTCCGGCCACCGCCTGGCCGGGCGGGAGAGCGTCCACATCGCGGACCTGGCCGGGCAGCCGTTCATCCTCACCACGGCGGGCTGCCGGCCGATCATCCTCGAGGCGGCGCGCGAGGGGGACGCCCACCTGGACATCGCCTACCAGGCCGGGGGCCAGGCGGCCATCCTGGAGATGGTGGCCGCCGGTCTGGGCGTCAGCATCGTGCCCACGCTCGGCCTGCCCGCCGACCTCGGACCGGTCGTCACCAGGCCGCTCGACCCGCCGCTCACCCGGTCGCTGGCCTTGGCCGTCCGGTCGCTGGACGACTGCGGCCCCGCCGCGCGAGCCTTCCTCGACCTGGCCGATCCGGACTGACCGTCCGAGGGGCGGGGGCCGACCGTCCATGGCGCGGGGACCGACCGTCTGCGGGGCGGGGATCGACCGTCTGCGGGGCGGGGATCGACCGTCTGCGGGGCGGGGATCGACCGTCCGCGGGGCGGGGATCGACCGTCCGCGGGACGGGGATCGACCGTCCGCGGGACGGGGATCGCTCAGCCCGACAGGCGGTGGAGGATCTCTTGCAGGACGGGGAGCCCGGTCGCGAAGTTGAGGCGGGCGAACCCTTCGCCGCCGGGGCCGAAGTCGGGTCCGGGGCTGAGCCTGACTCCCGAGTGCTTCAGGAAGTGCGCGGCCGGATCCGTGCCCAGGTCGAGCGCGCGGCAGTCCAGCCAGGCCAGGTAGGTCGCCTCCGGGGTGTGGTGGCGCACGCCGGGCGGGAGTCCGGTGGCGAGCAGGTCGCGGTTGCGCGTGAGGGTCCGCCGGGCCTCGTCCAGCCACTGGTCGCCCTGCTGCCAGGCCGCGACGGTGGCCGCCACGCTGAGGGAGCTCACCTCTCCGAACATCTGCGGCGGCATGGCGGCCAGCGCGTCGCGGACGCGGGCATCGCCGATGTGCGCGACCGAGCAGCGGAGCCCGGCCAGGTTGAACGCCTTGCTGGCGGAGCTCAGCGTGATCGTCCGGTCCAGGAGCGAGGCGAACGGGACGTGCCGGTGCGGCTCGTAGGTGAGGTCGGCGTGGATCTCGTCGGAGACGACCAGCATCCCGTCGCGCTCGGCCACCTCGGCGAGGGCCGACAGCTCCGCATGGCTCATCACGCGTCCGGTGGGGTTGTGCGGGTTGACCAGGACCAGCGCCTTGGCGCCGGCGGCCCGTTCGGGGTCGAAGGCCCAGCCGTCCGGCGTGTCGGTCATGGGGATGGGGAGCAGCCGGCGCCCCATCCGCTCGATGGTCTTCAGGAACGGCGGGTAGGCGGGGCAGTGCATCGCCACCAGGTCGCCGGGCCGGGTCCCCAGGTGAAGGACGACCTGGAGCGCCTGGATCAGCTCGGTGAAGACGTGCATCCGGGACGGGTCGAGCGTCACCGAATGATGCCGCTGCATCCATCCGGCGAAGGACTCCCGCAGCGGGTTGAGGGCGGGCGTGTCGTCCCAGCGGGGGTAGCCGAGGTAGTCGAGGCGCTGCTGGACGGCCTCGCGGATCGGCGGCGCCACCGGGAAGTCCATGTCGGCGATCCAGGCGGGGAGCACGCCCGGATCCACGTTCCCCCACTTGATCCCGCCGCCGAGCGCCTTGCGGTCGATGTCGTCGAACATGCCCACCACGCTAGGCCAGGCGGCGCGGGCCGCGATCGACGATTTCCGGGCGTCCACGCGGGATCCTCGCGTGGACGCCCTCGACTCGCGACGGGCGAGGCGGCCCGGCACGTGGCCGCCACCGATGCGGACGTCGCGTTTCACGGGTGAGCCGGGGGTAGGGGCCGCTTACCAGCCGTCCTCGTCAGGGGGGTCGAAGACATGAACGAGCCGATGGCCGCACCGGGGTCCGGCCCTCCGGTGGCGGACGACTCGCTGACCTTCGTCGGGAACGCGACCACCATCATCAGATACGGCGGCTTCACGCTCCTGACGGATCCGAACTTCCTGCGGCGCGGGCAGTACGCCTACCTGGGATACGGCCTGCGCTCCCGGCGGTTGAAGGATCCGGCGATGGGCGTGCGCGAGCTGCCGCGACTGGACGGGGTGGTGCTGTCCCACCTGCACGACGACCACTGGGACCGGGTCGCCGAGCGCGGCCTGGACCGGGACCTGCCCGTCCTGACGACGCCGGCCGCCGCCCGCACCCTGCGCGACCGCGGCTTCGGCCGGGCGGACGGGATGGCGACGTGGGAGAGCCGCGAACTGGTCGGCGGGAACCGGAAGGTGACCCTCACCTCCCTGCCCGGACGGCACGGCCCGGGGCCCCTGGCCCGGCTGCTGCCCCCGGTCATGGGGACGTTGCTGGAGTTCGGCCCGCTCGACGGACCGCCCGATCTGCGGCTGCTGATCAGCGGCGACACGCTCATGGACGACCGGCTCGCCGAGATCGCGCACCGCTGGCCCGACATCGACCTGGGGGTCGTCCACCTGGGCGGGACGCGGCTGCTCAACCTGGTCACCGTGACGATGGACGGCCGCCAGGGCGCGGACTGGGTGGAGACGGTGGGATGCTCGGCGGTCGTGCCCGTCCACTGCGACGACTACACGGTCATGAAGTCGCCGCTCTCGGAGTTCCGGGCCGAGGCCGCGAAACGCGGCCTGGCCGGACGCGTCCGCGTCATCGAACGGGGACGCAGCCTTCCCTTGCGTCCGGTCCTTGCGAAACGGTGAGGACGCACCGTCACGGCCTATTCCTCTGGGGCCTGCCATCCGGTGGCCGTCCAGGTCAGGGTGCCCGAGGAGGGTTTGGCGGTGAGCCGGATGGCGGCGAGCTGCTTGGTCGAGGTGTTCAGCAGGCAGAACTGCGAGCCCACCTTGAGATCCGCGTAGCGGACGTTCGCGCTGATCGGGTTCCGCTTGACCGCCGTGTAGCAGGCCGAGCCGTCCGGTGTGCCGTCGATGGCGGCGGCCTGGACATTGTCGTAGAACTTCAGAATGCCGGGGTCGGCCTCCGGCATGTACTGGATGTCGGCGACGGTCGACTCGCTGATGTCCGTGGTGACCGCGGGGCCGTGGGATTCGAAGCTGACGCCGGGAATGCCGCTGGCGGGCAGAGAGAAGGCGGTGTCGGCGTATTCCTTGGCGAATCCACCGCCGAATGACGTCGGGGACGCGGCGTTCGGTGCGATCACGTGCGTTCCCTTAACGACGCCGTCGCGCGTGCGCTGGGAGCTCTTTTCGCTCGCCACGGAGTACGTCAGAACGCCCGCGCCGACCAGCACGGCGACGATGACGGCGGCGGCGAGGACGGGCGTCCGGCCGGCCCTGCCGCCCGGCGGCCGGTCCACGGCCTGCGTCGGCGTGGGCAGCATGGTTCCCGTGGTCCCGAGCGCACCCGGCATGGTCGGTCCGTGGGGCGCGGGTCCAGTCGGGAAGGGCTGCTGGGGCTGCGGGCTGAACGGCGGCGTCGTGGAAGCGGGCTGGAGTTCGGCCGGCGGACGGTAGCTCGCCATGGTGGTGGCGATGGCGGGCGGCAGCCAGCGTCCGTCGCCGCCGGGCCCGCCGGGGATCAGCGCCCCGGCGGCCTCGATGATCTCCGCGGTCGTCGGACGCCGGGCGGCCTCCTTCGCCAGGCACCGGCTGAGGAGCGGACGCAGGTCGTCCGGGCAGCGCTCCAGCTCCGGCTCGGCGTTGACGATCCGGTACATCAGCGCCTGCGAGTTGCCCTCGCCGAAGGCGCTCAGCCCGGTGGCGGCGTGGAAGGCCGTCGACCCGAGCGCGAACACGTCCGCGGCCGTGCCGATCTCGCCGCCGGTGATCTGCTCCGGCGCCATGAACGCCGGGGTGCCCACCACGGCCCCGGACCGGGTGAGGGTGCTGGCGTCGGCCGCCCGCGCGATGCCGAAGTCGATCACCTTCAGCCCGTCGTCGGCGAGCAGGACGTTGCCCGGTTTGAAGTCGCGGTGCACCAGCCCGGCCTGGTGGACGCTGGCCAGCGCTTCCGCGCACCCGGCCAGCAGCCGCGCGACCACGGCCGGGGGCAGCGGGCCGTGCTCGGCGACCGCCTCGTGCAGGGTCGGCCCGGCGACGTAGGCGGTCGCCAGCCAGGGCTGGGGCGCGTCGGGGTCGGCGTCGAGCACGGGCGCGGTGAAGAAGCCCTGGACGCGCTGGGCGACGTCCACCTCCCGGCGGAACCGGCGGCGGAACTCCGGGTCGTCGGCCAGCTCGCCGCGGACGACCTTCACCGCCACCGGGCGCCTGCCCGGCGTGAAGGACAGGTACACCCGCCCCATTCCCCCGCCGCCGAGCCGGGCCAGCAGCGGGTATCCCGCGACCATTCTCGGATCGTCGTCCCCCAACGGCATGAACCTGGCCACGGCGACTCTCCCACCAAGTTTTTCGCAGGATGCTACGCGCGCAGCGCAGTCCCGAACACCCCGACGGCCGCTTTCGGCCCAGCCTTCCCCCACCTTTCGAACGCCCCGGAGACAACGCCGGACTCCGCGCTTGAAGACGGGTCAGTCGAATTGCAGGACGACGCGTCCGCGGACGCCGGGACGCTCCAGCCGGCGGTGGGCGTCGGCGGCGCGGGAGGCGGGCAGGCGGTCGGCCACGCGGGGGGTGAGCCGGCCGTCGCCGGCGAGTTCGGCGAGCCGGTCGAGGGCGGCCGCGGCCGTGGCGTGGTCGCGGACGAAGACCGGGACGACGCGGACCCGGCCGGCGCCGTCGCCCGTGTAGCCGCTCACGGTGACGACCGTGCCGCCGTCCTTGACGGCCGGGAGCGCGGCGGCCTCCAGCACGGCGGCGTCGAGGAGTCCGTCGACGCCGCCGGGGTGGTGGCGGCGGACCTGCGCGGCGAAGTCGTCGCCCCGCGGCAGGACCTGGTCGGCTCCGCAGGCGCGGACGAAGTCCTCGTCCTTCGGGGCGGCGTCGGCGACGACGACCAGCCCGTCCTGCTCGGCGAGCTGGACGAAGTACCCGCCGACGGCGCCGGCGGCGCCGGTGACCGCGACCGTCGCGCCGGGCGGGAGCGCCAGGGTGTCGAGCGCGAGCCGGGCCGTGAGCCCGTTCATCGGGACGGTGGCGGCCTCGGCGGGCGAGAGCCCGGCCGGGATCCTCGCGACCGAGCGCGCCGGCACGACCAGGTCGGCCCGGTAGCCGCCGTGCTCGCCCGACGGCACCACGACGGCCATGACGGCGTCCCCGACCGCGAGCGCGCGGTCGACTTCGGGGCCGATCTCGGTGATCGCGCCGGCGACCTCCATGCCCGGCACGCGCACCGCGTCCGCGGCGTCCTGCCGCGGGCGTGAGCGGATCATCGCGTCGATCGGGTTCACCGCCGCGGCGGCGACGCGGATCCGGACCTGTCCGGGGCCGAGCGGTTCGGGTGCCAGGTCGAGCTCCTCCAGGGCGTCCGGTCCGCCCGGTCGCCTCACTCCGATTGCTTGAACCATGGTCGCTCCTTGTCGGCTGGGGGGGACGGGCGGGACCGGCCGCGCCGCCGGCATCGGCCGCGGCGTGGACCCGACCCGGCCCGGCCCGGGTTACGGCGTCGGGGGGACGCTCAGTCCTTCGAGCAGCAGGCTGCACACCTCGTCGAGCTCGGCGCCGATGCCGGGCTCCTGCCATTCGGCGGCGTGGGCGAGGTGGTGGAACTTGGCGGTGGCGGTCATGACCGCGCGGGCGGTGGCCGCCGGGTCGCCGGCGCGGAAGCCGCCGTCGGCGACACCGTCGGCGATGATGGCCGTGAGCTGGCCCAGCAGGTCGGCGACGTGGTCGGTGGCGACGCTGCTGTGCGCCGCCGCGAGGCTGCCGTAGGCGGCGAACAGCTCCGGTTCCCGGCGGATCTTGTCCTGCTTCAGGGCCAGCACGGCGTGCAGCCAGGCGCGCAGTCGCCGCGCCGGCGGGATCGCGCGGTCGGTGGCGACGACGGCGAGGGTGTCGCGGTTGCGGTCGAGCCAGCGCCGGGTCACGGCCTCGCGGAGCGCCTGCTTGGAGGCGAAGTGCTTGTAGACGGCGGCGTGGCTGACGCCGAGCGCCCGGGCGACGTCGACGACGGTCGCCTTCGCCGGTCCGTGGCGGCGCAGGATCTCCTCGGTGGCCGCCAGGATGGTGTCCGCGTCCAGCGGGGTCCGGGGCGGCATCAGCGGGCGCCTTCCGTCCGTTCGCTGTCCAGGAGCGCGAGCAGGGCGGGGGCGTAGCGCTCTCCGGCGACCGCTCCGCGCGGGACGGCCTGCTCGATCGCGTCCAGGTCGTCCTCGCTCAGCGCCAGTTCGGCGGCCCGCGCCGTCTCGGCGATGCGGCCCGGCCGGCTGACCCCGGCCAGCGCGACGACGTCCCGGTGCGCGCGTCCCTGCGCGAGCACCCACGCGATCGCCAGCTGAGCGACCGTGACGCCGCGGGCGGTGGCGATCCGGCGCAGCCGCTCGACCAGCGCGAGGTTGGTCTCGACGTTGCCCGCGGCGAAGCGGGGCAGGTGCCCGCGATGCCGCGCGGCGTCGGCGGACGGCCGCCACGTCCCGGTCAGCATCCCCTGCGCGAGCACGCCGTAGGCGGTGACGCCGATGCCCAGCTCGCGGCAGGTGGGCAGGATCTCGTCCTCGACGCCGCGGCTGAACAGCGAGTACTCGATCTGGACGTCGGTGATCGGGTGCACCGCGTGGGCGCGGCGGATCGTCTCGGCGCCGACCTCCGACAGCCCGATGCCGCGCACGTAGCCCTTGCGCACCATCTCGGCGATGGCGCCGACGGTGTCCTCGATCGGGACGGCGGGGTCCAGCCGGGCCGGACGGTAGATGTCGACGTAGTCGGTGCCCAGCCGTTGCAGCGAGTACCCCAGGAAGTTCGCCACCGCGTCGGGTCGCGCGTTGACGCCGTGCACGCGGCCGTCCACCCCGAAGAGCGCACCGAACTTCACGCTCACCACGGCGCGCTCGCGGAGGGCGGGACGCAGCGCACGCCCGATGAGCGTCTCGTTGTGCCCCATCCCGTAGTGGTCGGCGGTGTCGATGAACGTGATCCCGGCGTCGAGCGCGCTGCGAAGCGTCGCGATGCCGCCCTCCTCGTCGGCGCTGCTCCCGTACGCGCCGGACATGCCCGCGCAACCGAGCCCGACTGCTCCCACGCGGACGTCCGCACCAAGTGCCCTCTGCTCCATGCGAGGAACACTAGGCGAGAAGGTAACAAGTGTCAAAGTTTGTAACTTGTTGCCCCGGTGGGCGCGTGGGAGCGGGCGGCGACCGCGATGCCTCTTCGCGTGGCCACTTCCCTGGACGCATCAGACGCCGAAGACCTCCAGCAGGCGCCGGGCGAACTCGGCGGGTCGCGCGGTCGCGCCGTTGTGCGCGCCGGGGAAGACCGCCGGCTCGCAGCCGATCTCGGCCGCCAGCAGCCGCGCCGGACGCGCCGGAAGGTTGCCGCCCGTCCGCTCCCCCACGGCGAGGACGAGCCGGTCCGCGACCGCGCGCAGGGCGGCGACGTCCGGCCGGTGAGCGGTGGTGAACGAGCGCAGCTCGTACTCCAGCATCACCGGGGCGTTGGCGGTCTGGCGCTCGACCATCGCCCGGGTGCGCTCGTCCTGCGGCAGCTCCCTGGGCTCCATGACGTCGCCGATGGCCGCCGCGAAGCGCGCGAACCCGGCCGCGGGGCCTTCCGCCTTCAGGGCTCGGACGACCTCGTCCACCATGGCCCGGTGGTCGGCGGCGTCCGGGAGCACGGCGAAGGCGGGCGGCTCGTGCGCCACCAGCCGCCGGACCGCCTCCGGGTGCCGGGCGAGCAGCTCCAGCCCCACGATCGCCCCCGCACTGGCGCCGAAGACGTAGGCGTCCTCCGCGCCGAGGTGGCGGAGCAGGCGGTGGGCGTCGTCGGCCGCCACCTCGACGCGATGCTCGGCCCGCTCGCGCACCACGCTGCGCGAATAGCCGCGCGGGTCGAGGGTGACGAACGTGAACCGGTCGGCCAGCTCGTCCGCGAGCCCGTCATAGACGGCCGCGTCGCCCGGACCGCCGGGCAGGGCGAGCAGCACCGGGCCGTCCCCGCGCACCTCGTAGTACAGCGTCGCCCCCGGCACGTCGATCGTCTCGCAGCGCATGACTCCACCTTTTCCTAGTATCTCTAGGTTTCAAACTAGAGTTTCTAGCGTTGCACCGCAACTTGAACGCTCTCAACTCCGGCCGTCTCGCGGTCGGGAGGGCTGCGGTGCGGGAAGCGGGAGGGGCAGGCCGGTCTTGACGGTGTCGAAGACGACGAGGGTCCCGTAGCGCTCGATGTTGCCGTCGGCCTTGAAGAGACGGTCGCCGACCCGGGTCCCGAACAGACCCGTGAGCCGGCGACCCGGCTCGCGCGTACCGCGTGGACGCCAAGCCCCGATCAACATGGAACGCGACAATCACACCGCACGGAGAGAGGAAGGCACAGTGGAGCGCATCGGCATCATCGGGGTGGGCGAAATCGGCCGGGCCATCGTGGACGGGCTGTACTACCGAGGCGACGAGGGCTGCGGGGACGACGAGGCGCCCGAGGTCTTCCTCTCGCCTCGCGGACGCCGCGCGGCCGCGGAACTGTCCCAGCGCTACGAGAACGTACGCGTGTGCCCTGACAACCAGGCGGTGATGGACCGCTCCGAGATCGTCGTCATCGCCGTCCGCCCCCAGGACCGGCACCAGGCCCTCGACGGTTTGACGGTCGCCGGCGACACGATCGTGGTCAACGTGATGTCCGGCGTCGGCAACGACGACCTGCGCAGGACGCTGGCCACCGATGCCCCGATCGTGCGGGCCATCCCGCTGCCCGCCATCCGCGAACGCCGCGCCGTCACGGTGACGTACCCGTCCCACCCGGTGACGGACACGCTCTTCGAGCGCCTGGGCGGGGCGCTCCCGGTCGCGGACGAGACGGCGTTCAACGTCCTCTCCGCGGTGACGGGGACGCTGACCACCCACTACGCCTACCTCGACGCGCTCACCTCGTGGGCCGTCGGCCACGGCATCGCCCCCGGCGACGCGGACCGTTACGTCCGCGGCCTCTTCCAGCAGGTCGGCCGTGCCCTGAGCGACGAGACGCGCGGTCTGCGGCAACTCGCGGCCGACCACGAGACGCCGAAGGGGAACAACGAGCGCATTCGCACGACGTGGTTCACCCCCGCCAACTCCGCCTCCCTCGCCGGGGCGCTGGACCAGCTCCTCGACCACCTCGAAGGGCGACGGAGCGACGCTCGGCCGTAGCTCGACCCGGCTAGGGGGTGGTGACGGTCTGCTGAAGCAGGTTCTGGAGGGTGCGTTGCTGCTCGGGGCCGAGCGCGGCCAGGGGTGAGTCCTCGGTGAGGAGGTCGAGGAGCCGTTCGCGCAGCGCGGTGCCCTCGGCGGTGAGGACGAGGTGCTTGGCGCGGCGGTCGGTGGGGTGCGCGCGGCGTTCGACCAGGCCCTGCTTCTCCAGCTTGTCGATGACGAAGGTGGCGTTGGACGGTTCGCAGCTCATGCGTTCGGCGAGCTCGCGCATGGTCATCGGCCCGGTCATCTCCCGCAGCGCCGTCGCCTGCGCCGCGGTGAGGCCCAGCGTGACGGCGCGCTGCCGCACGTGATCGGCGATGCGGTGGGCCAGGCCGTTCACCAGGCCGCACAGTTCCCGCTCGGCGACGGCCTGCGCTTCCGGGGATGTCGTCATGCCCCCACTCTAGCAAGTCCATCAAGTTGTACTAATTCCAGCTTGAATGTTTCTAACTTGATGCTTATGGTGGCGTGGTCGCCGCACCGCGAGGGACGGCGGCGACCCGACACACGATGGCGAACGAGGAGTGGCATCCATGCTGAACGCGGCGACCGACCAGGGCGAGCGGCTGCGACGGCCGGCGGAACTCCGCTCGGTGCGGCTGGGCGACACGAAGGTGACCTTCGTCCCGGACGGTGCGATCCAGGGCCGTCCGACCGCCTGGCTGCCGGACTCCACCGACGAGTTCTGGGCGTCCCGTCCGGAGTACCTGGACGCCTCCGGACACCTGGTGGCGAGCCTGGGCGGCCTGCTGGTGGAGCACGGCGACCGCGCGATGCTGATCGACACGGGCTTCGGCCCGCACTCGCTGCCGGCCGATCCGGCGACACCGAACGGCGCCATGCGCGGAGGCGCGCTCCTGGACAACCTGGCCGGGCTCGGCCGCCGGCCGGACGAGCTGGAAGCGGTGGCCTTCAGCCATCTGCACCCCGACCACGTCGGCTGGGCGGCGCACCGGGCGCCGGGCGATGACCGGCCCGCGTTCGCCTCCGCCGAATACCTGGTGGCCGAGCCGGAATGGGCCCAGCGGGAGCACCTGGAGGCGGCGGGGACGCCCGGGGACGTCCTCGACGCCCTCGCGCCGCAGGTCCGCACGGTGGCGGACGGGCAGGAGATCTTCCCCGGCGTCCGGGTCCGGATCACCGCCGGCCACACCGCGGGACACGCGGAGTTCGTCATCACCGGAGGCGGGACCCGCCTGATCGCCTTCGGGGACTCCATGCACTCACCCGTCCAGGTGGACCGTCCCGACTGGTCCTGCGTGTACGACCACGCCCCGCTCCGGTCCGCCGACCACCGCCGCCGCCTCGTCGCCGAGCTGGAGGAACCGGACACCATCGGCTTCGGCATCCACTTCGCCGACGTCGTCTTCGGACGCGTCCGGCGGGACGGCCGAGGCCCCGCCTGGCGTCCTCTGAACGCTGGGGACGAGCTGTGACGACGACCCTCGTCCGCGCGCGTCCGGCCGGATCCCGCACCGGGTACTGGCCGGGCGTCCTCGCGGCGGCGCTGACCACGACGGTCACCGTGATGCCCGGCTTCGCCCTCGGCGCGTTCGCCACGGCGATCGAAGGGGACCTGCACGTCTCGCGGACCGGCGTCGGCCTGATGATCAGTATTTTCTACGCCACCACGGCACTGAGCTCGCCCCTGGCCAAGCGGGTCGCGGCCCGCCTTCCGACGCCGACGGTCCTCGCCGTCGCGGCGGTGGCCGCCTGCGCCGCGATGCTCACCGTCTCCCGGGCGGACGACCCGGCCACGATCACGGCGGCCCTGGTCGCCGGCGGGCTGGGCAACGGACTCGTCCAGCCCGCGGTGGGCCGGCTGATCGCCGCGCACGTCCCCGGGCACCGGCGGTCGCTGGCCGCCGGGACGGTCGGCGCGGCGCTCGGCGCGACCACCCTCGTCCCCGGCCTGCTCGTCGCCACCGTCGTGCCCGCTCACGGGTGGCGGGCGGCCATGACGATCGCCGCGCTGATCGCGCTCGTCCCGGCCGTCCTCACCCCGCTGACGCGCACGACGCCCGGCCCGTTCCCGGCGCGAGCCGAGCACGCCGCCACCACTACCGGGACGCCCAGGGGCGTGCTGGCACTGTGGGCCCTCGCAGCCGCCCTGTCCGCGACCGGCAACAACGCCGTGGCCACCTACTTCGTCCAGCTCGGCACCCACTCCGGGCTGCCCGCCGCCCTCACCGGCAACCTGCTCTCCCTGAGCGCCCTGCTGGCCATCGCCGTCCGGCTGGTGACGGGAGCCCTCACCGAGCGCGCTCCCTGCCGCAACCCAGCGGTGATCACCGCGATGATGCTCACCGGAGGTCTCGGCCTCGCGCTCATCGCGATCGGCACTCCGGCGACCTTCGTCCTCGGCGCCGCGCTGGCCTTCTCGGCGGGATGGGGCTGGACGGGACTGCTGCTCGCCGCCACGCTGCGGCTGGTCGCCGACAGGGCCGAGAACGCGGGGCACACCGTCCAGATCGGCATCTACACCGGCGCCGCCATCGCTCCCTACACCTTCGCCGCGTTGTCCGGCGCGTTCGGTGACTCCGGCGCCGCCCTCATCTCCGCCGCTGCGGGCGTCGCGGGAGCCGCGGCGATGACCACCGGAGCGGTCCTGTCCCGACGCCTTGAGGGAGATTCGTCCAGGCGCGACGCCGCCCCTGAGCCTGCGGCTCCCGTGGGCGCGCTCACCTGTGCCGACGTCGGCACGGCTCGACACCGCTGACCGGTGAGGCCGCCCCGCGGCCTCACCGGCTGCGAAGGACTCGCGAACCCCGCCTTTTCGCTCGGGCGGCGTCGCCGGCCGGCCGCGCGTTCGCTGCCCTTGACGCTCGTCCGGGCGACCGGGAAAGGTGGTGCGATGATCAGAAAGCCGCGGGCGGCGGACGCCGAAGACCTCCCCTTCCGGATGGCGCGCGGCATGCTGTGGACGGCGCTGGTCCTGCTGTTCGTGATGCGCGCGAACTTCGAGGCGGAGGCCGGCGGGTCGGGCGTGGCCGTGGCGCTGGCGGCGGCCTCCTATCCCCCGCTGATCGCGCTGCTGCTCCCGCGCTGGAGGTCGCGGCGACGCGTCCGGTACGGGCTGCTGGGTGCGGTGACGGCGCTGGCCCTGCTGCCGTTCGCCGTGGTCGGGACGGACTGGGGCTGGCTGCCCTGGACGGTCGCCGCGGCGGTCCTGTGCACGCTCCCCCAGCGGATCGCCTGGCCGGTGTTCGTGCTGGTCACCGCGGCCACCTTCGGCGGCGAGGCGCTCTTGGGGGAGCCCTTCGACTACTGCGTCCGGCAGGCGGCGGCCTGCGCGACCGACGGGCTGATCGTGTTCAGCCTGTACGCGCTCGCCGAGATGATCCACGAACTGCACGCGGCCCGGGCCGAGCAGGCGCGGCTGGCGCTGGTCCGGGAACGGCTGCGGCTGGACGGCGAGCTGCGCGGCGACATCGACCGCGAACTGGCGTCCATCACCGACCGTCTACACCGCGCACTCCGCGCCGCACCCGGCAACACCACGCTCAAGAACACCGCACCCAGCACCGCACCCGGTGCCGCATCCGGTGCCGCACCCGACGGCGCGTCCGGCGGCGCGTCCGGCGGCGGGCCCGGCGGCGAGCCCGGCGGCGCGGTCGGCGGCGCGGCCAGCGGCGTGCCGGCGGGTGCGGCCGGCAGTGGGTCCGGCGGCGTGCTTGGGGATGCGCTGGCCGAGGTCGGCGCGGCTACCGAGGCCGCGCGGCGGACGCTGGCGGGTGTCCGGGCCACGGCGAGCCGGTACCGGGTCGCCGTAGAGCCGGCCGCGGCGCCCGCGATCGGTTCGCCGCGGCTGGCCCGTGCCGTCCTGCTGGCGGTCATCGTGCTGCAGGCGGCGAAGAACCTGGTGTACATGGCGTCCGAACCGGGCGGGGACGTGCGCTGGCTGGTCGTGGCGGTCCCGGTCGTGGCCGGCGCGATGGCGCTGCTCCTCGTCCGGCGGACCGCGGCGCGCTGGACGGCGGCCTGGGCGCTGCTGGGGCCGTGCGTCTGGGCGCTCTTCGCCGTCTCGCCGTCGCTGGCCTGGCTGACGTACCTCTGGGGTTTCGTCATGGGCGGCGCGCTGGTGACGTTCCGGCCGCCGCGGTCGTGGGCGCTCGCCGCGGGCCTGCTGGGGATGCACGTCGCGTTCGTGTACTTCTCGCTGCCCACGATGTCGCTGGTCACGCACATCGGCAACGCCGTCTCCGACCTCATCCTGGCGTGGCTGTTCGCCAGCCTGGTCCGGCTCGCCGATCTGGTGGTGGTGCTGGAGCGGGCGCGGCACGAGGTGGCGGGCGCCGTGACCGCCGCCGAGCGGCTGCGCGTCGCCCGCGACCTGCACGACGTGCTCGGCTTCGCCCTGTCGGCGGTGGCGCTGCGCGGTGAGCTGGCCGCGCGGCTGCTGGAGCGCGATCTGGACCGGGCCGCCGCCGAGCTGACGGCGCTCGTCGAGCTGGTGGAACGGTCCCGCGCCGAGCTCGGCTCGATCACCGGCGGGCGGATCCGGTTGCGGCTGGACCGGGAGCTGGACGCGGCGGCGGACGTCCTCACCGCCGCGCGCATCACCGTCCGGACGCAGGGGCACGCCGGGCCGCTCGCGGAGGACGTCGACACCGCGCTCGCGACGGTGCTGCGCGAGTGCGTGACGAACGTCCTGCGCCACAGCGAGGCGCGTACGTGCACCATCACGGTCACCCGGGCCGGCGGTACGGTGCGGCTCCACGTCGCCAACGACGGCGCCGGGCCCGCGCGCGGGGAGCCGGGGTCCGGACTGGCCGGCCTGGCCGAGCGGACCGGCGGGCGGCTGACGGCCGGGCCCGGGCCGGGTGGACGCTTCGAGGTGACGGCCGAGTTCGCTACGGGACCCGAGTCCGCCACGCGAACCGAGTCCGCCACGCGAAGCGAGTTCGGTACGGGACCCGAGTCGGCCACGGGAACGCAGCCGCCGCCCTCAGAACCAGCCGGCCTCCCGCGCGATGCGGACGGCGTCGATGCGGTTGCGGGCGTTTAGCTTCGCCACCGACGACGTCAGGTAGTTGCGCACCGTCCCGTAGGTGAGGCCCATCCGTCCGGCGACGTCGGCGAGCTCGGCACCGGTCGCGACCAGCCGCAGCACCTCGGTCTCGCGGCGAGTCAGCGGGTTCGGGGGCGACCGGAGCGCCGCGACCGCCAGTTGCGGATCGACCGCCTGACCGCCCGCGGCGACCGTGCGGATCGCCGCGACCAGTTCGGCCGGCCGCAGGTCCTTCGGCACGAACCCGGCGACCCCGGCGGCCAGCGCGCGGCGGAGCTGGCCCGGCCGGCTCAGCGCGGTGAGGATCAGCACCCGGCACTCCGGGAGCCGGTCGCGCAGCTCGGCGGCCGCCGCGACGCCGTCCATCCCGGGCAGGTCGATGTCGACCACCGCCACGTCCGGCCGGTGCCGCCGCGCCGCGGGCACGATCTCCGCGCCGGACGCCACCTGCGCCACCACCTCGACGCCGTCCTCCAGCGCCAGCAGCTCGACCAGCGCCTCGCGGAGCAGGTGCATGTCCTCGGCGATCAGAACTCGGATCATTCCCACCCTCCGCCGTCCATGATCGTCGATCGGGTGTGCCGCGCGCAGTGCGGACGGTGTGCAAACTGCACACCCGCCCGGTGACCTCCGACACTGTGCCCGCCCGGTCCGCTCGCCGAAGATCGTCACGGACGCCGGTGACGGTGCCGGAGCGCGGCCCCGCGCACGCCGCGCATCCGCGCCCGGACGGCGTCCTTCCCCATCACTGTCCTTCCCCGTCACTGACCGAACTCCTGAGAAGGGAGGGCCTCTTGCGGACCCGTTCCTCATCCCCGGCGCTCCTCGCGCTCTCGCTCGGCTACTTCGCGCTGGGCACCGCCTCGCTGGCGGTCGTCGGCCTCAGCGCCCCGATCGGCCGGGACCTGCACGTCAGACCGGCCACGGTCGGCACGCTGGTCACCATCTTCGCGCTGGTCTTCGCCCTGGCGGCGCCCGCCGCGACGATCGTGCTCGGACGCGTGCGCCGCAAGCGCGCGCTGTTGCTGGGCCTCGGACTGCTCGTGCTCGGCGGAGTCGCCGCGTCCGTGGCGCCCGACTACCCGACGCTGTGCGCGGCACGCGTGCTGGCCGGGCTCGGCGCCGCGGTGTTCGGGCCCGCCGCGTCCGCCGCCGGGTCGGCGATCGTGCCCGACGACCAGCGGCCCCGCGCGCTGGCCACCGTCTTCGCCGGGATGACCGCCGCCTCGGTGCTCGGCGTCCCGCTGGCCTCCTCGGCGGGCGACGCGCTCGGCTGGCGCGGCACGATGCTGGCCGTCACGGCGCTGACCGCCGTCGCGTTCGTCCTGGTGGCGCGGCTCCTGCCCGGCGTGGAGGCGGAGCCGGCCCCGACCGTCCGGACCTTCGGCGACACGCTGCGCTCCCCCGGCGCGCTGCCGATGGTCGGCACCACCTTCATGATCATGACCGCGCAGTTCACCGTGTACGGCGTCGCCGGGGCCTACCTGGCCGCCCGGTTCGGGGCCGCACAGGGCACCGTCGCGCTCGTCCTGTTCGGCTTCGGCGCGCTCGGGACGGCCGGCAACGTCCTCGGCTCCCGCCTGTACGTCCGGCTCGGCGGCCCCGGCACCGTCGGTCTCGCGCTCGGATGCTTCGCGGCCGGCTTCGCCGTCCTGACCGCCCTCCCCGGATCGCTTCCGCTCGCCCTGCCGCCGCTGGCGCTGTGGGCGTTCGCCAGCGGGCTGTTCATCGCCCCGCAGCAGGCCCGGCTCGTCGAACTGCACCCGCAGCGGCGCGGCATCCTGCTCGCGCTGAACGCCTCCGGCCTCTACCTGGGCATGAGCCTCGGAAGCCTCGCCGGCAGCGCCCTGCTACCGGCCCTCGGCGCACGTCCGCTCTCCGGCATCGCCCTGCTCCCCCTCGCCCTCGCGACGGCCGCCCACCTGGCGTCCATGCGCCGTCCCGCACACGTCCCGGCCGTTCCCGAAAGTCCGGCCCTCTCCCACCACTGAAAGGCAGACCGCCATGTCCCAGCTCGTCCGCGACTACATCGAGACCGTCTGGAACGAGGGCCGCACCGAGGAATCCAAGCGGTTCTTCGCCGACGACCTCATCCAGCACAACCCGCACCTCCCCAACGGACGCGAGCCGCTCGTCCACTTCATCGACGGCCTGCGCGAGCAGCTGCCCCGGCTGCACTTCGACGTCCGCCGGACGGCCGCCGAGGGCGACCTCGTGTTCGTCCACAGCCTCTTCACCGCCGAACCCGGCGCGCGCGGCACCGCCGTGATCGACGTGTTCCGCATCGCCGACGGCCTGATCGCCGAGCACTGGGACGTGCGGGAGGACGTCCCCGAGACGACCGCCAGCGGCAACCCGGTCGCCTGACCGGAACCGTCGATGCGCCTCCGGGAAGAGAGCGTCCTCGGGGCTCGCTAGAGCGCCTCGGTCGGTCGTCGGCCGCCGCGTCCCCCGGAAGCCGGCTGCGCTGCCGGTCGGCGCCCGCGCGGCCGCCGTCCAGCCGCGCGCCCCGCCGCCCATCCGGCCGCGTGATTTGCCGCCCGTCCGGCCGCGTAGCCCGGCACCCGTCCGGACGCGCGACCCGGCGCCCGTCCGGCCGCGCGACCCGGCACCCGTCCCGACGCGTAGCCCGGCGCCCGTCTGGACGCGTGGCCCGGCGCCCGTGCGGGCGCCGGGCGTGGGCGTCAACGTCCGGCCGACGGTTCCGGACGCGCGTCGGGGCGGGCGCGTTCCGGAATCTCCTGGCGGGTTCCCTCGGCTGCGGACCGCTCGATGGCGGCGAGGAGCCGATGGTGGCGCAGGGCGGTCTCGAAGCTCGGGTGCGGCTGCCGGTCCTCGGCGATGGCCCGGGCGACCTCCTGGTAGAGGGCCGCGATGTTGGCCGGCGGGCCGGACCGGACGGCGTCGGGGACGGTGCGGTAGGCGTCGGGAACGGCCACGGCGTCGTCTCCGATCCTGATGTCCCAGTCGTGCCAGTGGATGAACGCCTCGCGCTGGGACGGGGTGGCGGTGAGGGTTCCCTCGCTGCCGACGAGCTTGAGCAGGAACCCGTCCCGGATGGGCCCGTTGCCGCCGTGGACGGTGACGGACGCCGTGGCGCCGCTCGCCAGGACTCCGTGCAGGAGCACGTGGCTGGGCGTGGCGTTGGGCACGGTCTGCTCCGTCCCGGCGACCAGCACGCGGTCGTGCGTGCGGGGCAGGCGCGCGGACACCTCGACGAGCGGACCCGCGACCCGTTCGAGCGCGGCCAGGAAGTGGCCCGCCATGATGGTCACGATGTTGGTCCCCTCGGCGGGGTCGAGACCGAACACCAGGTTCGGCCAGATGCGACTGCCGCCCCAGGGCGCGCCCTCGGCCACCAGCGCGACCGATTCGAGCGTGCCGATCCGGCCTTCGGCCAGCACGTCCGCGACGAAGCGGGCGCTCGGCGAGTGGTGCCCCTGGAGGACGACCGCGTGGACGACGCCCGCGTCGTCGGCGGCCCGGGCCAGCTCGCTCGCTTCCTCGGCGTCCACACCCAACGGCCACTCGGACACGACGTGCTTGCCGGCCTTGAGCGCGGCCCTGATCACGTCGGCGTGCCCGGACGCCTTCACCGAGACGACGACCAGGTCGACATCGGGATGAGCCACGAGCTCGTTCGCGTCGGCGAAGGCGTGCCGCACGCCGTGTGCGGCGGCCGCCCGGTCCGCGCTGGCCTGGTTGGTGGTCGCGACCGCGGTCACCTCGAACGCCTCCAGCGCGGCCAGCGCGGGCAGGTGCGACCCGTCCGCCCACCCGCTGGCCCCGACGACTCCGACTCGGATCATGCCTCACCCCTCAGTTACGTACCTAGCGGTACGAAACTAGAGCGCCCAGCCCCTTCCCGCAAGAGAAAAACGTACCGACAGGTATAAAACTCACTACGCGGGACAGCAGGCCCAGCGGCTCCCGCTCTCCGGCACGTCGCGCACACCGCGCACCAAGACCAAGACCGCGTGAGGCGCTGGCATCGCTGCACGGCGGCGGGGATGTTGCGGTAGGGGCGTCGGCGGTGGGGGTGTCAGACGTCCTTCAGGACACGGGCGAGTGCGGCTCGGCCTGCGGGGCCCCAGTGTGGTTTGCCACCAGGGAGGCCCCGTGCCGCGGCTGATCGAGCCGTGGTCCAGCGGCTCGCCCGGAACCCACGTCATCACGGTCCAGTGCTTGGGGAAGCGCTCGGACGGTTCGCCGAACCGCACCGGGGTCGGCACCGGAAGCGGCAGGCGCGGAGCCAGCACCGGCAGCCACCGCCGCTCCTTGAGCTGGCGCTCCGGCGTGGGGTCCATGCGCTGCATCCGCACGGCCAACTCGTCCCCGAGACGCCACATCTGGTTGCCCCAGCCACCCGGCACCTCGCGGACGGCCAGCCCCGCCAGGTCCGGATGCTGCTCCCGCAACAGGTCGTGAACCAGATCTGCGGTGATCTCGATCTCGGCGTCGGTCATACGACGCCACGCTACGGCTTCAGATCCAAAAAGGCTGAACGAGCGCGAGGGCATCGAGTTCGCCCTGCCAATCGTCCGCGACCGAACGAAACCACACGTGTGTCCGTCGTCCTGAATATGCGAGGAACCCGTGCTCGTGTAATCGAGGTGCCTGACCGTGGGCTTGGTTGGCACCATGGCGTCATGGCCGACGAAACGCCATCCAAGCGGACGCTCAGTGCTCTGACGCGCTACACCACCGTCAGCCGCCAGGTGTTCGACGGCCAGGACCTGATTTCCTTGCGAGCACTGCACCTGTGGTTCGAACGGTGCTCCTTCGTCGCAGCCGACCTCCGTCACGCCACCCTGGACGGCTGCTCCTTCAAGCTCTGTGACCTGCGAGGAGCCGTTCTACGGGGCGCCTCGCTGCGAGGCGTGAGCTGGGCCGGATGCGACCTACGGGACGCCGACCTGCGTGATACGGATTTGGCTGGGGCGCGGTTCGGTTTCGTCAACACCGGTGCGCCGCCGTACGGCCTCACCGACGTCACCGGCGCTCAGTTCGACAACGCGATCGTCCGCGGCCTGGAAACCGAACGAGTGATCGGCTGGGATCGGTAAACGGTCAATCGTTCGTGCGGTGTTTCTTCGATCGGTTCATCGGACGGGTTCGGTCGCCATCGCCTGCGTGCCCAGGACGGTCAGCAGGGCGAGCTTCTCGGCGGCGTCGGTCCCGGCGCGTGGGGTGAACCAGAGCAGCCGCTGGCGGCCGTCCTCGCTGAAGAGGCTGAGGCAGGTGAGGTCGAGCATGCCGACGGCGGGGTGGACGATCCGCTTGCGCTCGTCCCTGCGCACCCCCACGTCCTGGTCGGCCCAGAGCGCCTCGAACTCCGGCGACCGCCGGAGCAGCTCGTCCACCAGGTCGGCCGCCTCGGCGTCGCCCGGGCTGCGGTGCCCGACCGCCGCGCGCAGGTCGGCGACGAACGAGCGCGACTGCGGGGCGTGGTCCTCCGGCGGGTAGATCCGCCGCGAGGCCGGGTCGGTGAACCATCGGTGGATGAAGCTCGCCGAGCGGCCGCGGTGCGCGGACAGGTCGCCGAGCATCGCGATGGCGAGCGGGTTCTGGACCAGGACGGTGTGCAGGTCGGTGCTCACCATCGCCGGGGTCCCGTCGATCCGGGTCAGCAGGTCGAGCATCGCGGGATGGACGTGGGACGCCGTCCCTCCCCCGGGCGGGATCGGGCGGTTCGCCAGCCGGTACAGATGGTCGCGTTCGTCGCGGTTGAGGCGCAGCGCGCGGGCGAGCGCGGCGAGCATCTGGTCGGACGGCTGCGATCCGGCACCGCGTTCGAGCTCGGTGTAGTACTCCACCGAGGCGCCGGCCAGAACGGCGACCTCGTCGCGACGCAGGCCGGGGACGCGGCGCCGCGGGCCGGGCGCGAGCCCGACCTCCTCGGGACGGATCCGCTCGCGTCGCGAGCGCAGGAAGCCCCCGAGTTCGGAGTACCTAGCGTTCGGCATGGGCACAGCCTCCCCGGGCGGCCCCGCCGGGACCAGGGGATGCCGTCCCCACCTTCGCGAGCAACTGTCGCGGGTCCGCGCCGCGCCACAGAGTGGACGCCATGAACACCTCACTCACTGACTCCGGCGTACCGCCGGTCGCCGGAAAGACGGTCCTGATCACCGGGGGCACGAGCGGGATCGGCGCCGCGACCGCCCGGCTCCTGCTGGCGCGCGGCCACCGGGTCGCCGTCACCGGGCGCGACCCCGGCAGGCTCAAATCCTTCCTCGACGACGTCGGCCACGCGGACCGCGTCCTCGGCCTGGAGTCGGACGCCTCCGACTGGGACTCCACGAAGACGGCGGTCACCAGCACGGTGGAGCGCTTCGGGTCGCTCGACGCGGCCGTCGCGAACGCGGGCGGCGCGTCCGCGGACCATTTCCGGATGGGCGGTGCCGGCGTCCTCGACGGCGGCGATCCGGAGCTGTGGGCACCGATGGTACTCGCCAACGTGCTCGGCCCGGCCCTGCTGGCCAGGGCGGCCCTGCCGCACCTCGAACGGTCCGGCGGCCGGCTGGTGCTCATCGGCAGCGTCGCCGGGATCAAGAACAGCCCGGGCAACCTCTACTCCGCCACGAAGTGGGCGGTGGTCGGCTTCGCCGAGAACCTCCGCCTGCACGCCACGACGCGCGGCATCGGCGTCACGCTCGTGAACCCGGGCATGATCGACACCGCGTTCTGGCACGGCCAGGCGCCGCCCATCGCGATGAGCCCGGACTCGGTGGCCGAGGCGATCGGCTTCGCGCTCGACCAGCCGGCGGGCGTCGACGTCAACACGGTGACGATCCGTCCGATCGGCCAGCCCGCCTGACTCCGGACGGGCGGCGTGTGGCGCCCTCCCCACGTCAGTGCCGCCATCACCGAACTGGCGATGAGCACACTGGTCGGACGGGGCGTCCCGCTGCGGCGGCGCGCCTGATCGTGTTGACGGTGCTGCGCTTCACCGTCGGCTACGTCCTAGAAGAACAGGCCGGACGCCCAGTCCGATCCTTCGTCCTGACCGTTCGCCTATCGCTCTACTTCAGGGGCGCGGGGATGCTGTCGGCGGCGAGGCGGTGGCCGCGGCGCCAGACGGCGCGGGTGTTGAGGGTGTCGCCGATGTCGCTGGTCGGGTCGCCGTCGACCAGCAGGAGGTCGGCGCGGAGTCCCTCGGCGATGCGGCCTCGGTCGCTGAGGCGGAAGCGGCGCGCCGTGGTCGCCGTGGCCGCTCGCAGGGCTCGCGAGGGGGTGAGGCCGGCGGCCACGAGGTACTGCAGTTCGTGGTGCAGGCTCGCTCCGTGCGCCAGGCCCCCGAAGAAGGTTTCGGGCATGGAGACGTCCGTGCCGGCCAGGACGTCCACGCCCGCGGCGTCCAGGGCGCGGACGGTGTCGTACACCTCGTCCAGCCTGCCCTGCGGGTAGCGGTCGTAGCTGGAGCGCAGCGTCCGGTCCCACTGGTCGTCGAGGCGGGCGGCGACGCGGGGGTCGTCGGCGAGCGCGCTGCCGGTGATGCCCATCATCGAGGCGTTGAGGCTGATGCAGGGAATGACGAACATGCCCGCGTCCCTGATGAGGCCGATGATCTCGGCGGTGTGCGGCTGGTCCATGAACACGTGGGTGAGGCCGTCGGCGCCGGCTTCGACGGCCATCCGGGTGGCGTCCACGGTCAGCGCGTGGGCCACGGTGAGGACTCCGTACTTCTTCGCCTCGGCCACACCGGCGTTCAGGGTGGCCTGGTCGAGCGAGGGCAGTCCGGGATGCCCCTCGACGGTGCCGTCGTCGATCATGAACTTGATGAAGTCGGAGCCGCGGGCGAGGAGCTGCGGGACGAACGCGGCCGCTTCCTCGGGAGTGCTGGAGAACGCCCAGCCGGTGGCCAGCCGGACCGTCGCCGCCTGCATAGAGGAGGGACTGCTGCGCCGGGCGGCGTCCCAGATCGACGGACGCCGCACCGTGCTCGAACTCACCGCGCACGGCGAGGCCGAACGCGACCGCTTCGCCGCCGAGCAGCGGAAGGCGTTCCAGGAGATCACCGCCGCCTGGTCACCGGAGGAGCGGATCCAGTTCGCGCGCCTCCTCGTCCGCTACGGCGCGGACGCCGCCGCATGGTCGAGAAAGCGAGCCGCGCACCGCGACTGAGCGACCACTCCCCGGCCGCCTCGGCCCGACGACGAAGCCTGTCGCCCGTCCGCCGCCCGAAAGGCGCTGGACGGACGGCGGGGTCAGACGCCGAGGAGGTCGGTGAGGTCGTCGGCGTGGTCCTCTTCTTCGGCGAGGATGTCCTCCATGACGCGGCGGGTGGTCGGGTCCGCCTCGCCGAGCCAGCGGATGATCTCCTGGTAGGACTGGATGACGATCCGCTCGGCGTAGAGGTTCTCCTTGAGCATCTTCGTCAGGTCGTTGTCGTCGAAGGTCGCGTACGGGGTGTGCGAGCGCTTGGTGAGCGTCTCGGGGTTGAAGTCCGGGTCGCCGCCGAGCTGGCTGATGCGGTTGGCGGCCTGCAGGGCGTGCTGGCGTTCTTCCTTCGCATGCTCGTGGAACTCGTCCGCGACCTGGGCGCTGTCGATCCCCGTGCACGCGATGGCGTTCTGGGTGTACCGCATCCAGCACACGATCTCCGTGGCGAGGACGTCGTTGAGGACGGCGATGACCTTCGTGACATCGGATCCGTAGGTGGGGGTCACCGGCCCTTCCTCCATTTTGGCCCGGGCTCGCTCACGGATCGCCGCGACGTCGATGCTGAAGTCACTTTCAAGCATGTCCACTCCTCTTGATCATGCGCTCTACCGCATCAATACCCCGCCTCACCTGCATAATCACGCCTCTCGCGGACATGTATCCGCCCTGCTCCGCACGCCATTGTTTTGGGAATCATTGGCCTCGGCAAGAGCGTGCGATGACCCCGCATTCTGAGCCTTGGAATTCGTCGGAATGCGGCGGCGTCAGCAGTAGGCGGCGAGGTTCCACGGCGGCTGTGCGGCGACCTCCGCGCGCGTGGGCGCGTGCAGGCGCCCCCGGACGGCGTAGACGACGATCACGTGATCGCGATGGACCGGCCGCAGCGCGCCGCGGTTCGCCGCGAGGAAGGCGCGCACGTCGGCGCCGACCGGTGTCCGGCAGCGCGGCCGTCCGATCACCACGGTGTCCACTCGGCTCAGGTCGGCAGGGACTTGGAAGCGCACGGCGCCGGGCAGCCGGACGCCGTCGAACTCCCAGTCGTAGAGTCCGCCGGCCAGGACCTCTCCATGCAGGTTGCTGCGCGCCATCACCTTCGGGAGGTAGGCGGTGCCGACGATCCGGGCGTCCAACGTGCGCCGGGTGTCGGCTGCGGCGAGGGCCGCCGTCCAGGTGAGAGCGCCGGCGAGCAGGACGGCGACACCCGTCCGGATCCCGCGGCGGGCGGTGCTGACGTGCCGGGCCAGCGCGGCGAGGCCGAGCGCCGCCGTCGCGATCGCCGCCGGCAGCCACATCACCCAGTAGAACCCCAGGACCACTTTCGCGAGGAAGCAGTGGAACACCCCGGGAGCGACGAGCGCGGCGGCGCACCAGCCGACCAGCCGGTCCCGGCGCAGGGCCACGGCGGCCCCCCATCCGACGACCAGGACGCCGACCACCACGGGCCTCAGGCCGTGCCCGGCGAACCACAGGTTCGTCCACCAGGGCGGGTGGGCGGTGACGCGTCCGGCGAAGCCGACCAAGTGGCCGCCTTCGGCATGCTTCCACTGGAATTCCAGCATGAACCGGATCCGCGGCAGCGGGTCGCCGAGCGGCAGGTACAGCGCGACGAACGTCGATGCGGCCAGGACGCTCGCGGCGCCGGTCTGCGCCAACCGGGTCGCGAGCTCGCGCCGATCGCGCAGGACGAGCACGAGGCCGAGCAACACCGGACCGATCACGCCGAGGAAGCCGTTCTCCTTCGCTCCGGCGGCCAGCCCGGTGAGCACGCCGGTGGCGACGGCCCATTGCCAGCCGCGACGTCCACGGCGCTGGAACCAGAACCATCCGGCGGCCACCGCGCCGGTCGCGAACAGCTCCGCGACCGGGTCGAGCATCGCGTACCGCCCGAATCGGTAGTCCACACCGGGAACGTGCGTGGGGACGAGAGTGATCAGCGCCCCGGCGAGCAGGCCGGTCCACTTGCCGGCGACGCGGCCGATCCAGCAGCCGAGCACGGCACCGGTCGCCAGCGTGCACAGGGCCGCCACCGACCGGGACGCGGGCAGGCTCGGGTGCCCGGCGATCACCTGGGCGATTCCGAACAGGTACTTGCCCAGCGGCGGGTGCTCGACGTTGTCCACCGTGAACGTGCCGGCGGGAGGGAGGGGAAGCCGCCGGCCGTGCAGGTAGCGCCAGCCTGCCGTCGCATAGATCAGCTCATCGACCAGATGCCTGGGCACGGCGAGATTGGCCAGGTTCTGGACCGCGGCCCACAGCGACACCACGATGAGCGCGGCCGGGAACCCGCCACCGCGAATGCGGGCGAACGGCTTGGCCCCGGCCCCCGCCGGACTCCGGCGCGACGGAGCCGTCGCGCCGGTCACGCCCGGCACTTCCGCAGGAATCCCCGACAGCGCCGGATCACCCCTTGGGCGATCTCCTCTGCTCGCACTCCCCGATCACACAAAGACACCCCGAACCCCCGTAAACCGCCACAAACAAGCGGAATCCAAGATCATAAACGACCGAGGGCCGGACCCGCGTCCCGTTCACGTATTCCGGTGGCGCAACCCGATGCCGGCGTGTGCGGGCCGGATCAGAAACGCGCGACTTCTGCCGGTTCAGGCACGTCCGAAACAGCAAGGCCGACCGCCTTGCACTGATCCCTTGACCGTTCGGGGTTTCACATGGCGCCGGGTGGACGGCCGGGGTTCCGGTAGGCCATCCAGGAGACGTCCGTGTTGGCCGTCCCCTGCGTGCTGTGTTCCCACGCTTTCAGGTCTCGGCGGTTCTCACGGAAGGTCGAGGACAGGTACATGCCATCGTTCATCCGGTGTCCCCGGCGACGGTCCCTCCGGTCGAAGAGCACACCGATCACCAGCAGGATCGCGACGGCGCCGAGAACGGCCAACACCAGCCCCATGCCTCGATCGTCCTCGCTGCGCCGTCGGATCACCAGGGAGGTCGACGATCAAGGGGTGGCCGCAATCGGCGCTAGGGGACGGTGGGGTTGAGGGCGGCTAGGCGGGCGGGGTCGGACAGGATCTCGATGGCGGTGATCCGGTCGTCGGTGACGGTGAAGGCCATCACCGAGAACGGTTCGCCGTCGAGGCTGTTGACCAGGCCGGCGGTTCCGTTGACCAGGGCGGGACGGCTGGTGGTGCGGAGCGCCGTGCGGTGGAAGGTGGCGGCCTGGCCGGCCACCGCGTCGCGGCCGCGCAGGACCCGCATGCCGCCGGGCAGGGCCTTGCCGCCGTCCGCGCGCAGGACGACGTCCGGGTGCAGGACGGCCACCAGCGCGTCGAAGTCGCCGTCGCGCGCGGCGGTGAGGAAGGCGTCGACGACGCGGCGCTGGGCGACCGGGTCGGGGTCGGGCGCGGGAGCGGCGCCCCGGACGCGCCGGCGGGCGCGGCTGGCGAGCTTGCGGGCCGCGACCGGCGTGCGGTCGATGATCGGGGCGATGTCCTCGAACGGCAGGCCGAACATGTCGTGCAGGACGAAGGCCAGCCGTTCGGGCGGGGTCAGCGCTTCCAGCACCACCAGCAGCGCGAGCCCGACCGAGTCGGCGATGAGCGCCTGCCGCTCGGGGTCGGTGGCCGGTTCGGTCACGACCGGGTCCGGCAGCCGGGCCTCCAGCGGCGTCTCGCCGCGTTGCGTGCGCGAGCGCAGCATGTCCAGGCAGACCCGTCCGACGACGGTGGTCAGCCAGCCGCCGAGGTTGCCGATCTCGCCGGTCCCGGCGCGGGCGAGCCGCAGCCACGCCTCCTGGACGGCGTCGTCGGCCTCGGTCAGCGAGCCGAGCATCCGGTAGGCCACCGCCTTGAGGTGGGTGCGGTGCTCCTCGAACCGTTCGGCCAGGAAGTCGCGGTCGTCCATGGTCGCCTTTCACGCCGCCGGTGCGGGTCCTCGCACCACTGACGAGCCGGACGCCGCCGATGTGACGGACGAGAGCGGTCACATTCGCCGCGCGCCGTCCGTCAGGGCTTCGACCGGCGACGAACGGAGCGGGAGACGATGGACGAGTTCGAGGTCCACGGGACGGTGGCCGACGGTTTCGAGGCGGTGCGCGAGGAGTTCGCCGCCGCGGTGGCCGCCGAAGACGGCGAGTCGGGAGCGCAGCTCGCGGCGTACGTGGACGGCCGTCGCGTGGTGGATCTGTGGGCCGGCGACGGCGTCACCGGCGGCACCCTCACCGGGGTGTACTCCTCGACCAAGGGCGCGGCGACGCTGGCGGTGGCGCTGCTGGTGCAGGACGGCGTCCTCGACCCGGACGAGCCGGTGGCCGCGTGCTGGCCGGAGTTCGCCGCCGCGGGCAAGGCCGGGATCACGCTGCGGGACGTGTTGTCGCACCGGTCCGGGGTGATCGGCGTGGACGGCGGGCTGACGGCGACGGAACTCGCCGACGACCGGGTGATCGCGGCGCGGCTGGCCGGGCAGCGGCCGTACTGGCGTCCGGGGACGGCCTGCGGCTACGACGGGTTCGTGTCGTTCGCGATCGTGGGCGAGGTGGTCCGCCGGGTCACCGGCCGCTCGCTGCAGGAGATCTTCGAGGAGCGGGTCCGCTCGCCGCACGGGCTGGACGTCCACCTCGGGCTCCCGGACGCGCTCGAAGATCGGTACCGCGAGGTGCTGCCGGGCCTGGCGAGTCCGGAGGAGGCCGCCGCGTTCTGGGCGGACGTCCCGGGGCCGAGCAGCATCACCGGGATCGGGTACGGCCTGAACTCGACGCCGCCGCTGGACCAGGTCGCCTTCCTCAACACCCGGCGGGTGCGGGCGCTCGGCCAGGCGTCCGCGGGCGGCGTCGGCAGTGCTCGGGGGCTGGCCGCGATGTACGCCGCGGCGGTCTCCGGGCTGGACGGCCACGCGCCGCTGCTCAAGCCCGACACGATCGGCGAGTTCGCCATGCTCCACTCCACCGGCGGCGACCTGGTCGTCGGCCCGCAGGGCCAGTACGCGCTGGGATTCCAGGCCAAAGGGCTGCGGTACCCGTTCCTGAGCGCGAGAGCGTTCGGCCACGGCGGTTCGGCCGGATCGGAGGCCTTCGCCGACCCGCTCAGCGGAATCGCCTTCGGCTACACGCGCCGCCGCTTCTCCTTCAACTGGTCCTATCCCGAACACGACCGGCTGGCCGCCGCCGTCCACCGCGCAGCCACCGCCCGCTGAGGAGATCCCGACGACTGAAGGCATCCACTGTGAAGGAGAACCCGCCATGCAGGCACGGATGAGCAACCCGGCCTACCTGGTACCGGCCGCGGGCGAGGCGATCGGCGCCCTCATGCGGGCACTGCGGCAGGACATGGACGAGGGAACCGTCCCCGCCGCCACGCTCATGCTGGTCGCCATGCGCGGCAGCCAGGTCAACGGCGGCGGCGCCTGCCTGTACGCCGGCGCGGCCGAGGCCCGGAAAGCCGCCGTCACCGACGACCAGATGACCACCGTCGCGGCGTGGCGCCGCTCGCCGTTCTTCACCCCCGCCGAGCGCGCCGCGCCAGCCCTGGCCGAGGCCGCCGCCCGGAACTGAGCCGCGCGGGGAGCCGACGCCCTGCTCGCCGCCGTCCACGACCTGTTCACCGACCTGAGCGGCGGGATCAGCGACGACACCGCGCTGCTCGCCCTCTCCGTCCCGGCGGACGGTGTTCCCGTTCCATAGAGGAGGCAAGGTGACCGACCGTACCCTGACCGCCGTCACCGGCCCGCACCCGTCGGGCGCCGTCGTGCTGGCCGTGCGCGGCGAGCTGGACCACCACACCGCTCCCGAGCTGACGCGGATCGTCCAGGAGATGTCCTTCGACGCCCGGACGCCGGTCATCATCGACCTGACCGACCTCTCCTACTGCGACTCCACCGGCATCACCGTGCTCGTCACCGCCTACAAGCGCGCCCAGGCGAGCCAGGCCCGCCTGACCCTGGCCGGCCTGAACCCCGACCTGACCCGCGTCTTCACCATCGTCGGCCTGGACCAGGTCTTCACGTTCAGCCCCACCGTCGAAGCCGCCGTCGAGTCCCTCCGCACCCCCGCCGAGTGACCGGAGGAGCTCGACGGGCCGCCTAGCGCTCAGCTGCCTCCCGGCTTCGCGGGCGGGAGGGACGGGAATGGGTGGTTTCCCTGATTTCGCCGTGTGCTCCGCCTTCTTACGGTTGGGCGGACTCCCGTCGCGGGAGGACCACCCCACCCCGAAAGGGGAGAGCACATGCGCCGGAGAACCCCGTCCCCGATCTCCAAGCCGTCCGTCCTGGCCGCCTCCGCGCTGGCCGCCGCCGCGCTGGCCGCCGCCGTCCTGGCCGCGTCCGTGCTGGTCGGCCTCGCCCTTCCGGCCGGACGCGCCGCGGCGGCCGGTACGCAGACACTCACCGTCCGCTACGGGCCGTGGACGATCCCGGCCGGTTCCATGGACCGGCCGGGCGAGATCCTCAACAACGTCTCGGCCATCCCGAAACCCTGCGGTTCCTGCGACATCCTCGGCGAGAAACCCGACCTCGTGTACGCCGACGGGTCCAGCGCCAACATGGACACCGGGCCGATGCTCCACCACTTCGTCATCAGCAACCTGGCCGCCCACGACGCGGTCTGCCCGGCCCTCTCCGACCGGATCTGGGCCTCGGGCAACGAGCGCACCGAGAAGCGGTTCCCCGACGGGTACGGCCTCGCCGTCCGCAACCTCGACCAGTGGCTGCTGCTCACCGACCTGATGAACTACTCGTCCGCGCCGAAGACGGTGTACCTCAGCATCACCTACACGATCGCGGGCGCGGCGACGACCACGCCGGTGCGGTCGCTGTGGCTGGACGCCGGCGGCTGCCTCGGCTCGGCCTACAACGTCCCGGCGGGGCAGAGCGTCCGCACCTGGAGCTGGCTGTCCACGGTCGGCGGACGGCTGGTGTTCGCCAACGGCCACCAGCACGTCGGCGGCACGCACGTCTCGGCCACCGACGACACGTCCGGGACGACGCTGTGCGACTCGCCCGCCGGCTACGACACGATGGGCGGGATGCGCGTCCTGGTCTCGATGGGCGTGTGCGCGGGCGACCCGATCGCCGCGATCCGCTTCGGCGACCGGCTGACCGTCCACAGCTACTACGACACCGACGCGCCCGAGACCGGCGTCATGGGCATCATGCACGCCTACCTGGCCCAGGGCTGACCATGGGAATCCTCAGAAGGATCCGCGCGTGGGGTTCCCTCACGGCCGTGGGGGCGTGCGTGCTCGCGCTGGCCCAGGCGCCGTCCGGCCTCGCCGCCTCCTCCGGCGTCCCTTACGTGCCGGACTGGACGGCGGCGGGCCAGAACATCGGCAACACCCGCTACGCCGCGGCGGAGGCGCTGATCTCGCCGGCCAACGCGGGACGGCTGCGCCCCCGCTGGACGGCGACGCTCGGCGGCAACGTCGTCTCCACGCCCACCGTGTCGCTCGGCACCGTGTTCGTCCCCGACTACGGCGGGAACCTCACGGCGCTGGACGCGCTGACCGGGGCCGTCCGCTGGCAGCGTCCGGTCTCGTACTACAGCGGCGTGGCGGGTGACGTGTCCCGGACCAGCCCGGCCGCGACCCCGACGAGCGTCATCTTCGGCGACGGCGTCTCCAGCGTCCCCGGCACCGGCGGGGCGCGGGTGATGGCGGCCGACCGGTTCACCGGCGTCCGGCGGTGGAGCACGATCATCGACGCCGATCCCGCGGCCATCGTGACGACCTCGCCGGTCGTGGACGGCAACACCGTCTACGTCGGGACGGCCAGCCGGCTGGAGTTCGGCGATCCGAGCCCGGTGCGGTTCCGGGGCGCGGTCGTCGCGCTGAACGCCACGACGGGCGCCGTGCTGTGGCGCCGCTACACCGCGCCCACCGGATACACCGGCAACTCGGTGTGGGGCAGCTCGTTCGCCGTGGACCACCTCAACGGCTCGCTCTACGTCGCCACCGGCAACAACTACACCGTGCCGGACGGCGTGTGCACCCGGCCCGGCCAGGACGGCTGCACCCCCGCCGCCGCGGACGACTACACCGACTCGGTCCTGTCCCTCGACCTCGGCACCGGCGCGGTGAAGTGGGCCTTCCGCACGCTCGACGCCGACGTCGGGACCGAGGACTGCGACGAGTGCGGCCCCGACTTCGACTTCGCCCAGGCGCCCAGCCTGTTCGACGTCACCGTGAACGGGACCGTCCGGCACGTCGTCGGCGTCGGGCAGAAGAGCGGCCTGTACTGGGCGCTCGACCCGGCGACCGGCCACCAGTACTGGCACACGCAGGTCGGGCCGGGCAGCGACCTGGGCGGCATGGAGTGGGGGTCGGCCACCGACGGCACCCGGATCTACGTCGGCATCGGCAACGCCGAGCACGAGCCGTACCAGATCACCGGCGCGGACGGCACGACCACGACCGTCACCGGCGGCTCCTGGGCGGCGCTCGACCCGGCCACCGGCGCCAAGCTGTGGCAGGTCGCCGACCCCTACGGGACGCTGGACATCGGTTTCGTCAGCGCCGCCAACGGCGTCGTCTACACGGGCGGCATCGCCGGCGCCGCCGACACGATGTTCGCGCTCAACGCGCGCGACGGCTCGATCCTGTGGCGGTTCCACAGCGGCGGAGCCGTGGTGGGCGGCGCGGCGATCGTGAACGGCACCGTCTACTGGGGTTCGGGCTATTGGTTCGGCGCGTGCTCCGACGGCGGCTACGGCTGCGCCCAGAACAACAAGCTGTACGCCTTCTCTCCCGGCTGACCCCGTCCCCTCAGCTGATCCCGTTCCTCTTCCTCGTCTGAGCCCGTCCCCTCCCCTTAGCTGACGCGTCCGTTCCGCCTCCTGTCGACGCGTCGGGCACGCCGCCGCGGACCGCCCGTCCGCGGCGGCGTCGCACGTACGGCAGAAGTCCAAGGGACGCGCGGTGCGAGGGAATCAACGAAGGACGCGCGGTTCGGGAATCAACTCGACGCAGAGAGTTCCTCTGGCCGCTGCTCTTCGACCACGGCGTCCTCGGGCGCGCCGAACCACGCGACGGCGACGGCGCCGACCACGGCCAGCAGGAACCCCAGGACCGCCGCCCACGCGTAGCCCGGACGCGAGGCGTCCCCGAGCCAGAGGACGCCGATGGCGCCCGGAACCACGGTCTCCCCCACCACCAGCGCCGCCGTCGCGCCGTTGATCGAGCCGATCTGCAGGGCGACGGTGTGCAGGTACATGCCGCCGACGCCGCCGACGAGGATGGCGTACAGCGCCGGGTCGGTCAGCAGCGCGCCGAGGTCGATCGGGTCCACGCCGTTCAGCACCCGCACCCCGATGCCCACCACGCCGAACCCCAGGCCGGACAGCAGACCCGCCGGAATCGCCGCGTTGGCCCCCAGCCAGCGCACCGCGACGGTGCCACCGCCGATCAGCAGCACGGACGCCGCCAGCAGCCACCAGTGCGTGGAGATCGGAGTGCGTCCGTCGCCCTCCGGCCCGGCGGCGCCGGCCAGCAGCACCAGAGCCCCGCAGACGACGGCGATGGAGGCCCACTCCCGTCCGCTCAGCTTGACGCCCAGCAGCCTGATGCCCAGCACCGCGGTGATCACCAGGTTGGCGCTGATCACCGTCTGCGACAGGAACAGCGGCAGCAGCCGCGCGGCCAGCGCCCCGAGCCCGAAGCCGAGGAAGTCGAGCACCGTCCCCAGCAAGAACTCCCACGTCACGGCGGCCTTCGCGGTCGAGGAGAGGCTGGGCCCGCCGTGCTGGGTGGTGGCGCCCGCGGCGGCCTCCTGGCGCGCGGACCTGCGCGACCCCATGGCCTGCAACACCGACCCGACGCCATAACACGCCGACGCCGAGACGGCCGTGACGAGGCCAATGATCATCGATTGCTCCGTTCGCGTGACCGCCCTGCGGGGACCGGGAACCACCGCCGACGTACGAGCGCGAAGCGCAGTCGAGGCTCATCCCTCTCGCAAGATGACGCGCAATACCGAACAGAAGTTCCAGAAACGCCCCCCGAGCAGCACCTCGTGGTCCCCGTCGTCGGCACCGGCCGTCGACAGCGCGTTGTCCTCGGGGAGGCGGGAGCTCGGTCTTTGCGCTGCCCGGTTCAGTCCCGTCCTCGGAACGTGCGGCGGTAGGCGGCCGGGGAGACGCCCAGGGCCTTGTGCAGCTGCAGGCGCAGAGAGCGATCGGTGCCGAATCCGGCGTCACGTGCCACCCGGTCGACGGGAAGCGATGTGGTCTCCAGCAAGTGGCGGGCGTGCTCCAGACGACGTTGCAGAAGCCAGACGGTAGGGCTGAGACCGGTCTCGGCTCGGAACCGCCGGGTGAAGGTCCTCTTGCTCATGCCCGCGCGGTCCGCCAGCACCGCCAGTCCCATGGGCTCGCCGAGATGGGCGAGGGCCCATTCCCGGGCCGGGGCCGTGGTGGTGTCGGCCGCCACGGGGACGGGTCGTTCGATGAACTGGGCTTGGCCGCCCTCGCGCCAGGGCGGCACCACGCATCCGCGCGCCGCGCGGTTGGCCGCCTCGCTGCCGTGGTCCCGCCGCACCAGGTGCAGGCAGAGGTCGATCCCGGCCGCCGCGCCGGCCGAGGTGAGGATCTCGCCATCGTCGACGAACAGCACGTTGGGCTCCAGGCGCACGCCGGGGAACAACCGATGAAAGTGCTCGGTGAACGCCCAGTGGGTCGTGGCGGGCCGGCCGTCCAGCAGTCCGGCCGCCGCCAGGACGAAGGCGCCCGTGCAGATGGACACCAGACGCGCGCCCCGCTCGGCCGCGGCACGCAGCAGCTCCCCGGCGGCAGGCGCCAGGACGCCTTCGCTGACGGCTGGACTCCGCTGGGGGGCGGGGACGATGACGGTGTCCGCCCACTCCAAGGCGCCGGCGTCGTGGTCGGGCTGCAGTGTGAAGCCGGCCGAGGTGCGGACGCCGCGGCCGTCCAGAGTGCAGACACGCACCTCGTAGAGGGGCCCGTCGTCAGCGGCGGCGCTGTCGAAGATGCGACCGGGGATGCCGAGCTCGAAGGCGTAGACCTCGTCGAGGGCCAGCACCGCGATCCGGTGAGGCGTGTTCGGGGCCGGGGGGGTCATGGCCCGATATTTCCATAGGTTGTCCACCGGGCCACTGTTTCGCCGATGACCGCTTCAACAGACTCCTGCACATGACCTCGGTTACTCGGGACGACAAGAGCGCCGCCCCCTCCGGGCGGCGGCGGCCGCACTGGGCCTGGGCCGTGGCGGGCGTCTCCCTGCTGGTACTGATCTCCTCCTCGGGGTTCCGGGCGCTCCCCGGAGTGACCATGGACCCGATGCACGACCACGAGGGCTGGTCGCACAGCGAGATCTCCTTCGCGGTCTCGGTCAATCTGGTGATCTTCGCGCTGACCGCCCCCTTCGCCGCCGCCCTGATGATGAGGTACGGCATCGGACGGACGGTCGCGGCCTCGCTCGCCTTGATCGCCGTCGGCAGCGGCCTGCCGGCCCGGGCCGCCTCGGCCTGGCAACTCACGGTCTACTGGGGACTGCTGGTCGGGCTCGGCAGCGGCGCGCTCGCGGTGGCGTTCGTCACCACGCTCACCCAGCGCTGGTTCCACCGGCGCCGCGGCCTGGTGACCGGCGTGCTGACCGCCGGCGGCACGGCCGGGCAACTGGTCTTCCTTCCCCTCCTCGCCTGGCTGGTCGAGGCGACCGGTTGGCGGGCGGCGTCGCTGGTCGTCGCGGCGGCGGCCCTGGCCACCGCTCCCCTGGCCCTATGGCTGATCCGGGACGATCCACGAGAGCTCGGCCTGCGTCCCTATGGCGCCGACGATCTCTCCTCGGACGAGCTGTCGGCGATGACCGCCGACGAGCTCGGGGCCGAGCCGAGCGGCGCGCTTCGCGCGCTGGCCCAGGCTGCGCGCACGAGCACCTTCTGGCTGCTGGCCGGCGGGTTCGCCATCTGCGGTGTGACCACGGCGGGGATGATCCAGACGCACTTCGTCCCCGCCGCGGGAGACCACGGCATGCCGGGCACCACCGCGGCCGGCCTGCTCGCTCTGGCCGGGGTGTTCGACATCGTGGGAACGACCCTCTCGGGTTTCCTGACTGACCGCGTCGATTCGCGAGTGCTGCTGGGCGCCTTCTACACCCTGCGCGGGATCTCGCTGTTCTTCCTGCCCAGTCTCTTCAGCGACAGCCCCACACCGAGCCTGCTGGTCTTCACCGTCTTCTACGGCCTCGACTGGATCGCCACCGTCCCGCCGATGATCCGGCTCTGCCAGGACCACTTCGGAGCCGACGCCGCCATCGTCTTCGGATGGATGTGGACGGCGCACCAGCTGGGCGGGGCCGCAGCGGCCGCAGCGGGCGGCGTCATCAGGGACTATCTGGGCGCCTACACGATCGCCTGGTACGGCTCCGCGGTCCTCTGCCTCCTCGCGGCCGCGTCTTCACTCGCCATCAGAACCCGGCAGCAGACTTCGACAAGTGCGGCTACGGCCCGGTCCGCCGATCGCGGCATGACTGGTTCGGCGCCTGCGATCAGGAGATCACCATCTGGGGCGGGGACGGGGGCCGGTCGGGGGAAGCTGTGTCGATCACTTCGTCGAGGATTTCGCGGGAGCGGGTGAGGTCGGTGATCATGCGGGTGATGCGGTCGCGTTCGCCGGTGAGTTCGGCGACCAGTTTCGGGGTGGCGGTCTCGTTCGGGCGGCCGTCGGCGTCCCGGATGCAGGGCAGCAGTTGCGCGATCTTCTTGCTGTTGAGGCCCGCGGCGTAGAGCGTCTGGATGCGTATGACGCGGTCGATCGCCCATTCGCCGTAGTCCCGGTGGCCGCCGGGGGTGCGCTCCGCGTGGAGCAAACCCCGGCTCTCGTAGTAGCGCAGGGAGCGCTCGCTCACTCCGCTGCGCCGGGCCAACTCGCCGATCCGCATTCCGCACCTCGCACGAGGACTTGAACCTGACGTCAATGTCAACTTCTACCGTGTCGGCACGACGAACGCATCCTCGGGAGGGGAACAGCGATGGGTGAGTTGACCGGCAAGGTGGCGCTGGTGACCGGTGGCGGTCGCGGGATCGGCGCGGCGGTGGCACGACGGCTGGCCGACGCGGGGGCGGCGGTCGCGCTGACCTACGTCCAGGCCGAGGACCGAGCGCGTGAGGTCGCCGAGCGGATCGAGGCGGGCGGCGGCAGGGCCGCGGTCATCCGGGCCGACCTGACCCGGCCGCAGGACGCGGCGCAGGCGGTGGAGCAGACGGTGGACGAGCTCGGACGCCTCGACATCCTGGTGAACAACGCGGGCTTCCTCGCCTACGGCCCGCTGGCGGAGGTTTCGGCGGAGGAACTGGACCGCGTGCTGGCCGTGGACGTCCGGTCGGTGTTCCTGGCCGCCCAGGCCGCCGTCCGGCACATGGGCGACGGCGGACGGATCATCAGCATCGGGTCGTGCTTCAACGGTCGCGTCCCCGGTGCGAACTTCGTCCTGCAGGCGATGGCCAAGACCGCGCTCGTCGGGCTGACCAAGGGGCTCGCCCGGGAGCTGGGACCGCGCGGGATCACCGCCACGATCGTGGATCCGGGCCCGATCGACACCGACATGAACCCCGCCGACGGCGAGACCGCCGACTTCCAGCGCTCCCTCACCGCCTTGGGACGCTACGGCGAGGCCGACGACATCGCCGCCGCGGTGGCCTACCTGGCAGGCCCCGGCGGCCGTTACGTCACCGGCACCGCTCTCGCCGTGGACGGCGGCTACACCGCCTGACCGCGGCCGGTCCCGTCCGCCCGCACCCACGGGCGGCCGGGACTCCCGATCGGGTTCAGCACGGTGCCAGCGTCTGCGAGACGCCATACAGGCGGCGCGCGACGGTCGCTTGGGGGCGGGACGGCGTGGTGGCGGCGGGGGACGTGGGTCGGGTCGATTTTGGGGGGTCTTCAGCTGCCGGCTCGGCCTGGGGGGACGGGGCTTGGGGCAGGTCACGGGTGATGAAACGGACGGACGGGGAGGTTTGGGCGGCTCGTTCAGCGGTAGCCCAACAACGCCCTCCGGGCCTTCGAACTCGTTCCGGTGCCCGTCCGCACAGGGGAGGCAGAGCCATTTACGCCGCGATCATCATCCCGCCCGCAGGTCTCGTCCTACTCGTCGCCATGCACTGGCTGGAGACGGTTCTTCTGCCTGAATCCCGCGCCGATCCGGCCGCGGAGCCGGTCGGCGACGGGACTCGTGCTGAACGGCCGTCCTCTGGCGGGACCGTGGTGCCGCTGAAGCGGGAGGTTCGGGTGCTCGCCGGGAGCGGGCGCGCGGCCGGAGACCGGACGGACGAGGAACGCCGCGTCGCCGCGGCCGGGTGAGTCCGGGGCACGGGGGCTGTTTAGCGCGTTGCTGGGGGGAACGGATGGCGGAAGTCCGGCACGACCCGGCCGGATGGTGGACTAGGGGGAGGTGACGGGTTATGAGCACGGCACGGTCGTCGGGTTCGGAGCCATCGGTGGGTGAGCTGGTCAAGCAGGCCACCGAGCAGATTCCGGAGCTGGTCCGGGCGGAGATGCGCCTGGCGGTTGCGGAGATGAAGCAGAAGGGACGTCACGCCGGGCTCGGAGCGGGCCTGTTCGGTGGGTCCGGGCTCATGGCGCTGTACGGGGTGGGGGCGCTGCTGGCCGCGGTGATCGCGGCCCTGGCGCTGGTGCTGCCCGTGTGGGCGTCGGCCCTGATCGTCGGGGCGGTGCTGCTGATCGCCGCGGCGGTGCTGGGGCTGCTGGGCCGCTCCCAGGTCGGGCAGGCGGAGCCGCCGATGCCCGAACAGGCGATCAAGTCCACCCGCCAGGACATCACCGAGATCAAGGAGAGGGCACACCGATGACCACCGACCCGTCCGGCGCCGAGAACAGGACGCACGAGACCGGCGACCCGGAGGAGCTGCGCGAGCAGGTCGAGCACCAGCGCGAGAGGCTGGGCGAGACGGTCGAGGCGCTGGCCGCCAAGACCGACGTCAAGACCAAGGCCAAGGAGACGGCCGAGCAGGTTCGGGAGAAGGCGGTCGCGTCGGCGCACGACACCGCTCAGGCCGCGCGCGACAAGGCCGAGCAGGCGGGACGGCAGGTCCAGGACAAGACCCGCCGGATCACCGAGCGGGCCCGGCAGACCGCGAGCGAGACGCAGGGCCGGCCCGCGGCGCGGCGCGGCGGCGCGGTCGTCGTGGCCGCCGCCGTCGCGGGCGGGCTGGCGGTGTGGGTCTGGCGTCGCCGGCGGGCCGTCCGTCCGCAGACGCGCCGGGAGAGGCTCACCGCCGCCGCGCAGCAGACCGGATCGCAGATCCGGGAGAGGGCCGCCTCGTCCGACGCCGTCTCGACCGCGGCCTCGGCCGCTCGGTCGGCGGCCGACAACGCCCGCAAGGGGATGGCCTCGCCCGACTTCAAGCCGCGCGCCCAAGGGGCGGTCGCGGCCACCGCGGTCCTGACGGTGTGGGGGTGGAGGCGCCGCCGCCGCGCGGCGCGCCGCGCCCGCCGCGATCAGGTCGTGGTGATGTGACGGAGGGAGCGAGCGGAAGATCGTGATGAGCGAACGCGGCAAGAAGAATCCCCCGAACGGTCCTCATGGCGAAGACGCTCGCGCGGCCCGGACTCCGGACGGCGCGGCGGCCGGGACCGCGGGCACGAAGAGGTCCGATGTACCGGACGGTCCGACCGAGATGGCGCCGAGGTCGTGGTGGGGCGCGGTCAAACGCACCGCCGGCGAGTACAAGAACGACAACCTGGGCGACTGGGCCGCCGCGCTCACCTACTACAGCGTGCTGTCCATCTTCCCGGCCATGCTCGTCGTGGTGTCGGTGATCGGACTGGCGGGCAAGTCGGTGTCCCAGGACCTGATCACCAACGTCGGGGCCATGGCGCCCGGCTCGGTGAAGCAGGTCCTCACCGACGCCCTCACCCAGTTGCAGCGCGGTCGCGGCGGCGCGAGCGTGGCCGCCCTGGCGGGTCTCGCCGCCGCGCTGTGGTCGGCGTCCGGGTACGTGGGGGCGTTCATGCGCGCCAGCAACGCCGTCTACGCCGTCCCCGAGGGACGGCCGATCTGGAAGACACTGCCGCTGCGGCTGGCCGTCACCGTGGTGACGCTGGTCCTGCTGTCGGCGTCGGTGCTGGCCGTGGTGATCTCCGGTCCGCTGGCCCGCAAGGCCGGGGACATGATCGGTCTCGGATCGGCCGCGGTCACCACGTGGGACATCGTCAAATGGCCGGTGCTGCTGGTGGTGGTCAGCTTCCTGTTCGCGCTGCTGTACTGGGCCTCCCCCAACGCCAAGCAGGGGTTCCGGTGGGTCACCCCCGGCAGCGTCCTGGCACTGGTGATGTGGCTGCTGGCCTCGGCGGTGTTCGCGTTCTACGCGTCCAACTTCAGCTCCTACAACAAGACCTACGGCAGCCTCGCCGCGGTCATCATCTTCCTGGTCTGGCTGTGGATCACCAACACGGCGATCCTGCTGGGCGCCGAGCTGAACGCCGAACTCGAACGCGGTCGCGCCATCGCCACCGGCACGCCCGAAACGCAGGAGCCCTACGTCGAGCCCCGCGACACCCGCACCTTCGACCAGGCCGAACGCGACGCCCTGAACGCCGCCGAGCCCGCGGAACGTGCAGAGCGTCCGGAGCGGGCAGAGCGGGCAGAGCGTCCGGAGCGGGCAGAGCGTGGCGCGGAGGCCGCCGAGCCGGTGAGGCGGGCCGAGCCTGCGGAACGGCACCGGCGCTGACCACGGCCGCGGACGTCCCGGCGCCCGGCGCCCGGCGCCCGGCCAGGCTCTTCGAACCGCAACCACACGTGAACGAGCCTGGCCGGGCGGGTCGGCCGATCGGCCTGTCGCGCGAAAGTCCTGAGGCTTAGTTGGACAGGGTCAGGAGGACGGGGTGGACGGCTCGGATGGCATTGGCGTGCAGGTGTGCCATCAGGCGGCGGGCATCGGCGGAATCGCGAACCAGAAGGCATCCGGGGTCGATGCGGCCGCTGGTGACGGAGTTTTCGGGGACGGCCAGTTGCGATTCGGGAAAGGCTCGGATGTGGGTCGCGGCATAGCCGGACGGTAGCGGCAGGGCCGGGCCTTCTCGGGGCAGTTCGGCGATGAGGAGGATCTGGGCCGAGCCTCCGCCGGCCAGGACGGACGGTAGGCGTTCGACCAGGGTGGTGAGCGCGGTCGGTGCGGCCATCCAGCCGGGTTCCCGGTCGTCGTCACGGTGGGTCGGGCCGGTCGGGCTGTTGAAGATGACGTGGTCGGCAGGCGGGTGGACGCGCAGGTCGGTGGCGAGATCGCCGAGCGTGAAGGTGGCGGCGCGTCCGTTGAGGACGGCGTTGGCGCGCGAGTAGGCGACCGCGCGCGGGTTGATGTCCACGCCTATGACCGAGTCGTAGCGGTCGGCCAGGGACAGGGCGAGGAAACCCGACCCGCAGCCGATGTCGAGAAGGCGGCCTTTCATGGCGGCGACGTTTTCGAGCAGCAAGAGGCTGGACGCGTGGGGCGGCATGACCAGGTCGCGGCGCGTGGTCATCGTGATCGCGCCGTTGGCCGTCCGGAAGAGGGGATCCGACAGGAAGTACATCGAGTCGAAAGGCGAGAGGGAGACCAGAGAACGGACACTGTCCCGTTCTCTGACGAGCAGGTGGAGGGCCTCGAAAGCTTCCCGAAGGCTTGCTGGGACGGACTTCTCGTAGGTGGCTGAAGGAAGTGCGGCGTTGCAGATGAAGAGGTGGGCCAGGATTCCGGGAAGTGTTCCGGTCAGGTCGTCCGGTGAGGTGGCGGCGTAGAGCGCGGAGTTGGTCAGCAGGTCCGCCGGAGTCGCCGCGTGAAGCGAGCGGGCGGCGGTCTCGGCGGTGAATCCGGCGTCCCGCAGCAGTTCGCCGAGACCGTCCACCCTGGCGTCAGGAGTCCAGCGCGGCATCGTCGTCACCATCGAGAAGGGTCGTCCAGCGGTTGTAGAGGTCGCCCACCGACGCGGCGGTGAACGGGGCGCGGTAGGTCGCGTCGACCAGCGCGCCGCCATCGGTGGGTATGACGTCGAAGAACAGGTCGTGGCGCGCCGGACCGGGCGGCGGCGGGGCCAGGCGCGCCGACAGACCGGCCCATTCCCCCGCTTCCAGGGGCGGGTTCAGGTCGAACAGGATCCGCGCCAGGTCGTGGGCTTCGGGTGGACGGCGCATGTGCTCGAAGTCGTCGAGGAGCGCGGCGCGGTTCCGGGCCAGGTAGGCGGCGAAGTTTTCGCCGGGGACGTGGCGGCTGGCGAAGGGCAGGACGTCGACGTGGCAGCCGACGTGGCGGGCGGTCGGCTCGGGACGCCGGTCCACGGACGTGGCGACGACGAGGTCCGGATGGGCCGTCGTCTCGTGCAGGGCGTGGGCGAAGGCGAAGAACATCAGCATGAACGGCGTGGAGTTGGACGCCGCCGCTCGGCGGGTCAGCTGCTCCCAGCGGTCCGGAGTGATCCGGCGGATGTGCCGTTCGGCGGGGGCGTCCGCTTCGTGAGGGGCGGGAGCGGGGACGGACGCGAGCCGGGTGTGCCAGTACTCGTCGGGCGCGTCCGGCTCGTCGGACGGCGGAGGGAGCAGTTCGGGCAGGTCGGGCTCCGAGCCGCGTGCCAGGTGGGAGTAGGCGTGGGCCAGGTCGTCCAGGATGACGGCCAGCGAGCGACCGTCCACGACGGTGTGGTGCCCGGACAGGACGAGGGTGTGGTGGTCGGCGTCCTGCCTGAGCAGCGCGGCGCGGAAGAGCGGGCCCGCGTCCAGGTCGAAGGGGGCGTGGGTGTGCTGCCGGAGCGCCTCGGCGTGGCGTGCGGCACGGTCCGCCGGAGGGATTTCGGACAGGTTGACGACGGGCAGCCTGGTCGGGCTCGGGGGCGCGACACGGAGGGCGGCGCCTTCAGAGGTGAAGGACGACCGGAGCGCCGGATGCCGTGCTCGGAGTGCGTCGAGGGCTCTGCGCAGCCCGTCCTGGTCGAGTGAGCCTCTAAGTTCAACGAGGACGGACTCGTTGTAGGCGCTTGACGCGTCGTCGCCCAGGCGAAGGCATCGCTCACGCAACCGCCGCTGCCTGGGCGAGGCGACCAGTTCGGCTCGCCCTTCCGTCGAGATATGCCCAGCGGCGCGGCCCCCGGACGCGGCGGACTTAGGGCCGAAGCCGGCGCGCGCCAGTCGATCGAGGCTGGAGCCGACGACGGAGACGAGCCGCTCGGCGTCGGCGTCGGTGTGGGCGGTCGACAGGAAGAACGTCCGGCCCTCCCACACGTACAGCCGCTCGGCCAGCATGCAGTGGTAGAGCATCTCCAGGGGAAGCGGCTGGTAGAGGTCGGCGGCGCCCGCGTACTGGAAGCGCCACATCGAACCGAAGGACGCGATCGTGTACGGCAGACCGGCTCGCTCGACGAGTTCGCGGAGCGCGGTCACGGTCCGATCGGCGCGGGCGTTGAGGTCGGTGTAGAGGGCCTCGCCCCGCTCCTGGACGTGCGTGAGGACGGCCTGGGCGGCGACCATCGCCAGCGGGTGCTTCTGGAACGTCCCGCCGAACAGTGTCGTCGGCGCGTCGGGGGCGCTGTCGTCGCCGTAGGCCCACGGGCCGCCGTCCATGCCGTCGAGCAGCGCGGCCCGGCCCGCGATCGCGGCGACGGGCAGCCCGCCGCCGAGGATCTTGCCGTAGGTGGTGAGGTCGGGGGTGATCCCGAAGTGCCCCTGCGCGCCGCGCGGGCCGATCCGGAACCCCGTGATCATCTCGTCGAAGACCAGGACGATGCCGTGCCGGCGGGTCAGCTCCCGCAGGTCGGCGAGGAACGCGCCGGGGCGCCGTCCGGGATCGCGGTTCTGGACGGGCTCGACGAGCACGGCCGCGATCCGGTCGGCGTGCTCGGCGACCAGCTCCAGCGACCTCGGCGCGTCGTACGGCAGGACGATCACGTCCTCCAGCGCGCCCGCGGACAGCCCGGCGGCGCCCGGCAGGACGTCGCCGGGACGGTCGCCCATCATGCCGAGCACCGCGTCGGTGATGCCGTGGTAGGAGCGCGTGAAGTAGACGATCTTCGGGCGCCCGGTGGCCAGCCGCGCCAGCCGGATCGCGCCCGCCACGGCCTCGGACCCGGTGTTGCAGAACGTCGCCCGGTCGTGGCCGGTGAGCTCGCACAGCTGCTCCGCGACCCGGTAGGACGTCTCGACCTGGAACCCGATGGAGAAGGTCCGGTCGAGCTGCCGCCGGACGGCGCGGGTGACGAAGTCCGGACCGTGCCCGAACAGGTGCACGCCGAAGCCGAGGCAGTAGTCGGTGTACTCCACGCCGTCGGCGTCCCAGAGCCGCGAGCCCGCCGCGCGCTCGACGGTGAGCGGCACGTTCAGCTCCTTGAGCGGCGGGCGGAAGGTCGCCCACGGACGGCTCTCCGCCAGCCGGGAGCGGTACCGTCCGGCCAGGCGCTTGGACGCCGGGCTGCGTCCGGCCAGGTCGGACGCCAGCGCCGCGATCAGCCCGCGCTGCGGCTCGGTCAGCGCGGACGCCTCGGCCGGCCGGGAAGCCGCGGCCGACCGGGAAACCGGAGCCGGTCGGGAAACCGCGGCCGGTCGGGAAACCGCGGCCGGCCGGGAAACCGGGGCCGGTCGGGACGCTGTGGTCGGCGCGCTCGGGCGGGACGAGGGTGATGGCCGTGTCGTCGGGACGGAGGTTCCGGTCGGAGACACCTCGGGGGCAGAACGCGAGGGCGCGGGCGGTGGCGGTGGTGGTGGTGTTCCGCCGAGCAGGCGGAGTTGCTCGCGCATGATGTCGAGCTGGGCCGCGACGACGCCCTCGAAAGCCGGTGTCCCGGCCACCGGTTCCTTCGGCGCCGCCGACCCGTCCGACGGTGGGACGGACACGGAGATCGGCGCGGAGACGGGAGCGGGGGCGGAGGCCTGCGCCGGGCGTCCGGTGGCTTGCAGGACTTTCGACAGCGCGGCGACGGTGGGGTGGTCGTCGAAGAGCTGGCTGGGCTGGAGGTCGGTTCCGTAGCGCTCGTTGAGGTGGGTGACGAGCCGGAGCAGGATCATGCTGTCCGCGCCGAGTTCGAGAAAGCGCTGGTCGTCCGCGATGTCGGACGGGCGGCAGCCGAGGAGGTCCGCGAGCCTGTCCTTGATGTCCGTCGTGCAAGCGTCGTCCATGACGTCCTTTACCGGTAGGGCCCAGTAGCTTCGGTGCTGCCAGGGGTGGCCCGGCGCGCCGGGCAGCGGACGGCCGCCCGGCTGCGCCCGGCTCCAGTCGATCGGCGCGCCGCGCGCGTACAGGTCGGCCAGCACGGGACGGACGTCTCCGGCCTCCCCGCGCTTCATGCTGAAAGCGGGCATCACCTGGGCCGTTCCGCCCGCCGCCCGCGCGCTCGCGAGGATGTCGGAGGCGTGCGTGATCCGCGGCCCGATCTCCAGGAACGAGGTGAATCCGGCTTCCACGAGCGCGTCGATCGCCGAGCGGAAGCGCACGCGCTCGCGCACACCCCTCCCCCAGTACGCGCCCGTGACGGCGGCCTCCGGAGTCAGCAGTTCGCCCGTCACGGACGAGAACATCGGGCTGGACGGCGCCCCCGGACGCAACCCGCCGAGCGAGCCGTTGAGTGACGTGGTCAGGCGCCGTGCGGGGTCGTCCATCAGCGGGCTGTGGAAGGCGAAGTCGCCCGGCAGCATGCGGCAGGGGAACCCGGCCTCGCCCAGTTCGTCCACGACGCGCCGCACCTTGCCCGCCTCGCCGGAGACGACGACCGATCGCGGCCCGTTGTCCACCGCGAGCACGACGTCCCCGTGCAGGTGCGGGACGATGTCGTCCGCGGGCGCGGAGACGACGGCCATCCGCCCCCGGCCCGCCGCGGCCTGCATGGCGGCGCCGCGCGCGACGACCAGCCGGACCGCGTCGTCGAAGCCCAGCAGGCCGGAGACGTGCGCGGCGGCGGCCTCGCCCGCGCTGTGCCCGGCGACGGCCGCCGGGACGACGCCGAACGAGCGCCACAGCGCCGCCAGCCCGGTCTGCAACGTGAACAGCGCGGCCTGCGCGATGTCGGTCCGGCGCAGGAGCGCGGTCGCCTCGTCCGGATCGTCGCCGCGCAGCAGCGCCAGGACGGAGACGCCCAAAGGTGCGCGGAAGGCGGCGTCGCAGCGTGCCGCGTGCTCGGCGAACAGCGGTTCGGCGAGCAGGCCGTCTCCCATGCCGGGGAACTCCCGGCCCTGCCCGCCGAAGACGAGGACGGGGTCGCGCCATCGGGGCGCGTCCGGTGGCGCGGTGTGAACCTCCGGGATGGGACGTTCTGCGGCGTAGGCGGCGAGCGCGGCGCGCAGCGCGTCACGGTCCGGGACGACGAAAGCGGCGCGGTGCTCGTGGTGGCTGCGCCGCTCCCCCGCCGTATGGCAGACGTCGTCGAGCGCGGCCGTCCCCTCGCTGAGCCAGCTCGCGTACCGTCCGGCCAGCTCGCGCAGCGCCTCGGGCGACTTGGCGGACAGGGGGAACAACCGCGCCCCACCCCGCCCGCGCGCCGGCTCGGCGCGCACGGCCTCCGCCCGATGTTCGGCGACGATGACGTTGGCATTCGTGCCGCCGAAGCCGAAGGAGCTGACCGCGCCGATCCGGCCGTCCGGGTCGTGCCAGTCCCGCGCCTCGGTCACGATGTCCAGGCCGGGGACGAGGGGCAGCCGGGGGTTGGGCGGTGTGGCGTGGAGCGTGGCGGGCAGCCGGCCGTTCCGGACGCACAGGACGAGCTTGATCAATCCGGCGATTCCGGCCGCTGCCTCGGCGTGCCCGATCGTCGCCTTGATCGCGCCCACTCCGCACACGCCTCCCGTGCGGGCGGCGCCTAGGGTGCGGGCCAGGGCGCCGACCTCGATCGGGTCGCCCAGCGGGGTGCCGGTTCCGTGGGCCTCCACGTAGCCGATCCGCGACGCGGGCGTTCCGGCGTCGGCGAGCGCGCGCCGGATCACCGCCTCCTGCGCGGGTCCGTTGGGCGCGGTCAGCCCGTTGCTGCGTCCGTCCTGGGTGACCGCCGATCCCCGGAGGACGGCCAGGATCGGGTCGCCGTCGGCGCGGGCGCGCTCCAGCGGCTTCAGCACGACGATGCCGCAGCCGTCGCTGCGCACGTACCCGTCCGCGGCGGCGCCGAAGGAATGGCAGCGGCCGGTCGGCGACAGCATCCCGAAGGCGTCCAGCGCCGCGGAGATCTCCGGCGCGAGGACGAGGTTGACGCCCCCGGCGAGGGCGATGTCGCACTCCCCCGAGCGCAGCGCGCGCAGCGCCAGGTGGACGGCGACCAGCGAGGACGAGCAGGCGGTGTCCACGGCCATGCTCGGCCCGTGCATGTCGAGGTGGTAGGAGAGCCGGTTGGCGGCGATCGACGTGGCCTGCCCGGTGCTGAGGTAGCCGTCCGGGGCGGCGCCGTCGCGGCCCAGCAGGCGGCCGTGCTCGCTGCCGCTGATGCCGACGAAGACGCCGCCCCGGTCGAGCGCGCCGCCGTACGGCGGGATCCCGGCGCGTTCGAGCGCCTCCCAGGCGACCTCCAGCAGGATGCGCTGCTGCGGGTCCAGGAGCGTCGCCTCCCGGTTGGAGACGCCGAAGAACGCGGCGTCGAACTGGTCCACGTCGTCGAGGCGTCCGATCCGGGCCGTCCCGCCGGGCGAGCCGGCTGAGCGAGCCGAGCCGGCCGGCCCGTGCGGGGTGGCGTCGGCGAGGGCGTCGCGGCCGTCGAGGAGCGTCCGCCACAGGTCCTCGGGTGACCGGATGCCGCCGGGGAAGCGGCAGGCCATCCCCACGACGGCGACCCCGCCCGCGACCTCTCCTGCACCCCCGCCCGTTACCTCTCCGGCGGCCTCGGAGGCGACTTCGGCGGCCATCTAGGCGTGTCCCGTCAGCGCCGAGGCCACCTGGGCGACGGTCGGGTTGTCGAAGAGCAGGCTCGACGGCAGCGGGACGCCGAGGAACTCCTCGAACAGGCCGACGAGCTCCTGCGTGCCCGCCGAGTCGAGGCCGTAGTGCGCGAGCGGCGTGTCGTCGTCGATGCCGCCCGGCGGGATGCCGAGGACCCCCGACACGAACCGCCGCACGGTCGGCTTGAGCAGCGTCACGGTATGCCTGGCGGACACGCCCGCCCGGTCGTCGCGGGGGGACGCGCCGAGCACGTCCACCGTCCGGCAGGCCGCGAGGCCCCCGGCGGACAGCAACCGACGGCATTCGCTCCGCCTCGGCTTGCCGCTGGTGGTCTTGGGCACCGCGCCCGGCGGTAGCAGCGCGACGGTGTGCAAGGCGATTCCCAGCGTCTCTGTGACGGCGCCGCGGATCGCCGCGACGACCTGCGGCAAGTCCTCGTCGGGGACGGTGTCGCGAACCTCGTAGGCGAGCGTGACCTGCTCGTCCGTCGCGAACGCGACGCCGCAGCCCGGCCGCAGTCCGGCGTGGGCCCGGCCCGCGACGTGCTCGATGTCGCTCGGGTAGTGGTTGCGTCCGCGCAGGATGATGACGTCCTTGCGGCGTCCGGTGACGTAGAGCTCGCCGTCCCGGACGAAGCCGAGGTCGCCCGTCCGCAGGAACGGCCCGTCGCCGCCGTCCTCGCCACCGTCCTCGCCGCCGTCCTCGCCGCCGTCCTTCCCGCCGCTCGCTCCGGCACCTCCGGCGAGCCGGGCGGCGAAGATCTCCTCGGTGGCCGCGGGGTTGCGGTGGTAGCCGCGCGCGACGCTGGCTCCGGCGAGCCAGATCTCGCCCACCGTCCCGTCCGGCAGCGGACGGGCGGTGTCCGGATCGACGACCCGCAGGTCGAAGCCGTCCAGCGGACGTCCGCAGGAGGGCACGGGGCGTCCGGCGTGGTCGCGCCACGCGGGCGGGGCGCCGATGTCGACGGTGGTGACCGCGAGCGTCGCTTCGGCCAGGCCGTAACCCGGCGTCGGCGCGGTGGCGCGGAGGCCGTGCGGGGCGAAGGCGGCGGCGAACTCGGCCATCGTCGCCGGCTGGACGGGCTCGGACCCGTTCCCCGCGGCCCGCCACGAGCCGAGGTCGAGGACGCGCCGCTCCGCCTCCGGCACCTTCCGCACGCACAGGTCGTAGGCGAAGTTCGGCGCGATGGAGTGCGTCCCCCCGTACTCGGAGATCGCGCGGAGCCACCGGCCGGGCCGCCGCAGGAAGGACTCCGGCGACAGGTGGACGGCCCGCGCGCCCGAGACCAGCGGCATCAGCACCGTGTAGATCAGGCCCATGTCGTGGAAGACCGGCAGCCAGCCGACCACGACGTCCTCCGCGGTCAGTTCCGTCCGCTCGCTGAGCGCGCCGAGCTGGTGGGCCAGGTTCGCCCGCGTGACCTCCACGCCCTTCGGCTCCGCCGTGGAGCCGGACGTGTACTGGAGGTAGGCCACGCCGTCGTCCGGCGGACTGACCTGGCGCTTCGCCGGCCGGGCAGCGTCAGGGACGGACGACCGCGCTGGTCCGGCCGCAACGTCCGGGGCCGTGGTGCCGTCCAGCCAGGGAAGGCCGCGCAGGGCGGGAAGCGACGCCGAGAGCTCCCCGGCGGAGACCTCGGACGACGCGCTCACCGCCGTCACCCGGGCGTCGGCGACGATCGAGCTCAGCCGCTCGACGGTGCGGTGGTAGGGACGGGCCGGCGGCGGCGTGGGCACGGCGATCACCCCGGCGCGCAGGCAGCCGAGGAACGCGGTGACGAACTCCTGGCCGCTCGCGTACAGCAGCAGGACTGTGTCACCGGGGCGGACGAGCGCGCCGAGCCGGTCGGCGAACCCGAGCGCCCGGTCGCGGACCTCCCGGTAGGTGAGGTCGGTGCGGTGCGGCTCGTCGTCGCGGGACCCTCCCGGGTAGGTCAGGTCGGTCAGCGCGACCCGGTCGGGTCGGACGGCGGCGTGGTGTTCGACGGCCGACCACACGTCGTCGGCGGCGGCGGGCATGGCGGTCTCCTCGATGCGGGTCGTTGGCGGGGTGCGGATCACGGGTGGGAAGGGCGGATGCCGCGGGGCCTCATGTCGGTCCAGACCCGCTCGATGTGGGCGAGGCAGTCCTGCTTCGGACCGCTGTGCCCCGCCGCGGTCCAGCCGGGCGGGAGCGGCATCGTCTCGGGCCAGATCGAGTACTGCTCCTCGTCGTTCACCACGACGTGGAAGCGCTGGTCGTCGTCGGTCATCGGGTCACCCTCCGGTCGGATCGGCTGCGTCGGCATAGGTGCGGTTCTCGGGACGTGCGGCGGGGTTCGCCCACCGGGGCCGGACGCCCTCGGGGTCGGCGGTCATCGCCTCGGCCGCCGCGAGGTAGCGGTCGGCGTAGGCGCGCGCGTCGGCGAGGGAGATGCGGGCGTCGGTGTGCTCGAAGGTGAGCAGGGCCCGGTCGGACGCCGGGTCCTGGACGAACCCGACGCTCAGCCCGAAGTGGTTGGGTTCGCGGCGGAGCGTGGGCGCGACGCCGATGACGTCGTCGACGATCGCCGCGCCGCCGAGCGCGTGGAACCGGTTGAAGGTGAAGCTCACGTCGAGGTGCGGGTCGGCCATGAGCCGCGCGAGCCGCGCGAACGGGACCCGCCGGTGCGGCATCGCCTCGGCCTCCTGCCGGTGCAGGTCGCGGACGAGCGCGAGCCAGCTCCCGTGGCCGCCGGTCCCGACCCGCAGCGGGACGACGTTGAGGAACAGGCCGAGCGCCGCCACGCCCGCCGCGTCCTCGACCCGGCCGTTGACGGTGAGGCCGGTGACGACGGTGTCGCGTCCGGTGACGTCCGCGAGGGCGGCGACGTGGGCGGCGAGCGCGACGCTCTTGAGGCCGACGCCGGCGGACGCCGCGAGCCGCGCCATCCGGCGGCACAGCTCCGGCGGCAGCGGACGGTCGGTGCGGCGGCCCCCGGTGCCGGCGTCGTTGCCCGCGGACCAGCTCGACGTGCCGAGCATCGACCCGCGCATCCCGGCGAGCCGGCGCCGCCAGAAGGCGAGCGACTCCTCGTCGGCCGAGGCGGCGCGCTCCAGGGCGACGAAGTCGCGGAAGCGCGCGGGCGGCGGGGGCGGTGGCGCGGCGGCCGGATCCCGGCGCAGCCGCTCGTGGGTGGCGAGGAGCTCGGCCAGCAGGGTGGTGAAGCTCCAGCCGTCCAGGATGGCGTGGTGTTCGGCCAGCGTGAGCTGGAAGGCGTCCGGGCCGAGCCGCTGGGCGTCGATGCGGAGCAGCGGCGGGCGGTCGAGCGGGAACGGCGTGGAGTGCTCGCGTTCGACCAGCGCCGCGATCGCGGCGTGCTGCGCGGCCTCGTCCTCGTGGCTGAGATCGCCGAAGACGACCGGCACGGGTGCCGAGGCGTGCACGATCTGCGTCGGTTCGGCGTAGGAGCCCAGGTCGAAGGACGTCCGGAGGGTCGGATGCCGCTCGACCGCCCGCGCGACGGCCGCCGCGAACGCCGCCTCGTCCAGCGGGCCCGCGATCCGGTAGCTGTTGACGTTGCGGTAGGGCGCGTGGTCCGGGTCCAGCTCCAGGTGGTAGACCATCGAGAGCTGGAGGTCGGTCATCGGGTAGGCGTCGATGACGTCGGGGGACGCCAGCGACGCGCGGTCGGCCGGGTCCAGGAGCGCGAACGGCCTGGTCTCGGGCTCGTCGTCGGTCGCGCCGGTGAGCGCGGTGAGACGGGTCGCCGCCGCGGCCAGCGTCGGGGTGGTGAACAGGTCGTCCAGCCGCAGGCCGTAGCCGCGCCGCCGGGCGAGGCCGACGACCTGGACGCTGCGGATCGAGTCGCCGCCGAGTTCGAAGAAGCCGTCGCCGCGGCCGATCCGCTCGACGCCGAGGACCTCGTGCCAGATCTCCGCCAGCGCCGTCTCGGCGGGCCCGCGCGGCGGCTCGTGGACGGTGCTCGCGCGCGTCGCGGCGGGCTCGGGCAGCGCGCGGACGTCCACCTTGCCGTTGGCCGTCATCGGCAGGGACGGGACGACCATGATGACCGCGGGCAGCATGTAGTCCGGCAGCCGCTCGCCCAGGTGCCGCCGCAACTCCGTGACGTCCGGCGTCCCGCCGCCGGACGCCCTGCCGCCCGGCGTGGCGCCGCCCGGCGTGGCGCCGCCCGGCGTGGCGCCGCCCGGCGTGGCGCCGCCCGGCGTGGCGCCGCCCGGCGTGGCGCCGCCCCGTGCGGCGTCGGCCGGTGCGGCGCCGACCGGTGTGGCGTCGCGCGGTGAGTCGTCGGGCACGGCGTAGGCGATGATCCGCGGGTCGCCGGAACGCGTCGGGCGGATCACGACGGCGCTCGTCCGGACGGCGGGGTGGGCGTCGAGATGGTGCTGGATCTCGCCGAGCTCGATCCGGAAGCCGCGGATCTTCACCTGGTCGTCGATCCGGCCGAGGTACTCCAGCGTGCCGTCCGGGCGCTGCCGGGCCAGGTCGCCCGACCGGTAGCGGCGGTCGCCGGGGCGTGCCGCCGCCGGGTCGGGGAGGAACCGTTCCGCGGTCGTCGCGGGCCGTCCCGCGTAGCCGCGCGCGACCCCGCCGCCGCCGACGTACAGCTCGCCGGGCGCGCCGACCGGGACGGGACGGCCGGACGGGTCCAGCACGACGGCGGTCAGGTGCGGCATCGGACGGCCGATGATGCTGCGGTCGAACCCGTCCGGGCCGTCGATGACGTGGACGGTGGTGTGCACGGTGGTCTCGGTGATCCCGTACATGTTGCAGAGCCGGGCTCCGGGCGCGGCGGACGTCCGGTACCAGTTCCGGACGTGCGCGGGCCGCAGCGCCTCCCCGGCGAAGACGATCCAGCGCAGCCGGTCCAGGCGCCGGGGATGCTCCTGAAGCGCCCCGGTGAGCTGCGCGAACGCGGTCGGCGTCTGGTTCAGCACGGTCACGCCCTCGTCCTGCAGCAGCCGTGCGAACGCCTCGGGCGACCGGCTGACCTGGTACGGGACGACGACGAGCCGTCCCCCGTAGAGCAGCGCGCCCCAGATCTCCCAGACCGAGAAGTCGAAGGCGTAGGAGTGGAACAGGGTCCACACGTCGTCCGGGCCGAACGCGTAGGGGTCCTCCGAGCCGCGCAGCAGCTCGGCGACGTTCGCGTGCGTGACCTCGACGCCCTTGGGACGTCCGGTGGAGCCGGAGGTGAAGATCACGTAGGCCTCCTGCTCCGGGTCCACGCGGACGTCGGGCGCGTCGTCCGAGCACGCCGCGATCTCGGCGGCGGCGGACGGCAGGTCCACGACGTCCCACGGGCCGGACGGCGGTCCGCCGGGCCGGTCGGTGACGACGGTTCGGACCGCGGCGTCCGTCAGGACGAGCGCGATCCGCTCGGCCGGGGAGGTGACGTCGGACGGGACGTAGGCCGCGCCGCACTTCAGCACGGCCAGGATCGCCTCGACCTGCCGCGGCCCCCGGTCCAGCAGCAGCCCGACCCGGTCGCCCGGCCGGACGCCGCGGTTCCGCAGGTGGTGGGCGAGCCGGTTGGCCCGCGCGTCCAGCTCGCGGTACGTCCAGCGGCGCCGTCCGAGCACCACGGCGAGGGCGTCCGGACGGGCGCGCGCGACGTCCTCGAACCACCGGTGCAGGCACCGGCCGCCGCGCAGGACCGGCGGGCTCGGCGTCAGCGCCTCCAGCTCGGCGTCGGACAGCAGCGGCAGCGCGGCGACGGACGTCTCCGGACGTTCCGTCGCGGCGGCCAGCAGCCGCTGCCAGTGGCCGACCATCCGCCGGACGGTCGTCACGTCGAACAGGTCGGTGCTGTACTCGACGTGCCCGCCGAGGCGCCGCCCGTCGTCGCTCACCTGCCAGCCGAGGTCGAACTTGGCCGTCCCGGTGGTGCCGATCTCCACGTCGCCGAGCCCGCCGGTCGCCGGCTGCCCGGTCGGCGGTTGCCCGGTCGGCGGTTGCCCGGTCGGCGGCTGCCCGGTCGGCGGCTGCCCGGTCGGCGGCTGCCCGGTCACCGGCTGCCCGGTCGGCGGCTGCTCGGTGCGCATGCCGAACAGCACCTGGAACAGGGGGTTGCGGTCGGTGGGGCGCCGCTCGACGAGCCGGTCCACCACCAGGTCGAACGGGACGTCGTGGTGCTCCAGGTCCGCGAAGGCGGCGTCGCGGACGCGTTCCAGCACCGACGCGAAGGAGTCGGAGCCGGTGAGCTGCGCGCGGACCGGCAGCATGTTCACGAAGTAGCCGATCAGCCGCTCGACCTCGGGACGGTCGCGTCCGGCGACCGGCGTGCCGATCACCAGGTCGTCCTGGCCGGTGTAGCGGTGCAGCAGCGCCGCGAACGAGGTCAGCAGCACCATGTACGGCGTGACCCCCGCCGCCGCGGCCAGCTCGCGCACCCGGCCCGCCACGTCCGCCGGGACGGTGAACCCGACCGTGCCGCCCGCGAACGACTGGACGGACGGACGCGGCCGGTCGTACGGCAGCTCCAGTTGCTGGGGCGCACCGGCGAGGCGCCGCTCCCAGTAGGCGAGCCCGCGTTCGAGGCGTTCGCCCTGCCACGTCTCGTGCTGCCACGCGGTGTGGTCGGCGTACTGGACGCGCGGCGGGTCGAGCCGGGGCATCCGGCCCTCGACCTCGGCGCGGTAGAGCTCGGTCAGCTCGTGCTCGAAGACCTCCAGGGACCACTCGTCGCACACGATGTGGTGGAAGACGACGACGAGCGCGGCCCGGTCGGGCGCCCACCGGACGAGTTCGGCGCGGACGAGCGGGCCTTCCTCCAGGTCGAAGGGACGGCGGGCCGCCGCCGCGATCTCCTGCCGCGCGGCGTCCTCGTCGGCGGCGTCCACGACGGGCAGCTCGGTCACGACGTCCGAGCGGACGATCTGGCGCGGCTCGCCGAGCGCCCCGGAGAACACCGTGCGCAGCGCGGCGTGCCGCTGGACGACCGCGTCGAGGCTGCGCGCCAGGACGGCGGCGTCCACCGGGCCGTGCGGCCGGAGCACCCAGGGGATGTTGTAGGTCGCCGCGTCCGGCCGCCAGCGGTTCAGGAACCACAGGGACCGCTGCCCGAACGCGAGCGGCGCGGACTCGTGATGACCGCGGCGGATCGGCTGCCAGCCGCTGCTCGGCGCCGTGCTCATGCCGGGCTCCCTTCGGTGTCGAGTTCGGTCAGCGCCTCCAGCCAGGCGTCGTCGTCCAGCGCGGGCAGCTCCGCGACGGCGCGCGCCCGCGCGAGGAGGCCGCCACCGGACGGCGCGGCCCGCAGCAGCGCGTCCCGGAGCTGCCCGGACGTCCGCGCCCGGAAGACCGCCGGGAGCGGCAGCTCCACGCGCAGCGCCGCCGCCAGCCGCGACCTCACCCGGACCACGGCCATCGAGTTCGCGCCGTACTCGAACACGTCCTGGTCGACGGCGAGGGCCGGGAGGTCGAGCACGCGGGCCCAGATGCCGGTGACCACCTCGTCCAGCGGCCCGGCGTCCGAGTTCAAGTCCGGGTCCGGGTCCGGTTCGGGATCCGGCGCCGGCGCGAGGAGGCGTGGCGGCGCGGGCTCGGATTCCGCCGGCCGCCCGGCCGGACGGTCCGGGAGGAGATCCGCGACGGCGGTGTCCGGGTACCGGACGGCGCGGGCGAGCAGGACCTGCCAGTCCGCGACCATCCGGTGGACGGTCGCGCGGTCGAACACGTCGCCCGCGAACTCGACCACGCCGTGCAGGCGGTCGCCCTCGTCGGTGGTCTGCCAGCTCAGGTCGAACTTGGCCGTCCCGGTCGGCACCAGCCGCGCGCTCACCCGGACGTCGCCGAACCGCACCGGCTCGGCGTCGTGCCGGTGCATCTCGAACACGGTCTGGAACAGCGGGTTGCGGTCGGCCGGACGGTCGCCCGCGACCCGGTCCACGACCAGGTCGAACGGCACGTCCTGGTGGGCGAGGTCGGCGAGGACGCCGTCGCGGACCCGCGCCAGCACGCCGGCGAACGCGTCGCCGCCGGACAGCCGGGCGCGGACGGGCAGCAGGTTCACGAAGTAGCCGATCAGTCCGTCGAGCTCGGGGCGCCCGCGTCCGGCGACCGGCGTGCCGACCACCAGGTCGTCCTGGCCGGTGCGGGCGTGCAGCAGCGCGACGAACGAGGTCAGCAGCACCATGTACGGGGTGACGCCGGCGCTCGCGCACAGGTCGCGGACGCCCTTGTCCACGGCGCCGTCCAGCGCGAAGGAGATGGCGTCCCCGGCGAAGGACTGCACATCGGGACGCGGACGGTCGTAGGGCAGCGCCACCTGCTGGGGCGCGCCGTCCAGGCGGCGTTCCCAGTACTCCAGGCCGCGCGCGAGGCGCTCACCGCGCCACGTCTCCCGCTGGTCCGCCGCGAAGTCGGCGTACTGGAGCGGCAGCGGCGCGAGCCGGGGCAGCCGTCCCTCGCCGGGCGCGGAGTACAGCTCGGCCAGTTCGGTCAGGAGGGTCCGCAGGGACAGCTCGTCCCACACGATGTGGTGCACGACGACGGCGAGCACGGCGCGGTCGGGCGCCCACCGGACGAGCTTCGCTCGGACGAGCGGACCGTCCTCCAGGTCGAACGGACGGCGGGCCGCCGCCGCGATCTCCTCTTCCGCCGCCGCTTCGTCGGCGACGTCCACGACCGGCAGCTCGACCCTCGCCTCAGGCCGGACGACCTGGCGCGGCTCGCCGAGCACGGCCGGGAACACGGTGCGCAGGACGGCGTGCCGCTGCACCACCGCGTCCAGGCACTGGGCGAGCAGGGCCTCGTCCACCCGGCCTTCGAGGCGCAGCGCCCAGGGGACGTTGTAGGCGACCGACCCCGGGCTCCAGCGGTCCAGGAACCACAGCGCCTCCTGCCCGAACGACAGCGGGCGCGCCCGATCCGCCGCCGGCGCGGAAGCGCGTGCGGGCGCGGCGGTGGAGCGCGACGCGTCCGGGACCTCCCGGTCGATGGCGGCGGCCAGCGCGGCGAGGTCGGCCGCGTCGAAGATCGCACGCGGGGACACCTCGGCGCCCAGCTCCTCCAGCAGCCGGACGGCGACCCGGATCGCGCTGAGCGAGTCACCGCCGAGCCCGAAGAAGTCGTCGCCGCGCCCGACCTCGGCGAGGCCGAGCACCTCCGCCCACACGTCCGCCACCAGCCGCTCGGTACCGGACCACGAACCGCGCCCGTCCCGCTCGGCTTCGCCCGCCTTTTGGTGGGCCTCGGTCCCCGTGGCCGCGCTCCTCGCGGCCTCGCGCCGGACCGGGCCGCTGGTGGGCGAGGTGAGCGTGGCCCGGAGGTGGAGGGCGGCGTGGTCCACCGTGCCGCGCTCGGTCAGCGGCAACCGGGCGAGCAGGACGACCTCGGCGGGCACCATGTGGCGCGGCAGCTCACGGCGCAGAAACGCCAGCAGCCCGGCCGACCCCGCGTCGTCACCGCGGTCAGCCCGGCCAGCCCGGTCACCACGGTCACCGCGGTCGGCGCTGCCGGCGCTGCCGGCGCGGTCAGCGCTGCCGGTGCGGTCGGCGCTGCCGGCGCGGTCGGCGCGGTCGGCGCGGGCACCGCGGTCGGCGCGGTCGGCGCGGTCGGCGCGGTCGGCGCGGTCAGGGCGGTCAGCGCGGTCAGGGCGGTCGGCGCTGCCGGTGTAGTCGGCGCGATCGGCGCGGTCGAGGTGGGCGGGGTGGTCGGCGGGGTGGGACTGGTCGGTCTGGTCGGGGTGGTCGGTCGCGGCGTAGGCGATGAGGCGGCGGGCGCCGCGCGCGTCCTCGGTCACGGTGACGGCGGCGGCGCGGACGGCCGGATGGCGCTCCAGCGCGCGGCCGACCTCGTCCGGCTCGACCCGGAAACCGTTGATCTTCGTCTGGGCGTCGCGGCGGCCGAGGAAGACCAGCGCGCCGTCGTCCCGCCGCGCCACCAGGTCGCCGGTGCGGTACATGCGCCCGCCCGGGACGTCGGCGAACGGGTCGGGAAGGAAGCGCTCGGCCGTCAGGCCCGGCTCACCGAGGTAGCCGCGGGCGAGCGTCGGGCCGCCGATGTGCAGCTCACCGGGCACGCCGGGCGGGCAGGGGCGCAGCCGCTCGTCCAGCACGTAGGCCCGCCGGTCCCCGACGGGCGTGCCGATCGGGATCTCGGCGTCCTCCCCGGACGAGCCGGGCGAGCCGGGCGAGCCGTTCGCGTCGTCCGGGCGCAGGTCGTGCACGGTGCTGGTGATCACGGTCTCGGTCGGGCCGTAGGCGTTGGCGAGCGCCACCGAGCCGGGGACGCCCGCCCGCCACGCGCGGACGGCCGCGGGCGGCATGCGGTCGCTGCCCGAGATCATCAGCCGCAGCGCGCTCTCCGCCGGCCAGGGCCAGACGTCCAGGGCGCCCGCGATGTCGGCCCAGTATCCGGCGGGCAGGTTGGCGACGGTGACGCGGCGGCGGGCGATCAGGTCGAGCGGCTCGTCCCGTTCGGACCGCAGGACGAGCGTCGCGCCCGCCAGCAGCGGCGCGAGCGTCTGCTCGATCGCGACGTCCACGTGCGGCGGCGCGAACCGCAGCACCCGGTCGCCGGAGGTGAGCCCGAACCGGCGGCCGGCGTCGCGGAGGTGGCGCGCCAGCGCTCCGTACGGCACGCACACGGCCTTGGGCCGCCCGGTGGAGCCGGAGGTGTGGATCACGTAGGCGGCGTGCCGGGGGTCCGCCGCGTCCAGCGACGACAGGTCGCCCGCCACCAGGGTGTCGTCCGAGGCGCCGTCAGGGACGCCGTCGGGGAGCAGGACCGGAGTCGCGGTCGGGACGCCGGGGTCGCCCAGGATGAGCGAGGGCGCGGCGTCCGCCAGCAGCGACGCGGTCCGGGCGGACGGCGCGTCCGGGTCGAGCGGCAGGTGGACGCCGCCCGCGCGCAGGGTCGCGAGCATCGCGAGGACGCCGTCCAGCGGGGAGGCGGGCGCGACCGCCACCACCCGCTCGGGGCCGATGCCCTCGCGCCGCAGGGCGCGGGCCAGCGCGGCCGTGCGCCGGTCGAGCTCGGCGTAGGTCAGTCCCGTGTCGTCGCACTCGACCGCGATCCGTCCGGTTCCGGCGTGGGCGCGGAACACCTCGCCCCAGGCAACACGGGATCCGCGATTCGGTTCAACCATCGATTTCCCTCGTCCTCGAAAGCGCCCTTAGGGCTGTTTACGGCATGCCGAGAAGAGTTTCTGACTTCGGCTGCCCAATCCCCGGATGGCGGCGTTGACGCATCGGCCGGTCACCGGCCGCAAACCCCCCGAATAAGTCATGACCGTCCGCCGCCTTCGCCATCTTTAACATTCAACCGGGGTAAGTCAACCCTTCCGATACGGCGCCGGATGTCCGGGTCCGGACGCCCCACAACCTGAACCGCCACCCGCGAGAACACGTTTTCGATCTTCGCAAACTCGGCCCTGACCTGCTCAAACGCAAGCTAACGCGAAGGGCGCGGAATCAGACGTCATCCGTCACACCGGTAACACCGCCCGAGCACGCCGACGCGTCCGGTATGGGCACAGAAATGTTGCCGACCGAAGAAGTCGGTTACATTGACCCGATCAACTAAGACGAATGCCGAGGGGAAGCAGATGGCTTCGAAGTCGCCTTTGCAGCAGTGGGTGGCGGACGTATGGGCCACCACGTTGAAGATCTCCGAACCGGAACTCGACGACGATTTCTATGCACTCGGCGGAACGTCGCTGGCCGCCGTCCGCATCGTGTTCGTCGTCCGCGACCGGCTCGGCGTCGAGCTGCCCCTGCGCGCGCTGCTGGACAGCGCCGACCTCGCCGCCTTCTGCGCCGAGATCGACCGGCGCGCGGAGCCCGGCGCGGCGCTGCTGGAGCGGCTCGCATGACCGCCGGCGTCACGCTCGTGCCGATCGCCCCGATCCAGAACCGGCTGTGGTTCCTCGACCGGCTCACCCCGGGCACCGCGCAGTACAACGTGTGCGTCGGCTACGAGCTGGCCGGGCCCCTCGACCAGCGCGCGCTGCGGACGGCCCTGACCGAGGTCGTGGCCAGGCACGACGCGCTGCGGACGAACTACCTGACCGTTCGCGGCCGTCCGTACGCCGTGGTCCGCCCGGTGGTCGGCGAGGTGCCGCTTCCGGTCGTCCGGCTCGGCCCGGACGCCGAGCGGAAGGCGCGCGCGATCGCCGCAGCGCAGGCGGGCACCCCTTTCGACCTGGCCGGCGAGCCGCTGCTCCGGGCGCACCTGCTCGCGTTCGACGCGACGCGGCACGTGCTGGTCCTGACCTTCCACCACATCGCCGTGGACGACTGGTCGCTGGGCATCGTCCTCGCCGAGCTGGGCGAGATCTACGCCGCGTCGCGCGCCGGGCGCCCGCTTCCGGCCGATCCGCCCGCCCCCGGCTACGCCGAGTTCGCCGCCTGGCAGCGGCGGGCGCTGTCCCCCGGACGCGTGGCCGAGGAGACGGCCTACTGGCAGGACGTGCTGGCGGGCGCGTCGATGGAGCTGCCGACCGACCGTCCGCGAGGCGTCACGGCGTCCGCGCGCGGCGGCGAGGCGCCGTTCGCGGTGCCCGAGCCGGTCGCCGCCGCGCTCACCGCCCTCGCGCGCTCGGACCGGGCCACCCCGTTCATGGTCGCGCTCACCGCCCTGGCCGTCCTGCTGAGGGGGCGCACCGGGAGCCCGGACGTGATCGTCGGCGTCCCCGTCGCGGGACGGCCCGGCCCGGAGTTCGCCGCCACGGTGGGCTTCTTCGTCAACACGGTCCCGGTGCGGATCGACCTGTCCGCCGCCCGGACCTTCCGGTCCGCGCTGGCGGTCGTGCGGCGCGCGCTCATCGACGCGCTCGACCACTCGCTCGTCCCGTTCGACCGGCTCGTGGCCGGGCTCGGCCGCGAGAGCGGGACGCTCGTGCGGGTCGCCTGCCAGCTGCTGGACGACCAGCCCGGCCCCGGCGAGCTGCGCTGGCACGACCTGGACGTCGCGGCATGGGACGGCGTCACCGCCTCGGCCGTCCGCACCGAGCTGGAACTCCACCTGCTGCGCGGCCCCGGACGCCTGCACGGCCTGGCCTGCTACAGCACCGACCTCTTCGACGCCGCGACGATCGACCTGCTCGTCGCCGGATACCTGGACGCGCTCGCCTCCGGCGTCAACGCCCCGGACGACCCGCTCCCGGAGCTCCCGGAGCTCCGCGAGCCGGACCCCGCCGCCGGAGACGCAGCCGGAGAGGCCGGGAAGCCGCCGTCCGCGCCGGTGATCGTCGACATGCGGACGCGGCGCGCCGGGAAGGAGCCGTCATGACCCGGCCGAAACTCGTGTCGCCCTGGTTCTGGATCCCGCACCCGCGTCCCGATGCGGAGCTGCGCCTGTTCTGCTTCCCGCACGCCGGCGGCGACGCCTCGTCGTTCACCGGCCTGTCGGTGGCGCTGCCGCCCAGCGTCGAGGTGTGGGCGCTGCGCCTTCCCGGACGCGGCGGGCGCCTCGCCGAGCGGCTCCCCCGCGACCTCGACGCGCTCGTCCGGCAGCTCGTCGCCGTCCTGCGTCCGGAGCTGACCCGCCCGTACGCGCTGCTCGGGCAGAGCCTCGGGGCGATGACCGCCTACCAGGTCGCGCGGGAGCTGGCCGGATGGCGTCCGCCGGTCGGATGCGTCCTGGCCGCGCTGCTCCCGCCGCACCTGTGGACCGGCCCGCCGGGCCCGGACGACCCCGCCGAGCTGGCGGAGTTCCTGCACCGCGTCGATCCCGCCACGACCGAGATCCTCGCCCATCCCGGCCTGCGGGAGATCGCGCTGTCCGCCGTGACCGCCGACCTCGCGCTCTGCCACGGCTACCGGTACCGGCCGGCGCCGCCGCTCGACCGCCCGATCCACGCCCTGGTGGGCGACGCGGACCCGACCGTCACGCCGGCGCAGATGCGCGAGTGGGCGCGGTACACGACCGCGCCGTTCACGCTGTCGGCGGCGCGGGCGGGCCACCTGGTCGTCCAGGCCGCGCCCGCCGCCGCGGCCGGCGCGGTCGGGCGGCTCCTCCCCTCCTCGACGCAGCGTCCCTGACCACGACGCGCAGCGCCCCTGACCACGACGCGCAGCGTCCCTGACCATGACGGAGCGACCATGACCACCTGCCCTGAGATCGACGCCGCCCTGTCCCGGCACGCGGCGGAACGCCCGCACGCCGCCGCCGTGATCGGCGCGGCCGGGACCCTCACCTACCGCGACCTGGACCTCCGCGTCGACCGCGTCGTCGCGAGCCTCGCGGGCGCCGGGCTGCGGCCCGGCGACCTGCTGGCCATCGCCCTCCCGGACGGCCCGCACGCGGTCGCCGCGCTCCTCGCCGCCGTCCGCGCGGGCCTTCCGTTCACCTGGCTGGACACCGACCAGCCCGCCCACCGGCACCGGCTCCTGCTGGACGACTGCCGTCCCCGCGCCGTCCTGACCGCGGACGGCGTGCACCTCCGCCCCGGAGCGCGCGACGGCCTGCCGTCCGGCGCGGCGTGCGTCGTCTACACCTCGGGATCGACCGGCGTCCCCAAGGGGATCGTGCAGTTCGGCGCCAACCTACACCAGCTCGCCGCCTGGTTCGCCGCCGAGATCGGCATCGGCCCGGACGACCGCGCCCTCCAGTGGGCGAAGTTCAGCTACGACGCGGCGAGCCTGGAGGTGTTCGCGGCGGTCCTGACCGGTGCGGCGCTCGTCGTGCCGCCGCCCGCGGCGAAGTCGGACGTCGGGACCATCGCGCGGTGGATCGCGACGCAGCGGGTGACTCTCGTCCAGGCGGTGCCGAGCCTGTGCCGCGCCCTCCTGCACGCGCGCGACGCCCTGGGCGAGCCGCCGCTCCCGCACGTTCGCGTGCTCAGCCTGTTCGGCGAGATCCTGCACGGTCACCTGGTCGCGCGGGCGCGCACGCACTTTCCCGACGCGACGCTCTACAACCTGTACGGGCCGACCGAATGCGGCCTCGCGACCTTCCTTCGCGTACCGGACGGCGCGGACGGAGCCGTCCCGGTGGGGCATCCCATTCCCGGACGCGAGATCCTGCTCCGCGCCGCCACCGGCGAGCCGCCGTCCGCCGGCATGCCTGTGTCCGAGGGCGTGCCTGTATCCGAGGCCGCTCCTGTGCCCGATGGCGACATCGGCGAGATCTGGGTGCGCAGCCCTCACCTGGCGCACGGCTACCTGGACCGCCCGGACGAGACGTCCCGCGTCTTCCTGCCCGGCGGCGACGGCGGGCACCGCGTCTACCGGACGGGTGATCTCGGACGCCGCCGCCCGGACGGGACCCTGGAGTTCCACGGACGCGGCGACGACCAGGTGAAGATCCGCGGCATCCGGGTCGAGCTGGGCGAGATCGACGCGGCGCTGTACGCCGATCCGGGCGTGGCGCAGGCCGGTGTCGCCGTGCACGGGACCGGCACCGCGGACGCGCGGCTGACCGCCTACCTGGAGCCGCATCCCGGCGCGCCCGTGGACATCGCCGCGCTGCACCGGGGCCTGACCCGCACCCTGCCCGCCGCGCTCGTCCCCGCCGCCTACGTCCTGCTCGACCAGCTGCCCCGCACGTCCACCGGCAAGATCGACCGCACCGCGCTGCCCGACCCGGAACCGCGCGGCGGCGCGGACGCCCCGCACCGTCCACCCGAGACCCCGACGCAGCGCGCGCTCGCCGAGATCTGGACGTCCGTCCTCGGCTGCGGGCGGGTCGGGCTCGACGACGACTACTTCGCGCTCGGCGGGACGTCCCTGCTCGCCCCGCGCCTCGTCGACGCCGTCCACGAGGAGCTCGGTGTCGAGCTGCCGGTGCGCGCCGTCTTCGAGCATCCCCGCCTGGGCCACCTGGCCGACCTCATCGACCGCGAGTACGCCCGTGAAAGGGAAGAGCATGCCGCTTCTGAAGCATGACCTGACGGAACCGGACTTCTGGGCGCGGGACGACTGCCACGCCCTCCTCGCCGCGATGCGCCGCGAGGCGCCCGTGCAGCGCCATCACAGCGCGTCCGAGGGGCCGCTGTGGGCGGTGCTGTCGTACCGGCACGCGGCGGAGGTGCTCGCCGACCCGGCGACCTACAGCTCGCGCGGCGGGTCCCTGCTCGGCACCGGCCCGGACGGCCCGCCCGCCGGGACGGACCGGATGATGGCCCTGTCCGACCCGCCGCGGCACCGCCGCTACCGCGACCCCGCGCTGCCGCTGCTGTCCAACCGGCGGGCCGCCGCGCTGTCCGGACGCGTCCGGGAGCTGACGGGACGGGTCGTCCGGCGCGCGCTGGAACGGGGCGAGATCGACTTCGTCCGGGACATCGGCGCGGCCGTCCCGCTCACCGTGATGTGCGACCTGATGGGCGTCGCGGAGGCCGACCGGGACGCGATCGTGCGCCTCTGCGACCAGGCGTTCCTCGCCCCCGACGCCGAGCGGCGCCGCGCCGCGCACCAGCGGCTGCTGCCGTACCTGTTCCGCGAGGCGCTGGCCCGCCGCGACCATCCCGGCGACGACCTGATCGGCGCGCTGTCCGCGCCGCAGCCGGACGGCACCCGGCTCAGCGTCGAGGAGACCGTGCTGAACTGCGACAACATCATCGTCGGCGGGATCCAGACCGTCCGGCACACGGCGGCGATGAGCATGCTCGCGCTGCTGCGCCACCCCGGTCACCTGCGCACGATGCTGGACGGCGACGCGGACCCGCGGCGGGCCACCGAGGAACTGCTGCGCTGGACGTCGGTCGGCCTGCACGTGCTGCGCACCGCGCGCCGCGACACCGAACTCGGCGGGTGCCGGGTGCGGGAGGGCGACCGCGTGGTGGTCTGGGTGCCGCCGGCCAACCGCGACGAGGCGGAGTTCACCGCCCCCGGCGTCCTCCGGCTGGACCGGCACCCCAACCGGCACCTCGCCTTCGGTTGGGGCCCGCACTACTGCATCGGCGCCCCACTCGCCCGCCTGGAGCTGACGGCCCTGTTCGAGGCGCTCGCCGAACACGTCGGCGCGATCGAGCAGACCGCCGAACCGGTCCACAACCGCTCGATCATCAATTTCGGGCTGGAGTCGCTTCGGGTGACACTGCGTCCGGCGCGGCGACCCGCCGGACCAGCAGCAGCCCTCCGGTGACCGCCAGCGTGGCCCCGCAGGCGGCCAGCAGCACCCGGTAGTCGAGCACGCCCACCAGCGCCGCCCCGGCCGCGATCGACGCGGTCTGCGGCAGCAGCAGGTACAGGTCCGCCGCCGCGGAGACCCGGCCGATCAGCCGCGGCGGCGTGTGCCGCTGCCAGGCCGTCGCGTACCCCACGAGCAGCCACGGGACGCCGACGCCCGCGAGCACGAACCCGCCCAGCACGACGGGTGTGAGCGGCACGGTCATCAGCCCCGAGCCGGCCGCGCAGAGCGCGAGCGCGGCGCCCACCGTGCGCGCCTCGCCGACCCGGCGGATCATCCGCGCCACCGTCAGCCCGCCCAGCACGCTGCCCGCGCCCTGCACGCTCATCAGCACCCCGAAGAACGAGGGCGGATGGCGCAGCCCCTGGTCCACCACGGCGAAGTCGGTGCTGTCGAAGAAGCCGAGCACGCCGAACGCGGCCGCCGCGACCAGGGACATCCACGCCAGCAGCGGCGTGCGCCGGATGTGCCGCACGCCGTCGATCGCGCCGCCGGACGGGCCGTCCGGCACCTCGGACTCCTCGACCCGCAGCGTCGCGAGCACGAGGATCGCGACGCCGAACGTCGCCGAGTCGAAGACCGCCAGCGCCCCGCCGCCCGCCGCCGTGTACAGCCCGGCGCCGACGAGCGGGCTGAGCACCCGGAAACCCTCGCCGACCGTGCGGATGGCGGCGTTCGCGGTGACGAGGTCCTCCCCGCGCACCAGGTCCTTGACCAGCCCGGCGAGCGCGGGCCGCAGCAGCCCGAACGCGCATCCGTACCCGACCGCGACCACGTAGATGATCGGAAGCTGCGCGGTCGAGCGGACGAGCAGCAGCGCCAGGACGCCCGTGCCCGCGACGGCGTTCGTCACGATCAGGAGCCGCCGACGGCCGGTCCGGTCCACGACGTGCCCGGCCAGCGGCCCGAACGGCACCGGCAGCGCGAGGCAGAGGAACACCGCCCCGGCCGCCGCGTTGCTGCCGGTCAGGTCCTTCGCCCAGATCCCGAGCGCCAGGTAGAGCGCGCTGTCCCCCAGGCTGCTCAGGGACTGTCCCACCAGCAGGCGGCGGAACCTCCCGTCATGAAGCGCCCCCATCGCCATCTCCCCCTCCACCAGCGGCCGTTCCCCCGCCGCCGGTCGCGGGCGGAGCTCCGCCCGCCCCCGCGAAGAACCGGATCGGCCGCGACCGCTCCGGCCGCCCTCCGGCGTCCTCGATCCGGTCGCGATAGCGCGCCAGCAGCTCGTCGGCGCGCTCGGTGAGCTCCTCGCGGAACTCGTCCAGTTCCTCCGGCGTCATCCACACGGTGACGCCGAGCGCGAACGAGGCGCGCCGCCACTCGGGCGGCTCGTCCCGCAGCATGCGCCGCCACGTCCGCAGCCGCGCGAACTCGCGTTCGAGGAACTGCTCGGTGACGGCGTCGACCGCCTGCTCCTGCTCGTCGTCCATGCCGGTGGTGTCGACGGCCTGGACGAGGCGCTTCAGACGCCACGGCCGTTCGCGTCCGTCCCGGGCGACCGGTTCGATGAACCCGTGCCGCGCGAGCACCCGCAGATGGAACGAGCAACCGGCCACCCGCTCGCCGAGCAGCTCGGCGCAGCGCGTCGCGGTGGCCGTCCCCTCGGTTCCGAGGACGTCCAGCAGCGCGAGCCGCGTCGGATGCGCCAGCGCGCGCAGGCGCACCGGGTCGCTGATCGGCCCGTCACCGCCGGAACGCGCTCCTGGATCGGTCGTCACATCACCACGGTAATGCCGCGAATCGGACTAACAAGACTCCTTGCGCAACATTCCTTGCTCATGACCGGCTCCGGCCTTCGCTCCGGAAGACTGAACACCTCACCCGTCCCACCCGAACCGACGCTCCCACTCGCCTCCAGCGCGCGATTCCGAATCCCGGATGGGGCGGGGGCACTGCTTCCGCACCTGTCAAGGAACGGCGTTGAGGACTTTTACCACATGGCCCATATCCGTTTGATCGGAGCAGGTGGCGGCCATTGACAGAAAACTGACCGATCGCGGCCATTTACGCTGCGGCGAGTTTTCTTGACGGCCATTCCCGCGCACTGCCAAGATCCCCTCCTCGACCAAAGATCTTGGTTCGAGAATTGCCTGGAGGCAACGCATGGGACAGCAGCATCGGGGTTCCGCGGCGGGTCTGAAGCGGAAGCTGGCCGTGGTGGGGGCCGTGGCCGTCGTGGGCGTCGTCGGCAACGTCGCCACGGCGGAGGCGGCGACGCCCGCCGCCGCGCCCAAGGTTCTGGCCAAGTACAACGTCGACTTCTCGAGCCCCTCCCTCGCCCGCGGCACGAGGGTCATCCACTGCGAGATCCGGTTCATCGGCGACCACGGCGGCATCCCGCACAAGTCCGGTCACGTGCACGGCACGATCAACGTCCGCACCGGCGTGACCTGTACCCAGCCGCTGCGGATGATCCGCGGGAAGGTCGGCCTCTTCAGCAACCGCGGAAGCAAGATCAAGGCGTTCGGCAGCACCGGCGCGCGGACGGCCAAGGGCAACGCGGCCCTCGTCTGCCGGACCGGCAAGTACCACGGCGAAGCGGTCGCCACCCTCTACGCGCCCGCCGGGTACTCCCCGCGGGTCGCCACCGTCGGCAAGAGGACCCCGACGGTCTCCATCCACTGCTGACGGCGCATCACCGGTTGATCTCGTCGCTGTCCGCCCACACCGGGTCGGCCACCTCGACCGGGACGGCCTCCAGGCGCTCGTCCGCCAGGATCTCGGCGACGAGCGCCCGGGTGCCCCCGAGGTAGGTCGAGTCCAGGTCCGTCTCCGTGGTGACGCACCACGCCCGGTCGTCGGGCCAGAAAAGGTTGGGTGACTGCGGAAAGAGCGGCATCGCGAGTTCCCCGGCGGCGTCGAGGGGGCCCTCGAGCAGGAGATAGCCGCGTTCCGGCAGCTCCACTCGGGGGCCTTCGGCGTACTCCGGCGCGAGCACCCCGGGCTCCCCTTCCGCCCCCGCGTCCGCCGTGAACGTGGCGGTCGCCCCCTCCGGAGCCGGGCGGTACCCGTCCGAGACGCAGAACCAGCACCGATCGGCCGTCGCGGTGTGCCTGCCGAGGACGTCGCACAGCGCCGCCAGCAGTTCCGGAGCCAGCGACCCGGGATCGGGCTCCTCCACCCACGGCCGCGCGACGTCCGTCCGCGGCACCGGCCCGGCCAGCGCCTGGAACTGCACCCGCGGATGCACCGTCCCGCCCGACCACGCCGCCACCTGCGCCCACGTCACCGGGCTCCGGTCGGCCGCGTAGGCCGGATGCAGAATCCGCGCGTAAGCCTCGAACCCGTGCGGCACCAGACCGCCCACCCCGGACCCGAACGGCCCGATCCCCGCGACCACCCAGTCGGCCGCCGAGACGTCACCGCACGCAGAAAGCCGTGAACGCCGAGCCATCACGCCGACCTCCGATCACGCGTCCCCGCACCCTACGCCATCCCCGAACCAGCGCCCGGGCCCCCTCGCCAATGGCGCCGGAGAACCACAAACCATAAAGCAGGGCGAGCCATCAAGCCCGCGCCGACATCACTCATTCAACTAGAAAACACCTCAAAAACATGTCGACACCTCTCAAAAGCCACCCGGCCTTTTGAGCAGCCCGCGCCGTCGCCGAGATACCGGACGCTCAACCCCGGAACTTCACTTCGGCGCTTTGCAGAGGGGACACCCGCTTCGCCACTAGGGGGATTGGGGTGGCCAGGTGGCGAGGGTTGCTCGCAAGGCTTCGTGGATGTTCGTGCGGGGCTTGTAGCCCAAGGCGGTGATGCGGCTGAGGTCGTAGCGGGTGCCTGCGGCGATGGACTGGACGGCGTAGCGGGTGAGCATCGGACGGGTGGGTCGGCGGCGCAGTGCCGCGGCCGTTTCGGACAGAGCCGCGGCGGCCATGGCGGTGCGGTAGCCGAGGGATCTGCGGACGGGCGGCACCCCCATGTGCTCGGCGAGAAGGTCGAAGAAGCGGCCGGTGGTGAGGCCGTAGGAGTCGCCGACGACGTAGCCTTCGCCGCCGGCCGAAGGGGTGGTCGCCGCCAGGACGATCGCTTCGGCCAGGTTGTGGCTGTAGGTCAGTTCCAGGGGCGCCCGGCCGTGGTCGAGGTGGACGAGCCGGCCGTTCCGCAGGTTCCCGGCCAGTTCGGGAAGCAGGTGCCGGTCGCCGGGGCCGAAGACCCACGTCGGGTAGACGACGGTGACGTCCAGGCCGCGTCGCAGGTAGGACCAGGCCAGGTTCTCGCCGGCGAGCTTGGACCGGGAGTAGGCGGACGCCGGGCAGCGTCGCGGTGAGCGTTCGCTGATGGTGGTGCGGCCGTTGAAACCGAACACGTCCACCGTGCTGAGATAGACGAACCGCTGGACGCCGCAGCGCAGCGCGTCTTCGAGCAGTGCGCGCGTGCCGTCCCGGTTGACCTGCCAGATGCGGGGGCCGGGGCGCCAGTCGCTCAGCATCGCCGCGGTGTGGACGACCAGTCGCGCTCCCCTGCTCGCCCCCGAGAGCGACGCCGGGCGGGTCAGGTCGCCGACGTGACGCTGGTCGATGAGGGACGGGTCGGACGGCCTGCGGACGAGACCGCGCACCGTCCACCCGTCGGCGCGCAGCGCGGCGGCCACGGCGCTGCCGACGCAGCCGCCCGGGCCGGTCACCAGCGCCAGCTTCTCGTGCCCCATCTCCGACCTCTCCCTGCCGCACAGCCCCGGAAAGATGATCATGTCCCGGCCGGGCCAGAGCGTAACAGTGCGTAGCCGATCATTGTTTAGCGGCGCTCTGACCTGTGCATCTCCTGGATATCGGGTGAATCTTTCGCTACTGGGAGTGGTGTTGCCGATGCTGCCCTTTTTCGTCAGATCGGCCGTCGCGGACGGGGTCACGGTGACGCCGGTCCGGAGCGCCGCCTCCCGGGCGGCGTTCGTCGCTCTGCCCTACCGGCTGTACCGCGACGACCGGCTGTGGGTTCCACCGCGGCGCGGCGACTGCCGGCGCCGGTTGAGCCGCCGCCGCAACCCCTTCTTCGACCACGCGGACGTCGCGCTCTTCCTGGCCCACCGCGGTCGCGAGGTGGTGGGCCGGATCGCCGCGGTGCACAATCACCGTCCGCCGCAGTCGCACCGCGACCGGGAGGGGTTCTTCGGGCAGTTCGAGTGCGCCGACGATCCGGAGGCCGCCGCCGCGCTGGTGCGGGCGGCGGGAGACTGGCTGCGCGGGCGCGGGCTGGTCGCGATGACCGGCCCGGTCAATTTCACCACCAGCGACGAGTGCGGCACGCTCATCGAGGGTTTCGACCTGCCGCCGGTCGTCATGAGCGCCTACAACCCGTCCTACCACGCGGCGTTGCTGGAGGGATGCGGGCTCGTCAAGGCCAAGGACCTGTACTCCTGGCAGTGGACGGCCGACGGCAATCCGCTGCCGGACGCCATCTCCAAGATCGCGCAACGTGCCGCGCGCGGCGGCGTGACGGTGCGGCCGTTGGAGCTGAGGGATTTCCGAGCCGAGGTCGCTCGGCTGCGGTCGCTGTTCAACTCCACCGTCAGTCCCCTCTGGGGGATGCAGCCCTTCAGCGATCGCGAGTTCACGGACCTGGCGACCCGCCTGCGGCCTTGGGCGCGCCCGGAGTTCCTGCTGATCGCCGAAGTTCGCGGACGTCCGGTCGGGACGCTGCTGGCGGTCCCGGACGTCAACCGGGCCCTGGCGGCGGCGCGCGGCGCCCCGCCGGTCGTGCGCACCGCGCGTGCCCTGCGCGCCGTCCGCTCGATCGACCACGGCCGCGTGCTGGCGCTGGGCGTGGCCGCCGAGTACCGCCTGCGCGGCGTGGAGGCGATCCTGGTGGAACGCCTGGCCGCCGCGGGCCTCGGCCTCGGCATGCGCAGCGCCGAGATCGGCTGGACGCTGGAGGACAACACGTCCGTCAACCGCACCATCGCCCGGCTCGGCTGCCGGCGCACCAAGGTCCACCGGCTCTGGCGGCGGGACCTCTAGTCGATGCCGCGATCGATCGTTCACGCGTTCATGATCTGGCCAGCTCTGCGCCAAATTCGCTCATCCGAACAGAGCTGATCAACGAGCGCGGGACGAGCGTGGCCCACGGTTGTCGATGTGATCAACCGGGGGGATGCGATGAACGACACTGGTTCCGGACCCGACCGGGCTCCGTCCGAGGGCCCGTTCGGACGTCGGCCGTCCGGGGGGCGGCCGTCCGGGGGGCGGCCGTCCGGGGCGGCGACGTGGGGGGCGCGGGTCACCGGGGTGGTGATCCGGCACGCGGTGGTGGTGCTGGCGCTCGCCGCGGTCTGCCTGGCCGTCGCGGCGGTCACCGGGTACGGCGTCCACGACCGGCTGTCCCCCGGCGGCACGACGGCGTTCGGTGCGCCGTTCGAGACGGCCGACCACCGGCTGGAAGCGGGCTTCCGGGCGGGCTCCCCCGACCTGGTCGTGGTCGCGCGCGGAACGGCCGGGGTGGACGACGCCGCCGCCACCGCGTCCGGGACCCGCCTGACCGAGCTGCTGGCCGGCGCCTCCGGCGTCACGCGCGTGACGTCCTACTGGACGGAGCCGATGGAGCTCCGGCCGTCGCTGCGCAGCCGGGACGGCCGGTCCGCGCTGATCCTGGCCCGGCTCGCGGGGACGGAGATGCAGCGGGTGGCCGCGGCGAACCGCCTGGCATCGGTCCTCAACGGACGGCACGGGCCGCTGACGGCGGCGGTGACCGGCGAGGCACAGGTGAAGGCGGAGACCCAGCGGCGCAGCGCCGACGACCTGGCGGCGGCCGAACTGATCGCCGCGCCGTTGAGCCTGGCGATCCTGCTGCTGGTGTTCGGCAGCCTGCTCGCCGCGGTGCTGCCGGTGCTGGTCGGGGTGCTGGCGATCACCGTGACGATGGCGGTGCTGCGGCTGCTGACCGAGCTGACCAGCGTCTCGGTCTTCGCGATGAGCATCACCACGGCGCTGGGCTTCGCGCTGGCCGTCGACTTCAGCCTGTTCATCCTCACCCGCTTCCGCGAGGAGCTGGCCGCCGGACGCGCCAGCGCGGACGCCGTCAGGATCACGATGAGCACGACCGGACGGGCCATGGCCTACTCGGCGGCCACCGTCTCCCTGGCGCTGACCTGCCTGCTCGTCTTCCCGTTCCCGATGTACCACTCGATCGCCTACGGCGGCATCACCGTCACCGTCGTCGCGGCGGCCGGGAGCCTGCTGGTGCTGCCCGCGGCGCTGGTGCTGCTGGGCGCGCGCGTCAACAGCCTCCCCGTCCGGCTCCGGCGGCGCCGACCCGCGCTGTCCGGTACGCCCGCCCCGCTCACCGCTGCTTCGCCCGGCCCCGGCTCGCCTGCGCCCGCCTCGGCCGGGACGGGCGTGTGGTCCCGGATCGCTCTGCTGGTCATGCGGCGGCCGTGGCGGGTGGCGGTGCCGACCGTCCTGGTGCTGGCCGCGATGGGCGCGCCGTTCCTGGGCGTGCGGTTCGGTGTCTTCGACGACCGGCTGCTGCCGCCGCAGTCCGCCGCCAGCCACGCGTCCCAGCAGCTGCGCCGCGATTTCGACGCGCGCGGCACCATCGCCGCCACCACCGTCCTCCTGCCGGACCTGCACCTCGGCGCGGACGCCGCCGAGCTGGACGGGTACGCCCGGCGGCTGTCGGCGCTGCGAGGCGTGACGTCCGTCCGGACGGCCACCGGCTCCTACACGCGCGGCGCGCGCGTCCCCGACACGACCGCGGTCCCGCCCGACGACCGGATCACCGCGGACACCACCGCCCGGACCACCACGCGCGAGACCCGTCCGAGCCCGGACGGCGCGCTCGCCGCGACACCGCCCGCCTCCACGGCCGCGCGGTTCACCGGCCCGGCCGGGACCTGGCTGGCCGTCGCGACCGCCTACGAGCCCTACTCGGCCGTCAACGGGCACCTGGCGCAGCAGGTGCGGCGGCTGCCCGCCCCCGGGCCGGTACTGGTCGGCGGGCCGGGCGCCCATCTGGCCGACACCCGCGGCCCCATCGCCGCCGCCCTGCCGATGGGGCTCGGCGCGGTGGCGCTGATCACGTTCGCGCTGGTCGCGGGGCTGACCGGCAGCGTGGTCCTGGCGGTCAAGGCCGTGCTGATGAACGCGCTCAGCCTGACGGCCAGCTTCGGCGTGCTGGTCTACATCTTCCAGGACGGTCATCTGCGGTGGCTGGTGGGCGATTTCAGCGTCACCGGCCACATCGACGTGCTGGTCCCGGCGCTGCTGTTCTGCATCGCCTTCGCGCTGTCGATGGACTACGAGATCTTCCTGCTGTCGCGGATCACCGAGGAGTACCGCCGCTGCGGCGACACCACCACCGCCGTCGCGACCGGCCTGCAGAACACCGGACGGCTGTTCACCTCCGCCGCGGTGATCTTCGCGGTCGTGATGGCGGCGATGGCCACGTCGTCCCTGGCCCTGCTGAAGATGATCGGCGTCGGGCTGGCGGTCGCCGTGCTCCTGGACGCCACCCTGATCCGCGCCCTGCTCGTCCCGGCCGTGATGCGCCTGGCCGGACGCGCCAACTGGTGGACGCCCTGGCCGCGCCGGATCCGGACGCCCTCGACCGCGCCGGCCACCGAGCCCGGCCACTGACGCGCAGCCGTGGCGCTCCTCGGTGAGCCCAGCCCAGCCCAGCCCTGCCGTGGCCAGTACTCGCTCAACCAGGCCGCGGCCAGAACTCGGTCAGCCGTGCTGCGGCCGTGGCTCGGTCAGCCTTCCGCTGCGGCCAGGGCTTCGAGGAGGCCCAGGCGCCGTCCGGTGGTGGCGAACGCCTCCAGGATCCGGTCCACCTGGGCGTCGGTGTGGGCGGCGGTCGCGCCCAGGCGGATCACGGCCTGCCCCTCGGGGACGCTCGGCGCCACCATCGGCAGCGCGAACACGCCGCAGTCCAGCAGCCCGGCCGCCATCTGGAGGCAGGTGAGGGTGTCGCCGATCGGCACCGCCATGATCGGCGTGCTCGTGACCGGCGTGGCGAATCCGAGCTCCGCCAGGCCCGTGCTGAGTCGCTCGGCGACGGCGGCCACGCGGCTGCGGCGCTCGGGCTCGTCCGCGACGATGTCCAGGGCGCGCAGCGCCGCCGCGGTGCACGACGGGGGCAGGGACGCCGAGAACAGCGCCGCCCGTCCGCGGTTGCGCAGGTAGGCGATCACCCGTTCGGGGCCGGCGACCGCGCCGCCCAGCGACCCCAGCGTCTTCGACAGCGCGAAGGTCTGCACGTCGATCGCCGGCTGCATCCCGAAGTGCTCGCCGACGCCGCGTCCGCCGGCGCCCAGCAGGCCCAGGTCGTGGCCGCTGTCGACCACGAGCCTGGCCCCGTACCGCTGCGCCACCTCGGCGATGCCGGGCAGGTCCACGACGTCCCCGGTGACCGAGAACATCCCCTCGGTCACGACCACGCGCGGCGCGTCCGGCCGGGTCTGCTCCAGCAGCCGGGCCAGATGCGCGGCGTCGTTGTGCCGGAACCGCCGCAACCGCGTCCCGCCGAGCCGCGCCGCGTCGATCACCGACGCGTGGACGTCGAGGTCGGCCGCCACCGTCTCGCGCGGCCCCAGCAGCGGCGCCAGCGCCAGGTTCGCCTGGTAGCCGGTGGAGACGACCATGACCGCCTCGAACCCGACGAACTCGGCGAGCCGCCCTTCGAGCTCCTCGTGCAGGGCCAGCGAGCCCGTGGCGATACGGCTGCTGCCGTTGCCGCATCCCAGCTCGCCCGCGGCGCGCGCCGCGGCCTCGGCGAGCCGCGGATCGCCGGACAGGCCCAGGTAGTCGTTGCTCGACGCCAGCACCAGGGTCCGGCCGTCGATCACGACCTCCCCGGCGGCGGGCCGGGCCTGCACCGGCCGGTAGTAGGGGTAGATCCCCAGCGAGGCGGCCATCTCATGGTCGGACCGCAGGACACACTTGTCGAAGACATCCACCATGGCAACCGTCCCCCCGGCCTCGGCCCGTCCCCAGCCTTCAAGATCATTACCGGGATCGCCGGGGCCACACTCCGCGACGGCGGCCTTTGCCCCCACCCCACCGAACCTTGATCACCTCACCGAACCTTGATCACCCGAGCGGGCCGCCGCGCGGTGCGGGCGACGAGCCGGACGGCGCTCTCAGTCGCGAGGTCCGCGGGCGAGGGCGCGGAGGGCTTGGTCGGCCGGGGAGTCCGGGTCGGGGAAGTAGACGTAGAGGACGTGGCCTTCCGGGCCGGTCAGGGGGAAGGTCTCGTAGTTCAGGCTGAGCGTCCCCAGCCCTTCGACGTCGAGTCGCTTCTGGCCGATCACGCGGTCGTAGACGTCGTGGGAGTCCCAGAGGGAGCGGAAGGTGTCGCTGCGGGTCCGCAGGGTTTCGACCAGGTCGTCCACCTCGGCGGGACGGGTCGCGGCGGTGGCGCGCAGGCCCGCCACCGCCTGGACGGCGATCTCGGACCACTCGGGATAGGTCCGGCGCGCCCTCGGGTCCAGGAAGGTGAACTCGACCAGGTTGTGGCCCGGAGCCCAGGCGGGGTTGACCCGGCCGGCCAGCGGCGTGGCCGCCAGGACGTCGCGGCGGGGGTTGACGACGAAGGCGGGCAGGTCGGACCAGCGTTCCAGGAGGTGCAGGACGCCCAGCCGGACGGTCTGCGCGGGCGGCGCGGTCCGCGGCAGCGGGGGCATCGCCAGGGACCACAGGTACGCGCGCTCGGTGTCGCCCAGGCGCAGGACGCGGGCCAGCGCTTCGAGGATCTCCCGCGAAGGGTTCCGGTCGCGGCCCTGCTCCAGCCGGGTGTAGTAGGACGGGCTGACCCCGGCCAGCAGCGCCAGCTCCTCGCGGCGCAGGCCTTTGACGCGCCGCCGGGTGCTGTCCACGACTCCGGCGGAGGCCGCGTCGATCCTCTCCCTGCGGCTGCGCAGGAACGAGCCGAGTTCGTTGTCGTCACGTGCCATCGGAACGAGCTTAGCCGTCCAGGGTGACCCTCGGAGAGCCACCCTCAACGGGGAATGGCACGTTCCAAGACGTCCGGTGAGGATAAAGGCATGACTTCCGAGACGACGAAGACCTGGCTGATCACGGGATGTTCCAGCGGCCTCGGGCGCGCCCTGGCCGAGCATGCCCTCGAACGCGGCGACCGGGTGGCCGTCACCGCCCGGAACCGGGAGGCGGTGGAGGAGTTCGCGACCCGCTACGGCGATCGCGCGCTGCCGCTGGAGCTGGACGTCACCGACCCCGGTTCGGTGACCGCCGCCGTCCGGGCTTGCGAGGAGGGGTTCGGGCGGGTGGACGTCCTGGTCAACAACGCCGGGTACGGCTATCTGGCCGCGGTCGAGGAGGGCGAGGACGCCGAGATCCGGGCGCTCTTCGACACCAATGTCCACGGCGTGGTCGCGATGCTGAAGGCGGTGCTGCCCGGTATGCGGGCCCGGCGGAGCGGACGGATCGTCAACGTCTCGTCCTTCGGCGGGCTGGCGGCCTTCGCGGCGACCGGGTACTACCACGCCACGAAGTTCGCGCTCGAAGGGCTGTCGGAGTCGCTCGCGGCGGAGGTCGCGCCGCTCGGGATCGCGGTGACGATCGTCGAGCCGGGCGGCCTGCGCACCCGGTGGGCGGGCTCCTCGATGCGGCGGTCGCCGGTGCGGATGGACGACTACGAGCAGACCGCGGGCAAGCGCCGCGACTCCACGCTGGCGGTGTCGGGACGCCAGCCCGGCGATCCGGTGCGGGCCGCCGCGGCGATCGCCACCGTCGTGGACGCGGACGCGCCGCCGCTGCGCCTCCTGCTCGGCTCGGACGCGCTGGCCGGCGCCCGAAACCGCCTCGACCGGCTCCGGACCGAGATCGACGCCAACGAACCGCTGACCAGAAGTGCGGACCTGGAGGGAGCGTGAGCGCCGTGGGAGCGTTCGTCGTGATCGGCGCGGGACCGGGAGTGGGCGCCGCGGCGGCCCGCCGGTTCGGCCGCGAAGGCCATCCCGTCGGACTTGTCGCACGCAACGCGGAGCGCTTGGAGCAGATCGCCGCGGACGGTCCGTCCGCGGCGACGGAAACCGCCGACGTCACCGACGCGAAGGCCCTGACGGCGGCGATCGCCCGGCTGCGCGAACGGCTCGGCCCGATCGAGGCGGTGCTGTTCAGCCCGCGACCGAGCCTGGAGTGGATCAAGCCCGTCCTGGAGACCGAGCCGTCCGACGTCGAGAACGCGCTGGCGCTCAGCGTCGTCGCCGCGGCCACGGTCGTCCGGGCGGTCGTGCCCGACATGGTGCGGCGCGGACGCGGCACCCTGCTGTTCACGACCGGCGGCGCCGCCGTCGAGCCGCATCGGGACCGCGCGGTGTCCGGCGTGGCCTACGCGGCCGAGTCGGCCTACGTCCGGATGCTGCACGACGCCCTGGCCGACCAGGGCGTCCACGCCGCGCAGGTCACCATCGTGGGCGCCATCGGCCCCGGGGCCCACCACGAGCCGGACGCGGTGGCGGGCGAACTGTGGCGTCGCCACACCGACCGCGACCAGCCCCTGGTCGTCCTACGCTGACGTCCTTCCGAGGCGTCAGCCGTAGACGGCGAGGCCGTTGGGGACGGGGCGTTCGCGGCCTTCGGACGGGGTGTTGCGGACGGTGGCGGACGGTTCGCCCGGCATGCGCGCGGCCAGCGTGGACGAGCCGCCGCCGTCCAGGAGCAACGCGTCCCGCGCGCCGAGGCGGCGCAGCAGGTCGGCGACGCCCGCGATGGTCTCGCCGGAGCCGGTCTCGTGGCGGCCGTCCAGGACGATCACGTACATGCGGCGTCCGCCCGGGGCGAGACCGACGGCGGTGCGGGAGCTGCGAGTGCGCGCGTCCAGCTTGGGGGCGGGCTCGCCGTGGCGCAGCAGCGGAAGGCCGCCGAGTGCGTAACGGAAGCGGACCGGGCCGGTCAGCGTGGCGGAGACCCGCACTTTCTGGCCGACGCGGAAGGCCCGCAGTTTGGTCACGGGTTCGTCACGAGCCAGCAGGAGGCTCGTGCCGGATGGGAGAGCGCCGCCAGGGTCGGCCAGGGACGTCACGCGGCCCTTGCGGATGAGCACGGCGGCGGTGTCGGCGGTGCAGGGCGCGTTGCGGGACAGGTCGGTGCCGCAGAACGCGCGGGCGCGCGAGGCGGAGCCCCAGGCGGAGGTGTAGAGGCCGACGCCGCCGACTGGGAGGGCGTACTGGTTGAGGCCGCGCAGCGGGATCGTCCGGGTGCCCGTGCGGATCGTCCCGGAAAGGGTGAGGCGGGCGATCCGGCCGACGCCGCGGCGGTCGACGCCGATCACCGTGCCGGACGTGCCGGGCGGCGCGGCGGGGCCGAAGCGCTGGCCGTCCGGGACGGCGGCGCGGATCGGGCGTCCGGCGGTCACCTCCGGGCCGTCCGGGGCGAACGTCTCGGGCACGCCCGGATGGGCTCGCTCGGAGATGTCGAAGAAGTCGCCGTTGACGCCGGCGACGGCGCGCGCCCGGTTCACCATCTCGGAGACGGGAGCGCGGGGAGTGCCGGACGGCGGTCGGAGCAATCCCGTCCGCGCGCGGCGCAGGTCGATTTCGAGGAGCTTTCCGGTGATCTGCCCGTCGCGCACGTCGCGGAGGGTGACGCCGGGCGCGATCCGCAGTTCGGCGGCGGGGGGCGGGGCGGGCGCGAGGGCCAGCGCGAGCATGATCCGCATCAGCACGCGGCCCATGCTGGCGCAAGATCGGCGCCCGGCCGCGCGACACGCGGAGCGCGGTCCGTGGCCTCCTTCGGCCGCGCGTCGAGGGAGGGCAAAGAACAGGTCGGCCCCGGCGTGCCGCGCGCGGGCCTCGGGTACGGGCCGTTCGATGTCACGTTCCATGGAAGGACCTGCGGAGACGTCCGCCGGACGGCTCTGCCTGGTGACGGGCGCCAGCGGCTACATCGGCGGCCGGCTGGTGCCCGAGCTGCTGGACGCCGGGTTCCGGGTTCGCTGCATGGTCCGGTCGGCGCAGCGGGTCCGCGACCATCCGTGGGCGAAGCGCGTGGAGATCGTCGAGGCCGACGCGACCGATCCGGAGCCGACCCGCCGCGCCCTGGACGGCGTGGACGTCGCCTACTACCTGATCCACGCGATCGGCGGCGAGGGCCGGTTCAGCGACACCGACCGGCGCGCCGCCCGCACGTTCGCCGAGGCCGCCGAGGACGCGGGCGTGGCACGGCTCGTCTACCTGGGCGGAATGGCCCCGGAAGAGGAGCTCTCACCGCACCTGGAGTCGCGCGCCGAGGTCGGCCGGATCATGCTGGACTCCGGCGTGCCCGCCGTCTGGCTGCGCGCCGCGGTGATCATCGGCTCGGGGTCGGCGTCCTTCGAGATGCTGCGGTACCTGACCGAGCGGCTGCCGGTGATGGTCACGCCCCGCTGGGTGCACTCGCGCATCCAGCCGATCGCGATCCGGGACGTCCTGCACTACCTGGTGGCGTCCGCCGACCTGCCCGCCGAGGTCAGCCGGGGCTTCGACATCGGCGGTCCGGACGTCCTCACCTACCGGGACATGATGCTGCGGTACGCCGCGGTCGCCGGGCTGAAGAAGCGCCTCATCGTGTCGGTGCCCGTGCTGAGCCCGTGGTGGTCGAGCCTGTGGGTCGGGGCGCTCACGCCCGTGCCGGGACGGCTGGCGCGCCCGCTGGTGGAGTCGCTGCGCAACGAGGTGGTCTGCCGCGAGCACGACATCGCCCGCTACATCACCCCACTGGACGACGGGCTGGCGGGGTTCGAGCAGGCGGTGGCGCTGGCGCTGCGGCGCGTCCGGGAGGCGGACGTCGCGACGCGCTGGTCGTCGGCGAGCGTCCCCGGCGCCCCGAGCGACCCGCTGCCGACCGATCCGGACTGGGCGGGCGGCAGCCTCTACAGCGACGAGCGCGTCTGCGACGTGCACGCCTCGCCGCACCGCCTGTGGGAGGTCATCGAGGCGATCGGCGGCGAGCACGGCTGGTACTCGTTCCCGCTCGCCTGGAGCGTCCGGGGCGTCCTGGACCGGCTGGTGGGCGGCGTGGGCCTCCGCCGGGGCCGCCGCGACCCGCGCCGCCTCCGCATCGGCGAGACGGTCGACTTCTGGCGGGTCGAGGAGATCGAGCCCGACCGCCTCCTGCGCCTCCGCGCCGAGATGCGCCTCCCCGGCCTGGCCTGGCTCGAACTAGGCGTGGACGACCGCGACGGCCGCGTCCGCTACACCCAACGCGCCCTCTACCACCCGCAAGGCTTCCCCGGCCACCTGTACTGGCGCGCCTTCAAGCCCTTCCACAACCGAGTCTTCGGCCAGATGTGCCGAGGCATAGCCCGCGCCGCCGAACGCCCCCCACCAAACAACCACCCACCCACCCCCGCCCCGACCCCATAACGCCCCGCCTCACCGGCCTAAGAACGTTCAGGCCGTGTCAATACGAGCGATGACGGCCTCAACGGCGTCCTGTGCATCGGCGAGCGGCACACGCACCGGTTCACCGTCCGCGGCACGCCAGGTGTAGTGGGTGCTGGTGATCTCCACGCGCAACTCCTCGATCGTCGCGACGCTTGAGGCCCCGTCCTCACTGATCTGCCTGGGGAACAGTCCGCGCACGCACAGCCCGGCCACGAGCCGATGCACGGCGCGCAGCGGCGTGACCGTCTCGCAGGGCGCCGGCCGGTCGTCCGGCAGCGCCAGCGAAAACCACACCGCCTTGCCGCTGACCGGGCACGGCCGCAGCCGCGACCTGCTGCGGTGCGCGCCCGTCCCCTCGGCGAGCGCGGCCACGATCGCCAGTCCCTTCCCCGATTCGGCGAGCAGGCCCCGGCACTCCGACGCGGGCAGGTGACGCGGATCGGCGTCGAAGACCGACACCACCAAGGCCGGACGAGGGCTGGTCCGCGCCCACACCCACAGCTCCGCGGCGTTCTCACGGGCGTGCACCAGCGCATTGGTGCTCAGCTCCGACACCATCAGCGCCCCGTCGTCGACGAGGTCGGCCGGAAGTCCCATCTGGCGCATCACGATCGAGAGGGACGAGCGCGCCACCGACGCGCACGTCCGATCCGGCGGCAAGGGGAACACCCGTGCCTGCCCGGCCGCCAGGACGGGGATGTCGCTGTTCAGCACGTCCCACCCCGCAGCCCCCACGTGTTCTCGCCGAGCGCCGGCGCGGAGCACTCGTACGGGCACGCGAACCTGTCGCTGCGCTTCCGCTCCCGCCGCGACATGCTCCGCAGCCGGGCGACCTGGCGGGACAGTCCGCGATACCAGCCGGTCCTGACCAGCGGCAGCACCGCCGCGGCCGGGCGACCTGGCGCAGCCGGTGTCGCTCGCGACAACCCGGCAAGCTCCGTCGCCAGTGCCTTCGGCACCTCTACCATTGGCGACACACCTCCTTCGAGAGGTTGAAGCCGCGCGGCCGGAACGGTTTCTCAGGCCAGTGATCCGGCCGCGCGGCGCTCTTCGTCGTGACCACTCTCGCTCAGATGCCTACCGTCTGTCACGAAGTCCGTGCAATTATCAGGCCGCCCATGCAAACTGGCTGTGCTGCCGATGTCTGACCGCGTCTGGCGACGGCCTTCAGACACAGAACCAAGCGACAGGAAGACTCTCCATGCCCGAGCTTCACGCCCCGACCGTCCGAGGACGCCGACTGGCGCGCGAGCTGCGGCAGCACCGGGAGCACGCCGGACTCACCCCGGACCAGGTGGTCACCCGACTCGGTTGGAGCCGATCGAAGATCAGCCGGATCGAGAGCGGACGAACGCGACCGAGCGTGGCCGACGTGACGGCCGTTCTCGACCTGTTCGGCGTCACCAGTCCGGTCCGGGACGCGCTCGTCCAGCTGGCGCGCGATGTGCAGAAGCGCGGCTGGTGGACCACTTACGCGGATCTCTGGGACGGCTCGTACGTCGGTTTGGAGGACGAGGCGTCCCGAATCCGGTCCTACCAGGTGCAGTTCGTTCCGGGCCTGCTCCAAACTCCCGACTACGCGCGTGCCGTGATCTCCGCGGGGCGGCCCGACCGGCCCGCGGAAGTCGATCGCCGGGTGCGGGCCCGAATGGCTCGCAAATCCGTGCTGGCTCGCAGTGACGCGCCCACGCTGACCGTCGTCCTGGACGAGGGTCTGCTGCGCCGCCCGTTGGGAGGCCGGGACGTGATGCGCGAACAGCTCTACGCGCTCGTCGCGGCCTCCCAGGGAGGCAGTGTCACGATCAGAGTGCTCCCGACCGAGACGGACACCCTGCTCGGAGCCGAGGGGCCGTTCGTGCTCCTCTCTTTCGAGGAGTCCGATCCCGATGTCGCATACTCCGAGGGCATGTCCGGGTGCGTCTACATGGAAAGCCAGGAGCAGGTCTCCCGCTGTAGGGTGACGTTTGAGCGTCTGTTCGAGACCGCCCTCTCCCCCGAGAAGTCGGTCGCGCTCATCGAGACCTATGCCAAGGAGTAGAGGGTGCCGATGCCTACCGCCCCTTACGCGGATCTCGTGTGGCGGAAGTCGAGCAGGTCCACCAGCAGCAACGACTGCGTGGAAGTGGCGGCCTCCCGGAACGACGAGATCGCTGTGCGGGATTCGAAGCTTGTTCCCGGGCCGGTGCTGGTGTTGGCGCGCGAGACGTTTGCCGAGCTTGTCGATGCTGTTCGCCTCGGCACGCCGAACGTCTGACTCCGGTGAGTCGGGGGCGCCGGGTGGTCATGATTGCGGGTCGGGTGGGAGCATTTCTAGGGCGCGCATTCCCTCGATCGTCTGGATGATGGTCGTTTCCGCGGGGCGGGGGTTCCAGGCCAGGTCGGTGCGGGCTCGGGTGTTGCGGATGACCAGCGGGGGCGGGTCTTCGCCTGGTTCTTGACGGGTCGGGACGCGGGACGCCAGGGGGCCCAGGCGGCGCAGGATTTCGGCCAGGTCCACGTGGGTCAGGGTCGGGCCGTCCGCCACGGCCAGGTATCTCCGGCCCGCGGCGTTCGGGGCGGCCATCGCGCGGAGGTGGAGGTCGGCCACGTCGCGGACGTCGACCACTCCGAAGCGTTGGCGGGGCAGGAGCGTCGTCGTCCCGTCGAGCATCGCTTTGAGCAGCCGTAGGGACGAGCGGACGTCCGGGCTGAGCGGCGGGCCGAAGACGAACGTCGGGTTGAGGACGGTGAGTTCGGTGGTGCCGTGGCGATCGGTTAACTCCCAGGCGGCGCGTTCGGCTATCGCCTTTGAACGGGCGTAGGCGGAGAGTCCGGGGGTGTCGGGGTCGGTCCAGTGCTCCTCGGTGAACTCCGTGGTCGGCTCCGCGGTGTAGCGGACGGCGGCGAAGGACGAGGTGAGGACGGTCCGGCGCGCGCCGGCGTCGATGGCGGCGCGCAGCACGCGGAGGGTGCCTTCCCGGGCCGGGACGATCAGCTCGTCGGGGTCGTCCGGTTCGCGGGTGGGGATCGGCGAGGCGACGTGGTGGACCTCCTCGCATCCGGCGACGGCGGCGGGCCAGCCGTCATCGGATGTCAGGTCCGCGATGACGCATTCGAGGGGTGTGTCGTCCGCGCCGCCGCGGCGTACGGCCGCGCGAAGGTCGGATTCGCTGGTCGGTGAGCGGAGGGTTGTGCGCACTGGCCGACCGGCGCGTAGGAGGGCGACGATCAGGTGCGTCGCCAGGAATCCGGTTCCGCCGGTGACCAGGACGCGGCTCACCGTCCGGTCCCGGGAGGATCGATGATCACCATGGCGCCAGTAGATCACCGGTCCGGAACCGTCTCCAGGCGCTCTCGGGCAGGTGACGAGGGTTTCGGTGAAAGGCGCGGTTTTCGGTCCGGTGGCGGAGGCGTGCGAAGCGGTCTTTCTCTCCCGTCGGCGGAGGCGGAATTTTGGTGGCCTGAAATTCCGGTTCATGACTTGTTGTGGCCTGATGCGGACATAAATGGTCAAGTGACGGATGACACCCCGTCTGACGTGGACCGAGGCCAAAGTCTGCCTATTTCATGCCTGTTTGGCAGGGTTTGTCGACGCCGTGATACGCCTGTTGGGGGTTTTACAAGAGGCCTTCGGCGAGTAGTCGGGCGAGACGCGCATGGCATCAGGGTGGATGGTCGGCCGCAGGGACGGTGTCGTCTCGTCCCATGCGGCGGCGGAGCGGGACTGCGGGCGCGTTCCGGCGCTGGTCGCCGAGCAGGCGCGTCGCACGCCCGGCGCGACCGCGGTGGACGACCCGGGCCGGACGGTCACGTACGCGGAACTGGCCGGGCGCGCGGCCGGGGTCGCGGCACGGTTGCGGGACGCCGGCGCCGGAGCCGAAACAGTTGTCGGAGTCTTCCTTCCGCGCGGCTCGAACCTCGTGGCCGCGGAGTTGGGCGTGCTCTGGGCCGGAGCGGCGTACCTTCCGCTCGAACCCGGCAGTCCTTCCGGACGCCTGGCACATATATGTAAGGACGCCGGGGTCGGGCTCGTGGTCACGACGCGGGAGTTCGCGAATCGGCTTCCCACCGCGCTTTACGTCATCGATCTGGAAAGGGTTTCGGGCGGGACCGGAACTCCCGAATCCGTCCGGGCCGACCAGCTCGCATATGTCATGTACACGTCGGGTTCGACCGGGCTGCCGAAAGGCGTGATGGTCGAGCACGGCGCCCTCGGGAACTTCACTTCCTGGTATCGGCACGAGTTCGGGCTGGGGCCCGCCGACCGGGTCGCCATGCTCAACGCGCCCGGATTCGACGTCTCGGTGGCCGATGTCTGGCCCGCCCTGACCAGCGGCGCGCGCGTCGTCGCCGCGGACGAGGAGACGCGGCTGTCGCCCCGGCGGTTGCGGGACTGGCTGGCCGGCGAGGAGGTGACCGTCGCGCTGCTGGCCACTCCCCTGGCCGAAGCCGTGCTCGGGCTGCCCTGGCCGTCCGGGGCGAGGCTCCGCTACCTGGTCGCGGCCGGCGAGGCGCTGCGCGCCCGTCCCGCGCCGGGAGTGCCGTTCACGCTGGTCAACGGGTACGGGCCGACCGAGGCGACGGTGCTGGCCACCTGGTCGATCGTGGAGGCGGACGGCGAGGGCGCGCCCGACATCGGCGGACCCGTCGCCGGGGCGAGCGCGCACATCCTGGACGAGCGGCTCCGGCGCGTCCCGCCGGGTGAGCCCGGCGAGCTGTACATCGGCGGCGTCGGCGTCGCGCGCGGCTACCTCGGGCAGCCCGAGCGGACGGCGGAGCGCTTCGTCGCCGACCCGTTCGGCGGCGCGCGCCTCTACCGGACGGGGGATGTCGTGCGGCGCAGGCCGGACGGCTCGCTCGACTTCCTCGGCCGCGCCGACGAGCAGGTCAAGATCCGCGGTCACCGGGTGGAGCCGGGCGAGGTCGAGATGGCCGTCCGGCGCCACCCGTCGATCGCCGCCGCGCACGTGGTGGCGCATCGGGGCACGACGCTGGCGGCGTACGTGGTGCCGCGCGAGGGCGCCGCCGCGCCGAGCCTCCCGGAGCTGAGGGCGTTCCTCGCGGACGATCTGCCGGACTACATGCTGCCCGGCGCGTGCGTGCCGCTCCCCAGCCTCCCGCTGACGCCGAACGGGAAGGTGGATGCGAAGGCGCTGCCCGATCCGGATTCGGCCGCCGCGCCCGTCGCCGGGGTGGCGCCGGAGACCGCCACCGAGCGCGCGCTGGCCGGGCTCTGGTGCGAGCTGCTGGAGCTTCCCGAGGTCGGGGTGCTCGACAACTTCTTCGACCTCGGCGGGCACTCGCTGCTGATGCACGTCATGCAGGACCGGATCGCGACGTCGCTCGGCGTCCGCACGCGCGTCGTCGAGCTGTTCGAGCATCCGACCGTCCGCGCTCTCGCCCACCACCTGGACCACCCCGACGAGCCCGCAGGCACGGGCGCGGGTGCTGGCAGGGGCACGGGTGCAGGCGAGGACGCGGGTGCAGGCCCGGGCGAGGGCCCGGACGCGGGCGAGGGCTCGGGCGCGGGGGCGCGGAGGCGGGACGGGCTTGCTCGGCTCGGGCGGCGGCGTCGCGCCGCCTCGGGCGTCGATGCGCCCGCGCCGTCCGAGGCGTCCGAGGCGTCTGAGGCGTCCGAGATGCGGGAGCGGTGATCCGGTGACGGACGAGCTGGGCGCGGACGCGGGCGCGGACGTCGCGGTGATCGGCATCGCGTGCCGCTTCCCGCGCGCCGACGGGCCGGAGGAGTTCTGGCGGAACCTGGTCGACGGGGTCGACTGCATCACGCGCTTCCCGGCGCGCACGCTGCCCGACGGCACGGAGTACGTCCCGGCGGGCGGGCTGCTCCGCGACGCGGACCGGTTCGACGCCGAGTACTTCGGCTACTCGCCGCGCGAGGCGACGATCACCGATCCCCAGCACCGGCTGCTGCTGGAGTGCGCCGTCGAGGTTCTGGAGCGGGCCGGGCACGACCCCGGACGGCACCGGGGCGACATCGGCGTCTACGCGGGCGGCAGCGAGACGGCCTATTCGGCGATCCTGAAGTCGCGGCGCGGGGACCTGCCGTCCGTGACCGACTGGGACGTCCGCCTGGCGACCGGGCTGGACTTCCTCGGCACGCGCGTCGCCTACAAGCTCGGCCTGCGGGGCCCGGCCGTCGCCGTCCAGGCGGCCTGCGCGACCTCGCTGGTGGCGGTGCACGTCGCGGTGCAGGGGCTGCTGGCGGGCGACTGCGACCTCGCGCTCGCCGGCGGCACGACCGTGCACGTCCCGCCGCGGCTCGGCCAGTACGCGGTCGGCGGCATCCTGTCCCCGGACGGCACGTGCCGCACCTTCGACGCCGACGCGGCCGGGATCGTCGGCGGGGACGGCGTCTGCCTGGTGGCCCTCCGGCGCCTCCCGGACGCCGTGGACGACGGCGACCACATCCACGCGGTCATCCGCGGGACGGCCGTGAACAACGACGGCGCGAACCGCGTCGGCTACACCGCGCCCGGCGTCGAGGGGCAGGCGGCGGCGATCCGGGCGGCGCAGCTCGTCGCGGACGTCCGGCCCGGCGACATCGGATACGTCGAGGCGCACGGCACCGCGACGCCGCTCGGGGATCCGATCGAGGTCGAGGCTCTGTCCCGGGTGTTCCGCGACGGCCGCGGACCCTGCTGGATCGGCTCGGTCAAGACGAACGTCGGGCACACCGACGCGACGGCGGGCGCGGCCGGGCTGGTCAAGGCCGTCCTGGCGGTGGAGCGCGGGATCATTCCGCCGAGCCTGCACTTCCGCCGGCCGAACCCGGCGATCGACTTCGGCTCGACGCCGTTCCGGGTGCCGACGCGCGCGGTGGAGTGGCGGCCGCCGCGGGGCGTTCCGCGGCGGGCGGGCGTCAGCGCGTTCGGGATGGGCGGCACGAACGCGCACGTCGTCCTGGAGGAGGCGCCCGCTCCCGCGCCGAGCGGGCCGGCCGCGCCCTGGCAGCTGCTTCCGCTGTCGGCGCGGAGCCCCGCCGCGCTGGACGCGATGGCCGTCCGGCTGGCCGACCACCTGCGGGAACACGCCGAGCTGAACCTCGCGGACGTGGCCTGGACGTTGCAGATCGGCCGCCGGGAGCTGCCGCTCCGCAGGTTCGCGCTGGTGAACGGGCGTGAGGACGCGATCCGCGTGCTCACCGAGCCCGGTCATGAACGCCTGATCACCGCCGACGCCGACGCCGCGGCGCGCGCCGGTTTCGCTTCGGAGGTTCCGCGCGAGCTCGCCGAAGTGGGGATGCGGTGGCTGGGCGGGGCGTCCGTCCGGTGGGAGCGGCTGCACGAGGGCCGCCGCCTGCGCGTGCCGCTGCCCACCTATCCGTTCCAGCGGCGCCGCTACCTCGTGGAACCGGACGCGCCGCGAGAGGCCGCTCCGCCGGTGCCCGCGGAGACCGGTGCGAGCGGGACGCGCGAGGTCGTGGCAAGCCTGTTCGCCGAAATGCTCGGCCTGGACGACATCGAGCCCGACGAGAACTTCTTCGACCTCGGCGGCGACTCGCTGACCGGGACGCGGCTGGTCGTCCGCGCGCAGCAGATCTTCAAGCTGGACGGCCTCGGCCTGCGGGCGCTGGTGAGCGCGCCGACGGTCGAGCGGTTCACCGCCCTGCTGGAGCAGCGGTGACGGCTGAAGGAGGTGTGAGCGTGGCGAGCGGAGGAGCCGCGAGCGGACGAGCGGTCAGCGGAGGAGCGGCGAGCGGACGACCGGTGAGCGGAGGAGCCGTGAGCGGACGAGCGGTCAGCGGAGGAGCGGCGAGGGCCGGAAGCGGGCGGTGGCTCGTGCGGCGCAGGCCGCCGCCGGACGCGCGCGCCGACCTGTACTGCTTCCCGCACGCCGGAGGCATGCCCGGCGAGTACGCGCGCTGGGCCGATCACCTCCCCGACGTCCGGGTGAGCGCCGTGCAGTTCCCCGGACGCGGCTCGCGCCCGGACGAACCGCCGTCCACGCGGATGGGCGCGCTCGTCGAGGCGCTCGCGTCGCAGGTGACGTTCGGCACGGACGGCGTCCCGTTCGCCCTGTTCGGGCACAGTCTGGGGGCGCTGGTCGCGTTCGAGGTCGTCCGCGCGCTGAGGTCCCGGGGCCTGCGGCGACCGGATCTGCTGTGCGTGTCGTCGTGTCCCGCGCCGCCGCTCTCGCCCGTCCGCGAACGGATGCACGAACTGCCGGACGGCGAGCTGCTCGCCGAGATCGAGCGGCGGTGGGGCGCGCTGCCCGAGCAGGTGCGCGCCGACCCGGACCTGCTCGCTCCCGTGCTCGGCCGCTACCGCGCCGACTTCGCCGTCCTGGAGACCTACGAGTTCGAGCCGGGCGAGCCGTTGGACGTTCCGATCCTCGCGCTGACCGGCGCGGACGACGGGAACCGGCCGGAGCGCGTCCGGGACTGGCGGCGGCACACGCAGGGGAAGTTCGCGTTCCGCGTCCTGCCCGGCGGCCACTTCCACTTCCGCGAGCGGCCGGGCGAGGCGCCCCGGCTCGTCCGCGCCGCCCTCGTCCAGCAGTCCAGCACGTCCGGAGGAGTGTTCGCATGGACCGGTTGACCGGCCGGGTCGGGATCGTCGGCGCGGGAACGATGGGCAGGGGCATCGCGCAGCTGTTCGCCGAGCACGGCCACGAGGTCGTCCTGGTGGACCTCACCGAGGACGTCCTGGAGCGGGCCCGCGCCGAGATCGTCCTGAACCTGCGGCTGGCCCCGCTGGTGCGGCCGGGTTCCGCCGCGCCCGACCCGGACGAGGCGGCGGCGCGCATCCGGTTCACCACGAACCTCAAGGACGTCCGGACGGCCGGTTTCGTCATCGAGAACGTCACCGAGGACTGGGAGACCAAGCGCGGCGTCCACACCGAGCTGGACGGGCTGTGCCCGCCGGGCGTCCCGTTCGGGGTGAACACGTCCGCGATCCCGATCACGCGCGTCGCGTCCGTCACGCGCCGCGCGCCGGAGATCGTCGGGACGCACTTCATGAACCCCGCGCACCTCAAGCCGACCGTCGAGGTGATCCGCGGCCACCACACCTCGGACGCGACCGTCGCGCGGACGCGCGCGCTGCTGGAGAGCGCCGGGCGGCGGTGCGTCGTGGTCCGGGACGGTCCGGGCTTCGTGACCAACCGGGTGGCGATGCTCACCGTGAACGAGGCGGTCTTCCTGCTCGCGGAGGGCACGGCGGGCGCGCCGGACATCGACCGCCTGTTCCGCGAGTGCCTCGGCCACGCCATGGGCCCGCTGGAGACCGCCGACCTGATCGGCCTGGACACGGTGCTGCGCTCCCTGGAGGTCCTGCACGGGGAGTTCGGCGATCCGAAGTTCCGCCCGTGCCCGCTGCTGCGCGAGCTGGTCCGCGCGGGACGGCTCGGACGCAAGTCCGGCCGGGGCTTCCACACCTACGAGTCGCTTCCCGGAAAGGACGCGAGCGATGGCTGACGCGACCCGAGAGACCGTCCGAAGGTTCGTCTCCGCCCATCTGGGCGGCGCGTCCGTGGACGACGACGAGGACCTGTTCGCCGAGGGGCACGTCAACTCCCTGTTCGCGGTGCAGGTGGTGATGTGGGTGGAGCGGACCTTCGACCTCACCGTGGCCCGCGGCGACCTCGACATCGCGAACTTCCGTTCGGTCGAGGCGATCGCCGATTTCGTGGACCGCCGGAACGGCGCGGCGGAGCACTCCGATTTCGTGGACCGCCGGAACGGCGCGGCGGAGCAGTCCGAGGAGGCCGGTGCGTGGACTTCTCGCTGAGCCCCGAGCAGCGGGCGCTGCGCGAGGAAGTGATCGCCTTCGCGCGGAGCGAACTCGGCCGGAACGTCGCGGACGGCGACCGGGAGGCGCGCTTCCCCGTCGGCGACTGGCGGCGCTGCGCCGAGTTCGGCGTGCTGGGCTGGCCCGTCCCCGTCGAGTACGGCGGCCAGGGCCTGGACCCGCTGACGACGATCGTCGCGCTGGAGGCGCTCGGGTACGGGTGCCGCGACAACGGGCTGGTCTTCGCGATCGGCAACCATCTCTGGGGTTGCGCCGTCTACCTGCTGGAACACGGCACAGAGGAGCAGAAGGCGCGGTTCCTCAAGCCGATGTGCGACGGCGCGCTGATCGGCGCGCACGCGCTGTCGGAGCCGGAGGCCGGGTCGGACGTCCTCGGGATGCGGACGACCGCCGTGCGGGACGGCGACCACTACGTCCTGCGCGGCGAGAAGTGGTTCGTCAGCAACGGCCCGGAGGCGGACGTGTTCGTCGTGCTGGCGCGCACCGGGCCGCCCGGCCGCGCCCAGGACGCGCTGTCGGCGTTCCTCGTCACCGCGGACCTGCCCGGCGTCGACCGGTCGCGGCGCTTCGGCAAGCTGGGGCTGCGCACGACGCCGATGGGCGCGGTGCGGTTCGACGAGGCGCGGGTCCCGGCGTCCTGCCTGCTGGGCCGGGAGGGCTCGGGGTACTCGCTGTTCGGCGGGACGATCGAGTGGGAGCGGGCGTTCATGTTCGCCCCGCACGTCGGGGCGATGGAACGGCTGCTGGAGACGTCCGTGGAGTACGCCTCGGGGCGGGACCAGTTCGGCCGGCCGATCGGGTCGTTCCAGGCGGTCGCGCACCGGATCGCCGACGTGAAGATCCGGCTGGAGCTGGCCCGGCTGATCCTCTACCGGGTCGGCTGGCTCAAGGCGCGCGGCCGGATGGCGCTGCTGGACGCCACCATCGCCAAGGTCTTCATCAGCGAGAGCCTCGTGGAGGCCGCCGCGACCGCCGTCGAGGTGCACGGCGCGCGCGGCTACCTGACCGACTGGGGCCTGGAGCGCGAGCTGCGGGACGCGCTCGGCGGGCCGATCTACGCCGGGACGTCGGCGGTGCAGCGCGGCGTCCTGGCCGAGCTGCTGGGGCTGCGCGGCGCGGTGTCCGGCGCGGGAGGCGGCTGAGCCGTGGACAGCGGAACGATCACGCGCCGGGTGGACCTCGACCCGCCCGTCCCGGAGGAGTACGCGGACGAGCTGAGCGCGCGGGTGTTCTTCGTCTCGCCCGCGATCGTCGGGTTCTCGCTGGTGCGGTCGGGGTCGGCGATCCACGCGGTCGACCTGCGGCTGAGCGAGGACGGCGCGAACGACGCGGACGGCAAGGACAGCGCGAACGGCAAGGACGGCGCGGACGGCCTGGAGCGCAAGCTCCGGTTCGTGGTCGCCAATGACGTGCTCGCGCAGCGGCGTCCGGAGCCGAAGGTGATCTGGCGCGGACGGGACGTCCCGGCGCCCCGTCCGGGCGTCTACGACGTTCTGCTCGAACGCGGCGTCGCGGTCGAGACGGGCGAGGGGCAGGTGGCGCTCGCCGAACCGGTGCTGACGCTGATGGACCGGCTCGACGCGCGCGTCCGGGACCTGGTGGTGCGGGAGTTCGGGGCGCGCGAGTACCGGTATCCGACGCTGCTGCCCACGGCGGTGCTGGGGCGTTGCGGCTACTACCGCTCGTTCCCGCAGCTCATGATGTTCGTGTCGCGGCTGCACGAGGACGTGGACGACTACCGGGCCTTCCTGGACGACCTTTCGGACGGCCGGAAGCTGACCGAGGCGCTGCGCGGGCACTCGGGCGACCCGGACCTGTCCCTGCCGCCGACCATGTGCCTGTACACCTACCACCAGTTCGCCGACGGGCCGCTGGACGCGTCCGCGCCGGTCGTCACGTCCCGCGGGAAGTCGTTCCGGTTCGAGTCGCGGTACCGCCGCTCGCTGGAGCGGCTCTGGGACTTCACGATCCGCGAGACGGTGTTCCTCGGGCCGCGCGACGTCGTGCTGGAGCGCCGCCGCCGCCTGATGGAGCGGGCGTTCGCGCTGATGGACGAGCTGGACCTCGGCGGCCGGTGCGAGGTCGCCAACGACCCGTTCTTCGTGGACGCCGCCACCGCGCAGCGCGCCTGGTCGCAGCAGATGCTGGAGCTGAAGTACGAGCTGCGGCTGCCGGTGGCGGACGGGCGCGACGTCTCGGTCGCCTCGTTCAACTTCCACGACACGTTCTTCGCCGGTTCCTTCGGCATCGCGCCGGCCGGTCCGGACGACGGCGCCGTGCACACGGCGTGCGCCGGATTCGGGCTGGAACGCCTGGCCTACGCGTTCGTGTGCCGGCACGGGCCGGACCCGGCCGCCTGGCCCGGCGGCCTCGGGGAGGGCCTCACCCCATGACGAACGAACCCGGCCCGATGCCGAGCGAACCCCGTCCGATGACGGGCGAACCACGTCCGATGACAAGCGAGCCACGGCTGCTCGTCCTGGCCGCCGAGACGTCCGGAGAGCTGGAGCGCGCCACCGACGACCTCGCCGCCCGCCTGGCGGCGGAGCCGGAGACCGACCTGACCGAGTTGGCGAACGAGCTGTGGACGGCGGCGTCGTCAGGTGACCACCGGAGGATCGTCGTGGCGTCGGACGCGACGCGTGCCGCGTCCGACCTGGCCAAACGGAATCGCCGGCGCGTCTTCACCGGAAGCGTTGAGGAGCCCGGCCCGAATCCGGTGTTCCTGTTCTCCGGGGTCGGCGAGCAGTATCCGGAGATGGCCGCCGGTCTGTACGCGCATCTGCCGGTGTTCCGCGCCGAGCTGGACCGGTGCCTGGCGATCCTGGACGGCGAGCTGCGGCTGGGCGTCCGGGCCGTTCTCCATCTCGGCAGGCCGGAAGACGGGCCGGACGGCGGGCCGGAGCGGGCGCATGCGCGAAGCGCCGATCTCACGACGCTGTTCGACCGGCGCGAGGCGGGACGGGAGATCGACCGGACGGCCGTAGCGCAGCCGCTGATGTTCGCCGTCCAGTTCGCGCTGGCCCGGACGCTGACGGCGCTGGGCGTGGTCCCGGCGGCGATGGCCGGGTACAGCCTCGGCGAGTACGTGGCCGCGTGCGTCGCCGGGGTGCTGCCGCTGGACGACGCGCTCCGGCTCGTGGCCACGCGCGCCCGGCTGATCGGCGAGCTTCCGGAAGGCGCGATGCTCGCCGCCGCGGCCGGTCCGGACGCCGTGCGGCCCTGCCTGGACGGGAGCGTCACGATCGCCGCCTTGGACGGTCCGGAACTGACCGTCCTGGCCGGGACGGTGGACGGGATCGACCGCGCCGAGCGGAGGCTGTCCGAGGCCGGAGTGCCCGTCCGGCGGCTCGCCGCGTCGCACGCGTTCCACTCGCCGCTGATGGAGCCGGTCGCCGCGCCGCTCGCGGCCCTGCTCGACGGCGTGGAGCTGCGTCCGCCGACGCTGCCGTTCGTGTCCGACGTGACCGGTTCGTGGATCGGCGCGGAGGAGGCGACCAGCCCCGCCTACTGGGCCGGGCATCTGCACCGTCCGATCCGGTTCGACGACGGTTTGCGGACGATCTGGTCGCTTCCCCGGCCCGCGCCCCTGGAGCTCGGGCCGGGGCAGACGCTCGCCGCGCTGGCGTTGCGTCACACGGCCCGTCCGGAGTCCGCCGGGCCGCTCGCCGCTCCCCCGCTGAAGACCCTTCCCGGTCACCTCGAGAGCTCGTCCGACCTGGAGACCCTGCTCACGACGCTCGGGCGGCTCTGGACGGCGGGCGTCCCGGTCGTTCTGCCGTGCCCCGGCGGCGCGCCGCACTACTAGCGCCGCCTGTCCGCCAGCGTCCGAGAAAACCGCCGCGACCAGGGGACGACGATGCGCAGTGCCGCGCCCAAGACCATCACCCGCACCTACCTGAACCGCTTCGGCGACGTCCGCGCCCAGCATGCCGGGCCGGACGCGGACCTGCTGCCCGTGACCGGCGCGCAGCGGCGCTTCCTGCACACCGCGAGCCTGGACCCGCTGGAGCGACGGGCCGTCGTGCCGCTGTTCCTGGAGTATCCGGCCGGGACGGTGTCGGTCCCGCGGCTGGCGCAGGCCGCCCGCGCCGTCGTCGGCCTGAATCCGGCGCTGCGCTCCACGGTGGAGATCGTGGGCGGCATCCCGGTCCAGCGCGTCCGCCGCGAAGGGGACGTGACGGTCGAAGAGGTGCCCGATGTTCGGACCGCCCTGGACGACTGGCCCGAGCAACGCGGCCCGTTCCGGTTGCTGCTCGCCCGCGAATCCACCCGCGACCTGCTGGCCCTGGCCTTCGACCATGTGGCCTGCGACGAGTTCTCGATCGGACTGATCATCGAGCAGCTCGCGGACGCCTACGCCAAGGACCAGGACGCTCCGGTGGCGGGCACGGACCCGTACGGCCACGCCGTCGCGCGCCAGCTCGAACGCGAGGACGCCGCCAGCGGCCCGGAGGCCGTCGCCCACTGGGAACGGCGGCTGGCTCAGGCCGCCCCCGGACACTGGGGGCGCGGCGTCCCACTCAACCAGGGCGGACCGTCCCGGTCGGTCTCCCGCCGCGTCGCGCCGGCGGATCTGAGCGGCCAGGCGCGCAGCAAGCTGTTCCCCACGCTGCTGGCCGCCTGCCGGCTCGCTACCGCCGACTACCGCGACGTCGCGCCCGTCTCCTACGCGTGGGGCGGACGGGCCGCCGACGACGATGAGCCCGTGGTCGGCTGCTTCATCAACACGGTCGTCGCCTGCCCCGCCGGCGAGTCCGACGACCCGTACGAGGACGCGCTGTTCGGCTGGTGGGAAGACCTGGAATGGGCCGACACCCCGTTCGACGAGGTGCTGCGCGCGGCGCGCCGGGCCCGCCTGCCCTGGGCGGGGCACCTGGACGTGCTCCTCACCCTGGACGACCGATCGCGGCGGCCGTCCCTCGTGCTCGACGGCGTGCGGGGCGAGGAGTGCCACATGGCGGGGATGCGCGTCCAGGCGCCCATCGTCGTCTCGGCGTCCTACGACGTCCGCGAGCTGCGGCTGAGAGTCGACCGGGACCCGGCGCTCGTCCCGGACGAGACGGCCGGGCACGTCGCGGACACGCTCGCCGCCCGCCTGGGCGCGACGGCGCGATGACCCCTGAACGGGACAGCGCGATGAACACCGGACGCGACAGCGCGATGAACACCGGACGCGACGGCGCGATGAACACGGTCATCATCTGCCTGGACCGGGGGCGCGGACGGCCGCCCCGCGTCCACGAGCTGGCCGACGGCGAGAGCGTCGTCTTCGGCTGGGCGTCCCCCCGCGCGGACGGCCCGGACGCCGGCGGCCGGGACGATGCGGCGCTCGCGCTCGCGCTCGGCGAGGACGAGGTCGGCGTGCCCGCGGGCCGCATCCGCGCCGTGGACGGCTACTGGCTGATGACCAACCAGAGCCGGTGGCGCACCTACTGCGTGGAGAACCTGGAGGGCGGGGGCGAGTACGTCAAGGTCCCCGCGCGGCGGGTCGGCATGCCCGTCCCGTTCGAGCTGAGCCGGGTGCGGCTCGGCCTGCCGCACCGGCACGGCCGGTTCACGGTGTTCGCGCCCGAACGCGGCGAGCTCGGCGTCCCGGACGCGACCGGCGACCGGACGTCCCCGCTCGACGAGGCCAGCCGCTACTTCATGGTGCTGGTGTGCCTGTGCGAGCCGCGGCTCCGGGACTGCTGCAGCGCGGCGGTGCCGACGCCGGGGCAGGTGAGCGCGCGGCTGGCGGCGTTCGGCGACGACCGCGCCCTGACCCGCTCGGCGGTGAACTACCACATCGACTACCTGGCGGAGAAGCTGGAGGTGGCCGGACCTCCCGGCGGTCCGCGCACCTCGAAGCGGGAGACGCTGGCGGCCCTCGCGCTGAAGTTCGACCTGGTGCGCGAAGAGCACCTGGCGCTCCTTCCTGCCGCGACCGCGGAAACGGGCGGCCCGGTCGCCCAGGGCGCGCCCGGGAAAGCCGGCGGGGCGGTCGCCCAGGACGCGCCTAGGAAAGCGGCCGGGGCGGTCGCCCAGGGCGCGTCCGGGAAGGCGGGCGGGACGGTCGTCCAGGGCGCGTCCGGGAAAGCCGGCGGGGCGGTCGTCCAGGACGCGTCCGAGAAGGCGGGTGGGAGGGTCGTCCAGGACGCGTCCGGGAAAGCGGGCGGGGCGGTCGTCCGGGGCGTTTCAGGGCGTCGGATCGGGGCGTTTGTCGGGGACCTGGGCGCTGACCGCCGGGAGCTCGCGCAGGGACGGAACGGGTGAGCCGAGCAAAGTCGTCCACGACAGCGCGCCGATCACGCCCGCGACCGCCAGGGCCGCGCGCGCCCCGGCCGCCTCGCCGAGGCCGCCCGCGAGCAGGCTGCCCAGGGAGATCGTGCTCCAGACGAGGAACCGCATCGAGGCGTTCATCCGGCCGAGCAGCCGGTGCGGCGTCACGCTCTGCCGCAGGCTGACCTGCGCGATGTTGAACAGCGGCACCGAGAGGCCGAACAGCAGCTGCCCTCCGACCAGCAGCGGCAGTGCCGCCCGTCCCGAGGCGAGCGGCAGCAGCGCGAGCCCGATGCCGGACGTGACGGCGCTGACCACGATCGTCCGGCCGTAGCCGAAGCGGCGCACCGCCGGGCCAGCGCCCAGCGAGCCCGCGACGAGCCCGGCCCCGCCGACCGCGAGCACCAGCCCGACCGTGCTCGGCCCGCGTCCCAGCGACCGGACCATGTACAGCGGGATCAGGACGGTCACCATCGACGACGCGAGGTTCGTGACGCCCGCGCACACGCCGACCCGGCTGAGGATCGGGTGCCGGATCACGAAGCCGAGCCCTTCGCCGATGTCACGGCGCAGCGAGCGGTCGCGGGCGCCGGGGGCGGGCTCGGGTTCGGGACGGCGGATCGTCCGGCAGAGGAGTCCCGACAGCAGGAAGCTGGCGGAGTCGACGGTGACCGTCGCCGCCGCGCCGATCGCCCCGACGAGCACGCCCGCCGCGCCCGGCCCGGCCACCTCGGCGAGCGACCGCGAGGCCGTCACCCGGGAGTTGGCCTCGGTGAGGCGCTCCCGCTCCACCAGGCCGGGCAGGTGGCTCTGGTAGGCGACGTCGAAGAACACGGTCAGGACGCCGGCGAGCGCGGCGACGGCGCACAGCTGCCACATGGTCAGGACGCCGCACGCGTAGGCCACCGGGACGGTGCCCACCAGCAGGAACCGGCCAAGGTCGGCGTAGATCATCACCGGCCGGCGGCGGACCCGGTCGAGGATCGCCCCGGCGGGCAGCGCCAGGACGAGGAACGGCGCGGACCGGGCCGCGCCGAGCAGGCCGAGCGCCCCGGCCGAGGCGTGCAGCGTCCCGATCGCGAGCAGCGGCGTGGCGAGCTGGCCGATCTGGGTGCCGAACTCGCTGACGGTCTGCGCGCCCCACAGCCGCAGGAAGTCCGGGGACCGCAGCAGGCCGCCGCGCGTCACGGCCGTCCGCCCGCGCAGTGGTAGGCGCGGAAGCGCAGGGCCAGCTCGACCGTGCCGTCCGCCCGGGCGAGGACGGCGTCGGCGAGGTCGGCCTGGTCGGCCTCGGGCAGCCGGGACGGCGCGAACGACGGTCCCATCTCGACCCGCCACACCGCGAGCAGCGTCCCGGGATCGGAGATCCGGGCGGTGCGCGTCAGCTCGATCCGGGTCATGACCGTGACTCCGGCCTCGTCCAGCCGGGGCGTGAGATCGACGGCTCCGGCGCGTCCGCCCGGCGGCTCGGGGACGACCAGGACGATCGGGCCGCCGGGCCGCACCACCCGCCGCATCTCGCGCAGCGCGTCCACCGGACGGTCGAAGAACTGCACGCCGAGGTTGCACACGACGGCGTCCACGCTGGCAGCGGCCAGCGGCAGCGCATGGGCGTCGGCGCGCAGCCACACCGGTCCGGCTCCGTCCGCTCGGCCGCCTCCTGCCGCCCGGCCGGCTCCGGCCGCCGGGCCGCCTCCGGCCGCCGGACCGCCTCCGGCCGCCGCCCCGGCTCCGGCCGCCGCCCCGGCGACCCGTCCGGCCCGGCGGAGCAGCCCGGCGGACTGGTCGCAGCCCGCCACCCGGTGCCCCATGCGGGCCATCGCCGCGGCGAGGCGGCCGTCGCCGCAGGCCACGTCGAGGATCCGGGCGGGACGGTCCAGGCCGTCCGCCCAGGCCGCGAGGTGCTCGTGCGTGACCGCGAACAGCGGCACCACGCGGTCGGCGTAGACGGCGGCGTGGTCCTCGAAGTGGCGGCGGTAGTCGACGGTCATCCGAGCGGGACCCCGGTGACGGTCAGCACCTCGTCGAGGGCGGCGAACGCGATGCCCAGCTCCTCCGGCGTGGTGTACACGTAGGCCGAGATCCGCAGGACGGGGCGGCCGTCGCCGTCGCCGTCCACCATCGGCTGGGCGCACAGCTTCCCCGACCGGCACATGACCCGGTAGGAGTCGCTGAGCATCCGCGCGACCTCGTCCACGTCCGCGCCGGGCGGGAGCCGGAGGCTGGCGATCGCCGCGCGGTCGCGGTGGCCGGGGCCGCCGAGCGGGCGCAGGTACGGCCGCCGTGCGATCTCCTCGTACAGCAGCCGCGTCAGCGTCGCGTCGTGCGCGGCGACCGCGTCCCAGCCCAGTCCGCGCAGGTAGTCCAGCGTCGCGCCGAGGCCGTAGACGCCGGCGACGTGCGGCGTGCCCGGCTCCAGGTGGTGCGGCTCGTCGCGCAGCCGGTGCCCGGCGAGGTCCACCCAGTCCACGGTGCCTCCGCCGAGCACCGAAGGGGCGAGTTCCGCGAGGCGGCCGTAGAGGATCCCGATCCCGGTGGGACCGAGCATCTTGTGCGCCGAGAACGCCGCGTAGTCGGCGCCGGTCGCGGCCAGCCGGATCCGGCCGTGCGGGGCCGACTGCGCCGCGTCGAGGACGAACAGCGCCCCCGCCTCGTGGGCCATCCGCGCCATCTCCTCGGCCGGCGCGAACCGTCCGGTGACGTTCGAGCAGGCGCTGACCGCCACGACCTTCGGCCGCAGCCGGAGCAGTTCGGCGTAGGCGCCCAGGTCGGGTGTCGCCTCGGGAGTCAGCGGGATCATCCGGACGGTGGCCCGCGCCCGCCACGGCAGCAAGTTCGAGTGGTGGACGTCGAGGGGCGCGAGCACCAGGTCGCCGCGGTCCAGCGGCAGGCCCGCCGCGACGGTGTTCAGGGCGGCGGTGGTGTTCGGGACGAACGCGACCTGCCGCGTCCCGCCGCCCACCTCGGTCGCCACCTGCGCCCGGACCTGCTCGAACCGGGTGGAGGCGATGTCGGAGAGCATGTGCTTGCCCCGGTGCACGCTGGCGCCGACGTCCCGGTAGTAGCCGGTGATCGCGTCGATGACCGGCTCGGGCGTCAGCGAGGTGGCCGCGCTGTCGAGGTAGACCAGCGGCGGCCCGCCGTCCGGCCGCAAGATCGGCAGGTCGGCGCGGACGGCCGTGGCGACGGCGTCGAAGGCGGGGGTGGTGCCGGGGAGCCCGGCTTCGGTGGTCATGGTTCGAGGCACCTCAGGTGAGCGAGGTCGTGCAGGTGAGGAACTTGCCGGACCGCTCGGACGGCAGGACGGGCGCGGCGGCGACATCGACGCGGCAGCCGGCGCCCAGGCGGCCGGCCAGCGCCTCGGTCAGCTCCCGCTCCCAGCCCGGGAGCGCGCCCCGGTCGGAGACGTAGCGGAACTCGGCGCGGTCGGGCGCGTGCTGGTGGAACTTGTAGGCGATCAGGTGCTCGGGCGCGCCGACGAGATCGTCGAGGCCGCGGGTCGTCAGGCGCGTGCCGTCCTGGCACCGGACGGCGTCCCGGTCGCGGCCCTCGAACCGGACGGCCGGATGCGGATGACCGCACGGGCAGCCGTCCAGCCACCGGTACAGGTCGCCGGTCCGGTAGCGGACGCGCGGCGAGAGCGGGTCGCCGAGGGTGGTCACGATGAGCTCGCCGATCTCGCCGGGACCGACCGGACGCCCGTCGCCGTCCAGCAGCTCCATCCAGAAGGCGGCGGTGTTGAGGTGGAGCGTGCCGTCCGGGCAGGACGCGGCGACCCAGCCGAACTCGGACATGGTGACCGAGCTCGCGACGAGCATGCCCGCAGGCAGCCGGGACCGCAGGTGGGCGGTGGCGAACGCGGGCGCGAAGTTGTAGGTCATGACGAGGGCGCGGCCGGGCAGCCCGGCGCCGTCCGGCTTCCAGCCCCGCTCCTCGGCGGCGCGCGTCAGGTGCGCGAAGCGCGTGGGGTCGCAGGACAGGTAGTCGGGCTCCCATTCGGCGATCTCGTCCCACGCCTTGCGGAGCATCGTCTCGGGCGTGGTGTACAGGTCGTGCGCGGACGGCAGCACCAGCATGCCGTTGGGCAGGATCCGGTCGGCCATGGTGACCTGCGGCAGCGAGCACTCGACGTCGGAGCAGTTCGGGGCCGCGTACCGGACGCTGCGCCGGGTCTCCGGGTCGGCGAGCAGCGCCATCAGCTCCGGGTGGACGTCCAGCGCGCCGAACCGGCGCTCGGCGAGGGTGAACGCGTAGTCCGCGCTGAGCAGGCGCTCGTGCGCGGTGCCCGAGCTGCGGCTGCGCACCACCATCGGGTCGTTCAGTGTCGCGCCGTCCACCAGGACGCCAGCCGGGAACGCCTGCCGGTACTCGGCGCGGGTGGTGAGCGGGACGAGCGCGAGGTCGGCCGGGTCGCGGACGTCCGCGGGCCGCCGGCCCGCCGCGTCGAACTTGGCGCGGGCCAACCGGGTGCGCTCGTAGGCGAGGGTCAGCTCCTCCCGGAGGCGGGGCAGGTCGGCGTCCGGCATCAGCCCGGTGCGGCGTCCCGCCGGGGGCCGGACGGTCATGACGGCACCTCCGCCTTCGCGGCGGCGCGGCCGGTGATGGCGTCGGCGAGCGAGCCCGCCGTCTGCGCCTCGAAGATCGCGCGGACCGGGACGTGCCGGTCCAGCCGCGACCGGATGAGGCTGATCGCGCGGACCGCGAGCAGCGAGTGGCCGCCCCGGTCGAAGAAGTTGTCCTCCTCGGTGACGTGCGGGACGCGCAGCAGGTCCGCCCACACCGCGCGGATGACCGCGACGGTCCGGGCGCGCTCCGCGCCGTCGCCCATGCCGCCGTCGGGTTCGCCGTCGGATTCGCCAGCGGGTTCGCCGGCGGGCTCCGGCGGCGGCTCCGGGACGGCGACCAGCACGGGCCCGGACAGATCGGCTCCGGACAGATCGGGTTCGGATGGCTCAGGCTGCGACAGGTCGGGCTGGGAGGGGGTCGCCTCGGACGGCGGCTCGCTCAGTTCGGCCAGTCTCAGGTTCGGATCGGCGCAGGCCCGGGCGAGGACGTCCAGGAAGCCGTCCGCCGCCTCGGCCGCCCCGGCGGCGTCGAAGTAGCGCGCGGACGCGTGCCACACCATGTCCCACTCGTCGGGTCCGGCGGCGGCGGGACCGCCGGTCCGGCGCTGCGCCTCGGTGATCACGATGACGTCGAGCGGGAACTTGGCCGTGCCGTTCGGGATCGCCTCCTCCAGCGTCAGCTCGACGCCGGGCAGGGCGAGGTCGGGGTAGGGCGCGTCGTGGAAGTTGAACGTGGTCTGGAAGAGCGGGTTCTCCAGGGTGCGCGGCACGCGCAGCGCCTCGACGATCGCGTGCAGCGGCGCGGCCTGGTGCGCGTACCCCTCCAGCAGGGCGCGGCGCGTGCCGGCGGCCAGCGCGCGGAACTCCGCGCCGGGCTCCGGCCGGACCCGGATCGGAAGGTTGTTCAGCACGCAGCCGAGCATGTGCTCGGCCTCCACCCACGGCCGGTTCGCCACGGCGGTGCCGACGGCGAAGTCCCGCTGGCCGGTCAGGCCGCGCAGGAAGGCCGCCCAGGCGGCGAAGCAGACCATGAACGGCGTGACGTCCAGGTCGGCGGCGGTGCGCTTGACCGCGGCGACCAGCTCCGGCGCGATCCTGCGCCGCACCTGGTGCCCGCCGTGGTCACCGTGCCCGCCGTGGTCACCGTGGTCGCCGTGGTCACCGTGCCCGCCGTGGTCGCCGTGCCCGCCGTGGTCGCCGCGCGCGTCCGGACGCGGCGTCAGCGCGAGGGGCGGGACGCCGTTCAGCCGGTCGAGCCAGTAGGGCAGGTGCTCGCGCGCTCCGTCCCGCTCCCACCAGCGGCGCTGCCAGTAGGCGAAGTCCCCGCACTGGACGAGCGGTTCCGGCAGTTCCGGCGGCGTGCCGGTCACGGCCGCCCGGTAGCGCTCGACCAGCTCCCGCAGGAAGACCGAGAACGACCAGCCGTCATGGACGAGGTGGTGCTGGCTCTGCACGAGCCAGGTGCGCTCGCCGTCGAGGCGGATGAGGCACCACCGGATCAGCGGCGGCTCGTCGATCCGGAACGCCCGGCGGACGAACTCGTCGGCGAAGCGCCGCGCGGCGGACTCCGCCCGCTCCGGGGAGGGCTCGGCCTCGCGCAGGTCGATCACGGTGATCGCGGGCGGCGCGGCCGGATGGACGGTCTGCCGGGGCTCGCCGTCCCGGACGGTGAAGCCGGCCCGCAGGATCTCGTGGCGCTCGATGATCCCGGCGAGGGCGCGGCGCAGCGCCGCCTCGTCCAGCGCCCCGGTGAACTTGAAGATCGCCTGGAAGTTGTAGACGGGCTCGCCGGGGGCGAACTCGTGCAGGAACCACAGGCGTTCCTGCAGGTGGGACAGGGGCGGTTCGGTGCCGGGCGGACGGGCCGCCAGCCTCGTGGCGCCGGGCCTCCGTCCGGCGAGGCGCTCGTCCACGGTCGTCTCGAAGTCGCGGAGGGCGGGCGCGCGCAGCACGTCGGCCACCGTGACCTCGATTCCCGTGGCCGCGCGGACACGGTTGGCGAGCATCGCGGCCTTCAGCGACGTCCCGCCGCTCTCCAGGAAGCCGCGCGCGGGATCGGCCGTCCCGACGACCTCGCGCCAGGCGGCACGTGCCGGCGAAGCGCCGTCCGGCAGCTTAGCGTCCCGTGGCTCGGGGACGGGCTCGGGGACGGGATCGGGCAGGGCGGCGAGATCGACCTTGCCGCGTTCGGTCAGCGGCATCCGGTCGAGGAACACGAAGTGGGCGGGCAGCATGTGCCGGGGCAGGCGTTCCGCGAGGTACGCCCGAAGCGCGTCGGTGTCCGGCGTGGCAGCCGGCGGGGCCTCCGGGATGGCGTGCGGAGTGGTGTCCGGGGTGGCGTCCGGCGGGACGTCGGCCGGGACGATGTAGGCGGCGAGTGCTTCACCGCGCAGGGCGACGGCGCTGTCGGCCACGCCCGGATAGGCGTTCAGGTGCGTCCGGATCTCGCCGGGCTCGACGCGGTTGCCCGCCACCTGGAGCTGCGCGTCGCGGCGTCCCTCGAACAGCAGCGCGCCGGAGTCGTCGATGCTGACCAGGTCGCCGGTACGGAACGCTCGGCCGCCGTCCGGCATCGCGACGAACCGCTCGGCGGTCAGCTCGTCGTCGCCGAGGTAGCCGCGCGCGACCGGCGGCCCGCCGACCAGCAGTTCCCCGGACGAGCCGGGCGCGAGCGGCACGCAGCGTCCGGTGAACTCGTCGGCCAGGCCCAGCTCCGCGCCGCCGATCGCGCGGCCGATCGGGACGTCCCGTCCGCCGAGGTCCGCCTGCGGATCGACCTCGTGGTAGGTCACGGCCACGGCTGTTTCGGTCGGCCCGTATCGGGTGAACAGCCGGACGCCCGGCAGGACGTCCAGGATCCGCGCCGCCAGGGCGGACGGCAACCGGTCGCCACCGCAGATGAGATAGCGCAGGCTCGTCGCCTCCCGCAGCGCGGGTTCTTCGAGCAGGAGCGGCACGATGGCGGGCGGCAGCCGGACGGCCGTGATTTGCTGGCGCGCGAGGGTCGCCGCCAGCACGTAGGGGTCCATGTGGTCCCCTTCGGCCAGCGACACGACCGTCGCGCCGCTCGACAGCGGCCAGAAGAAGTCGGTCAGCGACGCGTCGAACGTGTAGGGCGCGACCTGCAGAAGCCGGTCGCCGGGGTGCAGTGGCAGTTCCTCGCGCAGCCAGTCGATGTGCCCGGTCAGATTGCGGTGCTCGACCACGACGCCCTTCGGAACGCCCGTTGAGCCGGAGGTGTAGATGACGTAGGCGGCCTCGCCCGGCGCGGCGACCTCTTCGCTCTCGCCTTCGTCTTCGTCTTCGTCTTCGGCCAGGGCGTCCAGGTCGATGAGCGGGATGTTCGTGCTCAGCCGTCCGCGCGTGGCGGCATGGACGAGCAGGGCGGCCGGACGGCTGTCCCCGAGGATGCGTTCCAGGCGTGCGGGCGGCTCTTCCAAACCGAGCGGCAGGAAGGCGGCACCGGCTTTGAGCGCGCCGAACATGCCCACGGCCATGTCCACGCCGCGTTCGAGGAACAGGCCGACGATCCGTCCCTCAACGCCGACCCGTCCCTCAACGCCGACCCGTCCCTCGTCGCCGCGCAGTCGCCTGGCGACGCGTCCGGCGACGCGTCCGGCCGCCCGGGCGATGTCGCCGTAGCGGTAAGGGGTCCCGTCGGGTTCGATCCAGGCGGTCCGGTCGGGCGTGGTGGCGGCGACCTGCTCGAAGGCGGCCTGGAGCGACTCACTCTCGCGCATGTGCGAACCCCTCATGACGGGCGGCGGGCTTTGTCCCGATCCGAACACGGCCGCTACCGCCCGTCATCCTGACGGGCGTCAGGGGTGCCGCACCGACGCGGCGGCTAGGGGCCCTCGGGGTCCACGGCGTCCCGGTCCACCCAGAACGGGGCGAGCAGGGCGCGGAGGCGGTCGGGGCCGACGCGCTCCAGGAGGTCGAGCGCGGCGATGTTGTCCTGAAGCTGCGCAAGGCTGCTCGCGCCGAACAGGACGGTCGCGACCGAGGGGTGCGTCAGCGCGAACGCGACGCACAGCTGGGCCGGGGAGACGCCGAGGTCGCCCGCCAGCTCGGCGATGCCCTTCGCGGCGTCGTGGACGCGCCCGCGCACGTTGCCGGGATCGCGGCCGATCTGCCGGGACGGGCTGGTGTTGCCCGCCAGGATGCCGCCCTCCAGCACGTCGGACGCCTGGAGCGAGAGCCCCTCGGCGAACAGCGCCGCGAACGGCTCGCCGTCCGCGATGGAGCGGCGGCACGGGCTGTACTTCAGCTGGGCCACCTGCGGGCCGGGGGATCCTTCGGCGCGGGCGTGCTCGCCGATGGTCCGGACGGCCGCGGCGGACCAGTTGTTGACGCCCCAGCAGCCCACCAGCCCCTCGCGTTCCAGTTCGGCGAGGTCGGCGGCGAGGCGGCGCAGGTCCACCTCGCGGCGGATGTCGCCGAGCACCGCGACGTCCGCGCGGTCCACGCCCGCCCGGAACAGGGCGTGGGTGAGCTGGGCGCGCAGCGGGCGCTCGGGATAGCCCTCCAGCCACAGCTTGGCCGACAGCAGGTAGTCGTCCCGGGCCAGCCCGGCCGCGCGGACGATCGCGGAGAACAGGACGTCGGTGAAGACCGGCGGGTGGCCCGGCATCCCGTAGACGGCGACGTCGAAGAGGTCGATCCCGGCGTCCACGGCGTACCGGACCATCGCGACGGCGTCGGCGAAGTCCATCCGGTCGTAGGTGTGCCAGGACCCGAGGGACAGCACGGACGTCTCCGGCCCGGTGGTGCCGAGCCTGCGGCGGGGAACGGGTGTGCTCACGGCGGTTCGCTTTCTCGCAGAGGGACGGACGGTGCGTTCTCGCAGAGGGACGGACGGAACGTGCTCGCAGAGGGACGGGAGGGCTACATCTGGGGGCGGACGACGGCCTTGACCTGCTCCAGCCGGGACATCGCCGCGAGCGCGTCCGTCGCGCCGGCGAGGCCGACGGGGGCGCTGAACAGGTCGTCCCAGGGGAAGCGGTCGCGGAAGGCGCGCAGGAACTCCACGGCGCGGTGGTAGTCGCCGACGTCGCCGTTGAGCGAGCCGAGCACGGTCAGCTCCTTGCCCATGATCGTGCCGAGCGGGAGCGGTTCCGGGCGCGGGCCGGTGCTGCCGACCACGACGAACCGGCCGCCGAAGGCCGCCATGTCGACCGCCTCGGCGCCGACGCCCGGCGCGCCCGCGAGGTCGAGGACGAGGTCGGCGCCGCGTCCTCCGGTGGCGTCCCGCACCCGGGCCGCCCGGTCGGCGGGGTCGCCGTCCAGGCCGATCAGGGTGTCCGCGCCGAACCGGCGGGCCAGCTCCAGCCGGGCGTCCGGAGCGCCGACCGTGATGACGCGGCGGGCGCCGGAGGCGGCGGCGACCGCGGTCGCGACGAGGCCGAGCGCGCCCGCGCCCTGCACCACCACCGACGAGCCGGGGCGCACTCCCCCGGCCCGGTCGAAGGCGTGCAGGACGGTCTTGACCGCGCACCCCGCCGCGGCGGCCCAGGTGTCGGGCACGTCGTCGGGCAGGACGACCTTGTGCGCGCCGGGCGTGACGTACACGTGCTCGCAGAGCCCGCCGGTGGCGTACGGCCAGCGGTCGGCGCGCAGCAGGAAGCCGTAGCCGCGTTCGGCGCAGGCCACCGGGTTGCGCAGGACGGTGCAGCCGTGGCAGTGCCCGCACACCGACTCCGACCAGCCGATGCGGTCGCCGGGCTTGACGTCCCGCCCGAGCGCGTCGCGGGTGCCGGGACCTGCGGCGATGACCGTGCCCATCATCTCGTGGCCGAGGACGATCGGCAGCATCCCGGGGAAGGCCATCGCGCCGTTCCACAGGTGGACGTCGGTGGCGCAGAGGGTGGCGCAGTCCACCCGGACGAGCGCCGCGCCCGGCTCGCACTCGGCGGGCAGGGGCAGTTCTTCAAGGGAGAGGCCGGCGCCGTGCTCGCGCAGGACGGCGGCGCGCGTGGCGGTGGGCGTGGCGGTGGGCGTGGCGGTGGGCGTGGCGGTGGGCGGCTGGGTCATGAGCGGCTGGGCCATGGGTCGCCTCCTCGGCTGGGACATGGATCGTCTCCTCGGGCGGGGTCAGCGGCTGTGGGCGGTGTCCCAGACCTCCCGGCGGCTGCGCCACCACAGCAGCGCGAGCATCACCAGGAAGGGCACCACGCCCTGGTACTTCTGGACGGCGTCGAGCGAGGAGGACAGCCCTTCCAGGCAGCCCAGCACGAGGCCGCCCGCCAGCGTCAGCGGCAGGCTGCGGAACGCGCCGACCATCGCCACCGCCAGCGCCGTGCCGATGAGCCCGGCCAGGGAGGCGAAGTCCCCGCCGAGCCGGGGCGCGACCAGCACGATCACCAGCGTGGTGACCGCGCCGACGCCCGCCCAGACGCCGACCGCGAGGCGGGGCGCGGCGATGCCGACGACCTCGGCGGTGCCGGGACGCTCCGACAGCGCCTGGAGTTTCAGGCCGAGCCGCGTCCGGGTCAGCAGCAGCCCGACCGCGACGGTGATCAGCACGGCGAAGCCGAGCGACACCGGCACCGACGCCGGGACCACGACCCCGCCGACGGTGCACAGGGGTTCGCCGAACGGGTCGGGGAAGCGGTGCGCGCCGGTGGTGTTGCCGCCGAACAGCCGCACGCCGACCGCGGTCAGCGCGACGTAGAGGGCGACCGTCACGGCCGCCTTGGTGCGCTCGCGGTGTCCCGCGAACCAGCGCACCAGCGCCGCGCCGAGCAGGCCTGACAGCAGCGCGCCCGCGAGGACGCCCGCGACCAGGGCGAGCAGCACGTTCACCCCGGCGTCGGTCAGCGACACCAGGACGAACGCGCCGACCGCGCCGACCGCCGTCATCGCGAAGTTGACCACGGCGACCAGCCGGTAGGTCAGCACCACGCACAGGCCGAGCAGGGCGTACCCGCCGCCGCTGGTCAGCCCGGCGATCACAGAGTTCACCATCGGACACCTCCGGGTGGGGCCGGGGACGCGCCGCCGGTCGGCGCGTCCCCGGCGGCGGGGCTAGTTCTTGCCGGGGACGGTGAACCCCTCGGGCAGCACCTTCCAGCCGTGGTCCTCGGCCTTGACGAACCGGGTGCCCTGGATGGGGTTGTGCTGGGATCCGGGGCCGAACACCCAGGGGTTGGCGGCCATCGGGTAGTCGATCGGCCGCATGGTCTTGAACGCCTTGGTCACCGACGCGCGGGTGATCGGGCCCTTGATCGTGCGCAGCACGGCGACGAACACGTCGGCGGCCATCACCGCGCCCTGGCTGAAGGCGGTCTTCTGGATGCCGTTGGCGTCCACGAGCTTCGCCCAGCGCTCGTTGCCGGGCAGGTCCGGCGCGGTGTACGGCTGCCACTCGGTGCCGACATAGGCGCTCATGTCGGGCGGGATCGCCTTCGCGTTCACATCGGTGTAGCTGTTGGCGGCGAGCAGGAAGTCCACCTTCTGCATGCCCTGCGTGCGCGCCTGCGCGAACCAGGGCGCGACCGTCGCGTTGTACAGGACGGCCTGGCATCCGGCGGCCTTGTCGGCGACGAGGTAGCGGGTCGGGTCGCCGGTGCCGACGGCGAGGTTCTTGTGCGCGAGGGTCTTGCCGGTCAGCGCCGTCCACTTCCTGATGGCGTCCTCGATGCCGCCGCCGCTGCCGGGCAGCACCGTGTAGTCGACGCAGACCTTGGCGCGCTTCAGCTTCTCGGACGCGTAGTACAGCATCGCGGTCGTCAGCGCGTAGGGGCCGGGGTTGACCGGGGCGATGTTCGGGCTGGTGAAGCAGGTCGGGTCGACGCCGACGGCCGGGATCGACACGATCTTCTCGCGGCTGTAGGTGGCCCGGTTCAGCCCGCAGTCCACGGCGCTGGACGAGCCGACCAGCGCGACCACGCCCTGGGACGTGATCAGCTCGCGGGCGGCCTGGCTGGACCGCTGCGGGTCCATCGCGTCGTCCTCGCTGACCAGGCGCAGCTTGCGGCCGCCGATGCCGCCGGACGCGTTGACCTCGTCGAACACGGCCCGGACGGCCTTGGGCACCTCGGGGGTCTGGAACAGCCCGGTGACGCCGTTGACGGAGCCGACCTTGATCGGCCCCTTGGTGGAGGACCCGCCGCCCGACTGGCAGCCGGCGGCGGCCAGGGACAGCGCGGAGGCGACCGCGGTCGCGGTGAGCAGGGTGCGTTTCATGGGGACCCTCGGTTGGGTTCGCGGGGGGTGTGGTCGGAGGGGCGCGGGGTCGGAGGGGCGCGGGAGGGCGGGCCGGTCAGCTCGCGGGGACGTCCGCCGTGCCGAGGTAGGCGGCCCGGACGGCGGGCGCGGCGAGGACCTCGGCCGTCGGCCCGGACGCGATGACGTGCCCGAAGTCGAGCACGGTGACCTGCCCGCAGGTCGCCTGGACGAGCTCCATGTCGTGCTCGACCAGCAGGATCGACACGCCGAACCGCTCCGGGACGCGGGCCAGCGTCCGGCCGAGCCGCAGCGACTCGGCGGCGGACTGGCCGGCGGCGGGCTCGTCCAGCAGCGCGACGGCGGGCCGGGCCGCGATCGCCGCCGCGACGTCCAGCAGCTTGCGGGTCCCGGCGTCCACGATCGACACCGGCACGTCGCCGGGCGGGCAGCCGAAGAACGCCAGCAGCTCCTCGGCCTCCGCGCGGGGCAGGCGGCGGCCCGCCCCGATCCGCAGGTACTCGTGCAGGGACAGTTCGGGCGCGATGGCCGTGGTCTGGAAGGTGCGGCGCAGGCCGCGGGCGGCGCGGGCGCTCGGGCCGAGGCGGTCCAGGGACCGGCCGCGCAGTTCCACCGATCCCTCGTAGCCGCCGACGAAGCCGGTCGCGGCGGCGATGAAGGTGGACTTGCCCGCGCCGTTCGGGCCGATGAGCCCGACGACCGACCGCTCGGGGACGGTCAGGTCCACCCCGTCCAGCGCGACGACCTCCCCGAACCGGACGGTCAGCCCCTTCACCACCAGAGCCGGGCCGGACGACCGCGGCGCGGGGACGGTGGCAGGGGGATGGTCGTCCGCCGGGACGGGCGTGCCCGTGCCGGCCTCGTCGGCGGCGCGGGGATGCTCTTCGGCGTCTCGCAGCAGCTTGCGCGCGGCGCGCTCGCGCTTGCGGAGCCGCGTGAGGTCGGTCTGGCTGAGGCCGCTGCGCAGCGCGAGGAGCGCGCCCGCGCCGAACAGGACGCCGCCGAGGTCCTGCGGCAGCGACAGCTTCTCCATGACGGTCGCCATCACCGACCCGAAGATCCCGCCCAGCACCGCGCCCTCGGGATGGTGCGGGCCGATCATGATCGCGATGGCGAACAGCGCGAGCGACTGGCCCATGGCGAAGTTGCCCGGCACGACCATGCCGAGCTGGCCGGCGAGCAGCCCGCCGCCGATCCCGGCGACGAAGGCGCTGATCGCGAACGCGGCGAGCTTGCTCCGCGCGACCGAGACGCCGTGCGCGGCGGCCGACCGCTCCGAGTGCCGCAGCTCGTACCAGGACAGCCCGAGGCGGCTGCGGCCGATCGCGGCGAGCGCCACGGCGAGCACCGTGAACACCAGGACGCAGAGCACGAGGTAGCCGCCGTCGGTGTCGAACGGCGCGGGCCGCTCGACCATCGTCAGCTCCTCCGCGCCGGGGAACGGGTTGCCGTTCCACACGATGTCGGCGGACACGGCGAACCCGAACGTCACCACCGCGAGGTTCACGCCGCGGATGCGCAGCGCGGGCAGGCCGATCGCCACCCCGACGGGCACCGCGGCGAGTCCGCCGAGCAGCAGCCACACCAGGAACCCGCCGGGCGCGCCCGCGACGTTGAGCCGCAGCACGACCCACGCGCCGATCGCGGCGAACGACATCTGGCACAGGGCCATCACGCCCGCGCGGCCGACGATGACGCCGTAGCTCAGCATGACGACGGCGCTCACCGCCGCGCCGATCGCCAGGTAGGTCCAGTAAGGCGGCAGGACGGCCGGGAGCACCGCGCAGGCGAGCGCCGCGAGCGCGATCCCTCCGGCCGTTCCGCGCACGGTGGGCGAGAGGTTCCGGGGCCGGACCGCCACGGGCGGCCGGATCATCGCCGGACGGGTCATCGCGGACCGCCTTCCCCCGCCGCCCGCTCCATCCCGTCCCCCGCACCACCGCGCGCGCCGCCGGGCGCACCGCCGGGCGCGCCGCCAGGTGCGACACCGCGTGCGTTGCCGCGCGCGCTGCCGGGGGCGTTGCCAGGGGCGTTGCCGGGGGCGTTGTGCGCTGTGGCGGGGTCCGGCTCGGCGTCCTGGCCGGGCGGGGCGCCGAAGTAGAGGCGGTGCAGGCGGGCTTCGTCGCCGCGCAGGTCGGCGCAGGGGCCGCCGAACACGACGCGGCCCTTGCGCAGGACGTAGGCGCGGTCGCCGACGTCCAGCGCGAGGTTCGCGAACTGCTCGATGAGCACGACCGCGATGCCCATCGAGGCCAGCTCGCCGACCGTGGTCATGAGCCGGCGCACGACCAGCGGGGCGAGGCCGAGCGACATCTCGTCGATCATGATCACCGAGGGCGCGCCGACCAGCGCGCGGCCGAGCACGACCATCTGCTGCTCGCCGCCCGACAGGTGCCCGGCCTGGACGCCGCGCCGCCGGTCCAGCTCGGGGAACAGCCGGTAGACGGTGCCGAGGTCGCCGCCGTCCGCCTCGGCGACCAGCAGGTTCTGCTCGACGGTGAGGGTCCGGAACGTGGTGCGGGCCTGCTCGACGTAGCCGAGGCCCGCGCGGGCCCGGCGGTAGGGCGGCAGCTTCTCGACCGCCGCCCCGCCGAGCCGGACGCGGCCGGTCCGCAGCGGCGCGAGCCCGGCGACGCCGTCCATCAGCGTGGTCTTGCCCGCGCCGTTCGCGCCGAGGATGACGGTGACCGCGCCGGGCGCGGCCTCCAGCGTGACGCCGTGGACGACGGGCACCTCGGCCCGGTCCACGCCGACGTCCTCCAGGGCCAGGGCGGCTCCGGCCGCCGACGCCGTCATCACGCGCCGCCGTCCGCGCCCGCCGCCGGGGCCGGAGCGGACCCGGCGCCGGTACCGGGAGCCGAGGCGAACGCCTTGGTGAGGGCGTCGGCGACGCGGGCGTGCGCCTCCCGAGCCACGCTGAGCTCGGTCGCCAGCAGCCCGAAGAAGCCGTGGATGACCCCGTCGTAACGGACCAGCTCGGTGGGGGTGCCCGCCGCCTGCAACCTGCGCGCGTACTCCTCGCCCTCGTCGCGCAGCACGTCGCACTCCGCCCCGAGGACGAGCGCCGGCGGGAGGTTCGAGAGATCACCGGCGCGCAGTGGCAGCAGGTAGGGGTCGTTCAGGTCGTCCGCGTCGCGCGGGTACTGGGTGAAGAACCACTCCATGCTCGCCTTGGAGAGGAAGTAGCCCTCGGCGAACTCGTCGTAGGAGGCGCGGCCGTCCGCCCAGTGCCCGACGACGGGCGAGACGAGCACCTGGAGCGCGGCGCGCGGGCCGCCCTGGTCGCGGGCGCGCAGCGCGACGACCGCCGCCAGGTTGCCGCCCGCGCTCTCGCCGCCGACCGCGATCCGGGACGGGTCGCCGCCGCCGGGGAGCTCGGCGGCGTGCTCGGCGATCCAGGCGGTGACGGCGTAGGCGTCGTCGGCCGCCGCCGGGTAGGGGTGCTCGGGGGCGAGCCGGTAGTCCACCGAGACGACGAGGCAGCGCGCGGACGCGCACACCGTCCGGCAGGCGACCTCGTTCTCGTCCAGGGAGCCGATCGTCCAGCCGCCGCCGTGGAACCAGGCGAGGACCGGGAACGGCCCGGTCCCCTCGGGGACGTAGACCCGGACGGGGACGTCCCCGGCGGGTCCGGGGAGGGCGGTGTCCGCGACCGCGCCGACGGGCGGCAGGTCGGCGGGCATCCGCCAGGTCCGGTGGAACTCCTCGCGCATGGCCGCCGCGTTCGGCGGGGTCTCGATCCGGTCCAGCTGGGGGAAGCCGTCGATGATGCGCTGCGCCTCGGGATTCAGGGGCATGGGGGTCGACCTCCGAAGGCCCGGCGTGCCCGCCCGGGGGCTGGGCACTCCAAAATCGTATGTGATTCCGTGTACGTTAAAGCCCCAGCATCGGCGATGTCCAGACTTGGAGCGCGATATGCACGAGCACGCCGACCTCGTCCTCACCGGCGGACGGGTCCACACGATGGACGCCGCGGGCACGGTCGCCGAGGCGGTCGCCACGCGCGGCGGCACGATCGCCGCCGTGGGCACCGCCGAGGACGTCGCGCCCCTCGCCGGACGCGGCACGCGCGTCGTGCGGCTCGCCGGACGCGCCGTCCTCCCGGGGATCAACGACTCGCACCTGCACGGCGTCTGGCTCGGCGCGATGTGGCCCGCGCTGCTGATGGACCGGCTCGCCGGGACGGGCGGGCACGCCGGGACGGGCGGGCACGCCGGGACGGGCGGGCACGAGCACACCGCGCCGGTCCGGCTCGCCGGCGAGGAGCGGGTGGCCAAGGCGATCCTGCGCACCGCCGGGCTGCTGGCGCCGCTCGGGATCACCGGCTACACCGAGCCGGGCCTCGGTCCGGGCGAGGACGGCGGCGCCACCGGCTGTTTCGGGACGTCCGCCCTGCGCGCGTACGCCGACCTCGCCGAACGCGGCGAGCTGACCGCGCGGGTGACCGCGCTGATGCTGTTCGGCGAGCTGGACGGCCGCAGCTCCGCCGACGAGCTGGCCGAGGGCCTGCGCACGTTCGCGCCGCCGCCCGACGTGCCGGGCCGGTTCCGGGTCGCGGGCGTGAAGATCTTCGCCGACGGCATCCCGCCGATGCGGACGGCCTGGACCGAGCGTCCGTACGCCGACGGCTCGACCGGCGCGCTCCTGGTGGACGGCCGCGACGACGCCGACCGGGAGGCGGCGCTGCGCGCGATGATCGACGCGGCGCACGCGGCCGGGCACCAGATCGGCGTGCACGCGACCGGGGACCGGGCCACCCGGGTGGTCGCGGACGCGCTCGCCACCGCGCAGGCGCGCGACGGCCGGGACGCGCGGCACTACCTCATCCACGGCGACCTGCTCTCGCCCGCGACGCTGGAGGTGCTGGCCCGCGCAGGAATCGGGCTGAACACGCAGGCGGGGATCCCGGTCGCGACCGCGCCCTTGCTCGCCGACGCGCTCGGCGCGGACGCGCTGCGCGACGCCTGGCCCGTCCGTTCGGCCCTGGACGCCGGGGTGCGCCTGTCCCTGAGCTCCGACGCGCCGGTGCTCACCCCGGACTGGCGCGCCGGCGTCGCCGCGGCGGTGACCCGCGCCGGGCTGGACGGCACGGTGCGCGGCCCCGAGCAGCGGATCGCGGTGGCCGACGCCCTGCGCGCCTACACGGTCACGCCCGCCTGGCAGGACGGCGCCGAGCGGTGGAAGGGCTCGGTCGAGCCGGGCAAGGCCGCCGACCTGTGCGTCCTGGCCGACGATCCGCTCGGCGTCGAGCCCGCCGCGCTGCCGTCCGTCCCGGTGGAGATGACCGTGCTGGACGGCCGGGTGGTCTACGAGAGCTGACCGTCCGCCGCGCTCAGGTCGCGGCGGACGGCGCGTCGGTGCCCCAGGACGCGGCCGGGTCCACGACGCCCCGGTCCAGCCACAGCCCGGCGACGGCCTCGGGCAGCGCGTCGCCGTGTCGGGCGAGCAGGTCGAGGGCCGCGAGGTTGTCGTCCAGCTGGCCCATCCGGCTCACTCCGACCAGGACGTTCGCGGCGGCCGGATGGGTCAGGCAGTAGGCGATCGCGAGCTGGGCCGGGCTCGCCTCGAACCGCTCGGCGACCCGCCGGACCTCGGGGAGCGCCGCGCGGATCACCTCCCGGATGCCGCCCGGATCCGCGCCGATCCTGCGCGCGGGACGCAGCCGTCCGGCGAGGATGCCGCCCTCCAGGACGTCCGACGCCTGGAGGCCGAGGCCGCCTGCGAACAGCTCGCCGTAGGGCGCGCCCTCGGGCACCGATCGGCGGGCCAGGCTGTACTTGAGCTGGGCGAAGACCGGCGGGACCAGGCCTTCGGCGCGGGCGAAGTCGCGCGCGAAACGCAGGTCGGCCGCCGACCAGTTGTTGACGCCCCACGCGGCGAAGCGTCCCGCGCGCACCTGCTCGGCCACGTCGGTCACGACGGCGCGCAGGTCGGGCCGTTCCACGAAGTCGCCCACGACGACGAGGTCGGCGCGGTCGGTCCCGACGCGGCCGAGCGCTGTCTCCATCTGCTCGGCGAAGGACGACGCCGGGTACTCCCAGAGCCAGAGCTTGCCGCACAGCAGGTAGTCCTCGCGGGCGAGCCCGGCGTCCCGGACGGCCTGCCCGAAGAGCACGTCGGTCACCGCGTTCTCGGCGTGCGGGCCGAAGTTGTAGTGGGCGACGTCGAACAGGTTCACGCCCCGGTCCACCGCGCGGCGGAGGAGCGCCGCCGCGTCGTCCCGGTCCATGCGGTCCCAGGTGTTCCAGGAGCCGAGCGCGAGGACCGGCACCTCCGGTCCGTCCGCGCCGAGCCGCCGCCTCGGCACGCGTTCCGTCTTCCGCATCGCTGACCTCCGCCGTTTCGTGAGGGGTGCGGACCGGTCGCGGGACCGGGCCGCGGTCCCTGGCCGTCGCGCCACAGATCGTATAGCATCTGGCATATTCTTTGCAGAAGGGAATCCCCATGCCGCTCCGCGCCCCGACGCCGCCCTCCGCCGATGCCGACCCGTCCGGCGCCGACCCGTCCGCCATCGTCGGCGTCGCCACCGGCTACATGGCCGCCAAGCAGCTCTTCGCCGCCAGCGAGGCGGGCCTTTTCGCCGCGCTCGCGGACGGCCCGGCCGACGCCGCCGGGATCGCCGAGCGCGCGGGAATCCCCGAGCGCGCCGCGCGCATCCTCGGCGACGCGATGGCGGCGTGCGGGCTGCTCGTCCGCGCGGACGGCCGGTACGCCAACTCCCCCGCCGCCGCGGCCCACCTCGCGGGCGGCGGCGACCTGGACCTGCGTCCGTTCCTGGCCTTCCTCGACTCGATCAGCTACGGGCACTGGCTCGGGTTCGCCGAGACCGTCCGCACCGCCGAACCGCGCCCGCTCGACCTGGCCGGGGCCCGCATGGACGCCTTCCTCGGCGGCGTCATGACCTACAACGCCCTGCACGCGCGGATGCTCGCGCGCTGCTTCGACTTCACGCCGTTCGCGCGCGTCCTCGACCTCGGCGGGCTGTCCGGCTCGTTCCTGGCCGAGGCGCTGCGCGCGGCGGAGAAGGCGCGGGGCGTGTTCGCGTCGGGCGGCGAGCTGGTCGAGTTCGCCCGCAAGGTGATGGTGGACGCGGGCGTCGGCGACCGCGTCGAGGTGCTCCAGACCGACCCGGTGGACGGCGAGCTGCCCGGCGGCTTCGATCTCGTCCTGCTGGAGCACGTCGTGCACCGGTACGACGCGGAGCAGAACAGGGCGATCATCCGGCGGGCGCGCGAGGCCGCCGCCGACGGCGGCACGCTGGTGCTGCTGGACTTCTTCCTCGACGACGACCCCGAACAGCGCCTGCTGGACGCCGTCCACGCCGGGGAGTACCTCGTCATCGACGGGACGGTCGTCCACCCCGAGGCCGAGGTGCGCGGCTGGCTGGCGGACGCCGGCTGGACGCCCGTCGAGACCCGCGCGCTGCCCGGCAGCCCGCGGATCATCATCGCGGAGGCCCGGTGAGCGCCGGGCGCAGCGTCCTGGTCACCGGCGCGGCGAGCGGCATCGGCCGCGCGGTCGCGGCGGCGTTCGCCGCGGCGGGCGACCGCGTGGTGCTGGCCGACCGGGACGGCGTGGCCGCCGAGCGCGCCGCCAAGGAGCTCGGCGGCCACGCCGTCGCCCACGCCGTCACCCACGCCGTCACTATGGACGTCACCGACGCCGCCGCCGTCGCCGCCGGGACGGCCCGCGCCGCCGAGCTGGCCGGCCCGGTCGAGGTGCTGGTCAACAACGCCGGGATCGTGGCGGGCGGCGGCCCGCTGCTGACGCTGCCGCTGGACGTGCTGGACGCCGTCGTCGCGGTGAACCTGCGCGGCACCTTCACCGTCACGCAGGCGGTCGCCGCGCGGATGGCCGAGCACGGGCGCGGCGGGCGGATCGTCAACATCAGCTCGATCGGCGCGCGCCAGCCGACCGCCGGGCTCGGCCACTACGAGGCGACCAAGGCGGCGGTGGACGCGCTGACCCGCACGGCCGCGCTCGAACTGGCCGGGCACGGCATCCGCGTCAACGGCGTCGCGCCCGGACCGGTGCGCACCCCGATGACCGCCGGGCTGATGGACGACCCGGCCGCCCGCGCGGCCTGGGAGAGCCGGATCCCGCTGGGCCGGGTCGCCGTCACCGGCGACATCGTGCCGCTGGTGCTGTTCCTGGCGTCCGACCAGGCCGCGCACATCACCGGCGCGGTCGTCCAGGTGGACGGCGGGCAGCTCCTGACCTGAGCGCCCGCCGCCTCATCCCCGGCGGCGGGCGTTCGAAAGCGAACGTGCCGTCTCCCTCGCGCCGGAGGGGGACGGCACGTTCCCTTTTCCCGGCACGTCCCCTTTCCGGCACGTTCCTTCCCGGCACGTTCCTTTCCCGACGCGGGCCGCGTTTCAGCGCGAGCCGGGGCGGGCGGCGCTGTGCAGGGCCTCGGCGGTCGCGTTCTTGTGCGCGCACGCGACCCGCTCGATCTCGGCGGCGTCCCCGCCCGCCGAGATCAGGTCGAGGATCCGCGCGTGCTCCTCCACCGAGCGCCGGGCGCGGCCCGGGACGTAGGTGAAGGTGGACCGGCGCATGTGGTCCAGCCGGGCCCACTCGGCCTCCAGCAGGGCCCGCAGGTGCGCGTCCGGGCAGTGCTCGTAGATCGAGAAGTGGAACTCTCGGTTGAGGGCGGTGAAGGCGGCCGGGTCGAACTCCTCCAGCGCCTCCACCATCCGGTCGTTGACCGCGCGGGCCCGGTCGAGCTCGGCCGCGCCCATGTGCGGCGCGGAGATCGCCGTGGCGTAGCCCTCCAGGCGCGCCAGCACCTGGAGGGTGTGCTCGACCTGCTCGGCGTCGAACACCGCCACCCGCGCGCCGACGTTGCGCACGACCTCCACCAGCCCGTCGGACTGGAGCCTGCGCAGCGCCTCCCGCAGCGGGATCGTGCTGACCCCGGTCTCCTGCGCGAGCTGGTTGATGACCAGCCGGTACCCCGGCACGTAGGTGCCGTCCAGGATGCGCGAGCGCAGCAGCTCGTAGCAGTACTCGGCCTTGGACTCCTTGCGCGGCGGCTCCTCGCGCGGTGACCGCGCGCGCGCCGACTTCCCGCGCTGGACCTGCTTGCCGACGGGACTCACCCGGTTCTCCTCACCCTCGGTCCGCCCCCGTGACGCGTCCTCGCACCGGTCACCGCGCCAGCGCGTCCAGGACGGCGCCGCGGAACGCGGTCCCGCCCAGCGCCTCCAGATGCCCGCCGGGGACGGTGACCAGCCGGGCCTCGCCGAGGTGCTCCACGAGACCGTCGATGCCCTTTGCCAGGTCGTCATTTTCTCCCACGACGAGCACCGGTGGCACCCGGCCCGGCCACCGGCCGCCCGTGAAGGGCGTCGAGCGCAGTCCCTCGACGCAGAGGGCGAGGCCGCGGGCACGGTCGCCGTGCTGCCGGAGCATGCCCGCGATGGCGGCCGTGAACGGGTCGTCCGGGACGTCCCCGCCGGTCACGGCCCGGTGCAGCGCGGCGACGTCCACGGCGGTGAACGGCTCGGCCGGGCTGAGGCCGCCGAGCACGGCGCGCTCGACGCGCTCCGGGGCCCGGGCGACGACCTCCCAGGCCAGCCGCGCGCCGAGGGAGTAGCCGACGATGTCGAAGCGGTCCGCGCCCGCCCCGTCCATGACCGCGAGGAGGTCGCGGGCGAGCGCGGGGGCGGTGGCCTCGGCGGCGCTCGCGGGCGCGGGCGCGGCGCCGTGCCCGGCCAGATCGGGGACGACGACGGCACGGCCCGTGGCCGCGATCGCGCCGGCGGTGCCGGGAACGATCCAGTCGGCGGCCCCGTCGGAGCCGAACCCGTGCACGAGCAGCACGGGCGGGGCGTCGACGGGTGCGTCGGCGGCTGCGCCGGCGGGGGGCTCGGGGGGCAGCGCGCGCACGGCCGGCCCGGTGGCGTCCGACATCAGACAGCACCTCCTAGAGGATTTCGCATACGATTTGCGATCGTACCTCACCCCGGACCGCCTCCCGGCGGCCCCTCCCCGCCCGGCTCCTCGCTCCCGGCCCTCGTAATCGTGCATGACTTCATATACGATTTCAGTGATCAGTGGGCCGGGGCCCGTCCGGCCCCGCTCCCGTACCCCCACAGGAGAGCCCCGTGCCGCATCCCCTGGGCGACCGGCCGTCGAAGATCATCGCCGTCCATCTGAACTTCCCGTCCCGGGCGCGGGAGCGCGGGCGCGTGCCCGCCCGGCCGTCCTACTTCCTCAAGCCGCCGTCCTCGCTGGCCGGGACCGGCGATCCGCTGCGCCGTCCGGCGGGCTGCGAGCTGCTCGCCTTCGAGGGCGAGATCGCGCTGGTCGTCGGGCGGACCGCGCGCCGGGTCGCGCCCGCGGACGCGTGGGACCGCGTGGGCTGGGTGACCGCCGCCAACGACGCGGCCCTGCACGACCTCCGCCACGCCGACCGCGGCTCCAACCTGCGCTCCAAGGGCTCGGACGGCTTCACCCCGATCGGCCCGCGCCTGCTCCCCGCCCGCGAGGTGGACCCGGCCGGGCTGCGGCTGCGCACCTGGGTGAACGGCGAGCTGGTCCAGGACGACACCAGCGACACCCTGCTGTTCCCCTTCGCCGACCTGATCGCGGACCTGTCCCGGACGGTCACCCTGGAGCCCGGCGACGTCATCCTCACCGGCACCCCGGCGGGCGCGTCCGTGGTCGCCCCCGGCGACACCGTCGAGGTCGAGGTGTCCTGCGGGGAACGGTCCACAGGACGGCTGACCAGCCCCGTCGTCGAGGACCCCGAACCGCTCGCCGGCTGGGGCGCGATGCCGGAGGTGACCGAGGCCGACCGCGCGGACGCGTGGGGCCCGGCCTACGTCGCGCCGCCCGTCCTCGCCCCCGAGACGCTCAAGGCGCTGCGGGACGTCTCGACCGCCACCCTCAGCTCGCTCCTGCGCAAGCGCGGGCTCCAGCACATGACGATCGACGGCGTCCACCCGGCGGGCTGCACCCCGGGCGGCACCCCGGGCGGCACGGCGGGCGGCACGGCGGGCGGCACGGCGGGCGGCACGGCGGGCGGCGCGCAGGTCAAGCTCGTCGGCATCGCGCACACCCTGCGCTACCTGCCGCTGCGCGAGGACCTGTTCGAGCGGTACGGCGGCGGCATGAACGCGCAGAAGCGCGCGGTGGAGGAGCTGCGGCCCGGCCAGGTCCTCGTCATGGACGCCCGCCGGGACGCCTCCGCCGGGACCATCGGCGACATCCTCGCGCTGCGCGCCCGGCACCTCGGCGCGGCTGGGATCGTCACCGACGGCGGCCTGCGCGACAGCGCCGCCGTCGCCGGGCTCGGCCTGCCGGTGTTCCACGCGGGCGCGCATCCCGCCGTCCTCGGGCGCCGCCACGTGCCGTGGGACACCGGCCTTCCGGTCGGCTGCGGCGGCGCGCTCGTCCAGCCGGGGGACGTGCTGGTCGGCGACGCCGACGGCGTGGTCGTCCTGCCTCCCGAGCTGGCGGACGGCCTCGCCGCGGACGCCGTCGAGCAGGAGGCGCAGGAGCGGTTCATCGCCGAGCGCGTCGCCGCCGGGGAGCCGATCGACGGCCTGTACCCGCTCGGCCCGCGCTGGCGGGCCGCCTACGAGACCTGGCGCCGCGACCAGCGCTGACGCCACCCGCCAGACCTGGCGCCGCGACCAGCGCTGACGCCACCCGCCAAACCTGGCGCCGCGACCAGCGCCGACGCCATCCGCCAGACCTGACGGCGCGACCAGCGCCGACGCGCCGCGTCCTCTCCCCTGACTTCGAGGAGCATCCATGAAGTTCCGCACCGACCCGTCGGCGATCCGCGGGTCCATCGCGCCGGTCGTCACCCCGTTCACCGCCGAAGGCGAGCTCGACCACGCCGCGCTGCGCGGGCTGGTCCGCTGGCAGCTCGACTCGGGCTCGCACGGCGTCTCCCTCGGCGGCTCGACCGGCGAGCCGAGCGCGCAGACCGCCGCCGAGCGGATCGCGGCCATGCGCACCGCCGCCGGGGAGATCGCCGACCGCGTCCCGTTCCTTCCCGGCACGGGCGCGGCCCGCCTGGAGGAGACCATGGAGCTCACCTCCGCCGCCCGCGACCTCGGCGCGGACGCCGCCCTCGTCATCACGCCGTACTACGCGCGGCCCACGCAGGAGGCGCTGTACCGCTGGTACGCCGAGATCGCCCGCGAGTTCCCCGACCTGCCGATCGTCATCTACAACGTGCCGTCCCGCACCGCCGTGGACATCGCGCCCGAGACCGTCCGGCGGCTGTTCGGCGACTTCGCCAACATCGTCGGGATCAAGGAGACCACGCGGGACTTCGAGCACTTCTCCCGCGTCCTGCACGCCTGCGGCCCGGAGCTGCTGGTCTGGTCGGGCATCGAGCTGCTCTGCCTGCCGCTGCTCGCGCTCGGCGGCGCGGGGTTCGTCAGCGCCGTGGCGAACCTCGCCCCGGCCGCCGTCGCCCGCATGTACGAGCTGTGGACGGCCGGTGACCACGACGCCGCCCGCGACCTGCACTTCCGCCTCCACCCCCTCGTCGACCTGCTGTTCGTGGAGACGAACCCGGCGCCCGCCAAGTGGGTGCTGCGAGAGCGGGGACGCATCCCGTCGGGGTTCGTCCGGCCGCCGCTCACCGAACCGTCCGACGAGGCCCTGGTGCGCGTCCGCGCGCTGCTCGACGAGGGCGGCGACCTCACCGGCGGGCTCTGACGGCCCGCCGAGCCCGGCGCGGGATCCCAGCCCGCGCCCCCCGCAACCGACCGGAAGAGAGCACGATGCCCCTCCCCCTGCCCCAGCCCCAGTCCCTCTCGCAGCCCCGACGGCCGGGTGCGCGCCGTCCGGACGGCCTGCCGGACCGCATCCGGCACTGGATCGCCGGAGCGCCCGCGTGCAGCGCCGACGGCGCGGAGTTCGACGTCGCCGACCCCGTCACCAACACCCGCTACGCCACCGCCGCCGCGGGCGGCCCCGCCGACGTGGACCGCGCCGTCGCCGCGGCCCGCGCCGCCTTCCCGGCCTGGGCGGCGCTCGGCACCCGCGAGCGGGCGAGCCTGCTCGTCCGCATCGCCGAGGCGGTCGAGGCCCGGGAGGACCGGCTGGCCGAGTTCGAGTCGTTCGACTCGGGCCTGCCGATCACCCAGGCGCGCGGGCAGGCGCGCCGCGCCGCCGAGAACTTCCGCTACTTCGCCGACGTGATCGTCGCGCTCGGCGAGGAGGCCTACCGGGTCGGATCGCAGCAGCTCAACTACGTGGTGCGGACGCCCGCGGGGGTGGCCGGGCTGATCACCCCGTGGAACACTCCGTTCATGCTGGAGAGCTGGAAGCTCGCCCCGGCGCTCGCGGCGGGCTGCACGGTGGTGCTGAAGCCCGCCGAATGGACCCCGCTGTCGGCGGGCCTGTGGCCCGAGATCCTGACCGAGGCGGGGCTGCCCGCCGGGGTCGTCAACATCGTGCACGGCGCGGGCGAGGTCGCCGGGCAGGCCCTGGTCGACCACCCGGACGTCCCGCTGCTGTCGTTCACCGGCTCCACCGACACCGGCCGCCACATCATGCGCTGCGCGGCCGACGGGCTGAAGGCGCTGTCGATGGAGCTGGGCGGCAAGTCCCCGGTGATCGTCTTCGCCGACGCGGACCTGTCCGCCGCGCTCGACTCGGCCGTGTTCGGCGTGTTCTCCCTGAACGGCGAGCGCTGCACGGCGGGCTCCCGGATCCTCGTGGAGCGGCCGGTCTACGAGGAGTTCGTCGCGCGCGTCGCCGAGCGGGCCGAGCGGGTGCGGGTCGGCGCGCCGGGCGACCCGGCCACCGAGGTCGGCGCGCTCGTCCACCCCGAGCACCACGCCCGCGTCCTCGCGTACGTCGAGGCCGGACGCGAGGAGGCCCGGCTCGTCGCGGGCGGCGACCGCCCGGCCGGCCTGCCCGAGGGCAACTACCTGCGGCCCACGGTGTTCGCCGACGTCCCCCGCGACGCCCGGATCTTCCAGGAGGAGATCTTCGGCCCGGTGGTGGCGATCGCGCCGTTCGACGACGAGGCGGAGGCGGTCGAGCTCGCCAACGCCACCCGCTACGGCCTGGCCGCCTACGTGTGGACGGGCGACCTGCGCCGCGCGCACCGGATGGCGCACGCGGTCGAGTCCGGCATGGTCTGGGTGAACTCGCACAACGTCCGCGACCTGCGCACCCCGTTCGGCGGGGTGAAGGACTCCGGCCTCGGCCGCGAGGGCGGCGCGCACAGCATCGACTTCTTCTCCGAGACCAAGATCGTGCACCTCATGCTCGGCGAGGTGCGCACCCCGCGCTTCGGCGCGGACAGCGAAGAAGGCAGGACCCCGTGACCGTACCGCCCCCCGACGTCGTCCGTTCCGCCTACGCCCAGCTCGCCGTCACCGACCTCGCGGCCGCCCGCTGGTTCTGGGTGGACATGCTCGGGCTGCACGTCCAGCACGCCGGCGACCGCACCCTCTACCTGCGCGGCACCGACGAGCTGACCCACCATTCGCTCGTGCTGCGCGAGGGACCGGTCGCCGCGCTCGACCACCTCGCCTACCGCGTCCGCACCGCCGCCGACGTGGACCGGGCGGAGGCGTTCTTCCGCGCGCTCGGCCGGCCGGTGCGGCGCGTCCCGGCGGGCGCGGGCGCGCACGGCGTCGGCGACGCCGTGCGCGTGCTCGACCCGCTCGGCTTCCCGGTCGAGTTCTTCCACGAGATAGCGCGTGGGGAGCGGCTCATCCAGCGCTACGACCTGCACCGGGGCGCGCACATCGCGCGCCTGGACCACTTCAACATCTGCACCCCGGACATTTCCGCCGCCTACGACCACTACCGCTCGCTCGGCTTCGGCTGCTCGGAGACCATCGAGGGCGACGGCCACGAGCTGTACGCGGCGTGGATGTACCGCAAGCAGACCGTCCACGACGTCGCGTTCACCGGCGGCGCGGGGCCGCGCCTGCACCACGTCGGGATGGCCACGCACGAGTCGCACCAGGTGCTGAGGACGGCCGACGTGTTCGGCTCGCTCGGCAAGGAGCACCACATCGAGCGCGGCCCCGGCCGGCACGGCGTGTCCAACGCCTTCTACGTCTACCTGCGCGACCCGGACGGGCACCGCGTGGAGCTCTACACCTCCGACTACTACACCGGCGATCCCGACCACGAGACGTTCCGGTGGAACGTGCGCGACGACCGCCGCCGCGACTTCTGGGGCAACGCGGTGATCGAGTCCTGGTACAAGGAGGCGTCCCCGGTGCTCGACCTGGACGGCGCCGTCCAGCCGGTCGCCGAGGCCGCGCTGGACGAGTCGGCCGTGCGCGTCGGCGCGGACGGCCTGGGCACCTCCGCCGAGGCCCCGGCGGGCTCCTGACCGGTCCCTGCGTCCGCTGCGCCGGCTGTCCGCTGCGTCCGCTGCGCCGCCTCGCCGGCCTCGCCGCGTCAGCGGCCGAGGACCTCGGGGTTGGCGCAGTGGAGCAGGGGTTCGCCCCGCAGGTGGCGGGCGACGTCCCCGGCGAGGATGCGGGCGGCGTTCCTCGCCGTCTGCTTGCTCGCGCCCGCCAGGTGCGGGGTGAGCGTGAGGTTGGGCGTGGTCAGCAGCCTCGATCCGGCCGGGACGGGCTCCTCGGGGAAGACGTCGCAGGCCGCCGCGTAGAGGTGCCCCTTGTCCAGGGCGTCGCAGAGGGCGTCGTAGTCGAGCAGGGCGCCGCGCGCGCAGTTGACGACGACCGCGCCCTCCGGCAGGGCGGCCAGCTCGGCGGCGCCGATCATGCCGGTGGTCTCCGGCGTGACGCGGGCGTGCAGGGAGAGGATCTGCGCCCGGGCGAGCAGCTCGTCCAGCGGGACCGGCTCGGCGACGCCGCCGAGGTCGGTCGCGTACGGGTCGTGGACGAGGACGCGCGCGCCCAGGGCGTGCAGCATGCGCGCGACGCGGCTGCCGACCGCGCCGTAGCCGACCAGGCCGACCGTGCTGCCCTCGATCTCCGGGCCGACGGCCTCGTACCGGTAGTAGTCGCCGCGCCACAGGCCCGCGTGCAGGTCCGCGTGGGTCTGCGGGATCCGCCGGACGGCCGCCATGATCATGCCGAGGGTGTGCTCGGCGGTCGCGGCGGCGTTCCGGCCGGGCGCGAAGGCCACCGCGACGCCGTGCTCGGTCGCCGCCTCCAGGTTCGCGTTGACCGGCCCGCCCCGGCTGACGCCGAAGAACGCCAGGTCCGGGCACGCCTCCAGGACGCGCCGGGTGAGCGGCGCCATCTGCGTCACGCAGACCTCGGCGCCGCGCAGCGCCTCGATCAGCTCGTCCTCGGTGCCGGACGCCTCGTCCACCTCGGCGACCCGTCCGAACGGCTCGACCGGCCAGGGCAGGGTCAGCTCGGTGAACTCCAGGTCGGCGGAGGTCTCGGCGCGGACGGCCTCGACGAGCAGCCGGTTGAGGACGAAGTGGTCGCCTGCGGCGAGCACGCGGACGGACATGGCGGTACTCCCGGGATGAGGTGCGAGGGATCAGCGGGGGGCTGCTGTCAGTGGGCGGTGGTGGTCGGCTCGGAACGCCGGCCGTTGCCGGGCACTCCGAGGGCTCCGCGCAGGGGCGTGTTGAACTCCAGCAGGGCGGCGTGGCCGTCCGCCAGGCGCAGTTCGGTGAGCGCGCAGTTCCGCACGGACGGGAACACGCGCCGGTACTCGCTCAGCGGCAGCGACAGGTAGTGGCAGAGGACGAGGCGGATCGCCGTGGTGTGCGCGACGACCATGACGCGGCCGTCGGGGTGCCGCGCGACGATCTCGTCCAGGCAGGAGCTGAAGCGCTCGGCGGCGGCGTGCGGGTCCTCGCCGCCGGGCAGGTGGCCGCTGACCGGGTCGTCGTGGAAGGCCTGGAGCGCGTCGGGGAAGCGCTCGCGCATCTCGGCGCGGGTGAGGCCCTCGGCGCGGCCGAAGTCCAGCTCGCGCAGGCGCGGGTCGATCCGCAGCGGCAGGCCGGTGGCCTCGGCGCTGAAGGACGCGGTGAGCCGGGCGCGGGTGAGGTCGGACGACCAGAGCCCGGACAGTCCCGCCCGCTGGGCCCATCCGGCCAGCAGGCCGGCCTGTTCCAGCCCGCGCGGGGTCAGCGCCACGTCGGAGACCCCGGCGTACCGGTTCTCGGCGTGCCATTCGGTCTCGCCGTGGCGGACCAGGACCAGGCGGGTCATGCGGACGTCCTTTCCCGTGCGTGCTCGGCGACCGGCCGGGGCAGCCAGCCGCGCCGTTCCAGCTCGCCGACCAGGCGGAGGTAGCCGCCGGCGAACCGGGTGTGGTGGGCGGGGCGGGGGTCCACGGTCGCGCGGACGGAGACCATCGCGGCGGCGACCTCGGGCAGCGCCTCCCCGGCGGACGCCGCGAGGACGGCCGCGCCGAGGGCCGGTTCGGCGTGCCCGGGGAGCGTCACCGGACGGCCGAGGACGTCCGCGCGGAGCTGGACCCAGTAGGCGCTGCGCGTCGCCCCGCCGGTGAGGGTGAGGTCACCGTCCACGGGCGCGCCGAGCATGGCGAGGTAGTCGAAGCACAACCGTTCGACGTATCCGACGCCCTGGAGGATCGAGGCGAACCGGTCCGCCTCGTCGCGGGGCTCGCCGAGGACGAAGCCGCGCGCCTCGGGGGCCACGAAGGGGAACCGCTCCCCCGCCGCTGCCAGCGGATAGGTCACCGCGTCCGAGGGCTCGTACGCGCCGGCGGCGCGGTCGAGCGCGGCCAGGTCGCGGCCCGGGAAGTCGCGGGTGATGATGCCCGCGCCGGTGCTGGACGCGCCGCCGGGCAGCCACCGCCCGTCGGGGGCGCGGTGCGAGTAGACGACGCCGTGCGGGTCCTGGACGAGGTCGTCGGTGACGCCCTTGAGGACGAGCGTGGTTCCCAGCACCGAGTTCCAGGAGCCGGCCGAGAGGCGGCCGGTGCCGAGCTGGGCGGCGCAGCCGTCGGTGCATCCGGCGATGACCGGGATGCCCGCGGGCAGGCCGGTGAACTCGGCGGCGGACGGCGCGACCACGCCCAGCGGCGTGCCGGAACGTTCCAAGGGCGGGAGCAGCCCCGCGGGCACGCCGAGTTCGCCGAGAACGTCGTGCGGCCAGTCCTCGGCGACCAGGTCGGCGCCGGTCTTCAGCGCGCTGCTGAGGTCGGTGGCGACCGGCCCGCCGGTGAGTCGCGCGTTGACGAAGTCGGTCTGGTGCGCCAGCCGGACCCCGCCGCCGTCCTGCCCGGGACCGCCGAACAGATCGCGCCGGTGTTCCAGCAGCCAGAGCAGCCGGGGCAGCGCCCACGCGGGCTGCATGCGCCGGTAGCCGAGCCGGCGCCAGACGTGCGCGCCCGCGCGGTCGACGCGTCCGACCTGGCCGGCGGCGCGCGTGTCGTCGTACATCAGGCCGGGCGTGAGCGGACGGCCCGCCCGGTCGGTCAGCAGGATCGTGCCGGACGTGCCGTCCACCGCCACCGCCTGGACGGCCCCGGCGGGGACGTCGCGCAGCGCCCGGCGGCAGGCCGCGCCCACGGCCGTCCACCAGGACTCGGGGTCCTGCTCGTGGCGGGGGCCGTCGCGGCGTCCGGTCAGCGGGTGGCCGCCCGCGCCGCGCACCTCCCCGCCGGCCGTCACGGCGACGGCCCGGACGCTCTGGGTGCCGAGGTCGACGCCGACCCACACCGCTTCGTCCCTGGCGCTCGGCCGGGTCACCGGTTCCCCCCGTCGGTTCGTTCGCGGTCGCGTGCTCCCGCCAGGATCGGCCACGTGGCCGACGCGGCGGCGCGCACGTCGAGAAAGGTCTGGTACATCCGCGTGTAGCGGTCCGCGCGGACGGGATCGGGCAGGTGGGTATCGCCGGCGCGCACGTGGGCGCGCGCGGCCTCGCCGATCGTGGCGGCCCGTCCCGTGGCGACCGCGCCGACCAGGAACGCGCCGCGCGCTCCGGCCTCGGCGTCCGCGGTCCGGACGACCGGGACGCCGGTGACGTCGGCCATCAGCCGGAGCCACGCCGGGCTGGCCGAGCCGCCGCCGCTGACGCGCAGCTCGGTGGGCGGCGTCCCGGCGGCCGCGAGGCAGTCGCGGACGACCAGGGTCAGCCCTTCGAGGACGGCCCGCGCCAGGTGCGGGCGCTCGTGCTCGACGGTCAGCCCGTGGAACGCGCCGCGCGCCTTCGGGTCGAGGAACGGAGCCCGCTCGCCCGCCGGGGACAGGTACGGCAGGAAGATCAGCCCGTCGGCGCCGGCCTCGGCCCGCCCGGCCAGCTCCGCCAGCCCGGCCGGGTCGCCGTCCAGGCCGAGCAGGCGGCAGGCCCAGTCGACGACCTGCCCTCCGGCGAGCGTCGGGAACGCCCGCAGGTAGCGTCCGCCCGCGAGGCCGAGGGCCACGGTCAGCCCGGACGGCTCGCCGTCGAGCACGGGCGCGTCGATGATCGTCTCGGTGCACAGGGTCGTGCCGAGGATGACGCACGCCTGGCCGGTCTCGGTGGCGCCCGCGCCGAACGCCGTCGAGGCGATGTCGTACGGCGCGAGGACGACCGGCGTGCCGGCGGGAAGGCCGAGCTCGTCCGCGACCCCGGCCGTCAGGCCCGCGACGCGCCGGTCGTCGGACCGCACGTCCGGCAGCAGGGGGCGCGCCCACTCCAGGTCGTAGAGGCGGAGCAGGTCGTCGGAGTACTCGCGCGCGGCGATGTCCATGAACGGGACGGACGCGTCCGACTCGTCCACGCCGATCTCGCCGGTCAGCCGCGCGAAGATCCAGCCGCCGCAGGTCAGGACGGTCGCCGAGCGGGCGAGCCGGTCCGGGTCGCGCGCGCGCAGCCAGGTGAGGATCGCGGTCGGGACGCCCGCGAACGACAGCGACCCGTTCGTGCGGAACGCCGCGTCCAGCACGCCCGCCGCGGCCCACCGCTCGACGGTCGCGGCGGCGCGCCCGTCGTTCCAGAGGATCGCCGGCCCGGTCGGACGGCCCGCCGCGTCGACCGGCCAGCAGCCGTCGCCCTGCGCGGTCACCGCCAGGTACGACACCGGCTCGCCGCCGAGCAGCCCGCGGACCTCGCGCAGGCCGCTCGCGACCGCCCGCCAGACCTCGTCCATGTCCTGCTCGGCGTGGCCGGGCGCGGGCCGCCGCACCTCGGTCGGGCGGCGGACGACCGCGCGCTCGGCGCCGCCGTCCGCGTAGCCGACCACCTTGATCATCGTGGTGCCCGCGTCGACGCACACGACTGCCATGGGCTCCCCTCCCGCTCAGGCCCGGCCGCGTGAGGCGCGCGACCGGCGGGCGACCGAGTCCAGCGCCACCGCCAGCATCAGCACGACGCCGGTGACCATGAACCGGTAGGAGGAGTCCAGGTTCAGCAGCGTCAGCCCGTTGGAGATGGACTGGATGACCAGGATGCCGAGCAGCGCCGCGAACGCGCCGCCGCGCCCGCCGAACAGGCTCGTCCCGCCGATGACGGCGGCGGCGATCGCGTTGAGGTTGACGTCGCCCGCGCCGGTGCTCTGGTTGGCCGCCGCGAGGCGGGCGGCGGCCAGGATGCCGCCGATCGCGGCGAGCGTGGTGCAGATGACGAACGCCGAGGTGTAGATCGTCCGCACGTTGATGCCCGCCCGGCGCGCGGCCTCGACGTTGCCGCCGACCGCGTACACGGCCTTGCCGTAGCTCGTGCGCGTCAGCACGTAGTGCGCGACGAGCACCAGCGCGAGGAAGAACACGAACATCCAGCCGACGCCCCGGTCCCGGTTGAGGTACCAGACCGCCAGCCCGAGGCCCGCGAGGGCGGCGGCGCCGCGCAGCACCAGCACCCGCTCGGACGTCGCGGACAGCCCGGCGCGGCGGCGCGCCACCGCGCGGGCGTGGCCGGTGCCGTACAGCGCCGCGGACGCCGCGACGACGAGCACGTACGCGAGCCACGCCGGGACGAAGTCGAGCTGCGCGAAGGTGACCAGCCGCGAGTCGAACGGCAGGTTGATCGCGCCCTTCGGCCCGAGGACGTGCAGCTGCACGCCGAGGAAGCCGAGCAGCCCGGCGAGCGTGATGACGAAGCTCGGCACCCCGAACCGGTTGAAGATCTGCGCGTACACCCAGCCGATCAGGCAGGCGAGCGCGACGGCGGCCAGGACGGCCAGCCACGGGTTCAGGCCCTGGTCGACGAACAGGACGGCGGTCACCGCCGCCGCGACGCCGCTGAGCGAGCCGACCGACAGGTCGATCTGCCCGACCAGCAGCATGAAGACCACGCCGAGCGCGATCACCCCGACCGGCACCATCTCCATGGTCAGGTTCGACAGGTTGTCGCTGGACAGGAAGACCGGGTTGAGGATCTGCATCACCGTCCAGATCACGACCAGCCCGGCGACCACGGGCGCGACGCCCAGGTCGCCGCCGCGCAGCCGGTCGGTGACGGCGGCGACCGCGCCGCGCGCGCCGGACGGCCCGTCCGCGCCGGTCCGGGCGGCCTCGGCGGGCCGCACGTCGAGGTCACTCATCGTCGGCGCCTTCCTTCTCGGCGGTGTTCTCGGTGGTGTCGTGCTCCGCGGAAGCGGTCGCCGGAACGGCGGGTTCCGGAACGGCGGGTTCCGGCGCGGGCCTGGCGGCGGCGGCGCGCTCGGCCGTGCGGCGGGCGCGGCGCGTGACCTCGTTGTCGGCGGCGCCGGTGATGGCCGCGACGATCTCCTCGGCGGACGCGGTGGCCGCGTCGAACACGCCGTTGTTGCGGCCGAGGCGCAGCACCGCGACGGTGTCGGCGACCGCCTTCACGTCGGCCATGTTGTGGGTGATCATGATGACCCCGTGGCCGCGCTCGCGCAGCCGCTCGATCAGGTTCAGCACCTCGGCGGTCTGCGCGACGCCGAGCGCGGCGGTCGGCTCGTCCAGGATGATGACCTTCGGGTCGCCGAGCAGCGAGCGGGCGATCGCGACGGTCTGCCGCTGCCCGCCCGACAGCCCGGCGACCGGGACCCGCACCGACGGGATCTTCGCCGAGAGCTGCTCCAGCAGCTCGCGCGAGCGGACCTCCATCGCGACGTCGTCCAGCCGCAGCCCGCGCAGCTCCCGGCCGAGGAACAGGTTCTCGATGACGTTGAGGTTCTCGCAGAGCGCGAGGTCCTGGAACACCGTCGCGATGCCGAGCTGCTGCGCCGCGGCCGGGCTCGCGACGGTGACCTCGCGGGACTCGAAGGTGATGGTCCCGGCGTCCGGCGGATGCACCCCCGACAGCGTCTTGACCAGGGTGGACTTGCCGGCGCCGTTGTCGCCCACCAGGGCGACGACCTCGCCCGCCGACACGTCGAGGTCGACGTCGGTGAGCGCGGCGACCGCGCCGAAGGACTTGCTGATGCCGCGCAGGGACAGCAGGGGGCCGGGCGGCGAAGGAGGCGATGGGGACATGACGAACCTTCGTGGCTGCGTTGGGGGCTGGAGCGGCGGCCGTCAGCGGCGGCCGTCGGCGGGGGCTGTCAGCGGACGCCGTCGGCGGGGGCCGTCGGCGGGGCCGTCAGCGGAGGCCGAGCTTGGCGCAGGACGCGGCGTACACGCCGGTGCAGACCTGGGCCGGTTCGAGCGCGCCGCCCGGCTTCACCACGTCCTTGATGTTCTGCTGCGTCACCACGGTCGGGACGAACAGCTCCGACGGGGTGCCGAACAGCGTGGCGTTGCCCTTCGGCTTCTCGCCCTTCACGAAGCCGTGCGCGGCGACCGCCGCCGCCTCGGCCACGATCCTGATGGGCTTGGAGATGGTGTTGTACTGGTCGCCCGCGACGATCCGCTGCATCGCGGCGAGCTCGGCGTCGTTGCCGGTGACCGGCGGGACCTTCGCGGCGGCGGCCTTGAACGCGGCGATCGACGCGCCGCCGGTGCCGTCGTTGGCGGCGACCACGCCCGCGATCTGCCCGCGGAACTTGCTGATCTGGCCCGTCACCCACTCCTGCGCCTTGGCCGGCTCCCAGCCCGGGGTGTCGAACTCGGCGAGCAGCTTGAACCCGCTCGGGTCGACCGCGCTGTGCACGCCCTTCTTGATCAGGCCCGCCGCGGCGTCCGTCGGGGAGCCGTTGACCTCCAGCAGGCCGCCCTGCGCCCGGGTCTCCTTGAGGTGGTCCACGAGCGACTGGCCGATCATGTGGCCGAGCTTCTCGTTGTCGAACGACACGTAGTAGTCGGCCTTCGCCGCCGGGATCGGCCGGTCGTAGGCGATCACCGCGGCCTTGCGCGACTGCGCCATCCGGACGATCGAGGCCGCCGCCGCCGAGTCGACCGGGTCGATGACGATGACCTTGGCGCCCTGCGCGAGCGCCGAGGTGGCCTGCTGCTGCTGCTTGGCGGCGTCGGCGTTCGCGTTCTGGTACAGCACGTCGCAGCCGCCGCAGAGCTGCTTCATCTTCGCCTTGAACAGCGGCGCGTCGTACTGCTCGTAGCGGGTCGAGGCGATGTCCGGCATCAGGAAGGCGACCTTGGCGTGGTCCCCGCCGGATCCCGACGCCTTGGCGGAGCAGGCCGCGGCCGGGGCGAGCACGGCCAGGGCGGCGGCGGCCGCGGCGACCGCTCGGAGGGAGGGCTTCTTCACTGGGTTCTCCTCGAAGTCCCGCCCGTGAAGAAGGGCGGTGTGGGGGTGGCCGCAGCGGTCGCGCGCCCCGCTGCGGTTGTGAACACAACACCCCGCCGCGCACGAATGTCAACATCAGCCCGTGAACTTCACATCGATACCTGTGATTTAGAGCGGTCCCAACGTGAAGTTCGTAACTTGTAACATCGCCAGTCATCCTCGATGCGCTGGCCAGCCCCGGCGGCTGCCGCGAACTCCCGCCACACGACGCCGTGACGAACCGCGAGACGTAGTACGTTATTTTCAACATCAATGTCACATCGACGCCCCGCCGACCCGCGGCCGGGCGGCCCCGAGAAGGGAACCCGGTGACCGACGACGCACTGCCGAGCACGACCGGACCGGACGCCGACGGCGGCAGCACCCGCAGGCGGCGCGAGGCCATCCGCAAGCGGGTGACCGACGAGGGGTTCGTCCGCATCAAGGACCTGGCCGCCGCGCACGACGTCAGCGCGATGACCATCCACCGCGACCTGGACGAGCTGCAGAGCACCGGCTGGCTGCGCAAGGTGCGCGGCGGCGCGACCGCCGAGCCGTCCGCCAGCTACCACGGCGACGTCCGGCACCGCCGCCAGGCCATGGCCGCCGAGAAGCACGCGCTGGCCGCCGCCGCCGCGGGCCTGGTCGGCGCGGGCGCCACCGTGATGATCGACGAGAGCACCACCGCGCTGGAGCTGGCCCGGCTGCTGCCCGGCCGCGGCCCGGTCACGGTGATCACCAACTTCCTCGCCGCGGTGAACGCGCTGACCGGCGAGCCGGGCGTGGACCTCATCGCGCTCGGCGGCGCCTACTACCCGGCCTACGACGCCTTCCTCGGCCTGCGCACGACCGAGGCGATCCGCTCGCTGCGCGCCGACCTGCTGTTCATGTCCACGACCGCGATCACCAACGGCCAGTGCTACCACCAGTCGCAGGAGACGGTCGCGGTCAAGCGCGCCCTGATGGACTCGGCCGACCGCCGCGTCCTGCTCGCCGACCACAGCAAGTTCACCAAGAACGGGCTCTTCCAGCTCGCCCCGCTCACCGATTTCGACCTGGTCATCGTGGACGCGGCCACCCCCGAGTCCGAGGTCGAGGCGCAGCGCGCGCGGGGCGTCCGGCTGCACGTCCTCGGCCGGGACGGCGCCCCGTCCTGGCCCGCGCCGACCGACCGCTGACCTGCGATCCCACCCTTCGTCCGGACGCGCGGGCGCGCCGCCCGCCGGGCTGAGGGGGGCTTGACAGCCGGGGTAGCTTTCCGGGCCAGACGATGATCATCGTGCGGGGGGACGCCCTCGCGACCGTCGCGAACCGCGGATTCGCCATGCCCGAAATCCCCTCACACCCCGGAGCGAAACCCATGCGCACGTTGCTGCTCAGTTCCGTCCTGGGCGCGGCCGTCGCCGTCGCCGGCACGGCCGTCCCCGCCGGTGCAGCCGTCCCCGCCGCCGGTCCCGCCGTCCCTGCCGCCGTCCCCGCCGCCGGTCCCGCCGCGCACCCGGCGCCCGCACGCCACGGCGCGCCGCCGAAGGAGGTCTACGGCGGGGCGTGGCAGTCCGGCCACGTCCAGGGCATCGCCGTGGACCGGCGCCGCGGCTTCATGTACTTCTCGTTCACCGACCTGCTGGTGAAGACCGACATGTCGGGCCGTCCGATCGGGTCGGTCACCGGCTTCACCGGACACCTCGGCGACCTCGACTTCAACCCCGCGGACGGCCGCGTCTACGGCTCGCTGGAGTACAAGGAGGCCAGGTCGTTCTACATCGCGGTCTTCGACGTGGACCGGATCGACCGGATGGGCATGAACGCCGAGGACGCGGGCGTCGTCTCGACCGTCTACCTCAAGGAGGTCGTGGCCGACTACGCCGCCGACATGAACGGCGACGGCGTCTTCGACGGTAACACCGGCGCGACCCCGGACCACCGGTACGGCTGTAGCGGCATCGACGGCGTGGCTTTCGGTCCGGCCTTCGGAAAGCGCGGCGGCCCGCAGCGCCTGACCGTCGCCTACGGCATCTACTCGAACACGGGACGGTCGGACAACGACTACCAGGTGCTGCTCCAGTACGACATCCGTTCCTGGAAGCGTTACGAAAAGCCGCTCACCCAGCAGTTGCCGCACACGAGCGGGCCGTCCGGGACCGACGGCAAGTACTTCGTCTACACGGGTAACACCAACTACGGCGTCCAGAATCTCGAATACGCGCCCGATTCCGGCACCTGGCTGATGGCCGCGTACAAGGGCGCCAAGCCCGGATTCCCCAATTACTCGCTGTTCGCGGTGGACGCGAAGTCCCGGCCGCGGCTGCAGACGCTGAAGGGCCAGCCGACCGCCGAGAAGGGCGAGGTCCTCCCGCTCTCCCCGCGCGGTGAGCTGGACCGTGCCACCGGCGTTCGCGGCTGGTCGGGGGCGTCCGGACAGTACGGCCTGGTCTCCGTGGGGCACGGCCTCTACTACGTCGTGCAGAGCGCGCAGGTCACCGAGAACGGCGTCACCAAGCAGACCGCGCGCGCCCAGCTCCACCGCTGGACGGCCCAGACCCCGAACCCGTTCTCTCGCATTTCCTGACCATTTCCGCCGGGCACGCCGAACGGCGTGCCCGGCCTTTTCCCCATGCCCGTTCCGCACCGCCGGCAATCAGGGCCCGTACATCTCGGGATGTAGGCGCGGCGGCCTCCTTACAGCTCGGTGTGTAGGCAGGGTGCGATCTCGCGCCCGACGCGGCGGGAACGGCTCGCGAAACACGATGGACGCCTGAACCGAGAACCGAGGAGGCATCATCGTGAACGGGAGCCGAAAAGGTCCCGGTGGCCGCCTGGCCGCGCTGGTCTCGGGCCGGCGCGCCAAATGGGCCGTCCTGGCGTTCTGGATCGTCCTGCTGGTGGCGGTGGGGCCGCTTTCGGGGCGCCTCAAGGACGTCCAGAAGGACGACACGGCCAGCTGGCTCCCGGCAGGGGCGCAGTCCACGCGGGTCGCGAAGCTGGACGAGCGGTTCCGCGCCGGCGAGCCGGTGACCGCCGTGGTCGTGTACGAGCGGACGGCGGGCGTCACGCCCGCCGACGTGGCGAAGGCGCGCGCCGACGCGGCCGCGTTCGCCCGCCTTCCCGGAGCCGGAACCGCGCAGGGGCCGTTCGTGTCGAAGGACGGCCGGGCGCTGCGGACGCTCGTCCCGATCGCCAAGGACGACGCGGCGAAGGCCGTGGCGTCGGCGCGCGACATCGCCGGACGCGGCGCTGCCGGACTGGAGACGCACGTCACCGGGCCCGCGGGCGGCGTCGCCGACCTGAGCGCGGTGTTCGGGTCCATGGACGGCCTGCTGCTGCTGGTCGCGGCGGCCGTGGTCATCGCGCTGCTGCTGCTCATCTACCGCAGCCCGCTGCTCTGGCTGGTGCCGGTGCTGAGCGCGGTGTTCGCGCTCGGGCTGTCGCAGTCGGCGGTGTACCTGCTCGCGAAGCACGCGGGGCTGACGTTCAACGGCCAGACCTCGGGGATCCTGACCGTCCTGGTGTTCGGCGTCGCGACGGACTACGCGCTGCTCCTCGTCGCCCGGTACCGCGAGGAGCTGCGGCGGCACGCCGACCGGCACGAGGCGATGGCGGCGGCGCTGCGCCGCGCCGGCCCCGCGGTGATCGCGTCGGCCGGGACGGTCGCGGTGGGCCTGCTGTGCCTGCTCGCCGCGACGATGAACGGCAACCGCGGGCTCGGCCCGGTGGCCGCCGCCGGTGTCGTCGCGGCGCTCGCCGCGATGGTGACGCTGCTGCCCGCGCTGCTGGTGGTCCTGGGCCGCTGGGTCTTCTGGCCGCTCGTCCCCCGCTACGACCCGGCCGCGCCGCCGCAGGACGAGCACGGCCTCTGGGGACGCGTCGGACGCCTCGTCGCGTCCCGTCCGCGCCTGCTGTGGCTCGGCACGTCGCTGGTGCTGGTCGCGCTGACGTTCGGCCTCGGCTCGCTGTCCGCGCACGGCCTGCCGAACGAGGACCAGTTCGTCACCAAGCCCGACTCGGTGACCGGTGAAGAGGTGCTCGCACGGCACTTCCCCGCCGGGTCCGGCGCTCCCGCCGTGGTCATCGGCGACGCGTCGCGGGCGTCCGGGCTGGCCGCCACGCTGCGTTCGGCGGACGGCGTCGCCGAGGTCGGCCGTCCGGTCGTCGCGCAGGGGCTCGTCCGGTACGAGGCGACGCTCCGGGACCCGGCCGACAGCCGGGCCGCGCAGGACACCGTCGACCGGCTGCGGAAGGCCGTCGGCGGGACCGCCGAGGTCGGCGGGACGGCGGCGGTCGGCCTCGACACCCGCCGCGCCGCCGCCCGCGACAACGCGGTCGTCATCCCGGTCGTGCTGGCCGTGGTCTTCCTGATCCTGGCCGTCCTGCTGCGGGCGCTGGTCGCGCCGCTGCTGATGATCGCGACGGTCGTGCTGTCGTTCCTGGCGACGCTCGGCGTGAGCGCGCTGGTGTTCCGGCACGCGTTCGGCTTCGGCGGCGGCGACGCCTCGTTCCCGCTGCTGGCGTTCATCTTCCTGGTCGCGCTCGGCGTGGACTACACCATCTTCCTGATGCACCGCGTCCGGGAGGAGACCGGACGGTCGGGCACCCGGCGCGGGGTCGTCCGCGGGCTGACCGTCACCGGCGGCGTGATCACCTCGGCCGGGGTCGTGCTGGCCGCGACGTTCGCCGCGCTGACCGCGCTGCCGCTGGTCGCGATGGTGCAGCTCGGCTTCGCGGTGGCGTTCGGCGTGCTGCTCGACACGGTCGTCGTCCGGTCGCTGCTGCTCCCGGCGCTCGCGTACGACCTCGGCGGACGCATCTGGCTCCCCGGCCGCCTCGCCCGGCACGCCGCACCCGCCCCCGACCGGACCGGCGCGCTCGAACCGCTCGGCTGACGCCTCGGAACGCGCGGCCCGCCGCCTCCCCCGGCGGCGGGTCCGCTAGCCGAGCCAGCCCGGACGCACCATGCCGGACTCGTAGGCGAGCACGACCAGCTGCGCCCGGGCGCGCGCGCCGACCTTGGCGAGGATGCGGCTCACGTGCGTCTTCGCCGTCGCCGTGCTCAGCACCAGCCGCCGCGCGATCTCGTCGTTCGACATCCCGGCGGCGACCAGCTCCAGCACCTCCCGCTCCCGCGCGGTCAGCGCGTCCAGCGCCGCGTCGGGCGGGGGCGCGGCCGACCGCAGCGCGAACTCGGCGATCAGCCGCCGCGTGACGGACGGGGCGAGCAGCGCGTCGCCGCGCGCCACCACCCGGACGCCGTGGATCAGCTCCGCCGGCTCGGTGTCCTTCACCAGGAACCCGCTCGCGCCCGCGCGGATCGCGCCGTACACGTACTCGTCCAGGTCGAACGTCGTCAGGATCACCACGCGGACGCCCGCGAGACGCGCGTCGCGGACGATGCGGCGGGTGGCCTCCAGGCCGTCCAGCACGGGCATCCGGATGTCCATGAGCACGACGTCGGGACGCAGCTCGGCGGCCAGCCGCACCGCCTGCGCGCCGTCGTCGGCCTCGCCGAGCACGTCGATGTCGGGCTCGCCCACCAGGATCGACCGGAACCCGGCCCGGACGAGCGTCTGGTCGTCGGCCAGCAGCACCCGGATCACGCGAGGTCCCCGTCCGGGCCGGGGAGCGGCAGCCGCGCCCGCACCCGGAACCCGCCGTCCGGCCGCGGTCCCGCCGTCACCTCGCCGCCCATCGACGCCGCCCGCTCCCGCATCCCGCGCAGCCCGTTGCCACCGCCCGGCCCGCCGCCTGTTCCGCCGTCGTCCACCGGTCCTCGCCCGTCGTCGTCCACCTGCACCACCAGCGCCTCGGCGGACCGCTCGATCCGCACCTCGACCGTCCTCGCCCGCGCGTGCCGCACGGCGTTCGTCACCGCCTCCTGGACGATCCGGTAGCCCGCGAGATCGACCTCCACCGGCAGCCCGGACGCCGCCTCCCGCCCGTCCAGCCGGACCGCGAGCCCCGCCGCGACCGCCCGGTCGAGCAGCTCGCCGACCCGCTCCAGCGACGGCGCGGGCGAGACCGCCGCCACGTCCTCGTCCACCTGCCGCAGCACCCCGAGCGCGGTCCGCAGCTCGCGCAGCGTCTCGCGGCTCGCCTGCTTGATCGCCGCCAGCGCGGCGTAGGCCCGCTCGGGCTCGTCCCGCCGGTGCAGCGCCGCGCCCGCCTGCACGTTGATCAGCGAGATCTGGTGCGCGAGCACGTCGTGCAGCTCCCGGGCGATGCGCAGCCGCTCCTGGACGGCCCGCTGCGCGGCCTCCTGCTCGCGCGTCCGCTCGGCCTCGGCCGCGCGCAGCTCGGCCTGCTCCGTCCGTTCGCGCCGTCCGCGCACGTAGTAGCCGAGCCAGATCGTGATGAGCAGCCCGAGCGCCAGCCACGCCAGCGCGTTGCCGTCCATGAGGCGCCGTCCGCGGGCGAGCCCCACCCCGATGGGCACGGCCTCGACGGCCGCGGCGACGGCCAGCGCCACCCACAACCGGCGCTCGACCGCCACGGTGAACAGCGCGACCGGGAACACCAGCGCGATCGCCCCGCTCGGATAGCCGAGCGGGTAGTACAGCACCACCGCGGCCGTGACGACGCCCAGCACCGTCACCGGGAACCGCCGCCGCACCGCCAGCACGAGCGTGGCCGCCAGGATCAGCAGCACGCCGCCCGGCCACAGCGGACGCTCCCCGCCGGACGCCCGGACGGCCGGAACCGCCAGCACGACGACGGCCGCCACCAGCGCGAGGAGCGCGTCCCCGCGCGGCACCCGGAGCCTTCGGATCGTCCCCACGCGCCCACCGTAACCGGCTTCCTCTCGCGCCACGAGACGTTCGGGGCGGCGCGATGATCTCCGTCCTCCCGGTCCCGCGGTTCACCCGCCGTTCGGCCCCCGGACCGCCCCTGGTGATCACCGGGACAGCTCCACCTGGTCACCTCTTGACGATCTTGGTAGGAGCGCTGAGGAGATCCCCATGGACGAGTGCTGCGGAACCCGGTCGCCCATGTCGCGCCGGGCACTGCTGGCGGCGGGCGCGGCGGCGGGGACCGCCTTCGCGCTCGGACGGCCCGCCTACGCCTCGGAGCGGGCCGTCCCGCACCGGGACGGGCTGATCGACGTCCAGCTGCTCAACATCACCGATTTCCACGGCAACCTGAGGACCCCGACCTCGGCCGCCGACGGATACCTCCCGGACGGGAACGGCGGCGACACCCTGCACGTCGGCGGCGCGGCCTACCTCGCGGCGCACCACCGGCGGCTGCGGGCGCCGCGCAACTCGATCTTCTTCTCGATCGGCGACAACTACTGCGGCGGCGAGCCCCTGGACAACAAGATGCTGTCGGACGAGGGCCCGGTCGAGGCGCTCAACGCGCTCGGCCTGCGCTTCTCCACGCTCGGAAACCACGAGCTGGACTACGGCGTCGACTACTTCCTGCGGCACATGGTCGCGGGCGTCCCGGTCGGCGTCCCCGGACGCGACTCCAGCTTCCGCGACTCCACCGGACGCCGCTACCGGGGGCTCCGGTTCCCCTACTACTCGGCCAACATCGTGTGGCGGAAGACCGGGCGGCCGTTCCTGCGTCCGTACAACGTCGAGTACGTCCACGGACCGCGCGGACGCCGCTACCCGATCGGCTTCATCCACCTGACGCTGGAGCACACCGCGACCGGCTCCAGCTCCTACAACCCCGAGCTGGACGGCCTGGACCCGATCGAGACCGCCAACCGGTACGCCGCGCTGCTCAAGCGGCGCGGCGTGAACGCGCTGGTCGTGTGCGTCCACGACGGCGCGCAGCAGGTCGACAACTGGCACGCGCCGATCAACGGCGCGAACCTGGCGGCGGGCGGCCCCGCGCTGGAGATGGCCGCGAAGGTCGACCCGGACGTCTGCGCGATCATCACCGGGCACTGGCACTGGTGGTTCAACGCGATGCTGCCCGACCCCGCCGGGAACCTCCGCCCGTTCGTGGAGGCGGGGCACGCGGGGCAGATCATCAACGAGATCGATCTCAAGCTCGACCCGGAGACCGGGAAGGTCGTCCGGGACCTCACCCGGTCGACCAACCATCCCGTCACGCTCGACATCGCGCCCGACCCGGCCATGCAGCGCGTCGTCGACCACTGGACGGAACAGGGCGACCGCCGCCACGCCACCCCCGCCGGACGCCTGACCGGCGACTTCACGCCCACGCTGGACGCCGACGGCGAATCGACGATGGGCGATCTGGGCGCCGACCTCATGCTCTGGTCGGCGAACCGGAACCGGCAGGGCCGCGCCGACTTCGGCCTGGTCGCCGCCAAGCCGATCTCCGGCTCCAGCGCCGTCGCCGGACGGCTGCTCTACGCCAAGGGCACGAACCCGGCGGACGAGGACGGCCTGATCCTCTTCGGCGAGGCCTACTCGCAGCTCGGCTACGAGAACCCGATCCTGACCGTCACCCTCACCGGCGAGCAGCTCCGGCAGGCCTTCGAGCAGCAGTGGCAGCAGCGCGCCAACGGCACGGTCGCCCACGGCCCGCTCGCGTTCTCCTCGAACGTCCGCGCCACCTTCGACACCACCCGGCCGGTCGGACGGCGCGTGGACCCCCAGCGCTTCCTCATCGACGGCGAGCCGCTGGACCTCGCGCGGTCCTACCGGGTGGCCGGGCTCGGCTACACCCTCATCGGCGCGGACGGCTACACCGCCCTCTCGTCCTTCACCGCCCCCTACCGCAACGGCCGCGACCACGAGGAGTTCATCGCCTACCTCCGCGCCCACAAGACGATCACCCCGTCGAAGCAGGACCGCATCACCCTGCTTCGATGACAGAAGTGAATTCCCCGCCGGATCGACGCCGCCCGACCGCTCCGCCTGGAGCGAGAGCTCGGCCTAGAAGATGCCCGCGATCCGGGCCGCGCCCTGCGTGCGGATCTCGTCCAGCTGACGCCGCGCCTTCGGGTGTCCCGCCTCGGCGGCGGCCTCGAAGTGCCGCACGGCCTCGTCGGTGGCGCCTCGTCCGTCCAGAAGGACGGCGAGGTTGTAGGCGGCGTCGCGGCCGCCCGCCTCCGCGCCCCGGCGCCACCAGCGCTCGGCCTCGTCCACGCGCCGCGCCTTGTAGCAGGACGCGCCGAGGTTGCTCATCGCGACCGGGTCGCCCTTTCCGGCGGCCCTGAGCAGCCAGCTCTCCGCCTCGTCCGCGCGGTCGAGGGCCTCCAGCACGCTGCTGAGGTTGACCATCGCCTCGGTGTCGCCGCTCTCGGCGGCGATCGTGTAGAAGGTGGCGGCCTCCTCCGTCCGCCGCTGGCGGGCGAGCATGAACCCGAGATTGTAGGCCGCCGTGGCGTCGCCCGCCTCGCCGGCGGCGCGCCACCAGCGTTCGGCCTCGTCGGGACGCGACCGCTCGTCCGCGAGGTAGCCGAGGTTGCGCATCGCGGGGGCGAACCCGGCGTCCGCCGCCTTGAGCCACCATCGCTCGGCCTCGTCCTTGTCCCGCTCGACGTGGGAGAGCCCGAGGACGTTCATCGCCCGCACGTGCCCGGCCCCGGCGGCGGCGCGGTAGAGCGCCTCGGCCTCCGCGGTCTCGCCCGCCTCGTCGAGGGCGCGCGCCCGCCGGTACTCGTCCTCGCCCGCTTCCACGCCGTCCTCGCCCGCTGCCGCGTCCTGCCGCACGCCCGGTCCTCTCCGCCGCCCGCACCGGAGGGAGATCCTTCCACGTTCCGGTCCTCGCCGAGGGCCGATGATGATCTCCGGTTCGGAGGCCGGGCGGCGGAAAATGCGGCGTGGGCCGTGCGGGGGCGCGGCTAGAGTGCGGATCATGGCAGGCGAGGAGACGGTGCGGGTCGATCTCTGGATCTGGTCGGTCCGGCTGTTGAAGACACGGTCGCAGGCGACCTCGGCGTGCCGCGCCGGGCACGTGCGGGTGAACGACGAGCGCGCGAAGCCCGCCACGACGGTCAAGGCCGGGGACGAGGTCCGCGTCCGGCACGAGGGGCGCGAGCGGATCGTCGTCGTGAAGAAGGTCATCCGCAAGCGGGTCGGTGCGCCGGTGGCCCAGGAGTGCCTGGTCGACAACAGCCCGCCCCCGCCGCCGCGCGAGCTGACGATGCCCGTCGGCCTGCGGGAGCGCGGCGCGGGCCGTCCGACCAAGCGCGACCGCCGCGAGCTGGAGCGCCTGCGCGCCCAGCGCGACGCGCCGCTCTTCGGCGACCCCGACAAGATCCGCCGCCGCCTCGCGAAGGAGGACGGCTAGCCACCGCGCGGCGCGACGTCCACGAGGACGGCTAGCCGGCGCGGGGCGCGACGTCCACGAGGACGGCTAGCCGGCGCGGGGCGCGACGTCCACGAGGACGGCTAGCCGGCGCGGGGCGCGACGTCCATCCTGATGTCGCCGTCCGCCCACAGGACGAAGCGTTCGATCGGCCTGATCGTCTGGCCGGGCGCGAGCGCGAAGCGGAAGCGTTTCAGCAGGACGGCCAGGACGAGCCGCGCCTCGACCGTCGCCAGCGCCGCGCCCTCGCAGCTGCGGGGGCCGACGCCGAACGGCAGGTGGGCGAGGCGGGGCCGTCCGGCCGAGGCGGCGGGCGTGAAGCGGTCCGGGTCGAACACCTCGGGTTCCGGCCAGTACTCGGGGTTCATGTGGACGGCCCAGAACGGGTAGAAGAGCGTCGTGCCGGCGGGGATCGCGTATCCGCCGAGCGTCAGGTCCTCGGTGGTCTCGCGCGCGCCGTACGGGCCGGGCGGGAACAGGCGCATCGACTCCTTGAGCACCCGGTCGAGGTAGGCCAGGCGCCTCAGGTCCGCGTAGTCCGGGACGGTACGCTCCCCCAGGACGGCGTCGGTCTCGGCGGCGGCGCGCTCCGCCGCGTCCGGGTGGCGGGACAGCAGGTACAGGGTCCAGGAGATCGCTACGCCGGTCGTGTGGTGCGCGGCCATCATGGTCATCAGCACCGTGTCGCGGATGCGCGCGGGGGACGTGCCGGCCCGGACCAGCGCCGCCACGAGGTCGCTGCGGTCGTCCGGCCGCGCCGCGTCCCGGTGGGCGGCGAGGACGTCGTCCACCGTGCGGCGCAGGTAGGCGAGGGAAGCTGCGGCCCGGTCGCTCGCCGAGTCCGAAGCCTCGACCTGGTACAGCCGCGCGAGGTATTCGGTCAGGACGTCCTCGAAGGCGGAGACGACCTGCTCGGACCGCTCCGGAGGCAGGGCGCTGCCGAGCGCGTACTCGCACACCATGCGCAGCGACAGCTCGCTCAGGTCCTTCTGCGTCTCGGCCCAGCCCTGCTCCTCCCAGCGGTCGGCGAGCTGGACGGCGAGTTCCGCGAACCGGGCGAAGTGCGCCTCGTGCGAGGGCCGTCCGGCCAGGACCGACAGCATCGCCTTCCGCCACGGCGCGTGCTCGGCCGCCGGGAGCGTCTGGAGGTTGCCGGACTCCTGGAGCGGCGCCAGGAACGCGAACAGCTTCTCCGGCCGCTTGTCGATCCCGGCCGTGGCCTCCAGCAGGACGGGGTCGGCGACCGAGACGGCCTCGTCCGCTCCGGGCAGCGGGAAGCGGACGACCGGGCCGTACTCGGCGTGCAGCTTCAGCTGGTAGTGGTGCAGGCCGCCCGCCGCGGCGACGGCCTCCGCGCCGTCTCCCGGGGGCGGGCCGGGGATCCGGTCCAGGTCGCCTCGCATCGGCACTCTCCCGTTCCGGGGTGACGGACAGGTGCCGGGTGGGCATACCCGGGGACGGCGCGGAGTAGTGGTCGGATCCGGCCGGGCGGCGGCGTCACGGCTTCAGGACGATCCGGATCGGGTCGCCGTCCTTGGTCTCCAGCGCGTGGACGGCCTTCTCGGCGTCCGCGAGCGGGACGACGGCGCTGACCGACCGGGAGAAGTCGAGACGGTGCGCGCCCAGCAGCCGGACGAGCTCGACCACGTGCTCCGGCGCGGAGCCGTAGTGCCCGAGCAGCTTCTTCTGGAAGAAGCTGAACATGGTCCCGTCGGTGACGGTGATGGGCTTGTCGGTGAGGCCGACGAGGGTGAGCCGCCCGCCGGGCGCGAGGACGGCGACGGCCTGCTCGCGGACGGCCGGGACCCCGGCGAAGTCGAACGCGGCGGCCAGGCCCGCGCCGCCGGTCGCGGCGAGGACCTCGTCGCGGAACGCGGGGTCGGCCGGGTCGAGGGCGAGGTCCGCGCCGAACTCCAGCGCGCGCGAGCGGGCGGCGGGCAGCGGGTCGACCGCGACGATCGGGGCCGCGCCGGCCAGCCGGAGCAGCTGGACGCCGTGCGCGCCGAGCCCTCCGACGCCCCACACGCCGACCGCCTCGGCGGGGCGGACCCCGGCGGTCGCGGTGATCGCGGCCCACGGGGTGGAGACCGCGTCGGGGACGAAGCACGCCTGCTCGAAGGGCAGGTCGTCCGGGATGGGGACGAGGGTGTCCTCGCGGGCGAGGGCGTACTCGGCCCAGCCGCCGTCGTAGTCCACGCCGCGCGTGTAGGTCCGGCCGCCGCGCTCCTCGCCCGCCTGGAGCAGGACGCGGTCGCCGACCTTCGCGGCGGTGGTGTCCGGGCCGAGGGCGTGCACGGTGCCCGCGACCTCGTGGCCGAGGGTGACCGCGTCGCCGTCCAGCAGGAACGGGGTGAGGGTGCCGTCGATGAGGTGCGCGTCGGACAGGCAGACCCCGGCCGCCTCGACCCTGACGAGCACCTGGCCCGGTCCGGGCTGCGGCACCGGGACCTCGTCGAGCTGGAACCGGCGTCCGCCGTCGCCGCTGAAGTGAAGCCGTCCGGCCAGCATGATCGCCTCCTGTCCCGTCGCGCCGCGCCGGAGACCGGCGCCGCGACGGACGTTCTCGCAGGTAGTTACACCTTTCGGAACAGTCGACACAGTGTTGATGTTCCCGACGTGGTGTAGATCTCAACACCGTGTCGACGGACTCGACGCTGCTAGGATCGGCGGCATGGCGACGTCCCGGGCCTCGCGGAGCCGCCGCTCGTCCCGCCCGTCGGGCGACGAGCGGGAGGCGGCCATCCTCGCCACCGCCGAGCGGCTGCTGGCCGAGCGCCCGCTCGCCGACATCTCCATCGAGGACCTCGCGTCGGGCGCGGGCCTGTCCCGCCCGACGTTCTACTTCTACTTCTCGTCCAAGAAGGACGTCCTGCTCTCGCTGCTGGACCGGGTGGCCGAGGAGGCCGACCGGGCCCTGGTCCCGCGCCCGCCGTCCCCGATCGCCGACCCGGCGGCCTTCTGGCGCGACGTCCTCACCGCGTTCCTCGCCGCCTTCGGCGAGCACCGCGCGGTCGCCGCCGCCGCGGCGCAGGCGCGCGCGGACGATCCGGAGATCGACGCGCTCTGGAGCCGCCTCATGACCGGCTGGGTGGACCGCGACGCCGAGGTCATCGAGGCCGAGCGCGCCGCGGGCGCCGCCCCGGACGGCCCGCCCGCGCGCGAGCTGGCCACCGCGCTGAGCCTCATGGTCGAGCGCTCGATGAACGCGCTGTTCGCCGGGCAGCAGCCGGCCCTCGACGAGGACCGGCTGATCGACACGCTGCTCCACGTCGTCCTGAACGCGGTCTACCGCCCGGCGCCCGGCGGCGGCGACTGAGCGAGGCGCGGCAAGAGCGCAGCGTGAGCGACGCGCCACGTTGAGGCGCCGGTCGGCGGGGACGTGTTTTGTGGGGTTCCCACAAGCCGGAGGGTCCGGCACGTGTGGGCGCACACCTTGGTTCCGGGGGTCCTGATCGGACAGTCTGGAGAGCGGACTTGGTGATGCCCCCGTGCCGGGCGTCACTCTTCGTTTTGAGCGGGTGTTCAGGAGGCTCGGCCGGTGTTCAGGCGTATCGCGATCGTCAATCGCGGAGAGGCCGCGATGCGGCTCATCCATGCGGTGCGGGACCTCTCGGCGGAGACGGGGGCGCGGATCGAGACGGTCGCGCTCTACACCGACGCCGACCGCGGCGCCACGTTCGTCCGAGAGGCGGACGTCGCCTACTCGCTGGGCCCCGCGTCCGCCCGGCCCTACCTGGACCTCGCCGTCCTGGAGCGGGCGCTGGTCGCGACCGGCGCGGACGCGGCGTGGGTCGGCTGGGGCTTCGTCGCCGAGGACCCGGCGTTCGCCGAGCTGTGCGACCGGATCGGCGTGACGTTCGTCGGGCCGTCCGCCGAGGCGATGCGGCGGCTGGGCGACAAGATCGGCGCGAAGCTGATCGCCGAGGAGGTCGGCGTCCCGGTCGCGCCGTGGAGCCGCGGCGCGGTCGAGACCCTGGAGGACGCGCTGCGCGCCGGGGACGAGATCGGCTACCCGCTGATGCTGAAGGCGACCGCGGGCGGCGGCGGGCGCGGCATCCGCAAGGTGGCGTCGCGGGACGAGCTGACCGACGCCTACGAGCGGACGAGCCAGGAGGCGCTGCGCGCGTTCGGCTCCGGCGTGGTGTTCCTGGAGCGCCTGGTCACCGGGGCGCGGCACGTCGAGGTGCAGGTCATCGCGGACGGCCAGGGCACCGCGTGGGCGCTCGGCGTCCGGGACTGCTCGGTGCAGCGCCGCAACCAGAAGATCATCGAGGAGTCGGCGTCGCCGGTGCTCGCGCCGGAGCAGGTCGCCGAGCTGAAGGCGTCCGCCGAGCGGCTGGCCAACGCGGTCGGCTACCGGGGCGCGTGCACGGTCGAGTTCCTGTACCACCCGGGCGAGCGGCTGTTCGCGTTCCTGGAGGTCAACACCCGGCTCCAGGTCGAGCACCCGATCACCGAGATCACCACGGGCACCGACCTGGTCCGGCTCCAGCTCCACGTCGCGGCCGGCGGGCGGCTGGAGGGCGAGCGGCCGGCCGAGAGCGGGCACGCCATCGAGGCGCGGCTGAACGCCGAGGACCCCGACCGCGACTTCGCGCCCGCCCCCGGCCGGATCGCGCGGCTGGTGCTGCCCGCCGGTCCGGGCGTCCGGGTGGACACCGGGGTCGGCGAGGGCGACCGGATCCCGGCCGACTTCGACTCCATGATCGCCAAGATCATCGCGTTCGGCCGGGACCGGGACCAGGCGCTCGGCCGGCTGCGCCGGGCGATGGCCGAGACCACGGTGGTCATCGAGGGCGGCGCGACCAACAAGAGCTTCGTGCTGGACCTGCTCGACCGGCCCGAGGTGGTCGACGCGACCGCCGACACCGGCTGGATCGACCGGGTCCGCGCGGAGGGCGGCCTCGTCGCGCACCGGCACGCGGCCGTCGCGCTCGCCGCCGCAGCGATCGAGGCGTACGAGGAGGGCGAGCGCGCCGAGCGGCACCGGCTGCTTGCGACCGCGTCCGGCGGACGGCCGCAGGCGCGGCACGAGTCGGGGCGCCCGCTGGAGCTGAAGCTGCGCGGCGCCGGCTACCGGGTGCGGGTCGCGCGGGTCGGCGCGCAGCGGTTCCGGGTCGGGCTGGAGGCGGGCGACCAGGTCCGCACCGCCGACGTGGAGCTCGACCGGTTCGACCGGCACGCCGGGCAGATCGTGGTGAACGGCGTCCGGTACCGGCTGCTGACCGGCACGCACGGCCCGGTCCACCTGGTCGAGGTGGACGGCGTCGCGCACCGCATCAGCCGGGACGAGGGCGGCGTCGTCCGCTCCCCCGCGCCCGCGCTGGTCGTCGCGACGCCGCTCGCGGTCGGCGCCGAGGTCGAGGCGGGCGCCCCGATCCTGGTGCTGGAGTCCATGAAGATGGAGACGGTGCTGCGCGCGCCGTTCAAGGCCCGGCTGAAGGAATGCCTGGTGTCGGTCGGCGCCCAGGTCGAGACCGGCGCGCCGCTGCTGCGGCTGGAGCCGCTCTCGGAGGAGGCCGCCGACGCGTCCGGCACGGCCGCCGACCTGGACCTGCCCGCCGGGCCCGACTCGGTGCCGCCGCACGAGCGGGCCGTCCGGGGACGGGAGGAGCTGCGCGGCCTGCTGCTCGGCTTCGACGCCGACCCCTACGACGAGCGCCGGACGCTGGACGGCTACCTGGCCGCGCGCCGGACCGCCGCCGAGCACGGCGACCGCCCGGTGGCCGCCGAACTCGACCTGCTGGCGGCGTTCGCCGACATCGCCGAGCTGGGCCGGACCCGTCCGGCGCCCGGCGTCGGCATCGACGGCCGCCGTACCGGGGGGCACGCGTACAGCCCGCGCGAGTACTTCCACACCTACCTGCAGAGCCTGGACGTCGAGCGGGCCGGGCTGCCCGAGGACTTCCGCGCCCGGCTCGCCACGGCGTTCGGCCACTACGGCGTCACCGACCTGGACCGCTCCCCCGAGCTCGAATCGGCGGTGTTCCGGATCTTCCTGGCCCAGCAGCGGGCGTCGGCGAACACCGCGGTCGTCACCGCGCTGCTGCGCGCCTGGCTGGAGGAGCCGCCCCCGGAGGAGGCGCTGCGGGAGCCCGCCGCCCTCGCCCTGGAGCGGCTGATCTCCGCCACGCAGGTCCGCTTCCCGATGGTGTCCGACCTGGCGCGCGGCGTGGTGTTCGCGTGGTTCGGGCAGCCGCTGCTGCGCCGCAACCGCGCCCGCGTCTACGCCGGGGTGCGCCGGCACCTGCGGCACCTGGACGCGCACCCCGGCGCGGCCGACCGCGCCGAGCGGATCGCCGAGATGGTGCGCAGCACCGAGCCGCTGGTGCGGCTGCTCGGCCAGCGGCTGATCCGCGGCGGCCCGGACGGCGCGGGCCTGGACAACTCGGTCATGCTGGAGGTCCTGACCCGCCGCTACTACGGCAACAAGGAGCTGCTTGACGTCCGGACCGCGACGGCCTCGGGCTGCGCGTTCGTGATCGCCCGGCGCGCCGGATCGTCGGTGGTGTCGGCCGCGGTCGGCTTCGAGCGGCTCGGCGCCGCGCTGGACGGCCTCGCCGAGCTGGCCGGCGGCCCGAGCGCCGGCGACGCCGAGGCGGGCGGCGCGACCGACGCCGAGGCAGGCAGCGCGATCGACGCCGACATCTACCTGTCCTGGGAGAAGCAGCCCGAGGACTTCGACGCCATGGCCGCCGCGCTGCAGCGGGTCCTCGCCCTGCACCCGCTGCCCGGGCGGGTGCGGCGGCTCACCGCGACCGTCGCGGGCAGCGGCGGCGCGGTCATGCACCACCACTTCACGTTCCGGCCGTCCGCGGACGGCATGGTCGAGGAGCGGCTGATCCGCGGCCTGCACCCCTACATCGCGCAGCGCATGCAGATGGAGCGGCTGAGCGCGTTCGACCTCACCCGGCTGCCGTCCTCCGACGAGGAGGTGTACCTGTTCCGGTGCGTCGCGCGGGAGAACCCGTCCGACGAGCGGCTGGTGGCGTTCGCGCAGATCCGGGACCTGACCGCGCTGCGCGACCAGGACGGCGCGCACGTCGCGCTGCCGATGGCCGAGTACACGATCGCGACGTGCCTGGACTCGATCCGGCGGGCGCAGGCGGAGCGGCCGTCGAACAAGCGGTTCGCGACGAACCGGATCGTCGTCTACGTCTGGCCGCCGAGCGACCTGTCCCGCGCCGAGCTGGAGCAGATCTTCGAGCGGGTGCTGCCGACGGCCGAGGGCGCGGGCCTGGAGGAGATGCTGTTCATCGGCCGCCGCCGCGACGAGGAGACCGGCGAGCTGCGCAAGGTCGCCGTCCGGATCCGGTTCGACGCGGCGGGCGGCGCCGAGCTGACCATGGGCGAGCCGCCGGCCGAGCCGGTCGAGCCGCTGGACGACTACCGGCAGAAGGTGCTGCGCGCGCGCAGCCGCAACACCGTCTACCCGTACGAGCTGACTGGCCTGCTCGGCGACTTCGTCGAGCACGACCTGGACGGCGAGCACCGGCTGGTGCCGGTGGACCGGCCGAAGGGCCGCAACACCGCCGCGATCGTCGCGGGCGTGGTGACCACGCCGACCGCGCGGCATCCGGAGGGCGTGACCCGCGTCGTCCTGCTGGGCGACCCGACCAAGGCGCTCGGCGCGCTGTCGGAGCCGGAGTGCCGCCGCGTCATCGCCGCGCTGGACCTGGCGGAGCGGATGGGCGTCCCGCTGGAGTGGTACGCGCTGTCCGCCGGGGCCCGGATCTCGATGGAGTCCGGCACCGAGAACATGGACTGGGTGGCGGCCGCGCTCAAGCGGATCGTCGAGTTCACCCAGGACGGCGGCGAGATCAACGTCGTGGTCGCGGGCATCAACGTCGGCGCGCAGCCGTACTGGAACGCCGAGGCGACGATGCTGATGCACACCAAGGGCGTCCTCGTCATGACGCCCGACTCGGCCATGGTCCTGACCGGCAAGCAGTCGCTGGACTTCTCCGGCGGCGTCTCGGCCGAGGACAACTTCGGCATCGGCGGCTACGACCGGGTGATGGGCCCGAACGGGCAGGCGCAGTACTGGGCGCCGGACCTGCCGTCCGCGCGGGACGTGCTGATGGCGCACTACGACCACACCTACGTCGCGCCGGGCGAGTCCGGGCCGCGCACGATCGGCACGTCCGACCCGGTGGACCGGGACATCCGGGACTTCCCGCACGTGGTCGAGGGCAGCGACTTCACCCGCGTCGGCGACGTGTTCTCCGCCGAGCACAACCCGGACCGCAAGAAGCCGTTCGACATCCGGACGGTCATGCGGGCCCTGTCCGACCAGGACCACCCGGTGCTGGAGCGGTGGGCCGGGATGGCCGACGCCGAGACCTCGGTCGTCCAGGACGCGCACATCGGCGGGCGGCCCGTCTGCCTGATCGGGATCGAGTCGCGGTCGGTGCCGCGGCGCGGCTTCCCGCCCACCGACGGCCCGGACGCCTACACGGCGGGCACGCTGTTCCCGCAGTCGTCGAAGAAGACCGCGCGGGCGATCAACGCCGCGTCCGGGAACCGTCCGCTGGTCGTGCTGGCGAACCTGTCGGGCTTCGACGGCTCTCCGGAGTCGATGCGCAAGCTCCAGCTGGAGTACGGCGCGGAGATCGGCCGGGCGATCGTGAACTTCGAGGGCCCGATCGTGTTCTGCGTGATCTCCCGCTACCACGGCGGCGCGTTCGTGGTGTTCTCCAAGGCGCTCAACCCGAACATGACGGTGCTGGCGCTGGAGGGCTCGTTCGCGTCCGTGCTGGGCGGCGCGCCGGCGGCGGCGGTCGTGTTCTCCGGCGAGGTCAACGCCCGGACGGCGAACGACCCGCGGGTGACCGCGCTCCAGGCCGAGGTGTCGGCGGCGGTCGGCGCCGAGCGGGTCGCGCTGACCGCGCGGCTGGCCGAGGTCCGCGCGTCCGTCCGGTCCGAGAAGCTGGGCGAGGTCGCGGCCGAGTTCGACCGCGTGCACAGCATCCAGCGGGCCGTCGAGGTCGGCTCGGTGGACGCCATCGTCAGCGCCGCCGAGCTGCGCCCGCGCGTCATCGAGGCGATCGAGCGCGGCCTGCGGAAGTGACCGTCCCGCGGCGGCCCGCGCCCCTTCGCGCGGGCCGCCGCGGAGCGGGACGGCCGATCGGGACGGCCGATGGGGCGGCCATGGGACGGCCGATCGGGACGCTGCGGCGAGGCGGTTTCACAGGAGTTCACCGGGGTCACAGGGCCCCGTCCGGCGCCGCCCGCACCACCCGGCACTCTTGACAAGATCCCCTACCGGGGTTGACTGTCCCCGAGAGATCTTTCGCCGGAGAGGAGGCGCGGGGCATGCCGACCCTGGACGCCGGAGACGCCTACGCCGCCGCACTGTCGGAGACCGCGCGGCTGCTCATGGAGGAGGCCCTGCTGCGCGAGGCGATCGCGGACCTCACGGCTGACGACGCCGAGTGCGCCGGGACCGGCCCGCCACGCCCCCGCCCCGAGCCCTGATCCGCCCGGGCCCGGCGATGCGCCGGGTCGCGTTACCGCTTGCGGGCGTACTCGCCGAGTTCGGCGAGCCCGGCGGCGAACACCGCGTCGCGGAAGAACGGCGTGAGCCGGACGGTCTCGGCCTCGTCCGCCTCGTAGTCGGCCCACCACTCGGCGAACGCCTGCCCCGACGCGGTGATCGGCGCGACCCGGATCGTCGCGTGGTAGCGCCGCACGGGGAACGGGCTCTCCAGGAACTCGTAGGTCTGGACGAACGCGACGTCGTCCAGGCCGGTGAGCCGCTCCACGAAGACGGCGTCGCCCGCCGTCAGCCGCCGGACGGCCCCGACCGTGTGGTCGCCGCCCTCCTGGAGGACGCAGGTGTCGAGGGCGGGATGCCAGTCGGCGATCGCGCCGAAGGCGCGCACCGCCTCCCACACCTTGTTCACCGGGGCGTCGATGACCGCGCTCGCGTAGGGCTTCGGCATGGCGCCATCATGACCCACCCGCCGCCACGGGCCAAGGACCCGCCGCGGGCCTCCGCGCTCGCGGCGTCGGCCGGGCGGCGCTCGTGATCGCCCGGCCGGCGCACGTGGGCGGCAGGGCGGTGCGCGTGATCGGCAGGGCGGCGCGCGTGGGCGGCCGGGCGGCGCGCGTGGGCGGCCGGGTGGTGCTCGTTGCCCGGTCGGGCGGGGGTCGATAGCGTCGGGCGCGTCGAGGGAGGTGGCGAGGACGATGGCCGATGACAGGGGCCGCGTGGCGTACGTGGTCGGCACGTTCGACACCAAGGGCGCCGAGCTGCGGTACGCGGCGGAGCTCGTGGCGGCGGCCGGGGTGCCGGTCCGGACGGTCGACGTGTCCACCGGGGAGCCCGCGAGCGGCAGGGCGGACGTGACGCCCGCGGACGTCGCGGCGTTCCATCCGGACGGTCCGGCCGCGGTCTTCACCGGGGACCGCGGGACCGCCGTCTCGGCGATGGCGGTCGCGTTCGAGCGGTTCCTCACCGCGCGCGACGACCTCGCCGGCGTCCTCGGGCTCGGCGGCAGCGGCGGCACCGCGCTGATCGCGCCCGCGCTGCGCGCGCTGCCCGTCGGCGTCCCGAAGCTGGTCGTGAGCACGGTCGCGGCCGGGGACGTCGGCGCGTACGTCGGGGTCAGCGACCTGACGATGATGCACTCGGTGACCGACGTCGCCGGGCTGAACCGGATCTCGCGGCAGGTGCTCGGGAACGCCGCGCACGCGCTCGCCGGGATGGTCGCGCGTCCGGTGCCGCCCGCCGAGGACCGTCCGGCCGTCGCGCTGACCATGTTCGGCGTGACCACGCCGTGCGTGACCGCGGTCGCCGAGCGGCTGGCCGCCGGCCACGACACGCTCGTCTTCCACGCCGTCGGCACCGGTGGCCGCGCGATGGAGGCGCTCGTCGGGGACGGGCTGGTCGACGCCGTCCTCGACATCACCACGACCGAGATCTGCGATCTCGTCGCGGGCGGGGTGTTCAGCGCGGGTCCCGGACGGCTCGACGTGTTCGCGCGGACGGGCGTCCCCTACGTCGGGTCGTGCGGCGCGCTCGACATGGTGAACTTCGGCGCGCGCGACACCGTCCCCGACCGGTACGCCGACCGGCTGTTCTACGAGCACAACGCGCAGGTGACCCTGATGCGCACCAGCCCGGACGAGTGCCGGGAGATCGCGCGGTTCATCGCCGCGAAGCTGAACGCCTGCGACGGCCCGGTGCGGTTCCTGCTGCCGGAGGGCGGGGTCTCCGCGCTGGACGCGCCGGACCAGCCGTTCTGGGACCCTCAGGCCGACCGCGTCCTGTTCGAGACGCTGGAGGCCGAGGTGCGGCAGACGGCCGACCGGCGCCTGGTCCGGTCGCCGCACCACGTCAACGATCCCGAGTTCGCCGCCGCGCTGGTCGCGGCCTTCCAGGAGGTCTCCCGATGAGTTTCGCCCGCGCCGAGCTGGTCGAGCGCTTCACCGACATGGCCCGGCGGGGCGAGCCGATCGTCGGCGGCGGCGCCGGGACGGGCCTGTCCGCCAAGTGCGAGGAGGCGGGCGGGATCGACCTCATCGTCATCTACAACTCCGGCCGCTACCGGATGGCGGGGCGCGGCTCGCTCGCCGGGCTGCTCGCCTACGGCAACGCGAACGAGATCGTCGTGGAGATGGCCGCCGAGGTGCTGCCGGTCGTGAAGAGCACGCCCGTCCTCGCGGGAGTGAACGGGACCGACCCGTTCCTGCTGCGCGGCCCGTTCCTGGCGAAACTGCGCGAGCTGGGCTTCTCCGGCATCCAGAACTTCCCCACGGTCGGCCTCATCGACGGCGTCTTCCGCGCCAACCTGGAGGAGACCGGCATGGGCTACGGGCTGGAGGTCGAGCTGGTCGAGGCCGCCCGCGCCGCCGACCTGCTGACCACGCCGTACGTGTTCTCCGAGGACGACGCGCGCGCGATGACCCGCGCCGGGGCCGACCTGATCGTCTGCCACATGGGCCTCACCACCGGCGGCGCGATCGGCGCGGAGACCGCGAAGACGCTGGACGACTGCGTCGCGCTCATCGACGCCTGGTCGGACGCCGCGCTGAACGAGCGCGACGACGTCCTGGTGCTGTGCCACGGCGGCCCGATCGCCGAACCCGAGGACGCCGGGTACGTCCTCGCGAACGCCAAGAACTGCCATGGGTTCTACGGCGCGAGCAGCATGGAGCGGCTGCCGGCCGAGCGCGCCCTGACCGCGCAGACGCGGGCGTTCAAGCAGCTACGCCACTGACGCGTACGGAGCTCGAACGGAGCGCGGACGGCGGGTGCCGACAGGGTTTCCGTCCGCCTTGTTCGGCGAGTCCTGACAATGGACATCGACCGGAGCCGGGGTTACCTTGCCAGCAGTGATCACGTAAGCCCACTGTCCTCCTTTACCAGGGAGCCGCGTGGACAACGATGTGATACACGCGCGTACCGAGGCGAACCCCCGGCACGGGCGTGCCGCCACTCCCCCAGGCCCTCCGCCGTCCGACTCCCCACCGTCCGCCCCCCTGCCGTCCGATCCGGTGTCCGACCCGCTGCCGCCCGACCTCCCGGCGTCCGACCCGCTCCGCAGGCTCGCCGAACCGGCGGCGCTCCGCGACCCGCATCCGGTGTTCGACGAGCTCCGCTCGCGCGCTCCGGTCGCCTGGCACGACGGGCTCGGCACCTGGCTGCTGACGCGCCACGCCGACTGCGCCGCGGTGCTGCGCGACGGCGCCCGCTTCGCGTCCGACCCGCGCCGCGCCGGGATCGACATGCCGCCGCAGGCGGTGAGCGTCCAGACGCTCGACCCGCCCGGGCACACCGCCGCGCGCCGTCCGCTGGTAGACGCGCTGCGCGAGCTGGACCGCGCCGAGGTCGCGCCGATGGTCGCCGAGCGCGCCCGCGCGATGCTCGGCGAGCTGGAGGGGCTGCCGTCCTTCGACGTCGTCGCCGACTTCTGCGAACCGCTCGCGGTGTCCACGATCTGCCGGTACCTGCGGGTGCCCGAGCCGGACCCGGCCTCCTTCGTCCCCGCCGCCGAGACCGTCGCGGCCGGGATGGACGCCGGGGTGTGGCCGGAGCGGGCCGAGGCCGCGATGGATGCGCGGGCGGAACTGTCCGCGCTGACCGCCGGGTGGCTCGCCGACCCGCCGCCGGACGGGATCGTCCGGGTCGTCGCCGACGCCGTCCGCGCGGGCGACCTGGACCGGACGGTCGCGGCGAACACCCTGCGGGTGCTGCTCCACGCGGGTTACACCTCGGCGAGCAAGCTGCTGTCGCTCGCGGTCGTCGCGCTGCTGGACGCGCCCGGCGCGCTCGCCGCGTTCGCCGCCGACCCGTCGCCGCGGGCCGTGGACGAGCTGGTCCGGTACTGCTCGCCGGTGCAGGCGCTCGGCCGCGTCTGCGTCGAACCCGCCGAGGTGGGCGGGCAGCAGATCGAGCCCGGCCAGGACGTGACGCTGTTCCTCGGCGCGGCCAACCGCGACCCGGCGCGCTTCGACCGGCCGCACGAGCTGCGCCTCGACCGGCGCCCGAACCCGCACCTGGGGTTCGGCAAGGGCGCGCACTCCTGCCTCGGCGCGTCGTTCGCGGCCGTCCAGGCGCGGGTGGTGCTCGCCGTCCTGGCGGAGCGTTCCACGGCACTGCGCGCCCTCGGCGCGCCCGAGTTCCGGGCCGCCCTGACCCTGCGCAGTCCCGCCCGTCTGCGCGTCGCGCTGGACTGAGCAGGGTCGGACGTCCCGTCACCCATCAGGGAGTGAGAGGAGGGAGGCCCCATGAAGTACTGGCACTGATGAGCGCCGCGTGAGGTTCGAAGGTTCGCGGCCGCCGTCCCACCGGCGGTCGCGGACCCACCGGCGGTCGCGGACCGCCTGCTCCGCCCTCTCGACGTCCACTCTAGCCTCGAAGCGATCATGTGGGGAGAAACGTGTCGATCGGTACCGACCCGAGCGGCTCCAGCGACCCGTACGCCATCACGCCCGGCTACTACGACCTGTTCCGCGCGCGCGAGGACGCGCTGCCCTCGGTCCCGTTCTTCGCCGACCTGACGCCGCCCGGCGCGGACGCGCTGGAGATCGGCCCTGGCACGGGCCGCCTCGCGCTCGCCGTCGCCCCGCGGGCGCGCTCCCTGTTCTGCATGGAGCGGTCGGCGACGATGCGGGCCGTCCTCATCGCGAAGCTGGCGCAGCGGCCCGACCTGCGGCCGAAGGTGACGGTCGTCGAGGGCAGCGCGCCCGCGTTCGACCTCGGCCGCGCCTTCGACTACGTCTACCTCGGCGGGGTGCTGGAGCACGTCCCGCCCTCCGAGCGCCCGGCGCTGTTCGCGGCGATCGCCGCGCACCTGAGGCCCGGCGGCCTGTGCGCCATGGACATGGTGCTGCGCATGCCCGCGCCCGACCAGGACGAGCGCGTGATGGACGAGCAGGACCTCGGCGAGTGCCGGTACATCCTGTCCGCCTCGGCGCGGCGGCTCGGACCGGACCTGTCCCGGCTGCGCCAGACCTACCGGACGTACCTGCGCGGCGAGCTGGTCGCCACCGAGTCGGTGGAGCGGCTGCACCACATGCACCGGCCCGAGCCCGTCCTGAAGGAGCTGGCGGACGTCGGGCTGCACCCGGCGGAGGGCGACGGTCTCGCGCAGGCGACCCCGCTCCCGGACGATCCGGGCGCGGTCGTGGTCCGGAAGGCCGCGCCGTGACGGCCGTCCTCGCGGAACCGGCGATCCCGACGGCCGTCCCGCTCGACCGGGTGTACGACGCGGACCGGCTCGCCGCCGAGGCGGTCGCGCTGCGCGAGTTCACGTGGCGGGCGCAGCGAGCCTACGGCCAGGACGGCCTGGCGAGCGAGGCCACGATCGACTGGCGGATCCTGTCGCTGCGCTCCCCCGGCGGCGACCCAGGCCGGACCGATCCGGGCGGCGCGGGCCTGGTCCCGCACGCCGACACGCCGTACCTGGCGCGCACCCCGTACATCGCCGAGGTGCTGGCCGGGATCCCGGCGCCGCTGCGGGCCGTCCGGCTGATGGCGCTCGGGCCGGGCGCGCGCTGCCACGAGCACCGGGACGGCAAGTGCGGCTACCCGTGGGGCGCGATGCGGCTGCACATCCCCGTGATCACCAATCCGGGCGCGGTCGTGGTGATCGGCGGCGAGGAGCGGCACTGGGACGCCGGCCGGCTCTGGTTCGGCGACTTCGACCGGCCGCACCACGTCCGCAACGACGGGGACGAGCCGCGCGTCCACCTGGTGATCGACGTCGGTCTGACGCCGGAGCTGCTGGCGCTGTTCCCGGCCGGCTTCCGCGACCGGCTGCCCTGGCGGGACGTGCTGTACGCGCGCACGCCCAAGCCGCTCGCGCCCGCCGACCTGGACGCGCTGACCTGCGAGTTCGACATGCCCGCCGCGTTCCCGGACTGGGCGGAGGACGACGACGGCACGGCGCGTCCGGACGTGCCCGGCTCGGTGCGCGCCCTGGACGGACGGCTCATCCTCTGCGGTGGCGACGGCGGCGGGGAGCCGCTGTTCGGGCTCGTCCACGTCGGATCGGGTGAGTTCCGCTTCGAGGGATGGACGGAGGAGCGGACCGTGCAGCTCGATCTCGACGGGCCGGAGCCGTGCGCGCGGTTCCGCGTGCGGCACGGGACGTCCCTGACCGAAACCACCCGCCCGGCCCGCCCTGCGGGACTCGGCCGACCCGTCCGAAAGCTTCAGGAGGACCTCTGATGACCGCCGAGGCCGCGCACAAGGAGTTCGACCTTCCCCGGGACTTCGCGCAGTGGCTCGACCCGTACCCGCTGCTCGCCGAGATGCGCGCCGAGTCGCCCGTGCACCGCGCGCGGCTGCGCGGCAAGGTGGACGTCTGGGTCATCACCGGCTACGACGAGTGCGTCGCCGCGCTGAACGACGCGCGCTTCTCGGCCGACCTGGAGGCCGCGCCGCGGATCACCGCCGGGCTGCCGCCGGAGCGCCGCCGCAACGTGCTGATGGAGAGCCTGCTCGCGAGCGACCCGCCGGACCACTCCCGGATGCGCGGCATCGTCGCGAAGGCGTTCACCGCGCGCCGGGTCGCCGAGCTGGCCCCGCGCGTCCGGGAGATCGTGGACGAGCTGCTGGACGCGTTCGCCGCCGACGGCGAGGGCGACCTCGTCGAGGGGCTGGCGCTGCCGCTGCCGATCGCGGTGATCTGCGAGCTGCTCGGCGTGCCGTTCGCGCGGGAGAGGTTCCGGTACTGGTCGGTGGGGCTCGCGATGCCGCCCGCCGACGGCGCGACGCTGGAACGCGCCGACGCCGCCCGCGCCGAGATGATCGAGTTCTTCACCGAGCAGATGGCGCTCAAGCGCGCCGAGCCGGGCGACGACCTGCTCAGCGCGCTGGTCACCGCGCACGCCAACGAGCATGTCTCCGACGACGAGCTGGTCGGCCTGGCGATCATGCTGTTCCTGTCCGGGCACGAGACGACGCTGTGCTTCCTCGCCAACGCGGTCGTCGCGCTGCTCACCCACCCCGAGCAGCTCGCCGCGCTGCGCGCCGACCCGTCCCTCATCCCGCGCGCGGTGGACGAGCTGCTGCGCTACGACGGCCCGGTCGCGCGCGGCGTCGCCCGGTTCACGCTGGAGGACGTCCCGATCGGCGGGACCGTCATCCCGCGCGGCGAGATGGTCGTCGTCGCGATCGGCGCGGCCAACCGCGACCCGGCCCGCTACCCCGACCCGGACGTGCTGGACATCCACCGGGAGAACAACCCGCAGATCGGCTTCGGCCACGGCATCCACTACTGCCTGGGCGCGGCGCTGGCCCGGCTGGAGATCGTGACGGCGCTGGAGGCGCTGCTGCGCCGGTTCCCGGACCTGGCCCTCGCCGTCCCGGTCGCCGACCTGCCGCGCCGGCCGGGGATGCTGCGCGGCCTGGCGTCGGTGCCGGTCACCTTCACACCCGAACGTCCCCGATAGTCTCGGTCGGGTGGTCCATAAGAACGCCGATGGCCCGCTCGACCTGGCCCAGCTCCGCACGTTCCTCGCCGTCTACCGCGCCGGTTCGCTGACCGCCGCCGCGCGGCTGGTCGGGCTGTCCCAGCCGACCGTGACGGCGCAGCTGCGCGCGCTGGAGGAGCGCACCGGGCGGCAGCTTTTCGAGCGGCTGCCGCGCGGCGTGACGCCGACGCCGGCGGCCGACGACCTGGCCGCGCGGCTCGCCGCGCCGATGGACGCGCTGGAGGCGATCGCCGGAGGCGGCGCGGCGGACGAGCCCGCCCCCGAGCCGCCGGTGCTGCTCGCCGGGCCCGCCGAGTTCCTCGCGGGCGCGGTCGTGCCGACGCTCGGAACGCTGCTGGACCGGGGCGTCCGGCTGCGGATCACCGCCGGGCTGTCGGAGGACCTGCTGGCCGGGCTGCGCGCGGGCCGCTTCGACCTGGTGGTGTCCACGATCCGTCCGCGCGGCCGGGCGCTGGTGTCCGAGCCGCTCGCGGACGAGACGTTCGTGCTGGTCGCCTCGCCGGACCGGGCCGCCCGGCTCGACCGGGAGCTGCTCGCGCGGGACGGCCCGGCGGCGCTCGCCGGGGTGCCGCTGATCAGCTACGCCGACGACCTGCCGATCCTGCGCCGGTACTGGCGGCACGTGTTCGAGACGCGGCTGACCGCCGAGCCCGCGCTCGTCGTCCCCGACCTGCGCGCGATCAAGGCGGCGGCCGTGGCGGGACTCGGCGTGACCGTCCTGCCCCGCTACCTCTGCCTGGACGAGCTGGCGGGCGGCGCGCTGGTGCCGCTGCTCGATCCCGAGGACCCGCCGATCAACACCTCGTTCCTGGTGCAGCGGAGCGGCGCGTACCCGCTCCCGCACGTCGATCTCGTCCGCCGTCACCTGCTGAGGGTCGCCCGGGACTGCTGACGTCCGAGCGATCGGTTTTCCTATGGCAGGCATACACCTCTCGATTGGTGAGGCTGGATACGCGCGGCTACGCTCGGTCCGGTGAACGAACCGGTGGTCGCCGCGGCGGCGCGCCGGTTCTCCGACTTCATCGTTTGAGAGGACGCCGCGATGGCGAGGATCTTGTTCGTGATGACCGGGGTCGACCACTGGACGCTGGCCGACGGCACCAGCCACCCCACGGGGTTCTGGGCCGAGGAGGCCGCCACGCCGTACGAGGCGTTCACGGCGGCCGGGCACGAGGTCACCGTGGCGACGCCCGGCGGCGCCGTCCCGACGGCGGACGCGGGCAGCCTGGCCGCGGAGGCCAACGGCGGGCGGGACGGCGCGGAGCGGGTCGCCGCCGTCCTCGCGGCCGACGCGTTCCGGCACCCGGTCCGCATCGAGGACGTCGACCTCGACGACTACGACGCCGTGTTCTACCCCGGCGGCCACGGGCCGATGGAGGACCTGGCGGTCGACGCCGGCTCCGGACGCCTGCTCACGCGGGCGCTGGACGGCGGCAAGCCGCTCGGCATCGTCTGCCACGGCCCGGCCGCGATGCTCGCCGCGACCCGGCCGGACGGCAGCAACGCCTTCGCCGGCTACCGGGTGACCGCGTTCACCAACGCCGAGGAGACCCAGGCCGGCCTCGCCGACCGCGCCAAGTGGCTCCTCCAGGACCGCCTCGTCGAGGCCGGGGTGGACTTCCGCGAGGGCGAGCCCTGGGCCCCGCACATCGAGACCGACCGCAACCTCGTCACCGGCCAGAACCCGGCATCGTCCGGCCCGCTCGCCGCCGAGGTGCTGAAGATGCTGGCCTGACCGGCCCCAACGCGTTCCGGGAGAGACCCGTCATGTCCTACACCAGCCGCGAATGGCGGCTCGTCGCCCGTCCGAAGGGCGAGCCGAAGCCGTCCGACTTCGAGTTCGCGACGACGACCGTGCCCGACCCGGAGGACGGGCAGATCGTCGTGCGCAACGACTTCGTCTCCGTCGACCCGTACATGCGGGGGCGGATGAACGACGTCCCGTCCTACATCCCGCCGTTCGGCCTGGACGAGCCGATGACGGGCGGGGCGGTCGGCACGGTCGTCGCGTCGGGCACGGCGGACGTCCCGGTCGGCACGGCCGTCTCGCACTTCCTCGGCTGGCGCGAGTACGCGCTGCTGCCCGCCGGCGGCGTCCAGGTGATCGACACGTCGATCGCGCCGGCCCGGGCGTACCTCGGCGTCCTCGGCACCACCGGGCTGACCGCCTACGCCGGGCTCACCGAGGTCGCGCCGGTCAAGGCGGGCGACACGGTGTTCATCTCCGGCGCGGCGGGCGCGGTCGGGTCGGTGGCCGGGCAGATCGCGCGGCACCTCGGCGCGGGCCGCGTGATCGGCTCGGCCGGCGGCCCGGAGAAGGTGCGCCGCGTCACCGGGACCTACGGCTTCGACGCCGCGATCGACTACCGGCAGGGGAACCTGTCCGCGCGGCTCGCCGAGGCCGCCCCGGACGGCGTGGACGTCTACTTCGACAACGTCGGCGGCGACCACCTCGAAGCCGCGATCAGCGCGATGAACACCTTCGGCCGGATCGCGCTGTGCGGCGCGATCTCGGTCTACAACGCCACCGACGTCCCGCCGGGACCGCGCAACCTGCCGCTCGCGATCGGCAAGCGGCTGAACCTGCGCGGCATGATCGTCTCCGACCACCTCGGGCTGGCGTCCGAGTACGCCTCGCGCGCGGCGGGCTGGCTGCGGGACGGCTCGCTCGTCGCCGAGGAGACCGTGGTGGACGGCGTCGAGAACGCGGTCGAGGCGTTCCTGGCCATGATGCGCGGGGCCAACACGGGCAAGATGCTCGTCCGGCTCGTCCACGACTGAGCGGGGACGGGGAGCGGCCGGGCCTTCAGGGGCCCGGCCGTCCGGTGTGACTACTGCGGGACGCCTACCGCGCGATCACTGCCAGATCTCGGTGATGGGCGTGGCCGTGGCGGCGGCGCCCGCGTGCGTCGTGCCGTACATGTCCTCGATCGTGCGCAGCACGTTGAAGTGGTTGTACCTGGTCGAGTACGCGCCCTGCTTCACGTGCGCGCCGTAGAAGATCGTCGGGATGCGGTTGCCGGACGACCCGTTGTCCTCGTCGAACGTGACGACGAGGACGCTGTTGTGCGCCGTGGCCCACTGCGCGTAGCCGCCCAGCTTGTTCTTCAGCCAGGTGTCACCCGTGGAGACCGAGCAGTCGTGCATGTCGTCGCACAGGTTCGGGACGACGAAGGAGACGGTCGGCAGGGTCGTGTAGTCGGTCGGGAACTGCGCGAACGTGTACCCGGTCGAGGCGGGCACGTTGCTGAAGGAGAACCAGGGGTTGTGCTTGCGCGCGTACTTGCCCGCGCTGTTGGAGCAGGTCGTCGATCCCTGCGAGGGCAGCCCCTCGTTGTAGCTGCCCCAGGACTTCCCGACGGCGCGCACCTCGGCGGCGAGGTTGGCGGTCGAGTAGGGGGATCCGGGCGGCGGGCAGGTGTCGTCGGTGACGCCCTGCGGGCTGCCGGAGAACAGGTCGAAGTAGTTCGGCTGGCTCGGGTGGGTGAGGGCGTACGACTGGGTGAGGTTCGCGCCGGCGTTGGCCAGGGACGTGATGTACGGCGCGCTGGAACTGCCGACGACCTGCGAGTACGAGTGGTTCTCGAAGACCACGACCAGCGTGTGGTCGGGCGTCGGCACCGTCGCGGCACCGGCCGCGCCGCCCGGCACGGCGGCGGCCAGGCCCGCCGCGGCCGCGAGCGCGCACGCGGTGAGCGCGGCGCGCCACCGGGACAGGGGGCCGCGGGTGGTGGCGGGGGGAGCACCTGACATGACGACCTCCGGAACGAGAGATCCTGCCGGGGACCGGGCGGACCCCGGCAGCCGTCACCCTCCCATCGTCCACGAAAACGGGGCACACCGGCACACTCCGGACGCCGGACGGTTCGGCGAACGCCGCGTGAACGCTTTCCAGGCGGCCGTCCGCGGCGTCAGTTGCCCTGCGGAGGCGCGCCCCCGCCCGGCTGGTTCCCGCCGCCGGGCTGGTTTCCACCGGATGGCGGGTTTCCACCGCCGGGCTGGTCGCCGTCGCCGCGGCGGCCGAAGCCGCCGCCCTCGTTGATGGCCGTCGCGGTGACGGTGCCGTCGTCCCCGGACGTCCCGCGCACGACGATCGTCGTGCCGGACTTGAGGTCCTTCACCGTGCCGGTCCTGGTGACCTGGATGCGGGTCGAGCCGCTCGTCTTGACCGTGATGGTCTTGCCGTCGGTCGTGCGCAGGTAGACGGTGTCGCCGTCGATCTTGGTGACCGTGCCGATCGTCGCGCCTCCCCCGCCGTTGGCGCCGCCGCCGAAACCGCCTCCGCCGAAGCCTCCGCCGCCGTTGCGGAAGCCGCCGTAACCGCCGCCGAAACCGCGCGCGTTCGGTCCGCCCGCGGCACGCTCCCCGGACGACGCGGACCCGCCGTCCGCCATCGCCTTGTGCGTGAAGATCCCGCCGAGGAATCCGGCGACCACGAGGACGGCCGCGACGAGGTAGAGCGTCGGGCCGGTCGGCGCGCGCCAACCGGGGCCGCGGTCGGCCAGCTCCTTGTCCAGATCGTCCTTGAACGGGGAGGACTCCAGCACCTCGGACGGCGGCGGCGCCGCGCCTTCCGGAGCCTCGCCGCTTGGCAGCCGCGGGTGCTGCGGCGGGTGCTGCGGCGGGTGCTGCGGTGTCTGCGGCGGGAGCGGCTTCGGGTCGGGAATGTCGTTCATCGTGTGCCTTTCCTGAGGGTCAGTCATGGCGCAGGGCCTCGATGGGGCGCAGCCGGGCCGCGCGGTGGGCGGGGAGGCTGCCGAACAGCAGCCCGACGGCGACCGAGACGCCGAGCGCGAGCACGATCGAGGACGGCACCAGCACCGGTTTGACGCCGACGATGGTGAACCGGCTCGCCACGACGCCCGCGACGACGCCGAGCAGCCCGCCGAGCAGGCTGAGCACGGTCGCCTCGGCGACGAACTGGCCGAGGATCGCGCCGCGCGGCGCGCCGAGCGCCTTGCGGACGCCGATCTCGCGCGTCCGCTCGGTGACGGTGACGAGCATGATGTTGGTGATCCCGATCCCGCCGACGAGCAGGCTGATCGCCGCGACCGCGCCGAGCAGCACGGTGAAGGTGCGGTTGGAGTCGGCGACCGCGGACTGGATGCCCGCCTGGCTGGTCACCTGGAAGTCGGCGGCGGCCGTCCCGGTGATGTCGTGCCGCTGGTCGAGCAGGTCGGTGACCTCGGCCTGGGCGCGGTCCACCAGCGACGAGTCGCGCGCCTCCACGACGATCTGGGACAGCCCGCCGTACGGCGCGAGCGTGCCGCGCACGGCGGTGATCGGCGCGATTACCACGCTGTCGGCGTCCTGGAATCCGGACGATCCGGACCCGCTCGCCCGCAGCACCCCGACCACCGTGAACTCCACGCCCGAGACGGTGAACTTCTGGCCGAGCGGGTTCACCCCGGCGAACAGGTCGCGGGCGACGCTGCTGCCGATGACGGCGACGCGGTCGCCCTGCGCCACGTCGTCGTCGGTGAACGCCGAGCCGCTCTGGATCCGCCGGTCGGCGGCCTCCAGGTAGGTGGGGGTCGTCCCGACGAACTGGCCGACGGTCGTGCTGGAGCCGCCGAACGTGACCGTGGGCTGCTGCGCGTTGACGACTGGCGACGCGCTCTTCACCGAGGGCGCGTTGACCCTGTCGACCAGGGCCTTCGCGTCGTCCATGGTCAGGTCGCGGGCCTGGGTGCGCGGGCCGGTGCTCTGGCCCGCGTCGCCGCCGGGCGCGCCGCCGCGCAGGCCACCGCCGCCGAAACCGGCACCGCCTCCTCCTCCGCCGAAACCGCCGGGACCGCCGCCGAGGCGCCCGCCGCGTCCGGTGGTGGACTTGGTGACGGTCAGGGTGTTCGCGCCGAGCCGCTGGATGCTGTCGCGGATCGCCTTGGACGACCCGTTCCCGACCGCGACCAGCGTGATCACGGCGGCGACGCCGATGAGGATGCCGAGCGTGGTGAGCCCGGTGCGCAGCTTGTTCGCGCCGAGCCCGCGCAGCGCGAACCGCAGGACCTCCAGGATCATCGCGCGCCCTCCCGGGCAGGGCCGAGACGCGGCGGCGGACCCGCGACGGCGGCCCGCCGCAGGTCGGCGGTGATCCGGCCGTCCACCAGCCGGACGACCCGCTTGGCGTGCGCGGCCACCTCCTCCTCGTGGGTGATCACCACGAGCGTCCGGCCGGCGAGGCTGAGCCGGTCGAAGATGGCGAGCACGTCGGCGGTGGAGCCGCTGTCGAGCGCGCCGGTCGGCTCGTCCGCCAGCAGGAGCGTCGGGGCGGTGACCAGCGCGCGGGCCACCGCGACCCGCTGCTGCTGGCCGCCGGACAGCGCGTTCGGCTCGTGCCGCACCCGGTCCGCGAGGCCGACCTCGGCGAGCGCGGCCAGGGCGCGGCGGCGGCGCTCCTCCCGGCGCACCCCGCCGTAGGCGAGCGGCAGCTCGACGTTCGCCAGCGCGGACATCCGCGGGATGAGGTTGAACGACTGGAACACGAACCCGATGCGGCGGTTGCGCAGGATCGCGAGGCGCCGCTCGTCGAGGCCGCCGACGTCCAGGCCGTCCAGCCGGTACCGGCCGCCGGACGGCACGTCCAGGCAGCCGATGATGTTCATGAGCGTGGACTTGCCGGAGCCCGACGCGCCCATCACCGCGACGTAGTCGCCGCGCTCGACGGTCAGGGTGACGCCGCGCAGGGCGTGCACGGCGGTGTCGGGATCGTCCGCGCCGTACACCTTCGTGACGTCGCGAAGGTCGAGGACGGGCGCCGACGCCGCTTCCCCGCCCGCGACACCGCCGGCGCCAGCAGCGGCGACCCCAGCGGCGACGCCACCGACGACGCCGTTGAAGTCGCTGTTGACGCCGCCCGCGACGCGGCGGTCCCCGTCGGCGGGGGTCACCGGCGTCCTCCGCCCGCGCCGCCGGCCCCGCCGCCGAAGCCGCCCGGCGCGCCGCCGCCGAACCCTCCGCCGCCGGGGAAGCCGCCCTGCCGGCCCGTGCCGGACGACGTGGCCGCCGACACGACGACCACCTGGTCACCCTCGTTCAGGCCGGACGTGATCACGGTCCCCTGGCCGCCGCGCAGGCCGGTCTTCACCGTCCGCACCACCTGTTCGCCGTTCTCCATGACCGTGACGGTGCTGACGCCGTTGACCGTCCGGACCGCCGCGCTCGGCACGTACAGCGCGTTCTCCGCGCGGCCGGTGGTGACCTCGACCGTGGACGTCTGCCCGATCCGCACCCCGGACGGGACGCTGTCGAGCTCGGCCGTCACGGCGAAGGTCACCACGTTGTTGCTGGTCGTCGGGGTCGTCGCGATCTGGGCGATCTCCCCGGACGCGGTCGTGCCGGACAGCGCGTCGAAGCTGATCACGGCGTCCTGGCCGACCTTCAGCTTCGCCGAGTCGGCCTCGGTGAAGTCGGCGACGACCTCCAGGTCGTTGGTGTCCACGATCGTGACGAACCCCGACGACGACGTGCCCGACGTGCCCGACGAGCCGCTCGTCCCGCCTGAACCACCTGAGCCGCTTGAACCACCGGAGCCCCCCGAGCCGCCCGAGGATGATCCGCCGCCCGATCCGCCCGTCCCGCCCGAGCTGCCGCCCGAGGAGGACGTCCCGCCGCTCACCGTATCGCCGACGCTGCCGTTGACCTCCGTGACCGTCCCGCTGAAGGGGGCCTTCAGGACGGTGGCGTCGAGCCGGTCCTGGGCGCTGCGGTAGTTCTCCTTGGCCTGCACCCAGGCCGAGTACGCCTGGGCGTACTTGGCGCTCGTCGTGTCGGAGGACGCCTTGTCGAGCGTGTCGGCGGCGGCGTTGAGGGTGAGCCTGGCGGCCTGGAGCGTCTCCAGCGCCGAGGTCTGGTCGAGGCGGGCGAGCACCTGCCCCTTGCCGACCTTGCGTCCCGCCTTGGCGTAGACGCGCGTGACCGTGCCGGACGTGCCGAAGTACAACGCCTTCTGCCGGGTACTGGTCACCGAGCCGGACGCGGAGACGGTCGCCTCGACCGTGCCGCGGGCGACCCGGGCGAGGCGCTCCCGGGCCTGCGTGGCGCCCGCGCCGTCGTCGGCGAGGGAGAGATAGGCGAACCCGGCCCCGCCCGCCAGCAGCACCACGAGCGTGCCGTTGACCAGGAGGGTCCGGCGCTTCAGCGACAGATCCATGCGCCGCAGGCTGGCGGTGCGATCTTGCCGGGCGATGATCCGAATCTGAGAATTCGGTGAGGAAACCGCCCTGACCAGCGATCGGACCCCGTGACCGATTAGACAGTTCAAACTGTTCACCTCAAGGTGTACAGTCTGGACTGGCTAATTGAGGAGGTGGACACATGGCCGAGGGCGGGTTCGACCGCAGGCTGATCGCTCCGATGATCCTCGGGTCGGTGCTGAACCCGATCAACTCCTCCATGCTCGCGGTGGCGCTGATCCCGATCGGCCGGGCCTTCGACGTCTCGCCCGCGCAGACGGCGTGGCTGGTCACCGGTCTCTACCTGGCGACCGCGGTCGGGCAGCCGGTGATCGGGCGGCTCGTGGACGCCTTCGGCCCGCGCCCGCTCTACCTGGCCGGGACGGCCCTGGTCGGCCTCGCCGGGCTGGTCGGCGCGGTCGCGCCGGACCTCGGGGTGCTGATCCTCTCGCGCGTCCTGCTCGGCTTCGGGACGTCGGCGGCGTTCCCCGCGTCCATGGCCCTGCTGCGCGCCGAGTCCGACCGGACGGGCCGGAGCAGCCCGGCCGGCGTGCTCGCGGCGCTGTCGGCGTCCGCGCAGGTCACCGCGGTGGTCGGGCCGACGCTCGGCGGGCTGCTGATCGGCCTCGGCGGCTGGCGGCTGATCTTCACGATCAACGTGCCGCTCTCGGTCGCCTGCCTGGTGCTCGGCGCGCTGTGGCTGCCCCGCCGCCCGCGCGCCGCGTCCGGCGCGGGAACGGCCTCCGGCGCGTCCGGCGCGAGCCCCGCCCACGGCACGTCGGGCGGCGGAGCGGCGCGCGGCGCGATCGACGTGTCCGGGATCGCGCTGTTCGCGGTGACGCTGACCGCGTTCATGCTCTTCCTCATGCGGCCCCGCCCGAGCGGCTGGTACCTGGTCGTGATCACGCTCGCGGCCGGGGCGGCGTTCGCGCTGCGCGAGCTGCGGACCGCCGACCCGTTCATCGACCTGCGCGTGCTGCGCGGGAACGGTCCGCTGCTGGCGACCTACCTGCGGCAGTTCCTCGCGTACACGACGTCCTACGCCTTCCTGTACGGGTTCACGCAGTGGCTCGAAGAGGGGCGCGGGCTGTCGGCGTCGGGGGCCGGGCTGCTGCTCCTCCCGCTGTCGCTGTCGGCGATCGCCGTCACCGCGATCACCGGACGCCGCGCCGAGGTGCGCGGCAAGCTGCTGGCCGGCTCGCTCGTCCAGGTCGCCGGGGTGGCGGCGCTGCTCCTGCTCCACGTCTCCAGCCCGGTCTGGGCGCTGGTCGCCGTCGGGGCCGTGATCGGCGTCCCGCAGGGGCTGACCGGCCTCGCCAACCAGAACGCGATGTACGCGCAGGCCGACCCGGAGCGCATCGGATCGTCCGCCGGGCTGCTGCGGACGTTCATGTACCTCGGCGCGCTGGCCGCGTCGGCCGCCGACGCCGCCGTCTTCCCGCGCGGCGCGACGACCACGGGCCTGCACCACATGGCCTGGCTGCTGGTCGGGACGGCCGTCCTGTTCCTGGTCACGACGCTCGCCGACCGCTCCCTCGCCCGCGTCGGCAGGCAGGACGAGGACGAGCCCGGGCGCGCCGCGGAGGACGGCCCGGCCGTCACGGCCGAGGGGACGTCCCGCCGCTGAGCCGGTGCAGCCCCGCGCGGACGCGCTCGGGCGACATCCCGCGCGCGTCGACGAGGTACTCGATCACGTCGGCGCGCAGCGCGGTGAACACGGCGTGCGCGAGGTACTCGGCGTCGTCGCCCGGATGGACGGCGGCCAGCCGGCGTCCCAGCTCGGCGACCCAGAACCGGCTGGCGTCGTTGGCGTAGTAGGCGTCCGGCCCGCGGTGCTCCAGCGCGCGGATGAGGCCGCGGTTGGCCCACACGAAGTCGAGCAGCGCGTCGATGTAGGCGTGCAGGGACGCGTCCGGGTCGCCGCCGGGACCGAGCGGCGGCGGCCCCGACTCGACCGCCGCGCGCAGGGCCCGAACGCGCGGCTCGATGACGGCCTGGATCAGGCCCGTCCGGTCGCCGAAGCGGCGGAACACCGTGCCCTTGCCGACCCCGGCCGCCTCGGCGACGTCGTTGACCGAGACCGTGCCGACGCCCCGGCGGTCGAACAGCTCGGTCGCCGCCGCGAGGATCGCCTCCCGGTTGCGCGCCGCGTCCGCGCGCTCCATCCGCTCGGCCCCCTCGGCCCGCGCAGGTACCTCGTGCCGCTCGGGCCGCTCGGGTGCTTCCACCGTCTCCCCTTGCCTATCCGGACCGACGGTCCGTATCGTACCGGGCGGAAACCGGACCGTTGGTCCGCTTCACTTCGGGAGGAGCTTCATGGAGCAGCAGACCGACCGGCGCGCGGCGGCGGCACGCGCGATCGAGGACGTCCGCGCCGCGCCCGTCCAGCCGTACGAGGAGGGCAGGCCCGCCCTGCGAGTCGTGAACGTGCCCGGACGGCGCAGCGGAGAGCCCCGGCCGTTCGGCGTCAACGTCACCGCGATCGACGGGCGGCTCTACCTGTGCTCGGCGGTCCGCCGCCGCGACTGGGTGCGCAACCTCGTGGCGGCCGGGGCCTGCACGGTCGAGCGGGACGGCCCCGGCGGCACGGACGCCCGCTACACCGCCACGCTCGTCGAAGGCCCCGAGGCGGCGCGGGCGCTGGCCGTCTACCTGCCGCAGGCCGGGTACGCGGATCCGGAACTGCCGTTCCCGGTGGACGCGAGTGAGGCCGAGATCCTGCCGCACACGGCATCCACGACCGTGTTCCGGCTGGATCCGGCCTGACTCGAACTTTCCCTACTGAATTAGTGTGGTAACGTCGCCGCGTCGGCCGCCCGGCGCGGCGGCGGCTCCGGTGAGCACACCCGTTACCCCTTCGTGATCCAGCTCACTCTTGCCTCTGCCTGCGCCGACTAATTAAGTTTCTGAAACTAAGTCGAGCGGAGGGGGTGCCGGTGAAGCCAGAAGGCCGGTCCGGGCTGGTGACCAGCGGGCGCAGGGCGGAGGGCATGCGGCGCGCGAACGCGTCGGCGGTGCTGCGCGCCGTGCTCTCCGGGGACGGGGTCTCGCGGGCGGAGGTCGTCCGCCGGACGGGCCTGTCGGCCCCCGCGGTCACCAAGCTCACCGCGAGCCTGATCGAGTCCGGGCACCTGGTGGAGGCCGAGCCCCGGCACACCACCGCGCTCGGCCGGCCGCGCGTCGCGATCCGGATCGACCGCGACCGGGGGGCCGCGCTCGGCGTCCACATCGGCCTGGAGCGCACCACGCTCGGCCTGGTCGCGCTGGACGGGACGGTCCTCGCCGAGCGCGCGCTGCGGCACGAGGACACCTCCCCCGCGACGATCGTCGAGCAGGCCGCCGAGGGCGTCGCCGCGTTCCTGCGCGAGCACCGCGGCGGGCGCCGGGTGCTCGGCACCGGCGTCAGCACCGGCGGCTGGGTGGACGGCGGGACGGTCGTCGAGCACGCCGCGCTCGGCTGGACCGGCGTGCCGCTCGCCGACCTGCTCAGCGCGCGCGTGCCCGGCCCGCTGCGGATGGAGCAGCACGTCCGGGCGACCGCCGAGGCCGAGCTGTGGTTCGGCGCGGGCCGCGAGACCGACGACCTGCTGGTCGTGTTCATCGGCCAGGTCGTGGACGCCGCGCTCGTCCTCGGCCGGTCCATCCACCGGGGCCCCGGCTCGGCCGCCGGCGGCATCGACCACCTCTTCGTCGGCGCGACCGCGGGCGGCGACGCCGGCGCGGTCGGCAGCGCGGGCGCAGGCGGCAGCGCGGGCGCAGGCGGCGGCGCGGGCGCGGGCGGCGACGCGGGCGGGGACGGTGATGCGCGGTGCGGGTGCGGGCGGACGGGGTGCCTCGCCGCCGTCGCCACGGACGCCGCGCTGCTGGCCGCCGCGCGCCGCGCCGGGATCGACGCGACCGACCTCGACCACCTCATCGCGCTCGCGCGCGGGGGCGACGAGCGGGCCGCCGCGCTGGTCGGCGGCCGGGCCAGGGCGGTCGGGCGGGCCGTCGCGCTGCTGGCGGACCTGGTGAACCCCGGACGGGTCGTCCTCAGCGGCGGCGTGGTCAAGGCCCCCGAGCATCTGGACGAGCTGTCCGCCGAGGCCGCGCGGTGCGCGAGCCGGGGCCGCGACCTCGCCGACCGCATCGGCGCGACCGGGCTCGGACCGGGCGCGCTGGTCGTGTCCGCCGCCGCGCCCGTCCTCGCCGACGTGCTCGCCGACCCGCTGGGGGCCGAGGCGTGACCGGAGCCGTGATCTCGCTGTACCGGGTCGCGGTGTCGGCCCGCACGGACTGGCTGGTCGTCCGGATCGCCGACCGCGACGGCGCGTCCGGCTGGGGCGAGTGCTCCGACGCCGGGACGCCCGAGGCCGTGGCCGCGCACCTGGACCGTCCGGGCGACCCCGCCGACCCGTTCCTAGTGACGACCGTCCGGGGCGCGCTGGACCAGGCGCACTGCGACCTGGAGGCGCGCCGCCGCGGCGAGCCGCTGTGGAAGTGGCTCGGCGGCTCGGATCCGGGGCCGGTCCGGCTCTACGCCAACATCAACCGGATGCCCGGCGGGCGCGCCCCGGAGGACGTCGCCGAATGCGCCCTCGCCGCCGTCAGGGCGGGCTTCCGGCGGATCAAGTTCGCGCCGTTCGACGTGCCGGGCGACCGCCCGCTGCCGCTGCTCGGCCTGGAGCGGGCGCGGGCGGTGCGCGCGGCGGTCGGCCCGGACGTCGAGCTGATGATCGACTGCCACGAGCGGCTCGCCCCGGACGAGCTCGAACCCGTCCTGGACGCGCTCGCCGACCTCGGCCTCGGCTGGCTGGAGGACGCGACCGGCATCGACGACACCGCCGGGCTGCGCCGGCTGCGCGAGCGCACGGACCTGCGCCTCGCCGGCGGCGAGTTCGCGGTCGACACCGCGCAGGTCGCCCGCGCGCGGGGCCTGCTCGACGTGGTCATGCCGGACGTCAAGCACGCCGGCGGCGTCTCGGCGGCGCTCGACCTCGCGGCCACCGCCGCCGAGTGCGGCGCGGAGGTGTCGTTCCACAACCCGAGCGGCCCGGTCGCGACGGCCGTCAGCGCCCACCTGACCGGCGTGGCGCCCGGCGTCCTGGAGTTCATGTTCGGCGAGGCCGAGTGGCGGCCCGCCGTCGTCGGGGGCGCGGAGCGCGTCGCCGGCGGCCTGCTCACCCTGTCCCCCGGTCCCGGCATCGGCCTGGACCTCTCCCCCGCTCACCCGCAGGTCACCCTTCTCTGGAGCACCCCATGACCACGCACATCCCCCGCCGCAGTTTCTTGGGCGCCCTCGGTCTGGGCGCCGCCGCGCTCGCGCTCCCCGGCTGCTCGTCCGCCGTGGACCAGGCGTCGTCCGGCAAGGGCGGCAGGAAGGTGCTGACGATCGTGCAGGGCGCGGACATCGCCCCGGCCACGCTCTTCGGGCAGAACAACCCGAACTTCTCGATCAACCGGACGGTCTTCAACACGCTCACCGAGTACGACCACAGGACGCTTCAGCCCAAGCCGGGCCTGGCGGAGTCGTGGCAGGTCAAGGGCGACGCGGTGACGTTGAAGCTGCGCAGCGACGTCACCTTCCACACGGGCCGTCCGTTCACGGCCGACGACGTGGTGTTCGCCCTGGAGAACCTGAGGAAGCCGGAGGTCGCCTCGCAGCTCAAGCATGTCGCGCAGGCCGTCGCCAAGACGGAGAAGAACGGCGACCACGAGCTGACGATCACCTTCGCGCACCCGGTCGGGAACGTGTTCGACCTGTTCGAGATCATGATCATCCCGGACAGGGAGACGATCGGGGAGCTGGCCGCCGGGACGAAGATCATCGGCACCGGCCCGTTCAAGGTGGACTCCTACACGCCCGGCACCGGCGTGACGCTCAGCAGGAACCCGAAGTACTTCAAGCCGGTCAAGCTGGACGGCGTCGAGATCAAGGTCATCGGCCAGTCGCAGTCGATGGTCGCGGCGCTCCGCTCCGGCCAGGCGCACCTCGCGCTCGACCTCGCCCCGCTGGACGCCGCCGGCCTCAAGGGCGACCGCGGCTTCCAGGTCGTCGTCTCGGACGCCAACGACTCGGCGTTCTACGTCGGCTCGAACGTGACGGTGAAGCCGCTGGACGACAAGCGCGTCCGGCAGGCCGTCGCGTACGCGGTCGACCGCGACCGCATCCTGTCCCAGGTGCTCGGCGGCATCGGCAGGACGTCGTCGCTGCCGTGGGCGCCCAGCTCGCCCGCCTACGACGCGGCGAAGGCGAAGACGTACTCCTACGACACCGCCAAGGCCAAGGAGCTGCTCGGCCGGGCGGGCGCGGCCGGAGCGAAGATCGACCTGTTCTACAACGCGGGCCTCGGCACCAACGCCAAGATCGCCGAGATCGTGCAGTTCAACCTCAAGGAGGCCGGGCTGAACGTGTCGGCCGTCCCGCTCCAGGCGCCCGACTTCCAGGCGAAGCTGACCGGCGGCGGCATCGGCGGGCTGTTCGTCAACGGGCACGGCTTCGGCCAGCTCAACCCCGCGACGCTCGTCAAGGGCGCGTTCCCGTTCAACGCCGAGAAGAACTCCTCGAAGTTCAGCGACGGCACCTACACGTCCCTCGCGGACGAGCTGTGGCGCAAGCCCGGCGCGTCCGTCTACGGGAAGGTCAACGACTTCCTGCTCGACCAGCAGTTCGTCAGCGACCTCGTCGGCAGCGCGCACACCTTCACGATCTCCACCAAGGTGCGGGGCCTGGCGTACACGATGTTCGACTACCTCAACCTCGACGACGCGGACCTGGCCTGATCATGATCCGATACAGTCTGCGCCGCGTCCCGTCCGGGGCGCTGGTGCTGGCGGTCGCCTCGGTGCTCGTGTTCGCGGTGCTGCGGCTCGCGCCCGGCGACCCCGCCGTCGTGCTCGCCGGACCGGACGCGCCGCCCGAGACGGTCGCGAAGGTCCGGGCGCAGCTCGGCCTCTCCGACTCCCTGCCCGCGCAGTACGCGCACTGGCTGAAGGGCCTGCTGACCGGCGACCTCGGCCACTCCTACATCCTCGGCGCGCCGATCGGGAAGCTGATCGGCCACGGCCTCGGCGCGACGCTCGAACTCACGCTCGGCGCGCTCGTGCTCGCCGTGCTGATCGGCGGCCTCGCCGGGATCGGCGCCGCGGTGCCGAGGAACCGGCAGGTCCGGGCGCTGGCGAACGGTTTCACCAGCCTCGCGGGCGCGGTCCCGCCGTACGTCACGGGCGTGCTGCTGGTGCTGCTGTTCGCGGTGACCGTCCGGATCCTGCCCGCCGGGGGACGGGTGCCGCTCCTGTCCGACCCCGGCATCGGCTGGCAGTACCTGATCATGCCCGCGCTGTGCCTGGCGCTGCCGGTCGCCGCCGTCCTCGCGCGGTTCCTCGCCGCGTCGATCCGGCGCGTCCGGGACGAGGACTACGTGCGGACCGCCGTCGCCAAGGGCATCGCGCCGCGGCGCATCCTCGTCCGGCACGTCCTGCCGAACGCGCTGCCGCCGGTCGTGACCGTGCTCGGCATCCAGGTCGGGCAGCTGCTCGGCGGCGCGATCGTGGTCGAGGCGATCTTCGCCTGGCCGGGCGTGGGGCAGCTCCTGCTCCAGGGCGTCCTCGGCCGCGACTACCTGCTCACCCAGGACCTGCTGCTGCTCGCGGTGGCGGTGTTCGTGGTGCTCCAGACCCTGACCGATCTCGTCCAGGCCGCCCTGGACCCGCGCCGCCGGCTGGAGGGCCGATGACCGCACCACCGGAGGCGCCGGTGAGCGCCGTGATGGACGCCCCGGCCGCCGCGCCGAGACGCGGGCAGTGGCGGCGCGGGCTCGCCACGCCGTCCGCGCGGATCGGGCTGGCCGCCGTCGGGCTGATGTACCTGGCCGGGCTCGCCGCGCCGCTGCTGACCGGGCACGACCCGGAGGCGCAGAGCGCGCACGCGCTGCTCGGCCCCGGCGGCGGGCACCTGCTCGGCACCGACGAGTACGGCCGCGACCTGTGGGCGCGCGTCCTGTACGGGATCCGGGTGGACGTGCTGGTCACCGTCGTGGCCGTCCCGATCGGGGCGGTGCTCGGCACCGCGCTCGGCGTGCTGTGCGGCGCGCACCGCTGGGTGGACCTCGTCCTCCAGCGCGCCTTCGACGTCATGCTCGCGTTCACCGCGCTGATCCTCGGCGTGACCGTCGCGGCGATCATCGGGCCGGGGCTGCCCGCCGTCCTGATCACCGTCGCCGGGGTGAACGTGCCGCTGTTCGGCCGGATCGCGCGGGACGCGGTGATGACCCAGCGCGACCTGGACTACGTCGTCGCCGCCCGCACGGTCGGCGTCGGGCCCGTCCGGCTGCTGCTGCGGCACATCCTGCCCAACGGCGTGGACGCGCTGGTCGTGCAGGCCGCGCTGTCGCTGTCGCTCGCGGTGTTCGTCGAGGGCGCGATGAGCTTCGTCGGGATCGGCGTCCGGGCGCCCGCGCCGTCGCTGGGGTCGCTGCTGCGGTCCAGCGTGAACTTCCTGCACCAGAATCCCGCCTACGCGATCGGGCCGATGATCGCGGTGACCCTGCTGGTCGTCGCGTTCAACCTGGTCGCCGACGGACTGGGGAAGGGACTGCTGAAGCGATGATCGAACCCATCGGAGAGGTGCGGGCCAGGGTCGGCGAGGGGCCGGTCCCGGACGGCGACCGGCTGCTATGGGTGGACGTCTGGGGCGGGCACGTGCACCGCACCGACCTCGACACCGGCCACACCGAGACCACCGACGTCGAAGCCCCGGTCACGTTCGTCTGGCCGACCCCCGAGGGGCCGCTGCTGGCGCAGGGGTTCGACCTGCTCCTCGGCGGCCGGACGGTCGCGACCGTCCCCGCCGGCCCCGGCGAGGAGCGCTGCAACGACGGCGTCGTGGACGGCGCGGGCCGCGTCTGGATCGGCACGATGGGCGCGCCCGGCGCGGCCCGCCTCTACCGGATCGACCCGGGCGCCGAGCCCGTGCCGGTCCTGGACGGCCTGACCATCTCCAACGGCGTCCGGTTCAGCCCGGACGGCGCGCGGCTCTACCACGTGGACACGCCCACCGGCCGCATCGACGTCCACGACGTCGAGGACGGGACCCTGGCGAACCGCCGCACCTTCGCCGAGATCCCCGGCCCCGGCGTCCCGGACGGGATCACCGTGGACGGCGACGGCCTCGTGTGGGTCGCGCTCTGGAACGGCGGCGCGGTCCACGCCTACACCCCGGACGGCGTCCTCGCCGAACGCGTGGAACTTCCGGTGTCGCACCCGACGAGCTGCGTCTTCGTGAACGGACGGCTCGTGGTGACCAGCGCGTCCCGGCCGCTCGGCGACCAGGCCGGGCCGCTCGACGGCGCGCTGCTGGAGGTCGTCCGATGAGCGCGCCCGTCGCCGTCGTCACCGGAGCCGCGCGCGGCATCGGCGCGGCCATCGCCGCCGAACTCGCGCGGCACGGCCACACCGTCGTCGGCGTGGACATCCTGCCCGCCGGCGCTGAAACCCACGCAAGTGCTGTGCGGGACGGCCAGGCCGACGCGGGAACCGACGTGCGCGGTATGGCCGTCGATCCGACCGACGTGCGCGGTACGGCTGTCGATCCGACCGACGTGCGCGGTATGGCCGTCGATCTGACCGAAGTTCGCGGTGTGCAGGTCGATCTGACCGACGCGGACGCGCCCGAGCGGGTGCTCGCCGCCTGCCCGGCACCGCCCGCCATCCTCGTGAACTGCGCCTTCGCCGAGGAGCGCGCGCCGATCAGCGCGAGCACCGACGCGGGCTGGGCGCGCACGTTCGAGGTGTCGCTGCACGCGGCCGTCCGGCTCTCGCGGGCCGTCGTCGCGGCGGGCGGAGCCGAGTCGATCGTGAACGTCGCGTCCGTGCACGCCGGGTTCGCCGCGCCGGAGTTCGCCGCGTACTCGGCGGCCAAGGCCGGGCTCGTCGCGTTCACCCGCTCGGCCGCCCTGGAGTGGGGGCCGCTCGGGGTGCGGGTCAACGCCGTCTCCCCCGGCTTCGTCGCCGTGGAGCGCAACGCGCACGTGTGGGGCGACGAGGCGGCGCTCGCCGAACGCGTCCGCGCGTACCCGCTGCGCCGCGCGGGGCGCCCCGAGGAGATCGCCCGCGCCGTCCGCTTCCTCGCCTCGTCCGAGGCGTCCTATGTCACCGGTGCCGTCCTGCCCGTCGACGGGGGACTCACCGTCCGCCTCCCGGAGGTGCTGTAGATGCTCGAAGTGAAGGACCTGGTCACCCGCTTCCCCGGCCACACGGCCGTGGACGGGGTCGGGTTCGCCGTGGCCGCCGGGGAGACCGTCGCGCTGGTCGGCGAGTCCGGATCGGGCAAGTCGGTCACCGCGATGTCGGTGCTGAACATGGTCCGCGCGCCGGGCCGGGTCGCGTCCGGCGAGGTGCTGTTCCAGGGCCGCGACCTGCTGCGGCTCTCCGAGAGCGAGCTGCGCGGGGTGCGCGGCGCGAAGATCGGCATGGTCTTCCAGGACCCGATGTCCTCGCTCAACCCCGTGATGCGGATCCGCGACCAGATCACCGAGGGCATCCGCGGGATGTCCGCGCGGGACGCCCGCGACCGGGCGGTGGAGGTGATGACCCGCGTCGGCATCCCCGACCCGGAGGCGCGGCTCGCCGACTACCCGCACGCGTTCTCCGGCGGGATGCGGCAGCGCGTGATGATCGCGATGGCGCTGGCGAACCGGCCCGACCTGATCATCGCCGACGAGCCGACCACCGCGCTGGACGTGACCGTCCAGGCGCAGATCATCGACCTGCTCGCCGAGCTGAACCGCGACCTCGGCACGGCCGTCCTGCTGATCACGCACAACCTCGGCGTCGTCGCGCGACTGTGCTCGCGGGCGCTGGTGATGCGGCACGGGAAGATCGTCGAGGAGGGCCCGGTGGACGGCCTGTTCGCCGAGCCCCGGCACGAGTACACGCGGGCGCTGCTCGCGGCCGTCCCCCGGCTGGACGGCCCGCGCGACCTGCCGCCCGCCGGGGACGGGGCGGTGCTGGAGACCCGCGACGTCCGGATGGAGTTCACCTCGCGGCGCGCGTTCAGCCGCAAGGCGTCGGTCGTGCGCGCGCTGGACGGCGTGAGCCTGTCGGTCGCGCCCGGCGAGACGCTCGGGCTGGTCGGCGAGTCGGGCTGCGGGAAGTCGACGTTCGGGAAGGCCGTGCTCGGCGTCCACCGTCCGACCGGCGGCACGGTCACGGTGAACGGCGTCGAGCTCGGCCCGCGCACCGAGCGGAGGATCCGCGGCGACGTGCAGATGGTCTTCCAGGACCCGTACAGCTCGCTCAACCCGCGCATGACGATCGGCGCTCTCCTCCGCGAACCCCTCGACGTGCACGGCTACTCCGGCGACCGGGACGCGCGCGTCGCCGAGCTGCTCGACCTCGTCGGCCTCGACGCCGCGATGGCGGACCGCTACCCGCACGAGTTCTCCGGCGGGCAGCGGCAGCGCGTCGCGATCGCGCGGGCGCTCGCCGTCGAGCCGAAGCTGATCGTCTGCGACGAGGCGATCTCCGCGCTGGACGTCTCGCTCCAGGCGCAGATCGTCGCGCTGCTCGGCGACCTGCAGCGGCGGCTCGGGCTGGCGTACCTGTTCATCGCGCACGACCTGGCGGCCGTCCGGCAGATCTCGCACCGCGTCGCGGTCATGTACCTCGGGCAGGTCGTGGAGCTCGGCCCGGCGGACGCGCTGACCGGCGCGCCCCTGCACCCGTACACGGCCGCGCTGCTGTCGGCCGTGCCCGAACCGGATCCGCCGCTGGAACGCCGCCGGGAACGGATCGTCCTCACCGGGGACGTCCCGTCGCCGCTGGCCCCGCCGCCGGGATGCCGCTTCCACGGACGCTGCCCGATCGGGCCGTCCGTGCACGCGGACCGGACGGTCTGCGCCACCGAGACGCCCGTGCTGCGGGAGATCGCGCCCGGCCGCCACGTCGCGTGCCACTTCGCCGCCGAGACGCTCGCCGTCGCCGCCACCGGAACGGAGGTCCCGGCATGACGGGACGCGCGTTCGCCATCCTGCGCGGCCCGGACGACCGGCACCTGCTGCCCGCCGCGCGCGTCCTGCTGGACGCCGGGCTCCGGCTGGAACTGCCGCTCACCACCCCCGGCGCGCTCGCCGCGATCGAGGCGCTGGACGGCGTCGGCGCGGGCACCGTGCTGACCCGCGACGCCGCCGCCGACGCCGTGTCCGCGGGGGCGTCCTTCCTGGTCACGCCCGCGGTCGTGCCCGAGGTCATCGCCTACGGCGCCGATCGCGGGGTGCCCGTGTACGCGGGCGCGCTCACCCCGACCGAGGTCTGGGACGCGCACCGCGCCGGCGCGGCCTTCATCAAGATCTTCCCCGCGTCGAGCGTCGGCCCGGAGTACGTCGCCGCGCTGCGCCAGCCGTTCCCCGGCCTGAAGTTCGTGCCGGTCGGCGGCATCGGCCTCGACCGCGCCGCGGACTACCTGGCCGCCGGCGCGGTCGCGGTGGGCGTCGGGTCGCCGCTGGTCGGCGACGCCCTCCTCACCGGCGACCTCGACGGCCTGCGCGAACGCGCCCGCGTCTGGGCCGCCCTCTGACCTGCTTCCCCTCTGACCCGCTTCCCCTCTGACCTGATTCCCCCTCCGTGCCGTCTCCTTCCCCCACTCGAAAGGGAGTCGTAATGCGCCGGATCTCCTCCTCACTGGCCGCCGTCCTGCTGGGCGCGGGCGGCGCGGCCGTCCTCGCCGCGCCCGCGCACGCCGCCGGAACGTCCTACTACGTGGACTGTTCGGCGACGGGCTCGGGCGACGGAAGTTCGTCCGCCCCGTTCACCACCCTGACCGCCGCGAACGGCGTCACGCTGAAGCCCGGTGACTCGGTGCTGTTCCGGCGCGGCGCGACCTGCCAGGGCCAGTACGCGCCGACCGGGGCCGGGTCGTCGTCCGCGCCCGTCGTGATCGGCGCGTACGGGGACGGCACGGCGCGTCCGAAGATCGACGCGAACGGCGCGACGAACGCCGTGCTGCTGAACGCCTTCCCCTACGTCACGGTGCAGGATCTCGAAGTGACCGCGCCCGGCGACAACACGGCCGTCCGGCGGGGCGTGTACGTGTACGCGTCGGACGCGGGAACGGTCCCCGGCATCACGCTGCAACGCCTGTACGTGCACGACGTGCGGGGCAAGATGCCGTCCACGACCGGCGCGGGCGCCGGGACGGGCAAGTACGCGGACGCGACCGGCGGCATCGTCGTCGAGGCGCAGGGCACGGCGACGCCCACGGCGTTCAGCGGGCTCAGCGTGCTGGACAACACGATCGCCTCGGTCGACCGGCAGGGCATCTACACCTGGACGAACTGGTGCCGCCGCGCCGAGCTGGCGTCCTTCTGGAACAGCCTGTGCAGCGCCGCGTGGTTCCCGGGCAGCGGGTTCACCGTCCGGGGCAACACCCTGTCGGACATCGGCGGCGACGGCATCGTCGTCAAGGGCTACGACGGCGCGCTGGTCGAGCACAACACGCTGACCGGCTTCAACAAGCGGTCCGGCAGCCCGAACGCGGGCATGTGGACGGCCAACAGCCGCAACGTGACGTTCCAGTTCAACGACGCGTCCGGCGGGACGACCACGAGCGACGGCATGGGCTACGACGTGGACCACTCCACCGACGGCGTCGTGTTCCAGTACAACCTGTCGCACGGCAACCAGGGCGGCTTCTTCCTGCTCTGCCCCTACGACAAGCCGACGAAGAACTTCACGATCCGGTACAACGTGTCGATCAACGACTCGGCGCGCGGGTTCCAGGTCTGCGACGGCGCGCTGACCGGCGGGAAGATCTACAACAACACGATCTACATCGGGAACGGCGTGAACCAGACGGTCGTCACCGAGTCCACCACGGCCACGCTGGACGTCGCGTTCACGAACAACATCGTCCGCAAGGACCTGTCCGGCACCGCGGGCTGGAAGCTGGACGACACCGACTGGAAGCTCGACCGCAACGTGCTGGCCGGGGTGAGCTCCGTCCCGGCGTGGGCGACCGGCACGATCACCTCGGCGCCGCTGTTCGTCTCGCCGGGCACCGTGACCGCCGACGCCTACAAGCTCCGCACGGGCTCGCCCGCGCTGAACGCGGGAGCGGTCGTCGCCGGTAACGGCGGGCGCGACTACTTCGGCACGGCGCTGCCGTCCGGCGCTCCGAACATCGGCTTCTACCAGGGGCCCGGCCTGTGAGCCTGCTCCTCACGCTGGGCGAGGTCCTGGCCGTCGTCAACGCCGAGGAACCCGGCCCGCCGCGCGTCGGCTCCGGGTTCCGGCTGACGGTGGCCGGGGCCGAGTCCAACGTCGCCGTCGGCGCGGCCCGGCTGGGCGCGGACGTCGCGTTCGCGGGCCGCGTCGGCGACGACGAGTTCGGCCGCCTCGCCCGGACCGTCCTGCGCGGTGAGGGCGTCGGCGTCGAAGCGCTGGTCACCGACCCCGGCGCGCCGACCGGGCTCATGGTGAAGCTCCAGCGCCTTCCGGGCGCGGTCGGCGTGCGGTACTACCGCGCGGGCAGCGCAGGCTCCCGTCTCAGCCCGGACGACCTGCCCGACGACCTGCTGCGCGCGGCGTCCGTCCTGCATGTCTCCGGGGTCACGCCCGCGCTGTCGGAGTCGGCCAGGGCCGCCGCGTTCTGCGCCGTCGAAGCGGCCTCCGCCGCCGGCGCGCTGATCTCGTTCGACGTCAACTACCGCTCCCGCCTGTGGACGCCGGACGTCGCGCGGCCGGTCCTGTCCGACCTGGCGTCCCGCGCGGACATCCTGTTCGTCGGCGAGGACGAGACGCACGTCCTCACCTCGGTGCCCGACGCTCCGGAGGTGCTGCTCAAACGCGGCGGCCGGGGCTGCGCGGGCCGGTTCGGCGGGACCGAGACCGTCCGTCCGGCGCGTCGCGTGGCGGCGGTGGACCCGGTCGGCGCGGGCGACGCGTTCGCCGCCGGCTACCTGGCCGACCGGCTGGCGGGCCGTCCGCCCGCCGACGCCCTCGACACGGCCCTGGCCACCGGAGCCTTCGCCGTCACCCAACCGGGCGACTGGGAAGGCCTCCCCCGCCGCGACGAACTGGCCCTCCTCGACGAGAACCCCGAAACCGTCCAACGCTGAAGGCGGCTCCGATCCCTACCAGACCGCAATTTCGGGTTCGACGACGCGGAAGCGTTCGGTGACCACGAGCGTGTCGTCGTCGATGACCGGAGTGCGGCCGAGGAACTCGGTCACACCCTCGCTCCGGAAGAACGCCTCATGGGCCGTCCGCCACTCGGCGGCGTCGGCGTAGCCTCGTCCCTCGGCGACCGCGTAGTCGTCGTCGACCTCCTTGATGGGGACGACGCGGACCTCGACCAGCTCGATGACGACCGCCGGCTCCCCGTCCGAGTCGAGCACCGCGAACCGCTGCCCCGCCTCCGGCAGGGGCTCGCCGGCGTGCTCGTAGATCTCCACGAGGCCGGTGAGAGCGGTCTTGCGCCCGTCCTTGATCGCCGCGACGCCGCTGTCCCGCTCGGGCCCGGGAAAGGCGAGTTCGAGCGCCGGAAGTCCCTCGTTCTCCACCCGCACACGGTAGCGGTCAGGTGAGGGAGAGGGCGATGCCGCTGCCGATGCCGAGGACGAGGGTCAGCGTGGTCGCCGCGTAGGCGACCAGGGCCGCCGGACGGGACGGGCTCGGCATGTCGCTTCCGGGCGAGTAGGCCGGGACGATCCAGCGGAGGTAGTAGAAGACGCTCGCGACGGTGTTGACGGCGGCCACGACGGCGAGCCAGACGTAGTGGCCGTTCAGGGCCGCGCCCAGCATGAGCAGCTTCCCTGCGAACACGGTCGTGGGCGGGGTTCCGATCAGGCCCAGCAGGCAGATGACCAGGGAGAGCGCCAGCAGGGGCGAGCGGCGTGAGAGGCCGCGGTAGTCGTCGATGCGGTCGCGGCCCACGGCGACCACGACGGCGAACGCGCCCAGGTTCGTCACGGCGTAGGCGGCGAGGTAGTAGAGGAGGGCGGGCTCGGCGAGGTCGGTGCGTCCGGCCATGGCCACCGGGACGAGCAGGTAGCCCGCCTGGCTGATGGTCGAGTACGCCAGCAGGCGGCGGACGTTGTCCTGCCCGAGCGCCGCCAGGTTGCCGAGCGTCATGGTCGCGGACGCGAGGACGGCGAGGACCGGCGTCCACGAGTGCGGCGCGACCTCCGCGCCGAAGCGGAGGAGCGCGGCGAAGGCGCCGATCTTCGGGACCGTGGTGACCAGCGCGGCGACGACCGGGGACGCGCCCTCCGCGACGTCCGGAACCCAGAAGTGGCCGGGGACCGCTCCCGCCTTGAACAGCAGGCCCGCCACCAGCAGGACGGCGCCCACGGTCACCGCCGCGTTGTCGGGCAGCCCCCGGGCCAGCGATTCGTAGGACGTACCGCGCCCCAACCCGTACAGGACCGTCACGCCGGTCAGCATGAGCAGGCCGAGCAGCGCGCCCATCAGGTAGTACTTCAGCGCCGCCTCGGCGCCCCCGGCGTCCTTCCGGAATCCGGCGAGCGCGTAGGCGGGGATGCTGGCCGGCAGGTACGCGGCGACCAGCACCAGGAGGTCGGAGGACGCGCCGAGCACGATCGTGCCGAGCGCCGTGAGGACGGTCAGCACGTGGAACTCGGTCTCGCGCCGGTGCCCGCGCAGCGGCGCGAAGGCCAGCGCCATGACCAGCAGCGTCGCGCCCAGCACCGTCAGCCGCGTGACGTGCGTGACGGGGTCGAGCATGAACGCGTCGAACGTCATGAGCCGCGGCCCCGACACCGCCAACGCGGCGGACACCAGGCCCGCCACCACCCCGGCGGCGCAGACCAGGACGGCGATCCACTGCCGCCGCCGCGGCACGAACATCCCGGTCAGCAGGCCGAGGACGGCGCCGAGCAGCGCGCACAGCTCCGGCAGCAGGTCGGCCGGGTTCTCCCGCATCACCGGGCGACCAGCGCGATCACCGCGGACGACACGGGCTCGATCAGGTCCAGCAGGAAGCGCGGCGCGATCCCGATGACCAGCGCGAGCGCCAGCAGCGGGACGATCGAGGCGCGCTCGGCCCGTCCGGCGTCGGTCACCTTGGCGGTCAGGGTTCCGGGCGGGCCCATCAGGACGCGCTGGAGCAGCCGCAGGAACAGCGCCGCCGTGATGAGCACGCCGAGGACCGCGACGCCGCCGGCGACGGCCGCGCCGGTCGTCCCCGCCCCGATGACGCCGGTGAAGATCTGGAACTCGGCGATGAAGCCGGACAGGCCGGGCAGCCCGAGCGAGCCGAAGGACGCGACGGCCAGCATCCCCGCGAACACCGGGGCGACGCGGGCGACGCCGCCGTACTCGTCCATGTCGTAGGACGACGTGCGGTCGTACAGGACGCCGCACAGCAGGAACAGCGCGCCCGTGAGCAGGCCGTGGCTGACCATCTGCGTGACCGCGCCCGTCACCGCGAGCCGCCGCGCGGCCTCGTCTCCCGCGAGCCCGGCCGCGCCGGCCGCGAGGACGATGTAGCCCATGTGGTTCACGGAGGTGTAGGCGACCAGCCGCTTGAGATCGCGCTGCGCCAGCGCCACGAGCGCACCGTAGACGACGCTCACCACCCCGACGAGGACGATCACCCACGCGTAGCGCCGCCAGACGTCCGGCAGCATCGGCATCGCGATCCGGACGAATCCGTAAGTGCCCATCTTGAGCAGCACGCCCGCCAGGATCGCGGACCCGGCGGCGGGCGCGTCGGTGTGCGCGGGCGGAAGCCAGGTGTGGAACGGGACGGTCGGCGTCTTCACCGCAAGGCCGACCGCGATCGCGAGCAGCACCAGTCCGGCGAGGCCCGGCGACCCGGCCAGCGGGGGATGGCGCGTCAGCTCGACCATGTCGAACGTCTTCGGGGACGAGCCGAGGTACAGCCCGATGAAGCCGAGCAGCAGCGCCAGCGACCCGGAGAACGTGTAGAGGAAGAACCGGAGCGCCGAGCGCAGCCGGTCGCCGTGCCCCCAGCCCGCGATCACGAAGTACATCGCGACGATCGACAGGTCGAAGAAGACGAAGAACAGCAGCAGGTCCAGCGCCGCGAACAGGCCGAGGCTGACCGTCTCCAGGAACAGGAACAGCGCCGCGAACGCGCGCGCCCTGCTCGCCTGTTTCAGGGAGTACACGGCGCAGCACAGGAACAGCAGGGCGGTGAGCGCGAGCAGCGGCAGCGACAGGCCGTCCACGCCGAGGTGGTATCCCGCCCGGACGGACGGGATCCAGCGGACATCCGTCTCGTACCCGACGTCCGGCCCGTCGTAGCCGATCCAGAGTCCGATGACGAGCGCGAGATCCGCGGCGGACGCGGCGATCCACGTCCACGCGGCGGCCCGGTCGCCCGGGCGCAGGACGTAGAGCGCCAGCGCGGCGGCCAGCGGAAGGAAGATCACCAGGGAGAGCACGGTCACCCGACCAGGACGACGACGACGGTCAACACGACGAGGAGGACGGCGGCCTGGGCGTAGTAGGCGTGCACCTGCCCGGTCTGCGGGCGGCGGGCGAGCGCGCCCAGCCGCCGGACGGCCCGGCCGGCGCCGTCCACGAGGCCGTCCGCGGGGAACTCCAGCCGCCTCGAAGCCACGGTCGCGGCGGCCCGTCCGCCCGACGCGACCGCGCGGACCGCGCCGTCCAGCACCCGGTCGTCGAACCGGGCCAGCGCGTTCGCGAGCCCGAGCACCGGACGCGCCACCAGCCGATCGGCGGCCCACCCCAGGTACAGCCAGTTCGCGGCGGCCTTCGGCATCGGCACCTCGCGCGCCGCCACGATCGCCACGATCGCCACCAGCACGGCCAGCGCTCCGGAGACGACGAGTTCGGTCGCCGACGGGCCGTGCTCACCGGACGCGCCGAGCAGCCGTCGCCACGGCCCGAACACGCCGGGCAGCGCGACGATCCCGAACCCCGCGCCGACGACCGCGAGGACCGGCATCGGCAGCCACTCGGCGAACCGGACCTGCCGGGTACCGCGCCGCTTCGTGTCGTCGCTGGTCAGAGCGTCCTCGGGCCGCCATACCGCGACCAGGGCCTTGACCGAGTAGGCCGCCGCGAGCACGCCCGCCGCGAGTCCCACCGCGTACAGCGGCGTCGGCGCGGACGCCAGCACGATGTCCTTCGTCACCCACAGCGAGAGCGGCGGAAACCCGGCGAGCGCGAGCGCCCCCGCCCCGAACGGGACGCCGACGATCCGGAACCGGCGGGCCGCGCCGCGCAGTTCGGCGAGGTCCTTGGTGCCGAGCGCGGTCAGCCACGCCCCGGCCCCCAGGAAGAGCAGGCACTTCACGGCCGCGTGCGTGACGAGCTGCGCCGTCCCGCCCGCGACCGAGCCGGCGCCCGCCGCGAGCACCATGAACCCGATCTGCGCGCAGGTCGAGGCGGCCAGCAGCTGCTTCAGGTCGCGCTGCGCGACCGCGACCGCGCCCATGGCCAGGGCCGTCAGCGCGCCGACCCACGCGACGAGCGTCGCCGCCCACCCGGTCGCCTCCAGCAGCGGACGGACGCGGATCAGCAGGTACGCGCCCGCCGCGACCATCGTCGCCGAGTGCAGCAGCGCCGACACGGGGCTCGGCCCGGCCATCGCCCGCGACAGCCAGAACGAGAACGGCAGCTGCGCCGACTTCCCGAGCGCCGCCAGGACGATCCCGGCCGCGACCAGATCGCGCCACGGCGAGGACGCGGTCGCGAGCGCGCCGAGCGAGAGCGAACGCGTTCCGGCGACCGCGCATCCCGCGGCGAAGTAGAGGCCCAGATCGCCTGCGCGCGTCGTCAGGAACGCGACGTTCGCCGACTCCACGCGCTCGGGATCGTGCCACCAGAAGCCGATGAGCGCGTACGACATCGCGCCCATGACCTCCCAGGCCATGAGCAGCACCGCCAGGTCGGACGCCGTGACCGTCACGAGCATCGCCCCGGCGAACACGAGCATGAGACCGAAGAAGCGGGCGCGCGGCTCGTCCGGCCCGATGTCCCCGGCCGCGAAGACCAGGACGGCCAGGGCGGCGGACGCCACGGTCAGCACGAGGACCGCCGACAGGCCGTCCACGGCCAGGCCCGCCGGGAGCCCGGTGAACAGCGGGAACGTCACGTCCGGCCGCGCGACGGCGGCGGCGACCGCGAGACCGAACGCGCCGAGCGCGACGACGATCCCGGCGGCGGGCGCGATCCGGTCGGCGCGGCGTCCGGCGAGCAGGAGCAGCGCCCCGGCCGCGACCGGGAGCACGGGCAGGGCCCAGGCGAACGCGCTCATCCTTTGAGGTCCGAGGCGTCGTCGGTGACGTCCACGTCGCGGGCGCGGAACAGCGCGGTCGCGACGGCGAACCCCATCGCCATCTCCAGCGCCATCACGGTGATCGCGACGAGCACGAGCACCTGGCCGTCCGCCGAACCGGGCGCGACGTAGAACCAGAACGCGCCTCCGGCCACGACCAGGCCGTTCACGATGAGCTCCAGGCCCATCATCAGCATCACGATCGACTGCTGGGACAGCGCCCCGTACAGCCCGACCGAGAACAGGGCCGCCGCGAGCAGGAGGAAGGCCTGAAGCGTCACCGCGCGTCCCCGCCTTCCGGGTCGTTCCGGTCGTCCCGGTCGTAACGGCCCCGGTCCGTCGCGAGGACCACGGAGGCGATCATGGTGGCGAGGATGGCCACGCCGACGACCATCATGACCAGCATCTTCGGCCCCATGACGGCCTCGCCGAGGGCGCGGGTCGGGTCGGGCGGCGGCGCGCCCTCGCGGTGCGGCCACGGCGCGGCGAGGGCACCGGCCGCCAGCAGGACGAACACGACCGCCGAGATGGCCATGGCGTTCCGGTTGTTGTGCACCATCTTCATCGGCATCAGCCCGGCCGGGTTCATCATGTACATGATCATGAAGACCGCCATCACCAGCATCTCCATGATCATCATGAGCACCACCAGGACGCCGAGGTAGTGCAGGTCGATGAGCAGCAGCACCCCGCCGACGCACAGGAACGACGCGAGCAGCGCGAACGTCGCGCGGGCCATCGAGTCGACGGCGAACACCGCCACTCCGGTGCCGACGGCCGCGAGGGCCAGGATCCAGAACGCCGCGTCCCGCAGCACGTCAGCTCCTCCTCACAGCGCGACCAGCCCGGTGACCAGCAGTTGCAGCAGCGTGGCCGGGATCAGGGCCGTCCACGCGAAGGCCATGAAGCGGTCCATGCGCAGCACCGGCAGGCGGTGCGCCGTCGCCACGAGCGCGGCGAGGACGGCGAGCGTCTTCACCAGCGTCCACAGCCACGCCGGAAGCAGCGGCCCCGCTCCCCCGCCGAGGAACAGCGGGACGGCGGCGGCCGACGCGACCGCGAGCATCGCGTACCGGCCCGCGAGGAACACCAGGCGGTCGGCCCCGGCGAGCTCGGCCGCCGCGCCGCCCGCCAGGTCGCCGCCGGCCGGGGACGACAGCGGCCCCCAGAACGCCATCGCCAGCGCGGACAGCAGGTACACCGCGAACGCGACCGGCATCTGGACGGCGAACCAGAGGCCGCGCTGCGCGGCCACCGCGTCCGCGAAGCGCAGCGACTCCGCGCCGGCCCCGACCGTGATCAGCGCGAACATGTGCGGCAGCTCGTAGGCGAGCCCCTGCGCGATCATCCGGTAGCCGCCGGCCAGCGAGTACGCGGAGTTCACGCTCCAGCCCGCGAGCCACACCGCCGCCCAGACCGCGACCTCCATCGCGTTGAACCACACGATCCCGACGGACATGTCGGACGCCGCGCGCGACCCGCCCAGCGGGAGGACGGCCGCCGCGAGCACCGCCGCCGCCGGAAGCGCGAAGACGCCGGCCCGCCGCAGCAGCCGGTCGGCGGCGAGGGTGCCGCGCCGCTGCCGGACCAGCAGCCGCGCCGCCTCGCGCAGCGGCGCGTCCCACGCCCGCCACGCCCCCGGAACCCCGGCGGCGACCGCGCCGAGCACGGCGTCGAACGCCGCCGCCGCGAACGCCAGCACCCCCACGAGGACGGCGACGACCAGCACGGACTCAAGCATGCGCCGCCACCGCGCCCTCGGCGTCGGGATCGAGCGCGGCGACGACAAGGCGCGCCGCCGCGACGTCCACGCCGACGAGCAGCTCCTCCAGCGGGGCGGACGGCACGTGCGAACGCGGCTCACCGTCGATCTCGGCGAGCCACTCGCAGACGCGCGTCCAGGCGTTGGTCTCGCCGAGGTTAACGTCGGCGAGCATCCAGCGCAGCGTGCGTGAACGACGCGTCCGCCGGGTGAACTTGTGGAGACGCCGGGGCTCGACGCGTCCGGCCAACACCTCGTCGCGCAGGATTCGAGCGCGGGCCGCCTGGCCCGTCCATCCGGCGACGGCGAGGAGACGCGCCAGCGAGTCCAGGCGAGCGGCGGCTGCGTTGGTCTCCTGGGGCTCGTGGGGCTCGTGGGTCTCGTGGGTCTCGTCCCAGAAGCGCTCGCCGACCGCGCCGCCGCCGAGCGTCTCCGACTCGACGTCCTGCACGACGTCGCCTTGCAGAGTGAACGTCAGCCGGAGCCCGGCGGGCCAGTCGGCCAGCACCGGCCCGAACGGCACATGCAGGACGTCCAGCTTGAGCCCGTCCCGGTCCGGCGCACGATCCGCCATGGCCAGCCCGTACGGGTCCCCCATCATGTGATGCTCGTGCCCCCCGCCATGCCCCTCATGACCCGCCATGTCCCCGTGGCCCATGCCCCCGTGGCCCATGTCCCCGTGGCCCATGTGGCCGTGATCCATGTCCCCGTGATCCGTCTCCCCGTGGCCGGTAGGTGCTTGCGGGGTGAAGGAGGTGCGGGCGGCGGCGTCCCGGAGCTGGGCGGGTTCGTCGGCCAGGCGGGCGGACGCGTCGTCCAGCGCGGACGGGACGCCGATCACGTCCGCGAGGTCGGCGCGGGCGCGCGGGTTCGGCATCTCGTCCCAGACCGTCTCGACCGCCTGCGACAGGTCGTGGCCGGGGACGCCGCACACGACGAGGAGGTCCGCTTCAGCCGGTGAGAGCGCCGGACGCCAGCCTCGACGCCGCAGTTCGGCTTCGGCGGCGAGCCGGACGCCGGTGAAACCCGGGACGGCCACGACGAGCGGACGCGGGCGGCGGGCCGCATAGCGGAGCAGGATTCCCCTCAGGCCCATCGGAACGCGCCCTCCCGCCAGGCGTACAGGACGCCGACCAGCAGCAGCGCGAGGAAGCCGAACATCTCCACGACGGCCTTCGCTCCGACGGACGTCACGACCAGCGCCCACGGGTACATGAACACCATCTCCATGTCGAACGCCAGGAAGACCATCGTGACCGCGTACCAGCGGACGTGGTAGCGCGACACGGCGTGCTCGGCCGGAAGGCCGCCGGACAGGTACGGCCCCGCGACCGGCGAACCGGGCAGCGCGGTGAAGGCCGAGACCGCGTGGACGGCGCACACGAGCGCGGCGGTGAGGCCGAGGAGGGCGAGCGCCGCGACGAACGGCTGCATCCGCCGCACCTCCTTGCCCGCGAACTCCGAACGGAACCAGTACCGCTACTTCGGAAGATGTCGGTATGCCTCTACCCCGCATCCGTATACCGAACCGAGAGCAGTATGTCCTTCGCGGCGGCGGAGGTTCAAGCCCGAGAGCAGCGGCACGCCGCGCCGCGCGCGATGCGAAACAGGGAAGCGCCTTGCGGAGGGTTCGCTAGGTGAGCAGGCCGCGCCGGTACGCCTCGGCGACGGCGGAGGCGCGGTCGCGCGCGCCGAGCTTGTCGTAGATGTGGAGCAGGTGCGTCTTGACGGTGGCCTCGCTGACGAACAGCTCGCGGGCCGCGTCGCGGTTGGTGGCGCCGCCGGCGACCAGCGCGAGCACCTGCCGCTCGCGGGCGCTCAGGGACTGGTCGGACGGCCGCCGGACGCTCGCCATCAGCCGTCCGGCGACCGACGGGGACAGCACGGACTCGCCCCGGTGCGCCGCCCGGACGGCCCGGACGAGATCCTCGCGCGGCGCGTCCTTCAGCAGGTAGCCGGTCGCGCCCGCCTCGATCGCGGGGAGCACGTCGGAGTCGGAGTCGAACGTGGTGAGCACGAGCACCCGCACGCCCGGGCGGGTCTCGCGCAGCCGCGCGATGGCCTCGACGCCGCCGACGCCCGGCATGCGCAGGTCCATCAGGACGACGTCGGCGCGGTCCGCGAGCCCGACCGCGGTCGCGCCGTCGGACGCCTCGCCGACGACCTCGAAGTCGGGCACGGCCGCGAACACGCCGCGCAGGCCGTCCCGGACGACGGGATGGTCGTCCACGATCAGCAGCCGGATCACCGGGTCCCCTCTCCGGCCGGGATCGCGGGCGCGGTCGCGTTGACCGCGGTGCCCTCGCCCGGCGCGCTCTCCACCGACAGGCCGCCCGCCACGCGCAGCATCCGCTGCCGCATGGACGAGAGGCCGAAACCGCCGCCGGACGCACGGTCCGGGACGAAGCCGACACCGTCGTCGCGCACGTCCAGCAGCACCAGGTCGTCCAGGTAGGACAGGGTGAGGCCGACGCGCGTCGCCCCGGCGTGCTTGGCGACGTTGGTGAGCGCCTCCTGCGCGACGCGGAACAGCGCGACCTCGACGTCCGGGTGCAGCGGGCACGGTTCGCCGGTCGTCTCGACGCTGACCGGGACGCCGCAGGAGGCCGTCCAGCGCCCGGTCATCCGGCCGATCGCCTCGGGCAGCAGCGCCTGTTCGAGCGGCCCGGGCCGCAGCGCCTGGACCGAACGGCGCGCCTCGGTGAGGTTCTCGCGGGCCAGCGCCTGCGCCTGCCGCGCGTACCGTTCCCACCGGTCGGGGTTCTGGAGGGCCGCTTCGAGCTGCGCGACGATCCCGGTGAAGCCCTGCGCGAGGGTGTCGTGGATCTCGCGGGCCATCCGCGCCCGCTCGTCGAGCGCCCCGGCCTCGCGCGCCTGCGCGAGGAGCTGGGCGTGCAGCCCGGCGTTCTCCTCCAGCGCGGTCTCCAGGCGGGCGTTGGCCTCGGTGAGCTCGGCGAGCATCGTGCGCTGCCGGTCGTTCTGCTCGCCGAGCCTGCGGTTGAAGAACAGGAACGCGCCGCCGATCCCGGTGCCGGCCAGGCCGAACACGACGTAGAGCGGGAGCGTGCCGGCGTTGATGTTCCGGAAGCCGCCGACGTAGGTGGAGGCGACCAGGAACGCGGTGATCGCGACGCCGGCGTAGCGGCCGCGCCCGGGGAGCCATCCGGCCTGGACGTAGCCCGTCCAGGCGAACAGCCCGAACAGCGTGGACCGCCAGAGGAGCAGCCCGAACAGGACGGTCATCCCGGCGTAGTGGACCCAGGCGGTGACCGGGCCGAACCCGCCGGCCGGCCGGAGCGTCACCAGCCCGAGCATCCAGACGGCGGTCAGGGCGGCGAGGCCGAGCGTGGCGAGCACGCCCGGCGCGCCGCCCGGCTCCACCAGCACGGCCAGCAGCGTCGAGGCCGCCAGCATGCCGTAGAGAACGGCGTGGACCGTCCGGCCCTGTCGCCGCTCCCACTCGGTCACCGAGACTCCCACCTGAAGAACTTCACCGCCGCCGCCAGGGCCACCACAGCGTACGCGGCCAGCGCGGCGAGCTGCGCCGGGCGGGGGTCGAGGCCCTGCCAGGAGTCCCGGACGGTCTTCAGCGTCGCGCCGAGCGGGGTGTAGTCGCCGACGGCCCGCATCGCGGCGGCCTCCTTCTCGCGCGGGATGTAGACGCCGCCGAGGAGCATGCTCGGGAAGAACAGCGACATCCCGATCGCGCTCCCGGCCCGGCCGCTCGGCGCGACGGCCGCGACGACCAGGCCGATCCCGAACAGCGCGCCCATGCCGAGCAGGACGGCCAGGACGAACCAGCCGAACCGGCCGGGGACCGGCGTGCCGAAAACGGCGTTCCCGAGCAGCACGATCATCGCGACGACCAGCACCGCCGACACCGCGTAGATGAGGAGCTGCGCGGCGAGCAGCCGGGACGGCCGGACCGGGGTGGTCCCGAGCCGCCGCAGCACGCCCTTCTCCCGGTAGTCCGACACCACGCTCGGCAGGATCGTGAAGCCGAGGACGACCAGGACGAGCCCGACGTCGATGGACGCGATGTACTCGGCGGCGCTCTGCCCGGCCAGGTCCCCGCTCGCCTTCGTGCCGCCGGGCATGAACCCGAAGCCGAGCAGCAGCGCGACCGGCAGCGCCACGATGAGCGCGGGGCCGACCATGTCCCGGACGAACAGCCGGAACTCCATCAGGGTGAGCTTGGAAAGCACGGTCAGTCCTCCAGGGTGCGTCCGGTGAGGGCCACGAAGGCGTCGTCCAGGCCGGTCTGCTCGACGCGCAGGCCGGCGGCGATGATCTGGTTGCGGGCGAGGACCGAGGTGACCGCGTGCAGCACCTCGGGCGTGCCGGTGATGACGACCCGCTCGCCGCGCTTCTCGACCGACCGCACCTCGGGCAGGGCGCGGAGCAGCGCGTCGTCCAGGGGCCGGGACGGCCGGAACCGGATCCGTTGCTCGGGCTGGACGCGGGCGACGAGCCCGGCCGGGCTGTCCACGGCGACGACGCGTCCGGCGTCGATCACGGCGAGCCGGTCGCAGAGCCGCTCGGCCTCCTCCATGAAGTGGGTGACGAGCAGGACGGTGACGCCCCGGTCGCGGATGCGCTCGACCATCGCCCAGGTGTCGCGGCGGGCCTGCGGGTCGAGGCCGGTGGTCAGCTCGTCCAGCACGGCGACCTCCGGATTCCCGACGAGGGCGAGCGCGATGGAGAGCCGCTGCTGCTGGCCGCCGGACAGCTTTCCGAACCTCGCGTCGCGCCGGTCGGCGAGGTCGAGCATGTCCAGCAGCTCGTCCGGGTCGGCGGGATTCGCGTAGAACGAGGCGTAGAGGTCCAGCGCCTCGCGCACCTTCATGCGGTTCGGCAGGCGGCTCTCCTGGAGCTGCGCGCCGAGCCGGGCCCTGACCTCGGCGGCGTCGCGGACGGGATCGAACCCGAGCACCGACACGGTGCCGCCGTCGGGCCGCCGCAGGCCCTCGACGCACTCGACCGTGGTGGTCTTGCCCGCGCCGTTCGGACCGAGGATCCCGAAGATCTCGCCCCGCTCGACCGTGAACGACACGTCCTCGACCGCGACCCGGCGGCGGTAGCGCTTGCGCAGGTTGCGCACCTCGATGACCGGCATGTGCTCCTCGCTTCGACTGACCGACGTGCAGGGGGTGACCCCGACCGGGTGACCTGATCGGGTGACGGTCTCGATCATGCGGCGGGGGCCCGGTCCCGCGGATCGACCGGTCCGGCAGGACGGCGGTGGATCCGGGCATCCACCGATCGGTTGATACCGATCCGTCCCTGCGGCCCGGAAAGCGATGTTCCGGGGGTCCGGCCGAAAGGCGCGACACGTCCCCACAAATTCGGACGAAACTCGACGGTGAGCTTTACTCCACGGCCACAGAAGAATGACCAGGGCCAGATGAGGACAGGATATTCGGTGGCCGTTTAGCGAAATCGGTTAGTAAGCTCCGCAGTGGCAGTCAGCCAAAAAGTAAAGGACGATCGACCAACCGGTCGTCCGACCGCGGAAAGGAACGCCACCGATGCGCTACCAGGCCCCCGAACTCACCCGGCTCGGCAACTTCACCCAGGTCACGCTCGGCCACCCCAGCTGGGGCTTCGAGTGGGACGGTCACTGCGTCTACTTCAACTGCGTGAGCGACTGACCCGTTAGGGCCCCGCTCCGGCCCGTCCCGACGGAGCGCGTCCCCGGGGCGCCGGCACCGGAATTCCGGTGCCGGCGCCGCCGCGACCGAAATACCGGCGGCCCGGCCGAATCATTTCCGGGACGCCTTCCCCTCCCCTTTCCCGCTCCGCCTGCCCCCGGGAATTCGCCGTGCGTTTTGTCGTGCTCCCCGACCGTCCGGTCGGGCCCGCCGTCGCCGCCCTCGCGGCCGGCGGCTCCGCTCCCCCGCTCCGGCAGACCCTCCACCATCCGTCCGGGCGGCCCTGGATCGTCGGCGACTGGACGTCCCGCGACATCCGGCACGCCGCCCTCGGCTCCCGCGCCGCCGCCCTGCTCGGGCCGACGACCGCGACCGTCCGGAGCCTGGCGCGGGCGCTCGCGCGGGCCCGGACGCCCGCCGACGTCGCCGCGGCGGCGCGCGAGTTCGGCGGCTGCTTCCACCTGGTCGTCAGCATGAACGGGCGCACCTGGGCGCAGGGGTCGCTGTCCTCCGCGCGGCAGGTGTTCCACGCGCGGGTGGACGGCACCGTCGTCGCGTCCGACCGGCCCGACCCGCTCGTGCGTGCCTTGGACGCCGGCGTCCGCGAGGAGCTGCTCGCCGCGCGGCTGATCGCGCCTTGGCCGCCGTGGCCGCTCTCCGAGGAGAGCCTGTGGCGCGGGGTCGAGGCCCTTCCGGCGGGGCGGGCCCTGGAGATCGACGCGGGCGGGCGCGATCGGGTCGTCCGCTACTGGACGCCGCCCGAACCGCGGCTCTCCCTGCCGGAGACGGCGTCCCTCGTGCGCGAGGCGCTCGTCGAAGGCGTGCGCGCGCGGGTCCGGGGCGCGACCGTCGTGAGCGCCGACCTGTCGGGCGGCATGGACTCCACGAGCCTGTGCTTCCTCACCGCCGAGCACACCGACTCGCTCGTCACGTCCCGGATGGAGGCGAGCGACCTCGCCGACGAGGACGGAGGCTGGGCCGAACGCGCCGCCGCGATGCTGCCCGGCGAGCACCTGGTCTTCCGGCGCGGGACGACCCCGGCCTGGTTCTCCGGCGTCCTCGACCCCACCGACGACCTCGAAGGGCCCTACGCGTGGATCCGGACGCGGGCCGCGCTGCTCGCCACCGCCAACCGGGTCACCGCGCGCGGATCGTCCGTCCACCTGACCGGGCACGGCGGCGACGAGCTGTTCCTGTCGAAACCCGTCCACCTGCGCGAACTCGCCCGGCGGCGTCCGCTGGCGGCCGTCCGGCACCTGCGGGCGCACCGCGCGCTGTACCGGTGGCCCGCGGCGCCGATGCTGCGCGGGCTGTGCGAGAACGCGTCGTTCGGCTCGTGGCTCACGGCGTCGGCCGACGCGCTGACCGCTCGGCCGCACGCGATGGCGTCCGCGCCCGCGTTCGGCTGGGGACTCGGCGGGCTGATGCCGCCGTGGGCCACCCCGGACGCGATCGACGCGGCGCGCACGGCCCTGCGCGAGGCCGCCGCGCGGGCCACGCCGCTGTCCCCAGAGCGCGGCCAGCACTCGCTCGTCCAGGACGTCCGCGGCTGCGGCGCGACCGTCCGGCAGGCGGCGCGCGTCACCGGCATGGACTGGGAGGCCCCCTACCTGGACGACCGGGTCGTCGAGGCCGCGCTGTCCCTGCGACGCGAGGAGCGCGTGGACCTGACCCGCTACAAGCCCGTCCTGTCCGAAGCGCTGCGCGGGCTGGTGCCCTGGCAGTTCCTCGGCCGGACGACCAAGTCCGAGTACGGCGCGGAGGCGTACCGCGGCGTCCGCGAGAACCACGACGACCTCCTCGCGCTGTGCGAGGACTCCTTCCTGGCCCGGCGCGGCCTGGTCGACCTGCACGAACTGCGCCGCGCCCTGACCGTCCCGCCGCCGACGGCGCTCGGTTTCGTCCCGCTGGTCGGCACGGTCGCGTGCGAGGTGTGGGCGCGATCGCTTCCGGAACGGACGGCTCCGGAGCGGTCGCTTCCGGAACGGCCGGTCCCGGCGCGGTCGCTTCCGGCGCGGTCGGTTCAGGCGCAGTCGCTTCAGGAGCGGACGGGCGGCGTCCGAACGAACAAGGGAGAGCGCTCATGACGATGCCCATGACGTTGGAGTCGGCCGACCGGGTGCCGTGGCGGTGGCGGATCGCGGCGCGGATCGCGGTCGCGGCGGCCCGTCCGGTGGCGGCGCTGCCGCCCGCCCGGCTGCGCCGGGTCCTCACGGTCGCGAGCCGGGGCGCGCGTCCGGCGAGCGCGGCGCGGACGGACGCGGCCCGGCGCGCGGTCGTCGCCGTGAGCGTCCGGTGCGCGGGGCAGGTGTGCCTCCAGCGGTCGGTCGCGACGGCCCTGCTCTGCCGGTTCGGCGGGACGTGGCCGGACTGGTGCACCGGCGTGCGGATCCATCCGTTCAAGGCGCACGCCTGGGTCGAGGCGGAGGGGCGTCCGATCGGCGAGAACGCGGAGGTCGGCGCGTTCTCGAAGGTCCTGGTGATCTCGGCGGGCGGGCGATGACGGCGGCGGGCGCGGCCGGCGCGGCGAGCGCGGCCGGGGTGGCGAGCACGGTCGGCGTGGTCGGCGGCGGCGGTGCTGCGGGTGCGGCGCTCGCGTTCGCGCAGGGCGCGATCGTGTTCGTGTTCGGGTACGCGTGCTTCACCAAGCTCCGGAGCGGCGAGGGGTTCGAAAACTTCGTCCGGACGGTCCGGAGGCTCACCAAGCGGGACGGCCGGGGTGTGACGGTCCTCGCCGGCCTGTTCGCGGCGGCGGAGGCGGCGGCCGGGGCGCTCACCGCGGCGCCGGCGACGGCCTTCACCGGGTTCGCGCTGGCCACGGCCCTGCTGGTGCTGTTCATCGGGGTCGTCGTCGGGGCCGTCCGGGGCCGGGTGTTCGCCGAGTGCGGCTGCTTCGGCGGGCACAGCTCGGCGATGAGCTACCCGCTGATCCTGCGCAACGTCCTGCTGCTCGGCTTCTCGGTGCCCGGCCTGCTGCTCTCGGCGGACCGGTCCCCGGCGCTGTCGCCGCTCGCGGCGGGCGCGGCGGCGGCCGGGATCGTGACCGCGTTCCTGCTGGTCAGGTACTACGACACGATCGTCCGGGTGGTGCTCCTGCGGCTCTTCCCGGACGTCCGCGCGTCCCGTCCGGAGGCGTCATGACCGCGGCGATCGAGACCGAGGCGCTCGGCAGGCGGTTCGGGCCGGTCGCCGCGCTCGACGGCGTGGACCTGACCGTCCCGCACGGGACCGTCCTGTGCCTGCTCGGGCACAACGGCGCGGGCAAGAGCACCCTGGTGGACGTCCTGACGACGCTCACCCGGCCGACGTCCGGCCGCGCGCGGGTCGCCGGGTACGACGTCGCCGCCGAGCCGCACCGCGTGCGCCGCCGCATCGGCGTGACCGGGCAGTTCGCCGCGCTCGACGACCGGCTGACGCCCCGCGCGACGCTCGTCCTGCTCGCCCGCCTGCACGGGCTCGGCCGCCGGGCCGCGCAGTCCCGCGCGGACGAGCTGCTGGAGCTGTTCGGCCTCGGCGAGGTCGCCGCGCGGGCGCTGCGCGCCTGCTCGGGCGGCACGCGCCGCCGCCTCGACCTCGCCGCCGGGCTCACCGGACGGCCCGAGGTCGTCGTCCTCGACGAGCCGACCGCCGGGCTCGACCCCGTGTCGCGGCTGGCGCTGTGGGACGTCGTCCGGGAACTCGCGCGGGACGGCGCCGCCGTGCTGCTCACCACCCAGGACCTCGCCGAGGCGGACCGGCTCGCCGACACCATCGCCGTCCTGCGGCGCGGCCGGATCGTCGCGTCCGGCACGCCCGGCGAGCTGAAGGCCCGCGTGGGGAGCCGGGCCGTGACGGTCCGTCCGGCCGATCTCGCGGGCGCCGAACGGGCCCTCCGCGCCGGCGGCCTCGTCCCGGCGCCCGATCCGGCGCGCGGCACGCTGACCGTCGCCGCCGCGTCGTCCCGGCAGGTCGGCGACGTCCTGCGCGCCCTGGACGCCGCCGCGATCGACCCGGGCGAACTCACCCTCAGCGAACCAGGCCTCGACGAGGTCTACCTCGCCCTCGCCACCCCCGACACCCCAGACCCTGGCGTCCCGAACCGCGACGCTTCCGACCGCGGCGTCCCAGACCCTGGCGCGTCGGACCGAGGCACCCCAGACCCTGGCGCGTCGGACCGAGGCGTTCCAGACCGCGGCGTCCCGGGCCCTGCCATGCCGAACCGAGGCATGCCGGAGCGGGGCGTGGCGGGCAGGGGGGCGGCGTGACGGCGGTCGCGGAGCGCGCCGCCGCCCGGGACGCGGGAACGCGGGACGGCGGCGCGCCGGTCGCGACGCAGGTCGGCGTGCTCACCGCGCACACCGTCCGCACGATGCTGGCCGACCGGCGGCTGCTGCTGATCACCCTGCTGGAGCCGCTGCCGATGCTGCTGGTCTTCGGCCAGGCGCTGTCGGGCCTCGCGCGCGTGCCGGGCTTCCCGCCCGGCGTCGCGTACATCGACTACCTCGTCCCGGCGCTGATGGTCACGACGGCGCTCCAGTCGGGCCTCCAGTCGGCGACGCGCCTCACCGACGACCTGCGCGGCGGCCTGCTGTCCCGCTTCCGCGCGATGCCGCTCTGGCTGGGGTCGGTGCTGGTCGCGCAGAGCGCCACGGGTCTCGTGCGGGGCACGATCCGCCTCGCCACCCTGATCGGGCTCGCCTGGGCGGTGTTCGGCTTCCGGTGCCGGGGCGGCCCGCTGCCGCTGCTCCTCGCGATCGCCGTCGCGCTGGCCGTCGCCTGGGCGCTGGGCTGGGCGTTCATGGCCCTGGCCTGCTGGTTCCGCCGCGCCGAGACCCTCCAGGCGGCGGCCGGGCTCGCGATGTTCCCGCTGATGTTCGCCTCGAACGCGTTCCTGCCCGTCACCGCGCTGCCGCCGTGGCTGCGCGCCGTCGCCCGGGTGAACCCCCTCACGCACGGCGTCGCGGCCGTCCGGGCGCTGACGCTGGGACGTCCCGCCCTGCCCTCCGTCACCGCGACCTTCGCCCTGGCGCTGCTGGTGACGGCCGCCGCCGCGCCCCTCGCGATCCGCGGCGTGCGCCGCACCGCCTGACCGTTCGATCACCTGATCATCTGATCGTCTGATCGCTAGGAGACCGCATGACCGTCCGCCTCCCCGACCACATCACGCTCGTCGCCGTCCCGGGCCCGGAGGACGGCGAGCGCCCGTCCGCCGTCCTCCTCGACGGCCGCTCGGGCGAGTACTGGCAGCTCAACGCCACCGCGCACCTCGTCCTGCAGCACCTGCTGGAGGGCGCGTCCGACGCCGACACGGCCCGCGCCCTGGTCGACGCGCATCCCGAGGCCGCCGACCGCGCCGCCGCCGACGTCGGCGACATCATCACCCGCCTGAAGACCGCCGGCCTCCTGGAAGTGCGCTGACCGCGCGCGGGACGACGACCGGGGACGCGTCGCCGGGGGCCCGGAGGATGTCGGCGTCGAGGTCGTACAGGTCCTTGACGAGGGCCTCGCCCACGATCGCGCGGGGCGGGCCCTCGGCGATGACGCGGCCGTCCTTCATGGCGACGAGGGTGTCGGCGTAGCGGGCGGCGGAGGCGAGGTCGTGCTGGACCATGACCACGGTGCGTCCGGCGGCGGCGATGTCGCGGACGAGTTCGAGGACGTCCACGACGTGGCCCATGTCGAGGGCGCTGGTCGGTTCGTCCAGCAGGACGAGCGGGGTGCGCTGCGCCAGGACCATCGCGAACCAGCAGCGCTGGCGCTGGCCGCCGGAGAGGCGGTCGAGGCGTTCGTGCGCGAGGGCGGCGGTGCCGGTCGCCTCCAGCGCCTCCCGGACGGCCCGCTCGTCCTCGCGCGACCACTGCCGCAGCAGGCCCTGGTGGGGGTGGCGGCCGTAGCGGACGAGCCCGGCCACGGTGACGGCCTCCGGGGCGCGCGGCGACTGCGGCAGCAGGGTGACGCGGCGGGCGGCCTCCTTGCGCGGCAGCCGCCACAGGTCCGCGCCATCCGCGTGGACCGTCCCGGAGTCGGGACGGTGCAACCGGGCGACGGCCCGCAGCAGCGTGGACTTGCCGCATCCGTTGGGGCCGACGATGGCGGCGACGTGGCCTGCGGGAACGGTCAGGCTGACGTCCCGGACGACCGGACGCCCCGGATACCCGGCGTGCAGGGAGCGGATCTCGAGACCAGCGTTCATGGGGCGATCAGACCTTCTCGGAGCGGAACAGGACCCACAGCAGGAACGGCCCGCCGAGGACGCTCGTGACGACGCCGACGGGCAGTTCGACGGGCGCGACGACGCGGCCGAGCGCGTCGGCGGCGGTGATGAGCGCGGCCCCGGCCAGCGCGGACCCGGTGACCGGGACGCGGGTCGGCCCGGCGAGGCGCTGCGCGAGGATCGGCGCGGCGAGCGCGACGAACGCGATCGGGCCGCCGACGCCGACCGCCGTCCCGGCGAGGCCGACGGCGAGCGCGAGCGCGGCGGCGCGGACGCGGCGGGGGCTCACGCCGAGCGAGGCGGCCACGTCGTCGTCGAAGCGCAGCAGTTGCAGGCGGTGCCCGGCGGCGAGCGACAGCGGCACCAGGAAGAGCAGCACGACCAGCAGCGGCACGCCGACGCCCCAGTCACGGCCGTTCAGGCTTCCGACCGCCCACAGGAAGACGCCGCCCGCCGTGTTCTCGTTCTGCCGGGACATCACCAGGTCGCCGACCGCGCCGACGGACGTCGAGACGCCGATCCCGACGACCAGCAGCCGGTATCCGGCCGCGCCCGCCCCGCCCGCGCACACGACGACGAGGACGGCGGCGGCGACCGCGCCGAGCGGCCCGAGCCACCAGTCCCCGACCATCCCGGTCGCCGACCCGGCCGCCGCCGCGACCACGACGGTCGTCGCGCCCTGGTGCACGCCGACCACATCCGGAGTGGCGAGCCGGTTCCCCGCGAGGGTCTGCGTGAGGCACCCGGCGATCCCGAGCGCCGCGCCGACCAGCAGCCCGACCGCGACGCGCGGCAGCCGCAACTCCCGGACGATCATCACTCCGCCGGGGTCTCCGGTGCCGAGCAGACCGTCCACGGTCGCGCGCAGCGACATCCCGGTCGAGCTCGCGACGACCGCGAGCACGACCAGCACCACCCCGACCGGCACCAGCAGCGCCGCGGCGAGCGCGCTGCGCCGCGGGAACAGCCACGACAGCCCGCCCGCGCGCAAAACCACACTGTCCGGCGGCCGAACATCCAAGCTGCCCGCCGACTGCACCTCCGGCCTGTCCGACAGCCGCACGTCCAGACCGCCCGGCGGCCGCACGTCCGGCCTGCCCGACAGCCGCCCGTCCAGGCTGCCCGGCTGCTGCACGTCCGATTCCGCGCTCCGTTGAGGTCCGATATGCGAGCCGCGGCCGGGTTCGACACTCACGCGGCACCTGCCGTGGAGAGGCGGGACGAGCGGGCGATCGCGATCAGGAGCGGGCCGCCCACCAGCGCCAGCAGGACGCTGACCGGCGTCTCCCAAGGGCGGATGACGATCCGGGCGAGAATGTCCGCCGCGATCATCACGTCCGCCGCGACCAGAGCGGACAGGACGAGCTGGACGGTCATCCGCGCGCCCGCCACGGTCCGTGCGGCGTACGGGGCGAGCAGCCCGAGGAACGCGATCGGCCCGGCGACCGCGACCGCGCAGCCGACCAGCAACGACACCGACGCGGCGGCGGCGAGCCGGATGCGGCCGGGATGGTGGCCCAGGGAACGCGCCCCGTCGTCGCCGAGGCCGAGCGCGGCGAGCGGGCGGGCGCAGCCGAGCGCGACGAGCAGCCCGGCGGCGGCGACGGGCAGCAGCGGGACGAGGTCGCGCGTCTCGACCCCGGCGAGCGAGCCGATCGTCCAGTACCGGTAGGTGTCGAAGGTGGCCTTCGTGCCGAGCAGGACGTACGAGGTCAGGCCGTGGAAGGTCGCCCCGATCGCGGACCCGGCGAGGACGAGCCGCAGCGGCGAGGCGGCGGCGCGTCCGGACGCGGCGAGCAGCAGCACCACCGCGCTCGCGGCCGTCCCGCCGAGCAGCGCCCACAGCATGAGCGCGGCCGGCGAGGACGCGCCGAACCAGGTCAGCCCCACGACGACCGCGAACGCCGCGCCGGAGTTCACCCCGAGCAGCCCGGTCTCGGCGAGCGGGTTGCGGGTCGCGGCCTGCAGGAGGCACCCGGCCGTGCCGAGACAGGCCCCGACGAGCACGGCGGCGAGCGTGCGCGGCAGGCGGACGTCGAGGACGGCCAGCCGCAGCTGCGCGTCGGCCCGCGCGGCGCGGTCGCCGAGCAGGAAGTCCCAGGCACGGCCGGGTGATCCGGCCGTCCCGGTGCCGACGAGCAGCGAGCACACCGCGAGCGCCAGCAGCAGGACGACCCCGGCCCCCGCCCATCCGGCGACGCTCCCACCGTGGTGAGCGCGAACACCGGACAACGCGGGACGCGGCCGCCGCAGGAGGCCGACGGAATGGCTGAATCGGGACATTTCCCTCCACCCCCTTGCGTGATCGAGATTAGGTTAGCCTAACCTAATCCTCGCCGCCCGATCTTGGGCGACACCTGCGCGAGCGCCTCCCGGCTCGCCCTCACCTGCCCATCTGACCGACGGAGCCCCATGCCCAAGCCCCCGCCCCACCCCACGTCCCCGCACCCCACCAACTCCGCACCGCGACCCGCCGTCGAGCGACGACTCGCCGCCGCCCCGCAGCCGACCATCACCTCGCGCCCCACTTCCACCACGTCAGAACTCGCCGCCTCGCAGTCCGCGTTCATGCCGAGGACCGCTTCCGCGCAGCTCACCCAAACCGCACCGTGCCCCGCCTTCACCTCGCGTCCCGCCATCCCTCCGCGCGCCGCCGTAACCCCGCTGGCCGCGGACACCTCGCAGGCCGCCGCTGCCGCCCGAACCGACCACGCACCCCGGCCCGCCATCCATCCGCAGGGCGCCGTGTTCCGACAGGCCGCCGACACCTCGCGGGCCATCAGCCCTTGGCGAGCCGCTATCGCGTCGCGGGTCGCTGCCGTCGCGCGGCGCGCTGACTCTTCGCGGGCTTTTGCGGCGCGGGCTGCTGTTGCGGCGATCGCGGGCAGCGCATTCGTCGCGCTCGCGGTCAGTGGGTGCGGGTCGTCCGGGAAGGCTGAGGGGGCGACGGGCAAGGGCGGTGTGACGGTCACGGACGCGACCGGCGCGCACGTCCAGGTTCCGGCCGCCCCGAAGCGCGTCGTCGCGCTCAGCGAGATGGACCTCGACGCGGCGCTCGCGCTCGGCGTGAAGCCGGTCGGTCTCACCGCCGGACGCGGCCAGCAGGGCGCGCCGGAGTACCTGAAGGACAAGGCCGCCGGCATTCCCGTGGTCGGCGCGGTGACCGGCCCGGACGTCGAGAAGGTCGTCCAGGCGAAGCCGGACGTCATCCTCGCCGGACAGCTCGCCGACAAGCAGGTGCTCGGCCAGCTCCGCAAGGTCGCGCCGACGGTCGTCACGATCGACCGGACGAAGAACTGGAAGACCGCGCTCGCCCTCACCGGCAAGGTCCTCGGCCGCTCCGACCAGGCGTCCAAGGTCGTCGCCGCGTACACGGCGAAGGCCGACGCGCTGAAGAAGGACCTCGGGAAGCAGGCGGGCGCCACGGTTTCGGTCGCACGGTATTCGGCGAAGGGCACGGCCGTCATGCAGCAGGGCGTGTTCGTCAGCGACGTGCTGAAGGATCTCGGCTTCAAGCGTCCAGGAATCCAGAACGCCCCCGGCGCGGGCCACTCGACGCCGATCAGCGAGGAGAACATCGCGCAGATCGACGGCGACTGGCTGTTCATCGGCACCCTGTCGTCCGCCGGGCCGGACGCGACGCTGCTGAAGCAGCTCACCGCCAAGCCCGCCTACCGCCAGCTCACCGCCGTCAGGAACGGCCGCGCGACCGTGATCGACGGCTCGAAATGGACGAGCCTCGGCGGCGCGGAGGCGGCGGACTCGGTCCTGGACGACATCCGCAAGGCCATGGTCCGGTGAGCGCGGCCCGAGTCCCCGGCCTCGACGGACGGGTCGCGCTCGTCACAGGCGCGGCCGGCGGGATCGGCGCGGCCGTCGTCGAGGCGCTGACAGCACACGGCGCCCGAGTTTTCGCCACCGACCTAGACCCGTCGGCCGCGCGCCACCTCGCCACCGCCACGTCGGTCCCAGAAAGCCTCGCCATCGACACGTCAAGCGCGGGCAGCCTCGCCACCGCTCCCGACACATCGACCGCGCGGAGGCCCGCAACCGCCCCCGACACGCCGTCGGGCACGGGCAGGCTCGCCACCGACCTCGACGCGTCGTCGGGCGCGTGTGTTCGGCCGCTGGACGTCACCGACCCCGTCGCCGTCGAGGCCGCCGTGGACGATGCCGAACGCGAACTCGGCCCGCTCGACATCGCCGTCAACGTCGCCGGGATCCTGCGCCAGGCCAACGTCGCCGACCTCACCGACGCCGACTGGGCCGCCACGTTCGCCGTCAACACGACCGGTGTCTTCCACGTGTCGCGCGCCGCCGCCCGCCGGATGGCGGCGCGCGGACGCGGCAGCATCGTGACCGTCGCGTCGAACGCGGCCGGGATTCCGCGCGCGGGAATGTCCGCCTACGCCGCGTCCAAGGCCGCCGCCGTGATGTTCACCAAGTGCCTCGGTTTGGAAGTGGCGGCGCGGGGCGTCCGGTGCAACACGGTCTGTCCCGGCTCGACCCTCACCGGCATGCAACGCGCGATGTGGGCCGAGACCGGCGGCGCGGACGAGGGGGCACGGCGCGTCGTCGAGGGCGACCTGGCGTCCCACCGGACGGGCATCCCGCTCGGCCGCGTCGCCGATCCCGCCGACGTCGCCGACGCGGTGCTGTTCCTCGCGTCCGACCTCGCGCGCCACGTCACCATGCACGACCTCTACGTGGACGGAGGCGCCACACTCCGCGCCTGACCCGCCCCTGTGCAGGCGCCCTCTCGCCCCTGCTCGCCGCTCACCCGCCTCCGAAACCAATTCCGCCTGGTCCCTAACCGGCCCTGCCGCTGACCGGCCCTGCCGCTGACCAGCCCTGCCGCTGGTCCGGAGCGCTCGCCGGATCCGGGCGAAAACTGCCGACCCTGCCACCTCGCCGACAGGACACTGATGTCTGTTTCCTTGCAAGAACCGTTCGTCTCGCCGGGCGAGGCGACCGCCCTGCTCGACGCCTACCGCCCCGGGACCGACCGCTTCTTCGGTTCACCCCGCCATACCCTGCTCGCCTCCGGGACCGCCGCCGAGGTTCCGCACGACCGGCGGCCGCTGCCCGAACGCGTCCGGGACGTGCTCGCCGCGCGGCGGCGGCCGGGCGGTCCGGTCCCGGTCGTCGTCGGGTCGGTGCCGTTCGCGCCGGACGCGCCGTCCGCGCTGGCCGTCCCGGAGTCGGTGCGGTGGGCCCCGCCGCTGCGCGAGGATCCGCTGGTCGCGCTGCCCGTGCCGCACACCACTGCGCGGGACGGCTGGCACGTGCGCGAAGTGCCCGAGGCCCGCGAGTACGGCGCGGCGGTGGCCGCCGCCGTCGCGCGGATGCGCGCCGGGGAGTTCGCAAAGGTCGTCCTCGCCCGGACGCTGGAACTGACCTCGCCGAACGCGCCGGATCTGGCCGCCGTCCTGCGCCGCCTCGCCCGCCGCGACCCGTCCGGCTACACGTTCGCCGTGCCGAGCGGTCCCGGCCGGACGCTCGTCGGCGCGAGCCCCGAACTGCTCGTCGCGCGGCGCTGCGGACGTCTCGTCGCCAACCCGCTCGCCGGGTCCGCGCCGCGCAGCGAGGACCCCGCCGAGGACGTCCGGAACGCCGCCGCGCTGCTCGAATCGCGGAAGGACCTGCACGAGCACGCGGTCGTCGTCGCAGCCGTCCGGTCCGCGCTCGCGCCGTTCTGCACGCGGCTGGAGGCGCCCGACCGGCCGACGCTCGTCCGCACCGCGACGATGTGGCACCTGTCCACGACCGTCCTCGGCGAGCCGGACGACCCGGCGACGACCGCGCTGGACGTCGCGTCCGCGCTGCACCCGACCCCGGCCGTCTGCGGGACGCCGACCGCGACGGCACGGGAGGTGATCGCCGCGTCCGAGCCGTTCGAGCGCGGCCCGTACGCGGGGATGGTCGGCTGGCAGGACGCGTCCGGCGACGGCGAATGGGTCGTGACGATCCGCTGCGCCGAGGCCGAGGCCGGCGCGGCCGGGGGCGGAGCGGCCGAGGCCGGCGCGGCCGGGGGCGGAGCGGCCGAGGCCGGCGCGGCCGGGGGCGGAGCGGCCGAGGCCGGCGCGGCCGGGGGCGCCAGGTTGCGGCTGTTCGCCGGGGCCGGGATCGTCGCCGCCTCCCGACCCGACGCCGAGATCGCCGAGACCGCCGCGAAGTTCCGCACGCTCCTCGACGCGCTGGGGGTGCGGGCATGACGATCACCCCTGGCGTGGACGCGCCGACCTGGCCCGCCGAGTTCGCCGACCGCTACCGCGCCGCCGGACACTGGCGCGGCGAGACGTTCGGCGGGATGCTCCGCGAGCGCGCCGCCGCGCATCCGGACCGGATCGCGCTGATCGATCCCGCTCCCGAACGCCGCACCTGGACCTACCGCGAGCTGGACGAACGCGTCGACCGCCTCGCCGCCGGGTTCGCCGCGCGCGGCATCGGACGGGGTGACCGGGTCGTCCTGCAACTGCCGAATATCGGCGAGTTCGTCGAAGTGGTGTTCGCACTGTTCCGGATCGGCGCGCTGCCCGTGTACGCGCTGCCCGCGCACCGCGCCGCCGAGATCGGCTACTTCTGCGCGTTCACCGAGGCCGTCGCCTACGTCATCCCGGACCGGCACGCCGGCTTCGACCACCGGACGCTCGCGAGCGAGATCCAGGCGACGACACCGACGCTCAAGCTCGTCTTCGTGGTCGGCGACCCCGGCGAGCACACGCCCCTCGCGGACGTCCCCCGCGATCCGGACCGTCCGCTTCCCGGCCCCGAGCCCCACGAGCTGGCGTTCCTCCAGCTCTCGGGCGGGACGACGGGCGTGCCGAAACTGATCCCCCGCACCCACGACGACTACCTTTACTCGATCCGCGGCTCGGACGAGATCTGCGGCGTGACCGCGGACACGCGCTTCCTCGTCGTCCTGCCCGCCGCGCACAACTTCCCGATGAGCTCGCCCGGCTGGCTCGGCGCCCTGCACGCGGGCGGCACGGTCGTGATGTGCCCGCGGCCCGACCCGGCGACCGCGTTCCCGCTGGTCGAGCGGGAACGGATCACGATGACGGGCCTCGTCCCGCCGCTCGCGCTGCTCTGGACGGACGCCGCTCTCACGTCCGGACACGACCTGTCGAGCCTCGACCTGCTGCTCGTCGGCGGCGCGAAGTACAGCGAGCAGGCCGCGCGCCGCCTCGAACCCGCGCTCGGCTGCCGCCTCATGCAGGTCTTCGGCATGGCGGAGGGCCTGGTCTGCTACACCCGCCTGGACGACGACCGCGAGACCGTCGTCACCACGCAGGGACTGCCGATCTCCCCCGACGACGAGATCCGCATCGTGGACGACACCGGCGCGGACGTCCCGGACGGCGCGTTCGGTCACCTGCTCACGCGCGGTCCGTACACGATCCGCGGCTACTGGCGCGCGCCCGAACACGATGCGCGTTCGTTCACCGAGGACGGCTTCTACCGCACCGGCGACATCGTCCGGCGCGTCCCGTCCGGGCACCTGGTCGTCGAGGGCCGCGCGAAGGACCAGATCAACCGGGGTGGCGAGAAGATCGCGCCGGAGGAGGTCGAGAACGCCGTCCTCGCCCACCCGTCCGTGCACGACGTGTCGGTCGTCGCGGTGCCGGACGAGTACCTCGGCGAGCGAACCCTCGCCTACGTCATCCCCCGCGCGGGCGCGGCCCCTCTGAAGGCCGCCGAGATCAGGCGTTTCGTCCGAGAACGCGGCCTGGCCGCCTACAAGGTCCCCGACCTGGTCGAGTTCGTCCCCGCCTTCCCGCGCACAGGCGTCGGCAAAACGAGCAAGAAAGCCCAACGCTCCACCGCCACCCCCAAAAGCATTCCAACCACCCCCACACCCGTCCGCGCGCCCCAATCCAGCCCGCCCCAATCCAGCCCGTCCGAATCCGACGTGTCCGGCTCCGACTGATCGAGGAGGCTTCGCCATGGCCCTGCCCGCCATCTCCGCCTATCCCCTCCCCACCGAGCACGAGCTGCCCGCCAACCGCGTCTCCTGGACCGTGGACCCGCGCCGCGCTGTGCTGCTCGTCCACGACCTGCAGAACCATTTCCTGGGCGCGTTCCCGTCCGGCGAGCAGCCACTGACCGGGATGCTCGACAACGCGGCGCGCGTCGTGCGGCGTTCACGGGCGCTCGGCGTTCCGGTCGTCTACTCGGCGCAGCGCGGCGGGCAGACGCCCGCCGAGCGCGGGCTCCAGCTCGACTTCTGGGGACCCGGCGTCGCCGACGACCCGGACGCGCTCGCGGTGCCCGACGCGGTCGCGCCGTCCGCCGGGGACACCGTCCTCACCAAGTGGAAGTACAGCGCGTTCGTCCGCACCGGCCTGGAGGAGCTGATGCGCCGGTCGGGCCGCGATCAGTTGGTCATCGTCGGCGTGTACGCGCACATCGGTGTGCTGATGAGCGCCTGCGACGCGTGGATGCGCGATTTCCAGGCGTTCGTCGTCGCGGACGCCGTCGCCGACTTCTCCCGCGCCGACCACGACATGGCCCTGCGCTGGGCCGCCGGACGCTGCGCGGTCGTCACCACTGCCGAAGCCCTGTTCGCGAAGGAGGCCCGGTCCGCATGACCGCCGACCTGACCATCGACCAGATCCGCGCGGACGTCGCGGACGCTCTCGGCGAGGACCCCGCCGACGTCCCGCTGGACGAGAGCCTCGTGGACCACGGCATCGACTCCGTCCGGATCATGGCGCTGCTGGAGCGGTGGCGGCGCGACCTCGGCGTCCGCGCCGACTTCGCCGACCTCGCCGAGCGGCCCGCGATCGAGGCGTGGGCCGAGCTGCTGGGGGCGGCGTGACCGTCCTGCCCCTGACATCGGCGCAGCTCGGCATGTGGTTCGCGCAGGCGCTCGACCCGCTGAGCCCGGCGCAGAACACCGCCGAATGCCTGGAGATCGACGGTCCGATCGATCCTGATCTGTTCGCCGCCGCGCTACGGCGCGTGGTGTCCGAGGCGGACGCCCTGCGCGTGACCGTCGAGGACGGTCCCGTCCAGCGGCTGCACGACGAGGTTCTGTTGCCGCTCATTGTGCGCGAAACGAACGAGAACGAAGCTGAAGCGTGGATGCGCGCCGACCTCGCCGAGCCTTTCGACCTCGCCGCCGGGCCGCCGTTCCGGCACGCGCTGTTCCGGGTCGGCGAGCGGCGCTGGCTCTGGTACCAGCGGATCCACCACCTGGTCATGGACGGCTACGGCTACTCGCTGCTCGTGCGGCGCACGGCCGAGGTCTACTCCGCACTCGCAGCCGGGCAAGAGCCGGGACCGCGCACGTTCGGGACACTGTCCGAGCTGGTCGAGCTGGACGCCGCGTACCGGGCGTCCGAGGCCTTCCACACCGACCGGGCGTTCTGGTCCGAGCGTTTCGGCGACCGGCCCGAGCCGTCCAGGCTCGCGGGACGCAGCGCGCTCCCACCCAGGCTCGCGGGACGCAGCGCGCTCCCGCCCGGGCTCGCAGGACGCCGCGCGCTCCCATCCGGGCTCGCGGGATGCAGCCCGATCCCGTCCGGACTCGCAGGACGCAGCCCGCTCCCGCCCAGGCTCGCGCGACGCGGCGCGCTGCCGTCCCGGACGTTCCTGCGCCGCACCGCCTACCTGCCACCGGACGCGACGGGTCGCCTGCACGATCTCGCCAAGCGGTTGCGCGCCACCTGGCCGGATGTGCTGATCGCCGCGCAGGCGCTGTACGCCGCCCGCGCGACCGGCCGGACCGAGGCCGTTCTCGGGCTGCCGATGATGGGCCGGATGGGTTCGGCGGCGCTGCGGGTGCCGGGCATGGTGATGAACGTCCTGCCGTTGCGGCTGGACGTCCCGCCGGACGACACCGTCGGCGGGCTCGTCCGAAAGGTCGTGCTGGGCGTCCGGGAGGCGCGCCGCCACCAGCGGTACCGGCACGAGGACATCCGCCGCGACCTCGGGCTGCTCGGCGAGGGGCGCGGGCTGGTCGGGCCGCTGGTCAACGTCATGCCGTTCGATTACGGCGCGGAGTTCGCGGGTGCACCCGCGCGGGCGCGGAACCTGTCGGCGGGTCCGGTGGACGACCTGACCGTCAACGTCTACGACCGCGCCGACGGCCGCGGTCTGCGCATCGACCACGACGGCAACCCGGCGCTGTACGGGGAGGACGATCTCGCCGTCCACCAGGAGCGATTCCTGTTCCTGCTCGACCGGATCACGAACGCTCAACCGGACACCCCGCTGTTCGAGTTCGGAATAGCGACACCATCCGAACACGAACTCGTGGTGAACACCTTCAACCGAACCGAACACGCCGTGCCCGATTCGACGCTGCTCGAACCCTTCGAGGCGGCGGTCGCCGAGCATCCCGACGCTCCCGCGCTCATCTTCGGCGACACGATGCTCACCTATGCGGAGCTGGACGTCCGCGCGAACCGGCTGGCCCGGCATCTCCGCACGCTCGGCGCGCGCCCGGGCTCGGTCGTCGCGGTCTCCGTACCGCGATCGATCGATCTGATCGTGTCGTTGTTCGCGGTGATCAAAGCAGGCGCCGCCTACCTACCGCTCGATCCGGACTATCCCGAGCAACGCCTCGCCTTCATGCTCGCCGACGCCACCCCCGTCTGCGCGATCACCGACCACGCGAACCGCCTCCCCAGCGGCCCCCCGATCGTGGCCCTCGACGCTTTCCACCTAACAACCCAAACAGCCGGCCGCTCGCCCGCACAACTCACGCCAGAAAACCCAGCGAACCCTTTCCCCGCACGGCTCGCCCAGGAGCACCCGACCAACGCCCTCCCCCCGAAGCTCGCGCCAGAACCTCCGACGAACGCCTTCCCCCCGAAGCTCGCGCCAGAACCTCCGACGAACGCCCTCCCCCTGAAACTCGCGCCAGAACCTCCGACGAACGCACGGCCGCCGGAGTCTGCGCTGGACCAACCGATGGGTGCCGTCCTCTCGGGACGTTCGCCGGAACATCTGGCTGAGGGCTTCCCGCAGGGGATTGCGCCGGGAGATCCGTCGGGCGGCCTCCCCGATGGGCTTCCCCAAGAACAATCGACGGACGGCTTCGACTCGGGGCTTGTGCCGGAGGATGCGGCGTATGTCATTTACACCTCGGGCTCGACGGGGCGTCCGAAGGGTGTGGTCGTGTCGCACGCGGCGATCGACAACCGGTTGCGCTGGATGCAGCATCAATATCCGCTCGGACCGGACGATCGTGTGCTCCAGAAAACGCCTTCTTCGTTCGATGTGTCGGTGTGGGAGTTCTTCTGGGCGTTGCGCGAGGGCGCGACGCTCGTGGTCGCCGAGCCCGGCGCGCATCGGGATCCCGTACGGCTGACCCGGCTGATCCGCGAGCACGCGGTGACGACGTGCCATTTCGTGCCGTCCATGCTGCAGGTCTTCCTGGCCGAGGCGGACGAACCGGACCGCCTCGGGCTGCGCCGCGTCTTCTGCAGCGGCGAAGCCCTGCCACGCGAGACGGCCGCCGCGTTCGCCCGGGCGATGCCGGACACCGAGCTGCACAATCTCTACGGCCCGACCGAGGCGGCCGTGGACGTGACGTTCCACGCCTGCTCCCCCGGCGACACCGGGCCCGTGCCGATCGGACGGCCGGTCTGGAACACGCGGCTGTACATCCTCGACGCGGCGGGCCGGCCGTGCCCGCCCGGCGTCCCCGGTGAGCTGCATCTCGCGGGACGGCAGCTCGCCGACGGCTACCTCGACCGTCCGGAGCTGACCGCCGAACGGTTCGTCCCCGACCCGTTCGGGCCGCCCGGCGCGCGCATGTACCGGACGGGCGACCTCGCCCGCTGGACGGACGGCGGCGAGGTCGAGTTCCTCGGCCGCGCCGACGACCAGGTGAAGCTGCGCGGCCAGCGGATCGAGCCGGGCGAGATCGAGGCGGCGCTCGCCGCACGGCCCGGCGTGGACGGCGCGTGCGTGATCGTCCGCGACGACCGGTTGATCGGTTACGTCACGGGCGACGCCGACCCGGCCGCGCTGCGCGAAGCGCTGGCACGCGAACTGCCCGAGCACATGGTCCCGGCGGCGGTGGTCGTGCTGGACGCGTTCCCGCTGAGCCCGAACGGGAAGCTCGACCGGTCCGCGCTGCCCGCGCCCGTCTTCGCTGGCGGGGGCGGCGAGACCGCGCGACGCCCGGCGAACCCGCGCGAGGAGACGATGACACGGCTCTTCGCCGAGATCCTCGACGTCCCCGGAACGTGCCCGGACGACACGTTCTTCGACCTCGGCGGCACCTCACTGCTCGCCGTGCGACTGATCGCGCGCGTGCGCGAGGAGTTCGGCGTGGAGTTGACGGTCGGATCACTTTTCGAAGCGCCCTCCCCGGCATCGCTCACAGCGCGGCTCGACGCGCCGTCCGCGTCCGGCGAGGACGCGCTGGACGTCGTCCTGCCGCTGCGTTCCGAGGGCGGTCGGCCGCCGCTGTTCGCCATCCATCCGGCGGGCGGGCTGGCCTGGTGCTATGCCGGACTGGCCGCGCGTCTCGGCCCTGACCAGCCGGTCCACGGCATCCAGGCGCGCGGCCTCGGCCAAGACGAGCCGCTGCCGCGCACGCTGGACGAGGAGGCCGCCGACTACGCCGAACGCGTCCGCGAGGTGCAGCCGCACGGCCCGTACCGGCTGCTGGGCTGGTCGGTGGGCGGCGTCCTGGCGCACGCCGTCGCCGTGAGGCTCCAGGACGCCGGTGAACGCGTGGAACTGCTCGCCCTGCTCGACGCGTTCCCGGCCGAGCAGTGGCGCGGGCGGCCGGCGCCGGAAGAGGGCGACGCGCTCACGGCCGTCCTGCGCATGGCGGGTTTCGATCGCACAAACGAACGCACCCGCGACGACGTCCTCGCGACGCTCCGCCGTGCGGGCAGCCCGCTCGCCGGGCTCTCGGACGGCACCCTCTCCCGGATCATGGACATCGTCCCGAACCACGCCCGGCTGATGCGCGAGCACACGCATCGCGTCTATGCCGGTGACCTGCTGTTCTTCACCGCCGCCGCACCGCGTCGCGAAGACTGGCTGAACGTCGGAGCGTGGCGCCCGCACGTGCGCGGCGAGATCGTCAACCACGATCTGCCCTGCACCCACCCGCAACTCCTCCAGGACGGTCACCTCGACCAGATCGCCGCCGTCCTCGCCCCACGCCTGTCCCGCCAATAAACCGCTCAGCCGAGCATGAGTGAACAAAAGAAGGAGGACCGTTCAATCGAGCAAGCCCGGTCAAGCGAGCAGAACCGGTCAGGTGAGCAAAACCATTCAGATGAGCACAGCCGGTCAGGCGAGCACGTTCGGTCAGGTGAACAGCGCGGCACACAGCAGAACACGAGCGATCAGGTGAGCACTGCTGCTCAACCAAGCAGGCACGATCAGGCGAGCAGGAGCAAACGCGAAAGCAGCGCGGACGCGGGAGCAGCGCGGACGCGGGAGCAGCGCGGACGCGGGAGCAGCGCGGACGCGGGAGCAGCGCGGACGCGGGAGCAGCGCGGACGTGGGAGCAGGGCGGAGGTGGGAGTAGGGGGTTAGGTGAGTAGGGCGGTTAGGCCTTTGGTTAGTTCGGTGCGCCAGCAGAGGTAGTCGTGGCCGCCGTTGTACTCGTGATAGGCGGTGTCGGTGTAGCCGGCGGCGGCGAGGGTGTCGCGGAGGCGGCGGGCGGCGGGCAGGAGCACCCACTCGTGCTCGCCGAACGCCAGCCGGAACCGCACCGGACGGCGCGGGACCTCGGCGATCACGCCGGTCAGCCACTCCGCGCCCGGACCGTCCGGCCACCAGAACGATCCTGACTGAGCGAGCACGTTCCCGAAGCGCTGCGGGTAGGTGAGCGCGGCGTGCGCGGCAGCGAGCCCGCCGAGGCTCTGACCTGAGACGATCGTGCGCGCCGGATCGTTCGTGATCGAAATCCGCTCAGCGGCGGCCCAGGGCAGGAGCTCCTCGGCGAGGAACGCGGCGTGTTCCGGACGGCAGGCCATCTCGTTCCACCGGGTCGTGACATCGACCGACTCCGGCAGGACGGCGGCGACCGGCGGCACCCGGCCGTCCGCTATCAGGTTGTCGAGCAGGTTCGAGAGGCCGAGCCGGGGCTGCCAGTGCTCACCGTCGAGCAGCACCAGCACCGGCAGGTCCCGCCCGCCCCCCGGCGGTTCGTACAGCCAGACGCGTCGGACGCCGCTCAGCCGCTCACTCGCGAGTTCGTGTTCGGTGACCGTGCCGCGCGGCACGTCCGGGCGCGGCTCCCAGTCCGTCCCGCGCGGGGCGTCGGGAAGCTCGGCGTAGGAGACGGGCTCGCCGTCCCAGCGGCCGGGCAGCGCACGCGGGTTGGACGGGTCGGAGCGCCGACGCGTGCGCAGCCAGCGCCAGTATTCGGGCGTGCTCGTTCCCGGACCGCCGCCTTCGTCCACGTAGAACTCATAGGTGCCACGCCAGTCGCGGCGAAGGCGAAGCGTCCAGTGCCACGTGTTCGTGCCGGGGACCCGCTCCATGAGGTTCGCCGAAGGGTCGCTCGGGTCGCCGAGCTTGTTCGGCATGACCTGGACTGCGCGCGTAGCGGACGTCCCTCGCCAGAGGAACGTCACCGCCGCGTATCCGGGATCGCCCAGCGGATCGGGCCCGACTACCGGCGTGCCGCGCCGCCCTACCTCAGCCCAGAACCGGTCCTCATCGTCCGGCGCCGGCAAGACGCACACCGTCCCGGCGAGTCGTGGCACCGGTGATGGCCTGGCCAGCCGGGGCGGACGGTGCGGGGCGTCCTCGGACGGCGGGGAAGGCAGCATCGGCGGTCTCCGTACGGGCGGCGCGGCAGCGAACTTAGGTTTACCTTACCTAAATTCGCGTCGTCCGCTCACAGCGGCCGCTCCGTCTCCAGGGGTCCCTGGTCCAGGCGGAACGGCGGGTAGACGTCGCTGAGCAGCAGCGCGTACACCGACACCCGCAGGCTCCACCGGTTCAGCCCCATCAGCAGGTTGAACAGACCGCGCGGATAGCGCGCCGTGAACAGCAGCGCGATCGCCACGATCAGCACCGACGCGCCGATCAGGCCCGGCGTCCGCCACCCGCCGCTCCCGCTCGCCGAGTACATCCCGGCCCCGCTGAACGCGGCCAGGATCAGGTAGTGCGGGATCGCCAGCAGCCACCACTTCACCAGCACGAGCCCGCGCGACAGCCGCTCGGGGTAGGCCACGGTGAGCCGCGCCGGATAGTCCGGGGCCTCCCCCAGCGTGAACGGCGGGTACCGGTCGGTCGCGAGCATGCCGTATCCGTAGTAGCTCACCCGCCAGTTCCAGCGCAGCACGCCGACCGTGAAGTCGAACAGCGCGCGCGGGTAGCGCCCGGTGAACAGGATCGCGAAGAACGCGATCACCGACACCACCACGACCCCGATCCAGAGGAGGAGCAGCACGATGTAGTGCGGGATCAGCAGCAGCCACTTCACGAGCCAGAGCGCGCGCGAAGGCGCCGGATCCGGCGTGCCCTCGACGCGGAGGGGCCGCGCCGGGGGCGCGTCCGGAGGCGGAGGTGGCGCTTCGGGCGGGGGCATCGGCGGCGGAAAGTTCATGGGACGGCCTCCCTGCTTGCTCGGTCGCTTGGAGGGTCCGCCCGAGCGCGCCTCCTGGGAAGCCCGTATGTCCTCGTCCGGCCAGCTTTTCCCCAGGCGGCGCCCGCCCCAGCCACCGAGCACCCCCGGTTCAGCCGCCCAGCACCCCGCCTCGCCCGCCCAACAACCCGGCTCAGCCGCCCAGCGCCCTGCCTAGCCTGGCCAACAGCCCCCCTCAACCAACCAGCAGCCCGCCTCGCTCGCCCAGCAGCCCGCCGCCTCGCCCGCTCAGCGCCCCGCCCAACAGCCCGGCTGAGCCGCCCAGCGCCCTGCCTCACCCGCCCAACAGCCCGCCTCAACCTCCCAGCAGCCCGCCTCGCCCGGGGACAGTTCGCCTCGCCCCCCCCCAGCAGTCCGCCTCGGCCGCTCAAACGCCCCACCTCGGCCACCGCGAGCAGCTCGCCTCAGCCACTCGGCAACCCGCCTCGCCAGCCCAACAGCCTGCCTCGCCCGCTCAGCGGGCTGCCTCAGCCGCTCAGCAGCCCGGCTTCGTGGGCGAGGATCGCCGCCTGCACGCGGTTCTCGAGCCCGAGCCGGACGAGGATCCGGTTGACCCGGCTCTTCACGTTCGCCTGCGTCAGATCGAGCTCGGCGGCGATCCGCTGGTTGGAGTAGCCGCGCGCGACCAGCAGCAGCACCTCCAGCTCCCGCTCGGTGAGCAGGTCGAGCCCACTTCGTCCTCCGCGCGCACCGGACGCGCCGAGCACCTCGGAACCGCCCGAACCGTCGGAACCACCCGAACCGTCGGAAGCGCTCGAACGGTCGGAAGCGCCGGAAGCGCCGGAAACAGCGGAGCCGCCGGGCCGGCCGACGGCCGCGGACGGCAGCGCCGTGAACACGCCGATCAGCCGCCGCGTCACGCTCGGCGCGAGCATCGCCTCGCCCGCCGCGACGACTCGGACGGCCTGCGCGAACTCCTCGGCCGGGCTGTTCTTCAGCAGGAACCCCGAGGCTCCGGCGCGCAGCGCGGAGTGCACGTACTCGTCCAGGTCGAACGTGGTGAGGACGAGCACGCGCGGCGGCGGGACTCCGTCGTCCGGCGCGGCGGAGAGGATGCGGCGGGTCGCCTCGACGCCGTTCATGCCGGGCATCCGGACGTCCATGACCACCACGTCCGGACGCAGCCGGGCCGCCGCCTCGACCGCCCCGGCCCCGTCGGCGGCCTCACCGACCACGGTCAGGTCCTCGCGGCGGTCGAGGACGGCCCGCAGCGCGGCCCGCACCATGTCCTGGTCGTCTACGAGCAGCACCCGGATCGTCATCGTCCATCGCCCGGGGCGATCGTGGCGGTCACGCGCCAGCCGCCGGACGCCGTCGGGCCGGTCTCCAGGGTGCCGCCGAAGGCGGCCACTCGTTCGCGCATGCCGACCAGCCCGCGGCCCGATCCCGGCACCGGCCGGTGGTCGTCGCCGGGCGGGCCGTTCTCGACCTCCACGCGAAGCCCGGACGCGTCGCACACCACGGCGACGCGCAGCCCGACCGCGCCCGCGTGCTTCAGCACGTTCGTGACCGCTTCCCGGACCACCCGGTACGCCGAAGCCTGCACGGCGACCGGCAGCTCGGCCGCCCGCGGATCGATCTCGGCCGTGACGCGGCAGCCCGCCGCCTCGGCCGCCTCGACGAGCCGGCCGAGATGCGCGAGCGACGGCTCCGTCGTGTCGCCGCTCACCACGAGCAGCCCGAGGATGCGGCGCATCTCGACGAGCGCGGTGTCGGCGGTCTCGGCGATGCGCGTGACGCCCCGCAGGCCGAGCCGCGGATCGTCGGCGAGGACGTCCTCGGTCGAGCGCGCCTGGACGGCGATCGCGCTCACGTGATGCGCGACGACGTCGTGGAGCTCGCCCGCGATCCGCGCCCGCTCCGCGACGACGGCCTGCCGCGCGTTGGCCTCCCGCTCGGCGCGCAGCCGCTCGTTCAGTTCGCGCAGCCGTTCGTTCAGCTGGCGCAGGCGGTCGTTCAGTTCGCGCAGGCGGCGCGCGTCCGCGTCGATGCGCCGTCGTCCGCAGCCGAGCAGGAGCGCGACGGCGAAGTACGCGGCGAACGTGAGGGCGGAATCGGGGTTCAGGGAGTCGGCGCGCGGCATCGCGGCCCGCCCGGCCAGCGCCTCGGCCGCGGACGCGACGGCCAGCGCCAGCGCGGTCGCGGCGAGCCCCTCGCGGACGGGCCGGTACCGCGCGACCGCGTACACGCCGAAGACCAGGAAGTACGGCCCGGGAGTCTTGCCGGGGACCGGGTCCACGGCCTCGAACAGGACGAACAGGGCGGTCATCACCGCGAGGACGGTCTTCGGCCACCGCCGCCGCCACAGCAGCGGGACGGTCTGCGCCGCCCACAGCAGGACGCCCGCCGCGGACGGCGTGGGCTGCCTCCCCAGCAGCGTCACCGCGTCCAGGACACTGAGCCCGCCACCGAGCGCGACGTCGGTCAGCCACGGCCGTCCAGCGAGCCGAAGACGGGCGCCGCGCAGGCCCCCGCGCCGCAATCGGTGGTCGCGCAAGTTCCCGCGCCGCAGACCAGGGCCGCGCGCAACGGCGCGTTCGAGACGGGTGCCGCGCTGAACCCCACGCCGCAGTCGGGCTCCGCGCAAGACGCCGCGCCGCGGATAAGGGCCGCGCGCAAAGGCGGGCCGAAGACCGGTGCCGCGCTGGTCGGCGCGCCGAAGATCGGTGCCGTGCTGAACCCCGCGCCGCAGGCCAGGGCCGCGCTGGACGCTGCGTCGGAGGCGGGTGCCGCGCGCAGCGGCGTTCCGGAGGCGGGTGCCGCGCGCGACGGCGTGCCGGAGGCGGGTGCCGCGCTGGAGGGCGCGTCGGAGGCGGGTGCCGTGCTGGACGGGGCGGGCGTCGGTGCTCATCGCCGCCCACCCTAGGACGCCTCCGACCTGCGGCGCATCGTCCGCGCGGCGCATCGAAGGTTGCGCGGGCCTTCGCGGAGTTCGTCATCTCGGAGGACGCGCGGTGAGGGGGCGCCTACCTAGCGTCGATGGTCATGAAGAGAACCGCAATTTTCCTCGCCGGAACCGCGCTGCTGCTGCTCGCGGTCGGCGGTCGCTGGGACGTCGCCGCGGCCGCCTGGGTCTTCCCCGTCCTGCTCCTCCGCTTCTCCCGGACCGGACGCGCCTGGTCGGCCGTCGCCGGGATCTGGGCGGCGAACGTCGCGGCCGCCCTGTTCTGGACGTGGGAGTCGAAGATCGGAGGCGGTCCGGTCGTGATGATCGGCGCGGTCGCGATCGGCGCGCTGCGCACCGTCCCCTATGTCCTGGACCGCTGGCTGTCGCGGCGCCTGCCCGTCTGGGCGGCACTCCTCGTCTTCCCGGCAGGCGTCGCCGCGTCCGAGTTCGTGCTGACGCTGGTCACGCCGTTCGGCACGGCGTTCGGCGTCCTCGCCGTCACCCAGTACGGCGAGCTGCCGCTGCTCCAGGTCGCCGCCGTCACCGGCTCGTACGGCATCGGGTTCCTGATCGCGTGGTTCGCGAGCACGGCGAACCACGCCTGGGCCGACCGGACGCGGCGTGCGGCGCGTCCGAGCGCGGTGTTCGCGGGTGTCCTGCTGGCGGTCGTCGCGGTCGGCGGCGTGCGGCTGGCGTTCTTCTCGTCCGCCCAGCACACCGTGCGGATCGCCGGGGTCGGCCCGCGCGCGGAGGTCCGCGAAGCCCAGCGCGCGGCGCTGAGCCGCATCCCGGGCGGACGGCGCGACATCGCCGCCGCGCCCGCCGGGGCCGTCCGGCCCGCGATGCGCGCGGTCGAGGACGACCTGCTCGCGAGCACCCGCCGCGAGGCCGCCGCCGGGGCGAAGATCGTCGTCTGGCCGGAGAGCGCCGTGGCCACCCGCGAGGCCGACGAGCGCGCGACGATCGACGCGGCCCGCGCCGAGGCCCGCCGCGACGGCGTCTACCTGGAGATCGGCGTGAGCGTGTACAGCACGACCGGGCCGTCCTACGGCAAGGACGAGGCGCTGCTCATCGACCCGACCGGGACCGTCCTGTGGACCTACCAGAAGGCGCACCCGATCCCCGGCTCCGAGCCGTTCAAGCCGGGTGACGGCCGCGTCCCGGTCGTGTCCACGCCGTACGGACGGCTCGCCAACGTCATCTGCTACGACGCCGACTTCCCCGCGATGATGCGGATCCGCGCCGACATCGTCCTCGTCCCGTCGCACGACTGGCGCGAGTACGGCGACGCGCACACCCGCAAGGCGTCCCTGCGCGCGATCGAGGGCGGCTACGCGCTGTTCCGCCAGGACGGCGCCGGCGTGACCAGCGCGTTCGACCGCCAGGGACGGGTGCTCGCGAGCACCGACACCTTCGCCGCCGGCGAGGAGACCACGGTCGCCTACGTCCCGACGCGCGGCGGCACGACCGTCTACGACGTCATCGGCGACACGTTCGCGTGGCTCTGCCTCGGCGCGGTCGGCGCCCTGACCGCCTACGGCGTCGTCCGGCGTCACCGCGCCCCGGGGGCTCCTTCCAGCAGCGCGGCCCCGGCGACCAGCCCGGCCCCGGCCGAGAGCAGCAGCGTCCGCTGAGCGGGCGGACGGTCCCGCGCCGCGTCCAGGCAGACCAGCAGCCCGGCGGTGTGCGCGCGTGCGCCGCCCGGCGGCCGGACCACGACCCCTGCCGGGACGGCCAGCAGTCCCGGCAGCGCGTCGAGGAACCCCGGTTCGAGCAGGCCCGGGATGACCAGGTCCAGATCGTCCGGGCGGAGACCGGCGCGGTCCAGCAGCCGCGCCGCCGCCTTGGCCGCCAGCGCCGCCGCGCGCTCCCCGAACTCCGGCCGCCGCTCGATCCGCAACCGGTTACTCCCGCGCCCGCGCCCGCCGCGCCCGATCCCCAGCCCGTCAAGGCCGCGCCCGCCCCTCACCCGGTCACGACCGCGCCCGCCCCTCACCCGGTTAAAGCCGCGCTCGCCCTCCAGCCCGTCACGGCCGCGCTCGCTTTCCAGCCCGTCCCGGCCGCGCTCGGCCCCCAGCCCGTCACGGCCGCGCTCACCTTCCGGCCGGTCACGGCCGCGCTCGGCCCCCAACCCGGCACGGCCGCTCCCGCCCTCCAGCCCGTCACGGCCGCGCTCGGCCCGCAGGCGGCTGCGGCCGTTCCCGCCGCGGAAGCGGTCGCGGTCGTCGTCGAGCCCGACCGTGGCGTGGAACAGCTCCTCGTCGGGCTCGGCCTCCCAGGCGAACCCCGCCAGCCCGCCCGGACCGTCGCGGCCCGCGACCACGGCCGCCGCTCCCCAGGGCGGGAAGGGGAAGCCCGGCGCGAGGCCGTGCCCCGGGTCGGCGTCGGACGCGACCACCAGCGCGCGCCGGATAGTCCCGGACCGCAGGAAGCCGTCCGCGATCTGGAGCGAGGTCAGCACGCCGCAGGAGCCGTTCGCGACGTCGAAGGAGAACGTGCCGTGCGCGCCCGGCCGCGGATCCTCCGGGTGCGCGCCCACGCCCTCCTGGATCAGGGCCGCCAGCGCGGGCTCGCCCAGGTTGCGGTCCCGGTACAGACCGGCGTTGAGCAGCAGGTCCACGCCGTCCGCGCCGATCCCGGCCGCGCCGAGCGCGTCCCGCGCCGCCCGCTCGGCGAGCCGCCGCGCGGACCCGCGGCGGGGCAGGCGCCCGCGCACGGCGGCGACGCCCTCAATCGTGGTCGCCATGGCCCTCGACCAGCCTCTCGTCGACGGTGAACAGGACGATGCCGATCTCCAGCCCGGAGGCGAGGGCGACCAGCGCCACCCGGTCCCCCGGCCGGATCCGGCCCGCCCGGATCTCCTCCACGAGCGCCACCGTGTGCGTCGTGGAGGCGGTGTTGCCGTAGCGGTCCACGGTGACCACGGCGGGATTGCGCGGGGCCCCGCCGAGCTCCCGGGTCGCCTCGGCCATGCCCTTGCGGATCGCCCGCGCGGACGTCTGGTGCGGGATGACGTGGTCGATCTCGCCGATCTCGATCCCGACCGCGTCCAGCGCCTCGCGCAGCAGCGCGGGCGTGTCGGCGACCGCGACCCGGTGGATGCCGCGCGCGTCGGTGAACATCCGCGCGCCCGGCGCGTGCCGGCTCGGGTAGGCCAGGCACATGCGGCTGTGCCGGGCGATCGTGGTGAACGCCGCGAACTCGATCCCCGGCGCGTCCTTCGGCGCGCGCTCCAGCACGATCGCCGCGCCCGCGTCGCCGAGCGTGAGCGACGCCAGCTCCCTGCTGAACACCGACCGGACGTGCCGGGCCGCGTTCACCGCGAGCGGTGAGATGTCCTCACCGCCGACGACCATCCCGCACGAGATCTCCCCGCGCATGATCCGGTCCGCGACGACGAACACGCCGGTCAGCATCCCGGCGCACGCGTTGGACAGGTCGAAGGCCAGCGCCCCGGACGCGCCGATCCGCCGCGCCACCGCGAGCGCCTGCGGCGGCTCCAGCCACTGCGTGAGCCCCTCGCGGTACTTGGTGATGCCGCAGCTCAGCAGCGCCTCCACCGCCTCCGGCCGGTGCCGGGAGCGGCTGAGCGCGTCCTCGGCCGCGGACACCGCGAGGCTCAGCGAGGTGTGCTCGGCGCCCGCGACCCGGCGCTCCCGGATCCCGGTCAGCCGCTCCAGGTCGATGCGGGCGTGCCGGTGCCGCAGCGTGCCCATCAGCTCCCCGGTGCCGAGCCGCGTCGCCGGGAGGCACCGTCCGACGCTCTCGAACCGCACCCCGTAGGGCGTGCGCCGCGGGTCCCCACCGCCCTCGGTCGTCATCCAGGCCGTCATCCCGTCCTCACCTCGCTTCACCGCGCCCCTCTCCAGCCTTGACCGGTCCGGGCTCCGCGCGCAGGGACCAAGGCCCCCGCATACCGGGCCGTACGCCGGTGGACGGCCGGGCCGGACGGGAGTGGACTCGACCGAAGACGTCCGGGCGACGGCGACCCGGCCCGCGCCCAGGGAGTGAGCCACCCGATGAACGCCATGGCAGGGACCGAGCGAGGGACCCAGCAAGCGACTCAGCGAGAGACGCAGCGAGGGACGCGGCGAGGGACGCGGCGAGGGACGCGGCGAGGGACGCTCCGCCGGATGAACGCGCTCGACACCGGCATGTTCTTCGCCGAGAACGACACGACCCCGCTGCAGATCGCGGCGGTGCTGGTCTTCGAGGGACCGCCGCCGCCCTATCCGGAGGTGTTGCGCGAGATCCGGGCGCGGCTGGCCCGCGAGCCCCGCTACCGGCAGCGGGTCCGGACCGTCCCGCTCAACCTGGCCCGGCCGGTGTGGGACGACGACCCGCGGTTCCGGCTCGACTACCACGTCCGGCACACCGCGCTGCCGCCGCCCGGCGGGGACGCCGAGTTCCGCGAGCTGGTGTCGCGGGTGCTCGCCGGGCCCATCGACCTCGACCGCGCGCCCTGGGAGCAGTGGATCGTGGAGGGCCTGGCGGGCGGCCGCTGGGCGCTGGTCTCCAAGGTCCACCACTGCGTCGTGGACGGCGTCGCCGGGACCGACCTGCTCATGCTGCTGCTCGACGCGTCCCCCGACTGGCGTCCGGCCGAGGACCGGTCCTGGCCGCCCGCGCGGCCCGCGTCCACCCTGTCGCTGCTGGGACGGAGCGTCCTGGAGCGGCTGGACGACACGGCCCGGCGAGCGGTCCGGCCGCCCGTCCGGGAGACGGCGCGGGTCGCGCTCGGCGCCCTGCGGACCGTCCGCGGCCTGCCGCGCTACGCCGTCCGCTGGACGCGGTCGTCCACGCCGTCGCTGAACGGTCCGACCACCTGGCACCGCCGCTGGGCCTGGACCCGTGTGGACATCGACGACGTGCGGCGGGTGCGCGGCGCCTTCGGCGGGACGCTGAACGACGTGGTGCTCACGGCGGTCGCGGCCGGGTTCCGCGACCTGCTGCTCTCCCGCGACGCGCTCCCGGACGGCGCGGTCGTGCACACCATGGTCCCCGTCTCGACGCGCCCGCCGGACGTGTCCGGCGAACTGGACAACCGCGTCTCGGCGGTGATGGTGAACCTCCCCTGCGGGGAGCCGGACCCGCTGCGGCGGCTCGTGCTCGTCCGCGAGCAGATGGACGAGCTGAAGCACGACCACCAGGAGACCGGCCCCGCCGCGCTCCTCACCGCCCTCGGCCTCGCGCCGGGCGTCCTCGCGACCATGGCGCACACGCTGCTGCGGCTGCGCCAGCCGGTGCTCCAGACGATCGTCACCAACGTCCCCGGCCCGCCGATCCCGCTGTACATGATGGGCCGCCGCGCGATCGCGATCTACCCGTACGTCCCGATCGCCGCGGGCCTGCGCGTCTCGGTCGGCGTCCTGTCCTACGACGGCGCGCTGCACGTCGGCCTGACCGGCGACTTCGACGCCATGACCGACCTCGGCACGCTGGCGGACGCCGTCCGGCGCGGCTTCGCCGACCTGGCCGCCCTCGCGACAGCCCGCGATCCGAACGCCGGAGCGCACCCCGCCCCGAAGCAATCCCCCTCGGCACGATCCGCGTCGGCACGGTCCAAGGCAGCGCGGTCCAAACCAGCGCTGTCCAAACCAGCGCTGTCCAAACCAGCGCGATCCGAGACGGCGCGGCACGAGACGGCACGCTCTGAGATGGCGCGGCCCGAGACGACACCGTCCGAGGCGGCGCGGCGCAAGGCGGCGCGGCCCGAGACGGCACGATCCGAGGCGGTGCGGGCCGAGGCGGGGGTGTCTCGGAAGGCCGGTGCGAAGGCGAATCGGAAGTCGGTGGCGACGAAGGGAGCGAAAGAGGCGCCGAGACCGAAGGCGAAGGCGGGCCCGAAGGCTAAGCCGGACCCGAAGGCGAAGGCTGATCTCGGGGAACGCCCTCCGGGTGGACGGGACGGTCCGGGGGCGGGCCGGCGGGGAGGGTGACGCGGAAGGTCGTCCGGCCCGGGGCGGAGTCGAGGCCGGCGCGTCCGCCGTGCGCGGCGGCGACGCCGGCGACGATCGCCAGGCCGAGGCCCGTGCCGCCGGACGCGCGGGACCGCCCCCGGTCCCCCCGGACGAACCGGTCGAACACCTCGGCGCGCAGCTCCGCCGGGACACCCGGCCCGTCGTCCTCGACCTCCAGGACGGCGCCGTCCCCGGACGGCTCGATCCGCACGGTCACGCGCGTCCCCGGCGGGGTGTGCGTGCGCGCGTTGGCGAGCAGGTTCGCCAGCATCTGGTGCAGCCGGTGCTCGTCGCCGCGGACGGTCACCGGCTCCTCGGGCAGCTCCATCGTCCAGCGCTGGTCCGGGCCCGCCGCGCGGGCGTCGGCGACCGCGTCCAGCACCATGCGGGTCAGGTCCACCGGCTCGTCGGCGAGCGGACGGCCCGTGTCGAGCCGGGCGAGGAGCAGCAGGTCCTCCACCAGGTCGCCCATCCGCACCGACTCGGCCTGGATGCGGCCGAGCGCGTGCCGGACGTCGTCCGGTACCCCGTCCGGCCGCCGCAGCGCCAGCTCGGCGTGCCCGCGGATCGTCGCGACCGGGGTGCGCAGCTCGTGGCTCGCGTCGGCGGCGAAGCTGCGCAGCCGCTCCTCGCTGGCGTGCCGGCGGGCGAGGGCGTCCGCGACGTGCCCGAGCATCCGGTTGAACGCCGCGCCGACGCGTCCGACCTCGGTGCGGGGATCGGCGTCCGGGACGCGCTCGGGCAGCGCCACCTCGCCGCTCGCGAGCGGCAGCTCGGCGACCCGCGAGGCCGTCGCCGCGACCCGCCGCAGCGGGCGCAGCGTCAGCCGCACCCAGCCGGCGGCGGCGACCGCCGCGAGGACGAGCACCGCGCCGAACACGGCCGCCTCGACCATCTCCAGCCGCCGCGTCGTCTCCTCCACCGACCGCAGCGGCAGCCCGGTCACCAGCACGTCCCCGTCGTCGCCGGGGTAGGCCGCGACCCGGTAGGCGCGCAGCGCCGACAGCCGGACGGTGTGCGGCCGCCGGTCGGCGGGCAGCCGGGAAAGGGCGCGCGCGTCGTCCTCGGTGACCGGGATGCCCACGAGCGTCCGGTCCCGGACGATGCCCGCCCCGGTCAGCCGGCCGTCCAGGAGCCGGGCGGCGAACGCCTTGGGCGGGACGCCGCGGGTGTCCGGATTCCGGTTGTCGGCGTCCGGTTCGCGCTCGTGCTCCAGCCCGACGGCCAGGTGCGGGCCGAGGGCGGAGATCTGCTGGTCGACCCGTCCGACCAGGAAGCCGTGCAGGGCGGTGACCGTCGCGATCCCGACCGCGAGGCAGCAGAACGCGAGCAGCGCGACCAGCCCGAGCGTGAGCCGGGCCCGCAGCGTCCGCGGGAGGAGCCGGCGGATCGCGGACGTCACCGGGCCTCCGGTTTCAGCACGTACCCGACGCCGCGCACGGTGTGGATCATCGGCGTGCGGCCCGCGTCGATCTTCTTGCGCAGGTAGCTCACGTACAGCTCGACGACGTGCGCCCGGCCGCCGAAGTCGTAGCTCCACACCCGGTCGAGGATCTGCTCCTTGCTCAGCACGCGGCGCGGGTTGCGCATCAGGAACCGCAGCAGCTCGAACTCGGTCGGGGTCAGCTCGACCGGGTCGCCGTCCCGCGTGACCTCCCGGGCGTCCTCGTCCATGCTGAGCCCGCCGACCGTGAGCAGCGCCGACGAGGCGGCCCGGCGGGTGAGCCCGGCCCGGCGCAGCAGCCCGCGCAGCCGCGCGAGCACCTCCTCCAGGCTGAACGGCTTGGTCACGTAGTCGTCCCCGCCGGCCGTGATCCCGGCCACCCGGTCCTCCACGGCGTCCCGCGCGGTGAGGAACAGCACGCACACCTCCGGCGCCGCCGCCCGCAGCTCCCGCAGGACGCTCAGCCCGTCGATGTCGGGGAGCATGATGTCCAGGACCACGGCGTCCGGCCGGAACTCGCGCGCGGCGGCGATCGCCCCGGCCCCGTCCGCCGCCGTCCGGACCTCCCAGCCCTCCTGGGCCAGCACGCGCCCGAGCACGTCGGTGAGGTCGGGCTCGTCGTCCACCACCAGCACCCGGACGGCCGACCCGTCGGCGTGCCTCAGCCCTCGAACATCATCCATGGTCCCCCCAGTCTCGCCCCCGTTCCTCTGCGTTCCCTCTGAATCTCCTCAGAACACCGGGCGGGAGGAGTGGTCAGAGCGTCCTCAGAAGTTGGGGTGGTTATGTGACGGGACGCCGATCGAAAGGGGGGGTCTCGATGACGGCGGTACGTTCCGGAGGTGTCGTGCCGGACGCGCGGCACGGCCATGCCGGGCCGCGACGGACCGGTGCTCGGCGCGGCGGTGCGCCGCGCGGTCGGGTGCAACGCGGCGGTGCGGGGCGCGGCGGGGCGCGGGCCGAAGTGGTGCTCGGGCTGATCTACGCCGGCGGGCTCGCCGTGCTCGCCCTGTGGTGGCACGGGACGTCCTCGGTGGTGGGGACGGCGGGGTGGCTGACCGACGCGGCCCGGATCACCGGGCTGCTCGCGGCCTACGGGTGCGCGGTCATGCTCGCGCTGATGGCACGGGTCCCGGCGCTGGAGGGGGGCGTCGGGACCGACCGGCTCGCGCGGTGGCACGCGGCGGGCGGACGCTACACGGTGTGCCTGGCGCTGGCGCACGTCCTGCTGGTGATCTGGGGGTACGCCCTCACGTCCCGGACGGACGTGGTCCACCAGACCGGCACGCTGGTCTTCCACTATCCGGAGATGCTCAAGGCCACGCTCGGCACGCTGCTGCTGTTCGCCGTCGGGATCGCGTCGATGCGGGCGGCGCGGCGCAGGCTCCGGTACGAGGTCTGGCACCTGATCCACCTGGGCACCTACCTGTCGATCTTCCTGGTGTTCTTCCACCAGGTCGCGAACGGGGCCCAGTTCGTGGGTCAGCCGCTGGCCGAGGCGTTCTGGTACGCGCTGTTCGTCGGCGTCTCGCTGGTGCTGGCCTGGTACCGGTTCGTCCTGCCGGTGGCGCGCAACCTGCGGCACCGGATGCGGGTGGCCGACGTCCGCTTCGAGACGCCCGGCGTGGTGTCGGTGTACGTCACCGGGCACCGGCTGGACGGCCTGCGCGCGGAGCCGGGCCAGTTCTTCCGCTGGCGGTTCCTCATGCCGGGCATGTGGTGGGCGGCGAACCCGTACTCGCTGTCGGCCCCCGCCCGGGACGGGATGCTGCGGATCACCGTCAAGGCGGCCGGCGACCACAGCCGCGGCCTGGCCCGGCTGCGGCCCGGCACCCGGGTCTGGGCCGAGGGCCCGTACGGCGCGCTCACCGAGGCCAGGCGGTCGCAGCGGCGCGTCCTGCTGCTCGCGGGCGGAGTCGGGATCACACCGCTGCGGACGCTGTTCGAGACGATGGCGGGCGACATCACCCTCATCTACCTCGCCCGGACGCCGAAGGACCTCGCCCTGCGCGGCGAGCTGGAGGCCATCGCGGCCCGCGCCGACCGCCGGGTGCTCTGCTTCGTGGACGACCCGTCCGAGTACTCGATGCCGCTCACCGGCGAGGCCCTGCGCGCGGTCGTGCCGGACGTCGCCGAGCGGGACGTGTACCTGTGCGGCCCGCCCGGCATGGCGGACGCGGCGCACCGGGCGCTGCGCGAGGCGGGCGTCCCGGCCCGGCGCGTCCACCACGAGTCGTTCGAGTTCTGACCCGCGCGGGCCGCCTGCCCGGAGAACGCTGAGCCGCGACCCTGCGAAGTCCCGAACAGCCGAGCAGCCAAGACCGCGCGAACCGAGTAGCGAGAGCTGAGTACCACGCGAACCGAGCAGCGAGCAGCGAGCAGCCGAGTACTGCACGAACCGAGCAGCGAGCGGACCGAGCAGCAAGCAGACCGAGTAGCGAGCGGCCAAGTCGAAGGTCACTCATCCGATCGGGAAGTCGAACCCGGCAGGGGTTCTGGGAGGAGCGCGCATGATGCGCCGAGCCGTCATCGCCACCAGCGCGACGATCGCCGGGGTGAGCCTGCTGCTGGCGCTGAAACCGCACCACAGCGGCTTGGCGGCGGCGTCCGGGACGACCGGCGGACGGACGGGAAGCGGCGAGTCCGCGACCGCACCGCCGTCATCGAGCGAGTCCGAATCTTCCGGATCACCTGGATCGTCCGGCTCTTCCGGCTCGACGAAGAAGGCGGCGAAGCCGAGCACGAGCGGCACCTTCACCGGCGACGCCGTCGACACCCGGTACGGGCCGGTCCAGGTGCAGGTGACGCTGAAGAGCGGCAAGATCAAGGCCGTCAAGGTGCTCCAGGTCCCGAACGAGAACGGGCGCGACCGCGAGCTGGCGAGCATGGCCGTGCCGCGCCTGACCCGGGAGGCGCTCGCGGCCGGGAACGCGCAGATCGACACCGTTTCGGGGGCGACCTACACCAGCGAGGGCTACATCAACTCGCTGCAGAGCGCGCTGGACAAGGCCCATGCCTGAGGAAGGAGCGAGGCCACCGCGCGAAGTCCGAGTCGTCCGCGTGATGGGGACGGTGTTCTCGTTCGACGTCCGGACACCGATGACGCCGCAGATCCGGCGCGCGCTCGACGAGGCGGAGGACTGGCTGCGGCGCGTGGACGCGGTGTTCTCGACCTACCGTCCGGAGAGCGAGATCAGCCGCCTCGCCGCCGGGACGCTGACGCTCGACCGCTGCGCACCCGAGGTCCACGAAGTCCTGGCGCTGTGCGCGGAGATCGCCGAGGAGAGCGACGGCCGCTTCACCTGGACGCCCGGCGGACGGCTCGACCCGTCCGGGATGGTCAAGGGGTGGGCCGCCGAGGCCGCCTCGGACCTGCTGTTCGCGGCGGGAGCGTCCGACCACTGCGTGAACGCGGGCGGGGACGTCCAGGCGCGCGGTTCGGCGGCCCCGGGACGGCCCTGGCGGATCGGGCTGGCGCACCCGCACCACCCCGGCGACCTCACGGCCGTCGTCACCGGCACGGACGTGGCGGTCGCGACGTCCGGCACGGCCGAGCGCGGCGGCCACATCATCGACCCGCGCACGGGCCGCCCCGCGACGGACCTGGTGTCACTGACCGTCGTCGGCCGCCACCTCACCCGCGTCGACGCCCTCGCCACCGCCGCTTTCGCAATGGGCGAGGACGCCCGCGACTGGATCACCGACCTGCCCGACATCGAAGCGTTCGCCGTAACCCCCGAAGGCCGCGCCTGGCAAACCCCCGGCCTCCCCCTCTGGCTCCCCACCCACCCCGCCTAACCCGCCCGCCCGGCCACGCATCCGACCACACGTCCCTCCGCGCGCCAGCCACACATCCCATCGCCCATCCCTCCGCATGCCCGGCCGCGCCTCCGGCGGTGCTTCCGGCCCCTCGCGCGTCCGCGCCCCCTACCGCGCATCCCTCCGCGCCCGACCACGCTTCCCTGAAAGCGTGCTCGCCCCCCGCCCCTCTCCGCGCGCCCGGCCGCACGTCCCTTCACATGCCCGGCCATGCTCCCGCGCCGTGCGCTCGGCCGGACGTCCGACCGCACGTCCGGCCACACGTCCGGCCACACGTCCGGCCACACGTTTCTTTACATGCCCGGCCGTTCCTCCGGCGGTGCGCCCGGCCCCGTGCGCGTCCGCGTGCCGACGCACATCGCTCCGGACGCCCGACCATGCTTCCCTGCCGCGTGCTCGGCCGGACGTCCGACCGCACGTCCGGCCGTGCCACCGATCGTGCGTCCGGACGTGCTCCCTGCCGCGGGCCCAGGGCCGTGCGTCCGGCGATGTATCCGGTCGGGCCTCCAACCGTGCGTCCGGTCGAGCATCCGGTACGGCGTCTTGGCGTCCGTCAGCGGGTCTTGGCGAGGAGGGCGAGGATCTCGGCGGTGCTGCCGGTCTCACCGAGCCGCGGAAAGATCCTCGCGATGCTGTGCTCGTGGGACTCGACGGTGCGGTCGGCCATCGCGTCGGTCGCGAGCGTGACGTGGTAGCCGTGCTCGTACGCGGCGCGGGCGGTGGACTCGACGCCGATGCTGGTGGCGACGCCGCCGAGCACGATCTGCGTGACTCCCCGGCGACGGAGCTGGATGTCGAGGTCCGTGCCATGGAAAGCGCCCCAGTTGCGCTTTGTGACCCGAACGTCGGACGGCTGCGGGTCCAGTTCGTCGACGATGCGGTCCCAGCCCTCGGGCGGCGTCGTCCCGCCGCGCGATCCGGCTTCGGTGCGGCCGGTCGGCGCGTCCGAGCCGTCCGGGGCGAAGCTGACGTTGACGAGTACGACCGGCAGGCCGTGCGCCCGGAACGCCGCCGCCAGCTCAGCGGAACGAGCGACGACATCCGCTCCGCTGAACGGCACGGTCGGCGTGTTGACGATGCCCTGCTGAAGGTCGATGAGAACCAGCGCAGTGCGCTCGTCCAGCGTGGTGACAGCCATACGTGCACTCCTTAATTACCAAGGCTCATTTACCAAGGCGCGACCTACCGCGCCGATCAAAGCGGACTCACACTTCCTGCCCGCCGAACAAGAAAGGGCCCCAGCCGTCGCGCGAGCCAACCCACCGCGTGGTGATGCAACCCCCACATGACGGCGCACCTCCCACTCGACAGTGCAAGGCCCACAAAGACGCACCCGCCCACGCGACGCTGCACCTCCTGCCGCACAAGAGCGCAACCGCACCACACCGACACACCTGCCGAGCAAGACCACGACAGCCCGTGCAGAGGCAACCACCACACCTGCCCCGCCCCAGTGCGCGACCACCAAGTACGGCTGCAACCGCCGCATCCGCGCACCACCACCGCATCCGTGCACCACCACCGCATCCGCGCACCACCACCGTGCGCATGCACCACCACCGTGCGCATGCACGACGACCGCGCCCCTGCACCGCCACCGCGCCCCTGCACCGCGCGGAGTGCATGTGATGCGGGAGCGTTTCCGGTGCGAAGAACAGATGGGTCAGGACTGGGCTAGGCGGTCCAGGAGAGCGAGGGCTTCCAGGAGCGTGCGCCGTTCGGCTTCGGTGAAGTCCTGCTGGAGCGCGCGTGCCATCCACTCCTCGCGGGCCTGTCTGCTGCCCGCGATGAAGGCGTGCCCGCGGTCGGTGAGCGAGACGAGCTGGCGGCGTCCGTCGTGGGGATCGGCGTCACGCCGGACCACGCCGTGGCCCTCCAGCGCGGCGAGGGTCGCGGCCATCGACTGCGGCCGCACCCCCTCGGCGGCGGCGAGTTCGCTCGCCGTCATCGCCTCGCCCCGGCTGAGCCTGCTCAGCACGGACGTCTGGGACGGTGTGAGCACATGGTCGCCGCCGATCTCGCGCAGCCTGCGCCGCAACCGGCTGAACACCACCCGCACCTCGCGGGCGGCGCGGACGGCCGTCTCCCCCACCTCTTCCTGAGCCTGCTCAGCGGACGTCTCCATGACCCTCAGCGTATATGAACAGGCCAGCCTGTCAAGCTCAACCTGAACAGCTCAGGCTGCCTAATTAGTTCGCCTCTCCCAACACTCGGCGGCGCGACAGGCCTTCAGCTCCATCCGCATGAAACTGAGCGCTACAGATCATGCACGGGGCGGCACGACCCGCCGGCCCGAAGGAACGCCACGATCGAGACCGACGAGACGCGCGTCCGCGACAGCACGCTGCACGACGAGCAGCACCGCTGAAGTCGCCGAGCGCTTCCGAGCTGATCGATCTCGAGGACGAACCAAGGCGCGAACCTACTGGGCAGCTCGCTCGAGCACCCCACATCCGGGCTGGGCAGGGACGCACGAACGAACAGAAGACGCGCAAACGAACGAGGGGCGCACAAGCGAACGGAAACGCACGAGCGAACAGCGAACGCCTAGGCAGACGAGGACGAACATGCGGACGGGAACGCACGGACGCACCGCCGGACGCACGGACGCACCGCCGGACGCACGGACGCACCGCCGGACGCACCGCCGGACGCACGGACGCACCGCGGACGCACAGGCGAACCGGATATGGATTGGGGGCGAGGGCGGCTAGAGGCGGGCGGCGGTGGGACTGGGGCGGATGCGTGGTCAGTTCTGAAGAGGTAGCAACTCTGCCTGGAAGGCGTCGAGGAAGGCTCTGCGTGAGGCGACGGTGCCCGCCGGGCGGACGACGAACTTCGACAGGCCGACGTCCACGAACCTGCGGAGCTGGGCGCGCGCGTCGGCCCAGCCCCAGCACAGGAGCGCCCTCGGGTCGCCGACTTCGGGACGGTCCTCGCGCAGGCGGCTGAGCAGGGCGTCCACGGCGCGCTGGTCGGCGTCCTCAGTGACGACCGTCAGGTAGGTGCCGTAATGATCGTCCTCGATGGAGCGTCCGGCGCGAGCGGCGGCGGCGAGGATCTGCGCCCGGCACGTCCCGGCTTCGACGGGGGTGACGAAGCTGCCGAGCCATCCGTCGCCGAGCCGTCCGACGCGATCCATGCCGACAGGGGCCCGTCCGCTGAGCCACAGGTCCAGCGGCTTGGACGGCAGGGGCGCGACGGACGCCGCGTCCAGCTCGAAGAACTCGCCCCGGTGGGTGACGACCGGCTCGGTGAGCAGCGCCCGCACCACGCGCAGCCCCTCCTCGAAGACCCGCGCCCGGCTGCCGCGCGCGACGGCGTAGACCGGACGGTCGGCGGGCCGCGCCGCGCGGACCCCGAACACGGGCAGCACGCGGCCCGGCGCGAGCGCGGCGAGGCTCGCGAGCTGCGCCGCGACGACGGCGGGATTGCGTCCGGGCAGCACGAGGACGCCGGTGCCGAGCTTGAGCCGTTCGGTGCGTCCGGCGGCGTAGGCCATGCCGATCAGGGGATCGACGGCCTCCGGGGAGGAGACCAGGTCCGAGAGCCAGAACGAGTCGATCCCCCGCGCCTCCAGCTCGGTCACCAGGTCGTCCGGCACGGGGTCGCCGAGGCGTTCGGGCACGGGGCCGACGCCGATACGGATCTTCATACCGCCCATCTGAACCCCGGCTTTGCGCACCGTCAAGATCCGGGACAAATCAGCCCTTCGCCTCCTACGCGATCGGCGTCCGCGGACCGAAGGAGCCGGACATCTCAGACGTCAGCCCCCAATCGGTGACCTGTCCCGTCGCCGCATCGATCACGAGGGTCAGCGCGTGCCCGGTGACCGGCCGCCCGCTCTTGCCCGGCACCGGATGCCGCGGCGCGGTGAAGTTCCCCCGCATCTGGACGACATAGACCGACTCGTCGGAGTTGACCCGGCTGCCGGTGGCCGCCGCGGCCCGCTGCCGGGTCGTCCGCACGTAGGACAGCCCGGACGGAATCCGCTCCCCCGCGTTGGCCGCCGCTGTCCGTCCGATCTGTCCGAGGGCCTGAGCCGCGGCGCTCCGCCCGTTCGGAACGGGCGCGGTCGGCGCCGGTTTCTCCGCTGCGGCACCCAAACGCCGGCACCCTGTATTGGTCCAGAAGTAGCCGCGCTTGGCATACGTGGACCACAAGCCCTTGGAATTCGCCGACCGGTACACATTCGGTGCGACAGCGTGCCAGCCGCCATTCCTGTACTGATAGTTGCTGGACGAGCCGTTGACCGTCGTCCGCGTGGTGGTGACCTCCGCCCCGGTGTCCACGCTGAGCCCGTTCACACCATTGCCACTGGACGTCCCCGCATACGACCGCCCCAGGTAGACGTTCCACTTGGCCCCGCCCGCGTACATGACATTGACGTTCGCGGCCCTGCCGGGGCGCGCCCTGCCGAGGTAGTGCTCGTAGTAACTGTTGTCGGGTCGCTTGTCCGCCCAGTACCAGAGCAATCCTCGATAACCGCCTTGCAGCGTCCCCGACGTCATTCCGATCTCGACCCAGGTGTCGAACGAGACTCTGGGCGTGTTCGTTTTCACCCACATCTCATAATTGGCGAACTGCGCAGCGGTATTGGCCACACTCAGACAGTCCACTTTGAGATCGGCACTGGCCGCCGTCAACCGCGGCCGCGGCGAAGCACTGTCGATCGCATAGCAATGCCCACTCGCAGAACACCCGGCCGCGCCGGCCGCGCCCGCTCCTCCGAGCACGACGCAACCCACCGTCCCCGCGACACCCAGCCACACCCCGACCGCCCGAACCACCCCGACTCCTCTCCGCCGCCGTCCCCGAACGATCTATACCGCGCCCCGCCCCACCCGCACCGCCCCCCTGACCATTCATGGCCATCCGTCCCGCCCTTCTCCCGCCTCCGCCGCCCCGCCGCATGCCGCTCCGCCGCCTCGGCCAGCGCCCGTTAAGCCCGTCCACCCGCACCGAACGCGCACCAACCAGCCCCAGCCGAACAAGTGCCCACCCCAAGAGCCCGATCACACCGCCGACACCTCTTGGACACCAGGTCAATTGCGTCGCGACCGAACGAATGGGCGTCGTGGAAGCGATGTCATGCGGGAACGTCCATGACGGTTCGGCGTGTCCCGGTACTCGGATACGGTCTTGCTCATGCGGCTTCACGTGGGATGTGCGATGTGGACTCTCGCGCCCTGGAGAGGACGGTTGATCCCGCACCCGCTGCCGCCGAACGAGCGGTTGCGCGCGTACGCGTCGTGGTGCAACGCCGTGGAAGGGAACACGACGTTCTACGCGACGCCTTCCGTCGAGACCGTGGCCTCCTGGGCCGAGCAGACATCGCCTGACTTCCGGTTCATGGCCAAGCTGCCGAAAACGGTCACACACGAACATCGCCTGATCGGCGGCGAGGAAGAACTGCGAGCCTTCCTCACGGCGATGGAACCGCTCGGCCCTCGTGCCCACGCGTTGTGGGTTCAGCTTCCTGCTTCGTTCGGTCCGAACGATCTGGGCACGCTGGCAACGTTCCTGCGGCGGCTACCCCAGTCGCACCGGCTCGCCGTCGAGGTACGGCACCGGGCGTTCTTCGAGGACGAGCGGTCTGAGCGAATGCTCGAACGTGTTCTCACCGGGGTGAACGCGGAATGGGTGCCGTTCGACACGGTCACGATGTTCGCCAGCCCGCCGACCAGCGACGCCGAACGCGATGCCTGGACGAGGAAGCCGCGCGTCCCGCGCCGGTCGCGAGCACTGACGGACCGTCCGATCGTCCGCTACCTGGGCCGGGACGACGTGGACCGCACAGTCGAGGGCTGGAAGCACTGGGTGGACGTCACGGCGGCCTGGCTGCGCGAGGGCCGTTCGCCGACCATCTTCATCCACACGCCCGACAACGCCGAAGCACCCGTCCTGGCCCGCCGATTCCACGACGAGGTCCGCGCGCTCGTCCCAGAGGTCGAGCCGCTCCCCGAGCCGATCCCCGCCGAACCCCCGACACTCTTCTGACCACCCCGACACTCATCTGACCAACAGAAGCTCTTCGCGCACATCCGAGCACCTGACGCCTTTTCGAACACTCTGAGCGTTCGAGCCACCGCCTGAACACTTCCGGCCATCCGCGGCCCTGCAGGTGCGGCACGCCGCAGACCCGCAGCCGTGGCACTCCCCGGACCTGCGGACGTGGCACGTCGCAGATCTGCGGGTGTTGCGCGTGACGGAGTTGCGGCGGAACAAGTGCCCACCCCAAGAGCCCGACCACACAGTCGACGCCTCTTGGACACACCAGGTCACTTCGCGTCATGGAGTGCGGGCGGTCACATCATGCGGTTTTCGGCGTTTACGGCTTGGAGGCTTTCGGCCAGGCGTTCGCGGCAGATGGTCTCGGGGATGGTCGCTCGCTGGGAGGCGAACAGGTCGATGGCCAGGCGGAGTCTGGTCACCGCTTCGTCGTGCTGGCCGAGGCCCTGATGCGCGTAGCCCCATTGTTCGTGGAAGTAGGCGGCGCCGAGCACGTGGTTGATGCTTCTCGTCAGCGCCAGGCCCTCTTCGCACAGTGCGGGGATGCGGTCATACAGGCCGGCCAGGTGGTAGACGCGGACGAGGCTGAAAAGGGCGATGCCCTGGAAGGCGGGTTCACCGAGCTCGCGCCCGATCGCCAGTGCTCGTTCCAACGCCTCGACCGCTCGTTCGTGATCGCCAAGCTTGCTGAGGGACAGGCCGACGACCCGGAGGCAGCTCAGTTCGGCGTGGCGTTCACCCGTCTGTTGGGCCAGCGCGAGGCCGCGTTCGGCGTCGCGGAGCGCGTCTTCCGGACGATCGAGTGCCTGCCGGCAGAACGCGCGCAAACCGAGCACTCTTGAGAGATCGCGATGGTTTTCCGATCGTTCGAACTCCTCGACCGCTTCGTCGACCATCGGAACGGCGTCGGCGGGGCGTCCCTGGTCGCCCGCGACGACGGCCGCGCCTCGGAAGCGGGCGTACGCGGCGGTCCCGGCGTCTCCCGCCTCCGATGCGGCCCGCGCGACGACCCGCCACAAGTATTCGACCTCGAAGTGCTGGCGGTGCAGATGCGCGTGCGCGGCCAGGCGCATGACGATCCCCGTCGCGAGACGGTGCCGGTTCGCGACGCAGGCGACCTCCACGATCATCCGCAGGTTCGGCATCTCGCTCTCGATCCACGCGGCCGGATCCGGCGCGACGAGCCGTCCGATCAGGTCCGCGTCGACGATCGCGCGCCGCCGGAAACGCGCCGGGGCCGGGAAGTACGGATCGCGCGGCGCACGGTCGTCGGCGGCGTCCACGAGTTCGAGCCACGCCACGATCAATCGCTCAAGCGCCGGTTCGGTGTCCGGATCGTCGTGCAAACGCTCAGAAGCGAACTCGCGCATCAGATCGTGCATCCGGTACCGGGGCTGTCCGAGCCGGTCCACGCCGCAGGCCGTGAGCAGGCACCGATCGACCAGTTCGGACAGAACGTCGCCCGCGTCGGCCGTGTCGAGCAGGACGTCCGCCACCCACGGCGCGAACGAGTGCGGCCCGGCGAGCGCCAGGATCCGGAACGCGTGCTGTGCGCGCTCGTCCAGGGCCGCGTATCCCGCCTCGATGTGCGCTCGAACAGCCGTGTCGCCCGCGACCATCTGGTCCAGGCGTCCCGGACCTTCGAGCAAGCTCGCCAGATGCGACAACGGCCACGACGGACGGGCCGCGAGCCGCGCCCCGGCGATCCGGAGCGCGAGCGGGAACCCGTCGCAGGCCGCCACGATCGTGTCCGCCGCCGGACGTTCGGCCGCGACCCGCTCCGTCCCGACGATCTCGGCGAGCAACGCGACACCTTCGGCGGGAGACATCGGCCGCACGTCCACGGCGTGCGCCCCGTCCAGCCCGAGATGCCGGGACCGGCTGGTGACCAGCAGCGCGCTGCCCGGCTCTCCCGGCAGGAGCGGACGCACCTGCGCCGCGTTCGCCGCGTCGTCGGCGAAGATCAGGACCCGCCGCCCGGCCAGCCGCGACCGGTAGGCCGCGGCCCGCTCGTCCAGTCCGTCGGGCATGTCGCCGGGCCGGACGCCGAGCGCCCGCAGCACCTCCCCCAGCACCGCCGCGACCTCCCGCGGCACCATCGACGCCCCGGCGAGCTGGATGTGGATCTGCCCGTCCGGGAAGGCGTCCTCGACCCGGTGCGCCGCATGCAGCGCCAGCGCCGTCTTTCCGACACCGGGCGGCCCCGTGACGTGCACGATCGGCGGGACGGACGTGGTCGTCCGAAGCAACTCCTCGATCTCGCCGACCTCGGCCTCGCGTCCGGTGAAGTCGCGCAGATCGGCCGGAAGCTGACGAAGCGGCGGCAGCTCCCGAACCGTCCAGGAACGTTCCGTCCCGCCGGCGCCGATCACACCATCGGCGCCATGGATCCCAGCCCTACCACCATCCCACCCAACGCCCGGGCCTCGCTCACCAGTAGAGCCGCTTTCGCCGCCTGAGCCAGCACCACGCGCGCCACGCGGACCACGCACGCCCGCCCCGCCACGCGGGCCACGCGGACCTGCCCCGGTGTCCGTGCCCCGCAGACCAGCGTCGCTCCGGATCACCTCACCGCCCGTACCGTCCCCGGCAAGCGCTTCTTGCGGATCAGCGAAGACCTCCCCAGCCGAACTGACATCACCCGCGCCCTCAAGATCTGCGCCGATGCCCACGCCCTGCGGACGAACATCACTCGCGCGCTGCGGGTCTGCGCCGCTGCCCGCACGGGGCGGAGTAGTGCCGTTCGGGGCCGTTTCGCTTCCGATGCCGTTCGGACGAGCCAGGCCAACCACGTCGCGCGGGCTAGCGTCCCGCGAGTTGGTTCTGCCGCGTTCGCCCGACGAGGCGGCCAGGTCAGGGACGTCTGCCTCAGCTTGAGCGACGTCCGAGTTGATCCCATGGTGCGCGGCGGCCTCTCCGGTGGCGGCATAAGCGCCAACCCCACTGCCTGAGCCCCGCACACTGCCTGAGCCCTGCACGCTGGACGCTCCAACCTCGCCAATCGTTTCGGTCTCGCTAGCGGCGCCCGTAAAGCCCGAAAGGCCCGCCTTGCCGATCGCAACACGAGAATCCGTCCCAATATGTGAGACCGTTCCGCCGTTCGGGTCGTGCGTTCCCTGCGGACGAACCCGCCCGGTCGTCTCGTAAGGGACACTCGCGTTCACCGCGCCCGCCTCAGCGGACGGGCCTCGCAAGGAGGCTCCGCTCAGCTCGATAGGACTGGGCAGCGGCGGCGTGTGCGTTGCGGCCTGCATGGCGGTTCCGTTGAGCGCGCCGTGAGGGCCCGGCAGCGGAAGCAGGCCAGGGGCGGTGAGGGGCTCGTCGCGGCGGATGCGGTCGGCGAGGTCGCGGAGGGATCGGCCGGGGTGGGTGCCGGTCGCGGTCATGATCGCGGCGCGGGTCCGTTCGTAGCTGCGCAGGGCTTCGGCTTTGCGGCCGGAGCGGTGCAGCGCCAGGAGGAGCGCCGCCGCCAGGGTCTCGTTGAGCGGGTCGTCCTCGACCCAGTCGCGCAGGTCGGGGACCAGGTCGCGGTGGCGGGAGAGGGCGAGCAGCGTCTCGGCGGCCTCCTCGCGGACGCGTCGTCGCTCGCCCAGCAGCCCGGTCCGGACGCCCGCCAGGGACGGTGTGCGGGGCAGGTCCGCCAGCACCGGTTCGCGCCAGAGCCCCAGCGCCCGTCCGAAGAGTTCGGCGGCCTCCGCGCAACTGCGGAACGCCTGGTCCGGGGCGGTTCGTTCGGTCGCGGCGGCGCGGGCGAGGGATTCGCGGGCACGGGCGGCGAGATCGCGGAAGACCACGACGTCCAGGGTGTCGCCGGGGTGCGGAACGAGCCGGTAGCCGCCGTGTCCGAGCGGGAGCCGGTCGCGGGTCAGGGCCCGGCGGACGCCGCTGAGGCAGGTCTTGACCGCGCCCGCGCCGCGTCCGGGCGCATCGTCGCCCCACAGCAGCTCGCCGAGCGCGCGGGCGGACACCGGGCGGCCCGCGCGCACCGCGAGCACGCAGAGCGCGGCGCGCTGGAGCGGCTGCGTCGGCTCGACGCGCTCGCCGTCGTCGGACGTCACCTCCAGGGGTCCGAGCATCCGGATCTCCACCGGTCCTCCCTCCGTACTAGCGATCATGGTGGTCGGCGGGCCGCCGGGCGGACGGCGCGCCGGGGTGGCCGCATATGGCCACGGTCAAGTCCAGTCAGGATCACAGTGCGGGCCGCGACCGCTCCTGCCTGCGCCGTCACGGTGCGCGGCCGGACGGCCCGGGCTGCTCGACGCGGCGTGATCGGCCCCGTGCTGACCTTCGGCTGACCTCCGCGTCCTACGCTCACTCCACGGGCAATGATCCAACGGAGGGCCCCGCGGAGGTGACCGGTGCGCGAGTCCGACTCCCCACCGTCGATCCACGCCTTCGGCCGGGTCCGCCTCGAACCGGATCCGCGGCTCGCCGAGCTGCGCCGCGCCGGCCCGGTGACGCGCGTCCGGTTGCCGGACGGGTCGTCCGGATGGCTCGCGACCGGCTGGGATGAGGCCCGCCGGGTGCTCGCCGACCCGGTGTTCAGCCGCGCCCGCGCGGTCGGCCGCACGCCCGGCGCGCACCGCCGCGAGACCTTCCTCATCGACATGGACCCGCCCGACCACGGCCGCGTCCGCCGCCTCGCGGTGCCCGCGTTCACGCACCGGCGCGTCCAGGCTCTCGCGCCGCAGGTTGACGCCTTGGCCGGCGCCCTCGTGGACGCCATGATCGACGCCGGTCCGCCCGCCGACCTGGTGCGCGACCTGGCGCTGCCGCTGCCGATCACCGTGATCGGGGAGCTGCTGGGCGTGCCCGCCCAGGACCGCGACCGCTTCCAGGGCTGGTCGGACGCGTTCCTCTCCACCACGGCGTTCTCGTCCGGCGAGATAGCGGCCGCTCACGTCCATCTGGACGACTATCTCACCGAACTCATCGCGAAGCGGCGGATCGAGCCATCCGACGATCTCCTCTCGGAGCTCGTACGCGCGCGCGACGAGGACGGCGGCCTGAGCGAGGCCGAACTGGTGAATCTGGGCGTCGGCCTGCTCGTCGCGGGATACGAGACGACCGCGAACCAGATCACCAATCTCGTCTACACGCTGCTCACCCAGCGTTCCCTATGGGATCGCCTGGTTGCCGAGCCATCGCTCCTGGCGACCGCCGTCGATGAGCTGCTCCGTTACGTTCCGCTCGGCACGGAGACCGGTATGCCGCGCGTGGCCGTCCGCGACGTGGAACTGGGGGGCGTCCTCGTGCGCGCGGGGGACGTCGTCTACGCGGGACGCCCGGCCGCTAACAGGGATCCATCAGTGTTCGATAATCCAGAAAGGATCGTTCTAGACCGTTCGAACAATCCGCACCTGGCGTTCGGGCATGGGATCCACCACTGCCTGGGCGCCCATCTGGCCCGGCTGGAACTGCGCGCGGCACTCGGGGCGTTGACCGCGCGACTGCCGGCGGTCCGGATCGCCGTCCCCGGGACGGACCTGCAATGGAAGGCGGGGCTGAGCGTGCGGGGGTTGCGCGCCTTGCCCCTGACCTGGGAGGACGACACGAGATGACCAACGGGGGCGGGCTCGGGCTGGCGGGGCCCGCACGGGTCTACGACTGCCTGCTCGGCGGCAAGGACAACTACGCCGTCGACCGCGAGCTGGTGCTCGAACTGCTGCGCATCGAACCGGGCCTGGTGGACGCCGCGCACGCCAACCGCGCCTTCGTCCGCCGCGCCGTCCGAAAGCTGGCCGGGCTGGGCCTGCGGCAGTTCCTCGACATCGGCTGCGGGCTGCCGACCAACGACAACGTCCATCAGATCGCGTCGCGCCACGCGCCGGGCGCCCGCGTCCTGTACATCGACCAGGATCCGCTGGTCCTCGTCCACGCGCGGGCCCTCCTGGTGGACGACGGCGACGTCGCCGCCCTCCAGGCCGATCTGCGCAAACCGGAGGAACTGGTCAGCCAGACCCTTGATCACGGCCTGCTGGACCCGGCCGAGCCGATCGCCGTCCTGATGACGTCGGTTCTGCACCACCTGACGGACGCCGACGACCCCTGGAAGGCCGTCCGGACCCTCACCGCCGCCCTCGCGCCCGGCAGCGCCGTGGTCATCTCCCACCTGACCAGCGCGCCGGTGACCCTGAACCCTGAAACGGGCAGCCCGGAAACCGCGCCTCCCGAAGCACTTCAGGCCCGCCTCACTCCCTCCGCTTCCGGCGTTCCCGGAACTCCTGGGGCTATCGGATCTGCTGGGGCTGCCGGAACTTCTGGGGCTGCCGGAACTTCCGTAGTTTCCGGAACTTCTGGTGGTCACGAGGACCGAGAGATTTTCGGGACTCGCGGGGATTCCGGGGCTCGCAGGAATTCCGGAAGTCGCGGGCCTCAGCAGACGATCGAGGCGGTCGCGGCGACCGACGTCGCGAAGGCGCCCTCGGCCGCCGCGATCGCCGCCGATCTGGCCGCCCGGTACACCGAAGGCTGCTCGCTACCGCTCGTCCCGCGCGACGCGGCCGCGATCATGGCGCTTTTAGACGGCCTGAAGCCCCTCTCCCCCGGTTTCGTCCCCGTGGACGACTGGCGACCCGAACTCTCCGACGGAACGCCGTCCGCGCCGTCCCTCTACCTGGCAGGCGTCGCCACCGTCCCGGACTGACCGTCCCCCGAACGTCCCGGCCCGGACTGAGCGTCTCCCGAACGGTCAGTCCCGGACTGAGCGTTTCCCGAACATCCCGTCCCTTCCCGGCCGCCCTCCCCCTGACGTTCCGACATGGCCGCTTCCCGAAGGCGCGGAATGATCAGCGCTGCCGAACGCTCCACTCCGGTCATCGTCTCCGTACCGCGTCTCCGCATCGACGGCCCGAAGCCCGCCTTCGGGTCGCCGGCCGAGGCGACGACCTGCGGTGATGGATGTTTGGCGTTGTACGCACGGGTATTCCGAAGCAAATGATGCTGCTGAGGCCGCCGGGCGTATATCGACCCCAGGGAGACACGTTCCTGCTCGCCGATGCCCTTCGCCGGGCAGCGGTACCAGCGGGCGCACGCGTGCTCGACGTGTGCACCGGAACCGGCGCGGTCGCCATGGCCGCGCGACGTAACGGCGCGGGACGGGTGATCGCCGTCGACGTGTCGCGCCGCGCGGTCCTCGCCGCCCGGCTGAACGCTCTGTTGTACGGACAGTCAGTGCGGGTGCGCCGCGGCGACCTGCTGGACGCGGTGGAGGGCGAGCTGTTCGATGTGATCCTGGCGAACCCGCCCTACGTGCCCGCACCCGGCATGCCCCGCGTGCCGCGGGGTAGCGCACGCGCGTGGGACGCCGGACCGGACGGCCGCGACCTGCTCGATCGGATCTGCGCGAAGGCACCCGAGCATCTGGTCCCCGGCGGCATGCTGATGGTGGTCCATTCGGCGCTGTGCGGCGTGGAACGGACGCTCGCGACACTGCGGGAGAGCGGCCTCAAGGCGTCCGTCGTCGCCCGCCGCCGCGAACCCTTCGGCCCGGTCATGCGCGCCCGCGCCGCGACCCTTCGGACTCAGGGCCTGATCGGCGCCGAGGACGACGACGAGGAACTGGTGGTGATCCGTGCCGACCGCACCCGAACCGTCCGCTGACCACGACCCCATGGCCACCGACCCGAGCTCCGCGACCAGCACCGCCCCCTCAGCGGCCGGCGCTTCGCGCACAGCCGCCACCGACCCGCCCACCTCGACGATTGATCATGCGCCCGGGACGGCGGGCGGCCCGCCCGTCACCGCGGACCACCGTCGCGTGATCATCGACCCCGGCGGGCCGATCCTGGTCCAGGGGCCGGTCGAGGTCCAGATGCCGGACGGCACGACCGCGACGTCCGATCGCTTCATGGTCGCTTTGTGCGCATGCCGCCGGAGCCGCACCCTGCCGTTCTGCGACACCAGCCATCGGCGCCGTCGCCGTCCGCCGAAGGAAGCGCCGTCCTCCACCTGACGGCGCGCGGAAAGCGTCCGCGCTGTTCATCCGGACAACCGATCAGCTGAACATACGGAAGACGCACGCCCCGAAGCCCGGTAACCGCCCGTCAAGCGGCTGCCGGGCTTCGACCTTCGACCGTTCCGGCTCAAGAAAGACTGAAGGCCGTGCACCGGACTCCCCGTGCACGGCCTTCAGGCGTCGATCGATCGATCAGAAGTCGGTGGACGCCCCGGAAGGCAGCGGCCTGCGCAGCGACGATCGTCCCACCCGCCAGTTGGACAGCAGATGCTCGCCGAGACGCTCCTCCAGGAAATTGGTGGCGCGGATACCGAACGCGATGTCGGCGGCGAGCTCCGGCTCCCGCTCCAGCAGATCCCCCACCACGTCGTGGCGGAGGACCTGCTCATGGACGGCGTCCGCCTCGATGTGCTCGGTGAAGAAGCGCGCGCAGCGCTCCTCCTCGCCGAGCCGCTCCATCGCCCGGGCGAGCCGCGCCGCGCTCGGCGCGGTGGTGATCTCGGCGGCGGCGAAATGTCCGACCATCGCGCCGCGCCGCGCCCGGTGCAGGCCGAACAGCGACATCATCGTGACCACGGCGAGCGCGGGCGCGGGGACCACGTCCAGGTAACGCCCGTAGCGGGAGTCGAGGTCGAGCCCGTCCATCATGTCGGCGAACAGCTGCGCGTGGACCGCCTCGGGTCGTCCGCCACCGTATTCGTCGAACTCCACCGCCACCAGGGACGCTTTGGCCCGTCCGCGCAGCCGCGGAATCAGGAACGCGTGCGGATCGGCCTCCTTGAGGTGGTACGCCGACCGGTGGACGACGTACTCGCGCATCTGCCAGCGCGCTCCCTCGTCCCGCAGATAGTGGGAGACGCCTTCGCCGTCCGCCGGCTCGACCAGCAGGGCGTCCAGTTCGGCGAGCACGGTCTCCTCGGCGGCGGATCGGTCGATCTCGCCGCCCGTATCGGCGCGCAGGGCCTCCAGGAAGGTGCGCTCCATCAAGGCACGCAGGCGCAGCAGGCCCGGATCCCACTCCCAGCCCGGATCCACCCCCTCGATGCCCACATAGTGCAGTTCGTAGCAGAGGTACAACGCGAGCTGGAGATCGTCGCCGTACGGATCGACCGATCCCCAGCGTGTGGCCGTCCAGGCGGCCTCCAGAAGCGGCGGGACGATGTCCCTCTCGGGGGGTCCGGACAACACGGCCAGGACCGCCTCGGACAAGGGACCACGCGGTTCGGGCACAGGCGCGCCCGCCACGTCCGGCACGGTCATGGGACCGAGTGTCATAGGGCCTCCCAGTGATCGGCTCTGGGGTCCGCCTCAAATACCCGGTCAGGGCACCCTCATGCGTCGCTTCCGCCTTCGGATTCGAGCACCCGCGCAAGATACGCGACCGCCGCCCGCGCCGCGCCTTCGCCGCGCATCACTCCGCTTCCTACGCGCGAGTCGTCGTTCGCCGCCCCACCGCCGCGACGATCCCCTCCCGGTCCCGACGCGACATCGCCCCCATATCCCCCTGCCCGTCCCGACGGCACATCACCACGCCCTCCTGCCCGGGCTGCCGCCGCATCCCCTCCTCCCACGCCTGCCCGGGCTGCCGCCGCATCGCCGCCACGCACGCCTGCCCGTGCTGCCGCGACATCGCCTCCGGTTGCCGGGCCGTCCGCCCATCCGGCATCGCTTGCCGCGCCGGCCAGGCCTGCCCGTGCCGGATCGCTCGCCGCGACGGATCGGCCGACGATCGCCCCCGCTGGGATGTCCGAGCGCCCAAAACCAAACGTTCGCAAAGCACTTTCACTCGCCTCCGCCCCGTGGACGGGCTGCCCGAGATCATTTGGGCGCGCCGCGCTGTTCAACCGTCCGACATCGCCCGCTTTGACCCCGCCTCCCGTCCCGGTCGAGCCATTCATCCCCGTCCCGCCGTCTTCTTCTGTTCCGCCATCTGCGCGAGATCCCCTCTCCGCCCGCGCACCACCGTCGGCTTCCGCAGCCAGACGCTGACGCCGGGCACCCGTGCCCTCGCGCATCAGATTCGCCCAGAGCTGCCGGACGTAGGGCAGGTCACCCGTCTCCTCCAGCGCCGGCGACACGAAGCGCAGCAGCTCACGGGCGAGATCACTGGCGGGGACGGAGCGTTCCTGCACCGGATGGACGGCCGGACCGTCCATCCCGTACCGCGCCGCCGACCAGACCGCCGCCGCGCACACCTGATCGTCCAGTTCGGGGCCTTCGCGTCCCGTCTCCAGCTCGGCCAGCGCCGTTTGGACGAGCCCGCGCGTCAAAGCCGCCAGCAGAACGGCGTCGTCCACGGTCGGGACGGCGTCGGCAGCGCGCACCTCCACCGTGGAGAACCTGGACGACGGCCGGGCCAGCCAGAAGGACATCGCCGAATCGACCACGACGCCGCAGTCCACGAGCCGTTCCACCGCCCGCTGCTCCTCATCCGCAGAAGCGAACCTCGGCGGCACGCCGGATCCCGGGAAATGCGCCTGATGCATCATGCGCCAACTGGCATATCCGGTGTCGCGTCCGTCCGCGAAAGGAGAGTTGGCCGACAAGGCCAACAGCATGGGCAACCACGGACGCAAATGATTGATGACCGCCACGGCCGTCTCACGATCGGAGACCCCGATATGGACGTGACAACCCGACACCTCATACGTATCGGCAACGTCCGCGTACAGCCGTCCGATAGCGGCGTATCGATCCCCCGCATTGAGGGATCGCCCCACCTTCCCCGGCAGCGCGGCCGTCCCGGCCGAAACCGCCGCCACACCCTCCGCCCGCGCGGCCTGCGCCACGACGGCCCGTCCCGCCACCAGCTCAGCGCGGAGCTCCGCCAGCGAGGAGCACACGCCGGTGGCCGCCTCCACTTGGCTGGAAGCCAGCTCCTCATGCAAGGTCACCGAGTTCAAGGCCGCAGCAGACAGCGCCTCCCGCGCACGCCTCAGGACGGCCTTCCCACGCGGAACGGTATGGAACCCGGTGGGATCTACCAGGAGAAACTCCTCTTCAACCCCCATGGTGCTCATCGCGAGGTGCTTCCCGCTCTGATCCATTCCAACCAGTCAGACCCGAACATCCGAACACGAGTCCATGAGCACTCACGCCGAGAGCTCCGCTCCGCAACAGCGTCCCGCTCTCAAACCGCCCGCCCTGTCCCCCGCGAACCTGCCCCAGCTCCCCGGGGCTCTCCCCACCAGTCCCGACAACACGCAGCCGATGCAATCAGCACCACCGCCCCGCCGCCGCGGCGATGAGGCGGTGAAGCGGTAAGGCGGTGAGGCGCGATGGTTTTTTTCGTGTCGACTTTGCGTGTCGCCCCTGCGCGGCGGTAGCGCGCAACCCCAGCCACGTCGCTTTGGTTACGCCCCGGCGCCGCGCCGCGCGGCCCCTCACACACCGCCCAAGCGCACCACCGCCGCACGCAGCGGACAAGCGCGGCGCTCGCACTCCGCCGACAGGCGCGGCGTTCACCCCGTCGCCGCGCGACACGCTGCCACTCACGCCCGTTTCGTCCCCCACCAGCCCAGTTCGCGGGCGCGACGGCCCGTACACCACCGCCCTCAGCTTGCGGTCTTCGCGGTTGGAGTCCGTCGCGACGCGGCCGCCTGGTACACGACTCTTGCGCGGCACCGCTCTACCGGGCCACGGCGCACCACCGAAGAGCGCGGACGGGCTGGCCGCGTTGCGTGCCTGGCGGCCGGCGCGTCAGGCCGAGCGAGCGAGGGCTTCCGCGCGGACGGGGTGGTCGAACGGCATTCCTCGCGCGAAACGCTCCAGTTCGTCCAATGCCGAACCTGCCATCCGCGTCAGTTCGTTTCCCAGAGAACCGGCGATGTGCGGGGTGAGCAGCACGTTCGGCAGGTCGTAGAGGGGCGACGAGGCGGGCAGCACCTCCGGTTCGGTGACGTCCAGCACCGCGTGGAGGCGCCCCGCGACGAGTTCATCGGTCAGCGCGTCGGTGTCCACGAGCGAGCCGCGCGCGGTGTTGATGAGCGTCGCTCCGTCCCGCATCAGCCGCAGCACGTGCCGGTCGATCATGTGATGCGTCTCCGGGATCTGCGGCGCGTGCACCGTCACCACGTCGGACGCCGCGGCGAGTTCGGAGAGTTCCGCTCTGCGAACACCGAGCTTTCGCGCCTCGTCCTCTCCCAAGTACGGGTCGAACACCAGGACTTCAACATCGAACGGACGCAACAGCTCAATGACGCGACGACCGATCAAAGAGGCACCGATGATCCCTACGGTCAGCCCGTAGTTGCCCCAGTTCGCGTCCGGTTCCACCCATTCTGGACGGGACCGCTCGCGCCGGTAGCGCGCCGCGATCGGCAGCACGCGCTTGCCGGCGAACAGGATCGCGGCGAGCGTGAACTCCGCGACCGGCAACGCGTTCGCGGCCGCGGCCGAGGACACGGAGATGCCGCGTTCCCAGCAGGCCTCGGTGACGTGGTGCTTGACCGTTCCCGCAGCATGCACGACCGCGCGCAGCCCTGGCATCCGCTCCAGCACCTCGGCGGTCAGCGGGGGGCATCCCCAGCAGGTCAGCAACACCTCGGCCGCCGCGAGTGCATCGGCGTGCGCCGGATCCTCGAAGTCGGCGACGACACGTCCGAGGTCGACTTCGGCGACCCGTGCGAGCCGCTCACGAACGCTCGCGTCGAACACCTGCGGCCACACGTTCGGCGCCATGGCCAGGACAACCCGAGGCCGAACGAACTCCACCCGCTCACCCTCCGTCAAAGGGTCACCTTCCGAACACTCGACGCTCAATGCTTCATGTCCTGATCGATCCATATCGGACCGTTCAGATACCGCCCGATCAGCCTTCGCTTCTCCAGTCACCGCAACTTCCGATGAGTCGCCCTCCTGCGAGCCAGGACCCGCCTTCGGCCCTTCCGATGCCGCCAAGCTCGTCCCTGCCCCTTCGCGCCTCAACCGATCTGGCTCTGATCCTTCGAACACCAACCGAAGCGGCTCGGACGCTTCCAACCCTGAATGCGCCGACTCGGCCCGTTCCACCACCGGACGATCGTTTTCCGCTCTTCCGCACATCGCGCTCTCCAGGCTCACCGGATCGATCCGCGCCTGTTGCGCCCCCGGCACTCCCGACCCCGAAGTCCCTGACCGCGGCGCTCCCGGCTCCGGCGTCCCCGGCGGAAAGGCTCCCGCCTCCAGAGCTCCCGACTCCGGCGCTCTCAGCTGCGGCATTCCCCACGGAAAGGCTTCCGCCTCCATGACTCCCAGCTCCGGAGTTCTCGGCTCCGGCGTTTCCGACTCCGCCACTCCTAACGCCGGCATTCCCGGCTCCGCACTGGGCGCCCCGGGCCCCGGTGCTCCGGGCTCCGGGACTCCGGGCCCAGGACATGCCGGAACCGGAGCAGTGGATGAAGACATTTCCGAGCTCCCCCGAGACGGGTTCCTGGCGCTACTTCACCGCTCCGGCGGTCAGGCCGGAGCGCCAGAAGCGCTGAAGAGAGATGAACGCGACGACGAGCGGAAGCACCGCGACCAGCGATCCCGTGATCACGATCGGATAGAACTCCGGCGACTGGGCCGTGGTCGTGTAGTACGAGTAGACGCCCAGCGTGACGGGGAACAAGTGCTGATCGGACAGCATGATCAGCGGAAGCAGGAAGGTGTTCCAGCTCGCCGTGAAGGAGAACAGGAACAACGTCACCAGCCCGGGCGACAGCATGGGCAACGCGATCCGGCCGAAGATCTTCAGCTCGCCCGCGCCGTCAACGCGCGCGGCCTCCAGGACCTCTCCGGGGACATAGCCCTCGGAGAACACCCGCGCGAGATACACCCCGAACGGGCTCACCACGCTGGGCAGCAGGACACCCCAGTAGGTGTTCACCAGTCCGATCTTGGAGAACAGCAGGTACGTCGGCAGCGAGGTGATGGTCGCCGGAACGAGCACGCCGAGCAGCACCAGGCCGAACAGCTTCTCCTTGCCCGGGAAGTCGTACTTGTCGAACGCGTACCCGGCGAGCATGGACAGCATGGCGCTGACGAACGCGCCGACCACCGAATACAGCACGCTGTTCAGCAACCACCGCCCATAGATGCCGTGATCGATCGTGAACAGTTGCTTCAGGTTCCCGAACAGGTTGAACGATCCGAACTCGAACCCCGGATGACCGAACAGATCACCGGTGTCCTTCGTCGCGGATACCAGCAGCCAGAGCGCGGGCATCAACGCGTACAGCGCCGCGACAAGGAGCACCGCATTCGCGGTGGCCTTCCCGGTCCAACCGCCCCGCGCCGCGCCTACTCCCCCACCGGACACGCCACCCGGACGTCCCCGACCTCGGCGACGCCGAGTCCGGCTCCCCGACCGAGTCACGCCACCGCCGCCGGCACGCCCGCCTTCAGCCATCCGCCCAGCTCCGCCAACTTCCGCAGCTCCGGCCGAATGACCTGCTTCCCGCCCTCCGCCAGACTCGCCGCTTCCAGAACCCGACAATCCGCCCGCTCCCCCGTCGTGTGCGGACACTGCCCGGTCGCCCTGGACAGGCGCGTCGTCCCCGACAGCACGGTCGTCCCGGACAGCGCAGTCGCCCCGGGCAGCACGGTCGGCCTGCGCTGCGCGGTCACCTTGGCCTGCGCGGTCACCCTGGGCTGCGCGGTCAGCCTGGGCTGCGCGGTCAGCCTGGGCTGCGCGCTCGGACTGAACGGCGCGCTCGGACTGAACGGCGCGCTCTGACTGAACGGCGTGGTCGGACGAAGCAACCCGGTCGACTCCGTCGCCTGCTGGACGCACAGCTTCGTTCGCACCGGAGAATCCGTTCGTGTTCGTTCGAACTTCGGTCGGATCGCTCATGCCGGCCTCCTTCCGCCGCCGATCCGTGTCACCACGTAGGAGAGCGCGGCGAGCACGACGGTGAGGACGATCGAGGCGGCGGCCGCGAGACCGTAGTCATGCTGGGCGAACGCCGCGTTGTAGATGTACATGGTCGGGCTCCAGGAGCTGCCCATTCCGGCGGACTTGGCGGCCAGCGCCTGCGGCTGAGTGAACACCTGGATCGAACCGATCACGGTGAACAACGTCGTGAGGACGACCGCCGACCTGATCATAGGAACCTTGACGCTCACCGCGGTGCGCACCGGACCCGCGCCGTCCGCCGTGGCCGCCTCCAGCACCTCCCGCGGAATCGCCTGGAGGGCCGCATAGAAGATGATCATGTTGTAGCCGATCCACTGCCAGACCGAGATGTTGACGATCGAGGTCGCGGCGTTGTCGGACGACAGGAAGTCCCAGTGCAGTCCCGCACCGTCCAGCCACTTGACCACCGGGCTCAGGCCGGGCGTGTACAGGTAGATCCAGATGATCGCGGCGATCAGGTCCGGGATCGCGTGCGGCAGGAACAGGACGACCTGCAGTGTCCGCCGCGCTCGGGTGAGCCCGCTGTCGAGCAGCAATGCGATCAGCAGAGCACCCAGGATCATGACCGGGATGTAGATCATGCAGTACAGCGCGATGTGCCCGAACCCGTGCTGGAAGTCTCCGGCGGAGAGGGCGCGCGTGTAGTTGCGGATCCCGCTGAACTCCGTCGTGGTACCGCCACCGAACCCCAGGCCACCGGACGAGCGCTGATGGAACAGGCTCATCCACACCGCATAGCCGATCGGCGCGACCGTCACCAGCAAGAACAGCAGGACGAACGGGGCCACGAACAACAGCGCCGTCCTGCGCTGCCGCCCCTGGAGATTACCTGTCGCCACCTCGCGGCCTCCTTCCAGTCATGTCAGTTGCTCCACTCGAACGCCACCCGCCCGAGCCGGTCCGGCGCCTTCGGCCTGCCCATCTCGTCGAGCCCGCCGGCACTCCCCGCCGACTTTCGCCTGTCCCCTCCGACCGCGCTCGCCCCTTCATCCCGTTCCAGGCCGTCCAGGCAAGCCCGACCCGTCCAGGCAAGCCCGACCCGTCCAGCCGAGACCGAGCCGTCCAGCCGAGACCGAGTCATCCAGCCAAGCCCGGCTCGTCCAGCTCGTCCGCCCGCGCCCGGGCGGCCGACCCCGTTCAGCCGGAACGCGAATAACGATCCGGCCGACCGCGGCCGAGCCGCCCTTCTCGTCCGGCCGCGGTCTGCCTCGCCTAACCCGTCTCTGACTGCACCCGACCAACCCAATTTCGGCCGAATGCTCGCCGAACGACCACGCGAACATTCGCTCGGACACTGATCGAGCAATCGAACAACCAGCCTGCCCGGACGCCGCCGACGGTTGAGTCAGCCCGCGCTCCCTCAGCTTCCTCAAAGTTCCCGGCGCCGCTTCGACTCTCGTGAACTTCAAGTCCGCCTGAGCGATTGAGCAGCCGCCCGCCCGGATGCGTCCGGACGAACGGCCACTCGGCCTCCCTGGCGCTAGCCGGACGGAGCAAGGACGAGCACCCTGACTTGGCCACATCTCGAGCTGACCGAACACCAGTCCACTCGAAGCCGCCAGCCGATCAAGCTCCCGTCCCGTCACGCGACCTGCGGCTCGCACTGTTCGCCACCGCTGCACGAGCCGAGCAGTCACCTGCCCGCACCGGCTTCCGAGCACTCCACAAACGTTCGTCCGTTCATCCGTCACTCAGCAGCACCATCGGGTCGTTTTCACTTCGGTTGAGCGGAGACCGTTCATTAGTGCGAACGCGCGCCGCGATGGTCGGTCGGTCTCGTCCGGTCATCCGATCGGCAATCGCTCGATCGCGCGTCCGGACGAACACGAGGCCGTCCGTCCGGACGTTTGATCGAGCGAACATGCGCAGCCGCAACAGCGGCGACGTCCGAGCCGGCGGGCGACGGGATCAGGATGCGAGGGACAGGCCGCGGTTCTTGATCTCGGTCACGGCCGTGGTCTGCCCCGCCGTGAGCGAGTCGGTGAGGTTCCCGCCGGTGGTGAGCTTGCCCATCGTGTCGCGGAAGTTCAGGGCGAGCGTCCGGTAGACCGGTCCCCATTGCCAGCCGGGGCGCAGGCTCTTCAGCGCGTCCGAACCGAGCGCGTAGATGTCCTGACCGCCGAAGTAGGACGTGTCGAAGCTGGCCTTCGCGGTGGCCACCATCTGCGGGTCCGCCGGAAGCGCGGCGCTGGTGCCGCTGGCGAGCGTCGCCTTCCACGCCTCCGGCGTGGTCGTCGCCCACTTCATGAACTCCTGCGCGGCCTTGCCCTTCGCGCCCTTCCCGTGCCCCTTGAGGACGGAGTAGACCGAACCGCCGACGGCGCCCGCGGCGGGCTTCCCGTCCCAGGTCGGGATCGGCGCGGCCGCCCACTTGCCCTTCTCGTCGGGCGCGGTGAGCTTGAGAGGCCCGGCGTTCCAGCTCGCGCCGATCAGCGCGACCGTCTTGCCGGAAACGATGCCCTTCGTCCACTGGTCGCTGTAGGAGACCTGCGCCCACGCGAGATCCTGGTGGACGAGGTCCTGCCAGTAGGTGGCGACCTTCTGCGAGGCCGGGTCGGTCAGGTTGACCTTCCACGCGTTACCGGAGGTCGAGAACCAGGTCGCCCCGTTCTGCCAGGACAGCCCGGCGAGGTAACCGATGTCGTCGTTGAAGAACGAGGTCAGGCGGACGCTGCCGTCGACCTGCTTCACCTTCTTGGCGGTGTCCTTGAACTCGTCCCAGGTCTTCGGGACGGCCAGGTGGTTCTTCTCGAAGAAGTCCTTACGGTAGTACAGGAGCTGCGGACCGATGTCGCGCGGCACGGCCCAGGTGCGTCCGCCGAGGGTGACCAGGCTCTGGACGGACTCGGGGAAGGTGTTCTTCACCGTGTCGCCGAGGCCGTCGGTCAGGTCCTCGAGCTGGTTCTGGCTGGCGAACTCGGGCAGCGCGGTGTACTCGACGTTCACCACGTCCGGTCCGTTGCCCGCCTTCGCGGCGTTGGCGATCTTGTCGTAGCCGCCGTTCACACCGGACGGGATCTTCTCGTACTTCACCTTGATGCCGGGGTGCGCGGCGTTGAACGTCTCGACCAGCTTGTCCGCGCCGTTCAGCCATGACCAGTAGGTCAGCTCGACCGGCTTGCTCGACTTGTCGTCCGATCCGCCACCGCCACACGCGGCCGCGCCGACGAGCGTGAGCGCCGTGACCAGGCTGAGGGATCTGAGCTTCATGCATCGCTCCTGGGGGTGGTTCGCGAGTGATCAGCATCATTCGCTCAGAACCGAACAACGTCAAGAGCGAACGAACAATCGATCAGAAAAAAGACATCTCGATCAGATCACGCTCACATGCTCGATCCTCGGTCGTCCAGCGCCGCCGGCTCCCCGCACGTCCGCCCGGAGCCGGCCAGTCGCTACCCGTCCTCTTCCCAGCTCAACGCGGCCGAGCGCGTGGCGCTGGGCAACCATGCGGGACCTTCCCAGCAACATGTTCGTTTGCGCAAACCGATCAAACGTGCCTCCCGCGAAGGGCTCCGAGCTGTCCAAGGTCCCGAGGACCAGAGGCGTCACGATACGAACGTCTGGACGATTGGAAACCAACACGGAGGCACGGTGTGCACACGTGGGGGCATGCGGATGTCGTGCTGCGGCCACGTATGGACGCGCGACGTCATGGACGGTGCGCAAGCGAAGCCGAATCACCGGGAGCCAGGCGTCGGTAAGACGTCTGAAGGCGGAAGTCGAGGGCGTGCTGGTAGGGGGATCAGGCTTCGGTGGAGGCCCGAGTGCGGAGCTGCGGGAGGAGGGAGAGGCGGTGGCGGGGGCGTGAGGGATCCGCGAGGCGGTGGTAGAGGAGGTCCACGGCGGCGGAGCCGACGGAGAGCTTGGGGGGCGCCACGGCGGTGAGGGGGGTGTCGGCCAGGGCGGCGACCTCGTCGTCGTAGGCGACGATGGCGACGTCGCGTGGGACTTCGATGTCGTGGGCGCGGAGCCACTGGAGCAGAAGCATGGCGTCGTGGTCGTTGTGGACGAGGGCCGCGTGAAGGCGGCCTTCGCGGACCTCGGTGCTGAACTTCTCGAAGGGCGCCTGGTCCTCGATTTCCAGCGTTTGGGCGGGCTTGGCGGTGAAGAAGAGCGGGCCGGGTTTCAGGCCCGCGTCGCGCAGGGCGATCGTGTAGCCCTCGCGGATGTGCGGGGTGGTCGGACTGTCCTCGCGCGCGACGAGAGCGATCCCGGTGTGGCCGAGGCCGGCGAGGTGCCGGACGGCCAGGTAGGCGCCCTGCGTGTGGTCGGACACGACGTGTTCGAGGTTCGGCTGCCGGACCTGCGCGTGCCGCTCGACCAGGACGACGGGGATATCGAGCGCGGCGAGCCAGTCCAGGTCGGTGGTGGTCGGGGTGACGAGCAGGCCGTCGACGCCGCTGTTCACGAGGCGCTCGACCTGCGTCCGGTCCTCGGCGGCGTCGTAGCTGGACAGACCGAGGACGAGGCGTCCGTCGCGGCGTGCGGCGGCCTGCCGCGCGCCGCGGATGATCTCCGGGTAGTAGTACACGGCGGACGGGACGACCATGCCGATCGTGACCTGCCGCGTGAGCGCCGGCTCGGACGGCACGGGCGGCGGGGAGTCCGCCGCGGTGCCGTTCGCCGAGCCGCCGGGTTCCGGGGCCGGTTCGCGCAGCGTCGCGCCGCCGTGCACGCGTGTCAGCAGCCTGCGGCCGGCGAGGAGTTCGACGTCGCGCCGGATCGTGATGGCCGACACGCCGAGCCTTTCGGCGAGATCGGTCACCCTGATCGATCCCCTCGCGCGGAGCTCACGCAGGATCGTCTGCTGGCGCTCTTCGGCATGCACCTGGTTCTGTCTCCTCCACGAGCGGCGAGTGGGGCCCAAGTCTAGGCACCCGCTGAACGTTTGTGTTCGTTCTCCCCAAAACGAACATCGTGAAGCTCGACCTCGCAGACGAACATCGCGGGAGACTCCCGGACGACTCCTTCGAGGTAGGGCACGACCGCGTGCGGGCCGTAGGCCGTGCCACTGGGGGCGTCCAGAGTCCCACCGTGAGACCAGCCGCACACGGCTTTCAGCCGAGACACCAGCGTTCGATTCGTGGTTTCGAATGTTTTGGCGGGACGTTCGGGACTGTTGTCCGATTCGCCGCCTGGAACGGCCCATCCGGTCTGTCGCACGACCGTTCCAGGGACAGCCCAAACGACGTGTGTTCGCACCTCCCGCCCGTCCTCTATCGCGCTCATGGACGCGACTCGCGCGCCAGGCACCGGCACACCGTCCAACTGGGGAACGTGGACGGACCCGAGCGATGCCGGAACGCTCGTTTCGGTCCCGCTTTGCCCGAACGCCACACTTTGCGTTTCCGCCTCGAAACGCTCGTGCGTTCTATCCGTCGTGTCATCCGAACCGGTCGAACTTGCGGCCTCATCCGCGCAGGGTGCTGAGCGTTTGTTCGTTTGGGCGTCACGGTGGTCTTCAGTGCGCAGCGCAGGTGCGATGCCTGGATCAAGTGGAAGCGACGTTGCGGCGCCGGGGACTGGAGCGCTCGTTGCCGGGGTGCTCAGAGACGTACCACCGTCAGACTCGGCGCCTGAGGATGCCGGCTCGTGCGGCTCTGGAAGGGAAGGTATCGATGTTGCGGACGCGCAAGCTTTGATCGCTGCCTCAATGGTGGCCGACGTGGCCGGGGTGATCGGGCCCCGAGCAGTCATGCGGTCGCCGAAGACCAGCCCGAAATGGTTGTCCGGGATGTCCTCCGCGTGGGTGGGGCCGGTGACGGTCGAGTACGCGAGACGCGCGTACAGGGGATCATCGCCCTGCGGATGTGGATCGCCCGGGGGTGGAGCGGTCCACGGGATGTCGTCGCTCCCGTGGTTGATCAGGCGCGCGATGCCGCCGTGGCGGTGCACGAGCAGGCCGGGCTGGGGCATGACGCGGGTCGCCTCGTCCGGGCCGTCCTCCTCCACGGACGTCCAGACCGGGTGGTCAGGTGGAAGCAGAAGGCCGAGGAAGCCTTTGGAGGCCCAGTAGGGGGACGCAGCACCCGAGTACCACTGCAGGGTCGCTTCGTGCGGACCGTGCCATCCCATCGTGAGCAGGCCGTCGTCCGATACCGCGCCGTGTTCGAGGAAGTAGCGGAGTGCGCCGGACGCGATCCGGCGCGTCCGGCCTGGTGAGAGGGGGGTGGCGTCGACGAGCGCGCCCAGCCACAGGGATGCGGCTGCCGCCATCCGGTACGTGAGCGAACGACCAAAAAAGAGCGGTGCTCCGTCGGACCCGAACCATTCTGCGTATCCGAACAGGAATTCGCGCAGACGTGCTCGGTACCGATCGTTCGTGCCGATTCCGAGCAAGGGGGAAGGTGTCGTCGGGTCGGCCGCCGCGCCGCGCGTGGCGGGTGACGCCCCCTGCTCAGACGTCCCAGGATGGGTAAGTCCCGTTCGAATCGCTCCCGCCCCTGGTGTGGGTGACGAGGACGGGGCGCCCGGAATGCCGACGGCCGCCTCGTCCGACGCGGAAGTGGAGGCCGACGCCCTCGCCTCGGGACCGCCGAGCTCCGGTGCAGACCAACCGACCTCGGAAAAATTTGGAGCGAGCGAAGCGGGCGCGGCTGATCGGGATTGCGTACCCGTCTGCCCCTGTCCGGCTGGCGCATCGCGATTGATCAGCGGGTCGGGCGCTGGCGGCGTCGACGATGCGAACAAGTACTCACGAAGGTTCGGGTAAAGGTGCAGGGCCCAGCCGTTGTAATGATCGAACGATCGTCGCTCGCCATCCCGGTACCAGCCGCCCCCGACGTAGAACTCCTCCAGCCGCGAAAGGCCGCGTTCCACCGCTGCGTCGTCGTGGGGAACGCCTGCGGCGGAGAGGAAGTCGGCGACCGGGATGGGGAACAGCATCCAGTTGTTGTCGACAGGCCGGTGGGTGAGGGCCCCGCTGAGCCACTCGGTCAGACGCTCGCGCGTCCCGGCGTCCAGCTTGTCCCAGAGCCATGGCTTGGTCAGATGAAGAGCGATGGCGATCGATGCGCTTTCGACCATGGGTTGTGCGCGATCGGTGATCGGAAGCCAAGCGCCGCGCGGGCCTTCGACCAATCCGTCCGCATAGGGCGCGAGCAGACCGTTCGGGTCGTCACCCCCCGCGCCTGCGACACGGATGGCGGCGAGAAGGAACGTTCGGGCGAATCCTTCGAGCCCGTCCGATTCGGAGCCGGACGCGCTGGTCCTCCCCGGCAATCGCACCAACGCACCGGAAGCGTCGAAGTACGGCCGGACGCCCGCGAGCAGTCCATCCGCTGCGGCCTCCCAATGGGCCCGCGTGTAGCCGGTTATCGGGCTGAGCGAAAAATCGTGATCCGGGAGCTGCATGTCATGCCCTCCGGTAGGCGTCGATCCAGGCCAGCGCGCCCGGAAGGGCTTCCTCGACCGGCACCGCGTCGGGATACCAGGTGCGTTCCCATTCGAGCGAAATCCAGCCCGAGTACCCGGCCGTCGCCAGGGCCGTCCTCACCTGGTCAAGCGGCACTCCGCCACTGCCGAGCGGGACCGGGGTGAGATCGGCGGAGGCGTCCTTGATCTGGACGTAGTCGAGCCACGGGCCGAGCGTCGCGACCGTCTCCGCGGGGCTTTCGCCTGATTTCCAGGGATGCAGTACATCCCAGATCGCCCCGAACTGAAGATCTTCCTCAGCACCGTGGAGGGACGGGAAGGCCGCCGGCTCTGTCGAGAGCGAGGCGCGGGCATGGCTCAGGAGGGCGGCGACGGAGGCACCGGTCGGGAGGGCGTCGTGAGTCTCGATCAGCACCCGGACGCCCAGGTCAGCGATCGCTCGGAGGCGGCGGGAAGCGGCCTCCGAGTGCTCGCCACCAGGGAAGACGCGGACGGCCTGCGCTCCTAGATCCCCCGCCAGGAGCAGGTCGGCGCGGAGGGCTTCGATCACCGGAATGTCCGGCCCTTCCGCCGCGATCTGCACATACCCTGCCAGCACCGGTACCTCAAGGCCGGCGTCCTCGATCGCGGCGCGGACGGCCTGCCGGTCCCGCGCCGACAATCCCGGGTGGACGCCGGTGTCCGGATGAAGGCGCAGCTCCAGGCCGTCCAGCCCAAAGCGGGTCGCGATATTGATCGCATCGGCGAGCCCGCAACCCGGCATTCCGAGCGTGCTCACCGCGGTCTTGACCACGCTGTTCGTCTCCCTCAAAGCATCATCGCCTGTTCGATCAGCGCGCGAAGCGAACACGAAGGCGCAACGGAACACCGCGTGCCTGCGAAACGTCCACCCGGAAGCTCAGCTGAGGGCCGAGCGCCGTCACGGTCACGCCTGGGTCAGCGTGGAGGACGGCCAGCGTCCGACGCGCGACCTCGAAACGCAGTTCCTTCTGCTTCTGGGTCGGATCGCTCACGGCGATCTCCAGCTCGCCGCCGTGCTCGCGCATCACGAACGAGCAGGGTTGCTCGGCTTGAACGGTTTTGAGCGTCTCCGCCGCTGTCCAGAAGTTGGCAGCGGTGAAGCCCTCACCCTGGACGGACTGCACACTCGGCGTGTTGTCCCCGATGCGAACGCCCTTGCCGGCTCGAAGTTCGGCGGCATAGCTCGCGGTACGCGCCGCCGACCGACCGGGCAGCAGGTAGTACGCGTACCGGGCGTCGGACGGGCGATCGCCGTGATCGAACCAGAACGTGATGAATTCGCGGGTCACCTCGTCGCCGGGCGCGGTGCGGGACCCCGCTCCGATGTCCGACCAGCGGCCCGTCCGCCGCTCGCGGATTCCTCGCAGACGCGCGCCTGCCAGCGCTTCAAGACCCGCCCTCGGGTCAGCGGTCGTATCGCCGCCCGACCCGTTTGATCGATCGCCTCGAAGCCCGTCACCCGCGGCGACGGGTTCTGCGCCAGCCGAAACCAGGCCGGTCGCGGACCACCGCCCAGGCAGCCCGCGGGGAAGGATGTACCCGCCGGTCCCGTCCAGGTGCGCCCAGCGAGCACGGCTGAGGTCGGCGCGTTCGGGAGTAGTGCGCCTGCCGTCCACGACGAACCGGGCGGACGCGTCGACCATCCTGTTCTCGATGGTCGTCTGGGCGGCGACGCCGGTCGCGGTGATGCCCGCGCCCAACGCCACCACCACGTCGTCGATGGCGAACCAGGACTTGCGTCCGCGCAGGTCGATGGGCTGTTTCGAGACGGGATCGCGCTGGGCGGTGAAAGCCATTCCGTAGGCGCCTGCCCGGTCGAGCCACGCGCCGCCCACCCAGTCGTCCGGTCCAAGGTAGGACGCCCAGTTTCCGTCGTGGTTCGCGCGCGGATACGTCTCGCGAGTCGCGGTGGTCGTCCCGGCGAGCCGGTACATGTCGACCGTGGGCCAGTATCCGTCGTTGTAGGAGGCGCCGTCCCCTGTGTACAGGTAGGTCACGCCCTCGCCGGTGTACCAGCCGGTGCGGTTCTCCTGGTTGCCCGACTCGTAGGCGGCGATTCTCGATGAGCGTGCCGATACTGCGAACACATATCCGGGACGAGAGTGCACGAGCCGATCGTTCGCCGGGAACTGCACATGTCCGATCAGGTCGCCGCGTCGACGAACACCGTCGATCAGTTTCCGAACATTCGCGATCTGGGCGGCCGGCAGACTCGCCAGGACCGGGGCGTACGTGTCGGACGCGACCCACTCGGCGAGCATCGCGGCGATGTGCGCGCGTTGCTGCGGACTGGCCGCGGCGGCGAGACCGGTGAGCGGCATCATCAGGCCGCGCGCGTCGGCGTGGTCGTCTTCGGACTGCCGTGAGATGGCCCGTCCGCGCACGTGCGCCATCATCTGCCCGCGGAACACCATGGGTTCGACGCTTCGACTGATCCAGTCGAACACGTTCGCACGTCCCTGATCGGTCACGTCCCAAGGTGATCCAGCGAGCACCGCGAGAGCGGATGAGAGTCCGGCGAACAGAACACCACCGTATGTCCCGATGTACGGGATGTAGGTGTGCTGGATGAACGAACCGTCCCTGTAGAAGCCGTCCCCGCTGGTCACGTAGGGGAAGACCTGGCTGAGCGCATCACGCCCCAGCGCGATGGCCGCGGGGTCTCCGGCGAGAAGCCCGCGACGAACGGTGATCCAAGCCTTGTCCGTGCGGTTCGCGCCGGTCTCCGTGACTCCGTTGACCTTGCGCTTCGCCGGGTCTGGCACCCATGCGGCGACGGCCGCGACCAGGTCCTCGCGCAAGGCATCTGGGGCGGCCGGGCCGAGCAGCATCACGGAGTCGAGGACGCGCGAGGGCGTGCCGATCTCCCAGTTCCACCAGTTCCCGGTTTCGGGCATCCCCGGGTGGTAGCGCTGATCGTGAAGCCATCGCAGCGCATCGGCGATCAGCGTGGCGAGCAGCGTGTCACCAGTGAAACGGCTGCCCTTGGTCGCGAACGCCGTGGCCATCGTCAGCAGGCGCTGCGCCGATGCAGCGGTTGTCGCGTCGTCCGCACCGGTCTGGTCAGGCCAGAGGTACGTCCGGTCTGACGCCGTGACGAGAGATGAACGAAACCCTTCGACTTGGGTGTCGAGGCGTTCGAGTGCAGCAGCCGTGTCCGATTGAGCAGGATCGATCGCGCTGCCGCCCGTGACGAGGTCGTGCCACCGCTGCATGGCCGCCGCTACGTCCGCGTCCCCTGTCGCCGAGGCCCCGCGGGCCCCGTGACCCTGGACCGGAAGCGCACCCTCAGCGTGCGCGACTCCCCCGCCGTCCAGGCCGGGCACCGTCGCCGCTGCGGCGACGGTCGCCGCCCCGAGCAACACGGCTCGACGAGCGAACGGCACTCCCCGACCGCTAGAACCGGCCGGCGATGATGAACGGAACGGACGAGACGGGGTGGGGGCATCGGTCATGACAGCGACTCCCGTGGCGCGGACGACAGATCACACATCATTCGCACAGATCCGATCAAGGTCAAGCAATCGAGCATCATCCGAACACAAATGAACATGGACACACTCGAAGCCCGCGTGCCCGCCTCCCGCCCCGCGCCCCTCCCCCTGGCCCTCGTCGTCGGCTCCCCGGCGCCTCCGACCTCCTAGGTGCGACGGTGAGCGCAAAAGCCCGTCCACCCGCCTCAGAGCCCCGCGCAGAGACACCGCGGCTCAGTCACACGGCACGCCTCGGCGTCAGCCAAGCACGGTACGTCACAACGCGGGCCGGCGGGCTGAGGCTCAAGCGGGGATGCAGGGCGGACAAAGACCCCACAGCACAGCCAGCCAACGCACAGGCAACCACGGCACGGGCGACGGGGAACGCGCTAGCGCCACGGCAGTGGCACGGGGTGTGGTGCCCCGCCGCAGCGGCAGGCTGCGACGCGAGGGCTGAGGCAACGCGGCGGTTGTAGCACGCCACGGAGCGAAGTGGCACGTCCCGGCCTCGGTCGGACGCGGGACAGCACGGTACGCCTGGGGCGGCCTGTCACGCCTGGGGGCGCGGTGGTGGCGGCGCGGTAGAGGGCGGGCGTGGTGGTGGCGGCTGAGGGAGGACGGAGGTATCGGATGGTTACTTAGGGTGAGGGGACCGCGGTGGGCGGGCAGTGGGTGGGGGTTGGTGTCCCTGGTGGCTTCGTGCCGTACCGCCTTATTCGCGGGCGCAGGGACTGAATCGGGCCGGAAGTGGGGGCCCGAGGGGGTGGTGCTAGTGGGTGGCGTTGTACTGTTCGATCACCTTGGCCGGAATGCGGCCTCGGTCGTTCACCGGGATGCCGTTCTGCTTGGCCCATTCCCGGATTTCGGCGCTCTGCTCGCGGTTGCCCGCGCTGCGCGTCGGCTTGGCCGGGCGGCGGGCGGCCTTACGGGCGTTCGCCACGAACGGCTCGAACCGCTCACGCAGTTTCGCGGCGTTCGCCGCGTTGAGGTCGATCTCGTATCCGACGCCGTCGAGTGCGAAGGACACGGTCTCTTCGGCTTCGCCGCCGTCGAGGTCGTCGGTCATGACGACGATGGTCTTCTGTGCCACGGGGACTCCCTGCGTTACGCGTCTGGGCTGGCTTCGGGGTGCGCCTGGACGAACGCCGCGTAGACGGCGTCGGGCAGCGCACCCTGGTCCGGGACCTCAAGGCCCTCGTTCTTGGCCCACGTGCGGACGTCGGCGTTGGTGAAACCCTTGAGCTTCACCGGGCTTTTCCGGGGCTTGCGCGAGCGCCCCGCCTGCTTCACCTCACGCGACTTCTCGACATAGCGGGTCAGCGTGTCGAGGGTCTCACGCAGCCGCACGTCGTTCTCGTCGGACAGGTCAATGGTGAAAATCCGCCCCAGGATCTCGAAGTCGCGCTTGCGGACATCCTCGCCCTCGCCGCCATCGAGATCGTCTACCAAGATGACCTTCTCAGCCATGCGTTCCTTTCTGAATCGAGCGCCCTTTACGGTAGCGGACTTTCGCACCGCATCGCTCAACTCGCGAACGCGTCGAACAAGCGTTTTCCCGATCCCCGGCCCGGAACCCTCGGGAGGGTCCTTCTTCCGCGTTCATCCGACCACCGTCCGCCGTTACGACGGGCCGTCCGAGCGTTGGGGGCTCTACCGTCTTGGCACGCGGCACGCGCCACGCGGCACGCGAAGCGGAGAGCGGACGGAGCACGGGGCACGGCGCGCGGGGCGCGGGACGCGGGGCGCGGGGCGGACGGAGCACGGCGCGCGGCGCAGGGAGCGCGAAGCACGGGGCGGACGGGAGTTTGCTCACGCGATGAGTGACGGTGTTCGGATGCTCGTGCGAACGCGGCTCGTGACCGTCCGCTCAGAGTTTGCTCGTTCGGTCACGAGGGGGACGGGCCTGTGGAGAGTTCTTGGCCGGTGTCCACGGCGGAGGCTATCCGGTCGCGGAGGACGGCTTCGGCCCGGCGGGCGTCGGCTTCCAGACGGTCGATGACCTCGACTGCGAGGTCGTCCCGGACGGTACCCGCCAGCAGGTCGCGGTACCGGGCGTTCTGATCGGGCAGGGCGCGCAGGACGCACCACTCGTGGTAGGCCTCGTCGGCAGCGTGGGCGGCACGCGCGTACGACTCCAGAGCTTCGATCCGATCGGTGATCGAACGCACAGAGAGGTCGAGGGCGCGGCGCTGAGGTTCCAGGAGGGCGCGGACGGGGGCCGAAAGGCGATCGGGTTGCTGCGTGCGGCGTTCGCGCCGGAGCCGCGTGTGTTCGACCAAAGCGGACGCGATGGCCCATTCCTGGCGGGGCAGTTCGGTGGCGTTGTCGATGTCGTCCAGGAGTCCGGCGGCCTGGGACTGGGAGCCGAGGACGGCGTCGATCGCGCGTTGCGCCCGGACCAGCAGCCGGGCGGCGGGACGGTCGAAGTCGGTCGGCAGCAGGTAGCGGCCGTGCAGTTCGCGGGCGGCGCGGGCCGGGGCGGGTTCGCGGAGGTGGCGCAGGGCCCCGATCGTCCAGCCGGTGAATCCGGCGGCGGCGAGCGCGGCGGCGGCCTCGGGCTGGCCGAGCAGGAGCAGCGACACCTGGACGACCGGGACGGCGAGCATCGCGAGGACGGCGCCACGCCCCCACCGCAGAACCCCGCTGAGCAGGTCGTCCTCGTCCAGCGAGGCGAGGAAGAACAGGCGGATCCAGCCGCCCGGCAGGACCCCGTAGAAGAAGGCGAACACCGGAATCCAGATCAGCCGCGCGACGATCGTGGCGGGACTCAGCCTGGCGGGCGGCGGCGGGGGCAGGCTCGCGGCCGCGAGGTGTTCCGGAGCGGCGGCGAGCAGCGCGCGTTCGGCCGCCGGGAGGGAGGGGTCGAAGACGGGCCGGGGGCGGTCGTCGGTCATGGGAACTCCCACCGCGTCGAGGCAGGTTCGTCCGGTGGCCCTTCCGTGCTATCACGGGTCGTGTGGGCGCATCCAGCGTCCGCCGGAAAGCCCGTCCCATCGGCCCGTCCGGTCCCGGCCGCCTCACCTGAGGAGACGGGAGATGGTCCCCCAGCCGGGCCCGCCTCGGGCGGGAGGGGGCGATCGCTCGGGCCGTCCGATCCCGGCGCTCCCACCTAAGGACGCTGGAGATGGTCGCCTAGGCCGTCCCAGCGCTCCTGTCTAGGGAGGTGAAGGCGGGCGCCCAGACCGTCCCCCCGCGCTCCCACACAGAGAGGTAGGAGGCGATCGCTCGGGACGTCCGGTTTCGGCGCTGCCGCCTAGGGGTGCAGGGGGCGGGCGCTTGGGGCGTCTGGTGCCGGCGCTGGCGTCTGGGGGCGCAGGAGGCGGTCGCCCAGCGCGGTGCGGGCGTAGAGGACGGAGCGTCCCGCACGGGAACGGGTCACGAGACCCGCGTCGCGCAGGACGGCGAGGTGCTGCGATACCGCGCCCGGGGTGACGCCGAGGCGGCGTGCGAGATCGGTGGTGGAGGCGGGTCCGTCCAGGCACGCCAAGAGAGTCGCCTTGGGACGGCCTATGAGATCGGTCAGAACACCAGGACGGGTCGGTGGCGCGGTTTCCCACACGGTCGCTATGCCGCGCGCCGGATAGGACACGAGTGGCGGTTCGTTCATGTTCAAGGGAAGGCCGGGTGTTCGAAGGAACACGGCCGGCATCAGGACGAGACCGCGGCCCGTGATCGGAATCCGCAACTCGGTGTGCGGATAGCTCAGGTCGAGGCGCAGCATCCCGGCGCGCCAGCGGATGGTGGGGTGCAGGTCGGCGAAGAGCAGGCGGGCGCCGCCGCGGGCGAGGCGTTGGGCGCGATAGAGCAGGTCCGCCTCGAGGACGCCGCGCATGCGCGGCCAGTGCGGGGCCAGGACGGCGTCCCAGTAGGCGGCGAGCAGGTCCGCGAGCCGATCGCGGAGCCGCGCGGGACGGTCGAGTTCCCCGGTCAGGACGGCGGGCACCGGGCGCCCCTGCAGCGCGGCGCGGACGTCGGCGGCGATCTTGCCCGGTGGGACGCGCCGGACGCGGTCGAGCTCGGCGGCGAAGTCGGGCAGCGGGTCGTCCGGACGGGCGGTGAGGAAGTCGGGGACGGCGCGGTGGGCGCCGACCAGCGCCAGCAGCAGCCGGATGTCCAGATCGCCGAGCGCGGCGGCGGCGGATCGCAGCCACGGCAGTTGCAGCACGTAGTAGTGCGGGAGCAGCCACACGCGGAGGCTCAGCGCGGCCTCGGCGAGCGGAGAGATGACGAAGCGGGTGTCGGCGAGGTCCTCGACGTCCAGGCGCAGCTCGATCATTTAGGTGGAGTCTAAAAGCCTGCCCGGATCCGGGCGTCCGCGCTGGGGTGAGGCCATGACCACAGCGCTGGCAGTGATTTTCGCCGGGGTGCTCCACGCGACGTGGAACGCGATCGCCAAGGGCACCTCGGACCGGTGGGCCTCGTTCGCTCTGATCGGGACGGGCCAGGCCGTTCTGGCCGTTCCTGTTCTGATGTTCGTGTCCGTTCCGGCTGCGGCGTCCTGGCCGTGGTTGTTCGGTTCGGTCGTGCTGCACCTGGTCTACATGGGGCTGCTGCTGACGTCCTACCAGCTGGGAGACTTCAGCCAGGTGTACCCGCTGGCCCGGGGAAGCGCGCCGCTGATCGTCGCGCTCGTGGCCGCGACGGCCCTCGGTGAACACCTCTCGCTGCTCCAGCTCGGCGGCGTCGCGGCGATCTGTGGCGGTTTGACCGTCCTTGCGTTTGCGACTCCCGAGAAGCGCCCGCCCGCCCGCTCTCGCGGTGGACGGCTTCTGCCGGAGAACGCGCAGCCCGTGTTCGAGGCTGTTCGGGACGAACAACATGCACGTTCGGGTGCTGGAAGCGGCCAGCGGATGTCCGAAGAGGTTCGCGGCGAACAGCAGTCACTGGAGAGGTCTGATGGCGCCCGGCGGCACACCCGCGAGGAGGCCGAGAACGCTTATGAGCCGGCCGAGGCGGCCTCCGTCGAGCAACACGAACCTCAAGTGATCGGGAACGTACAACCCGCAGCGGCAAACGTTCAGGAGGCCCAACAGACTTTCCGGACGGCTAGCGACGTCGCAGGCGGACCGGAAGGTGTTCCGGAGGTTCAGCGAACAGCGGCAATGGCGGGAAACGTGCGAGGGGCGTCCGACGAGGGCTCGAACGTGCGGCGTACGCACGAAGCGGTTCGTGATGCGGTTCGCGATGCGCGGGCGGAGCCCGGGGAGGTCCGAGACGGCGAAGCGGCGGCCGGTGAGGGGGTGGGACGGCGGCGGACGCGGAGTACACGGGCGGTGATGGCGGCGCTGGCGACCGGGGTGGCCATCGCCTCCTACACGGTGCTGGACGGCATCGGGGTGCGGGCGGCGCATGGCGCGATCGGGTATTCGGCCTGGTTGTTCGCGTTGGAGGCGCCGCTGACGGTCTTGATCGTCCTTGCGCTGCGGGGGCGGCGCGCTCTGTCGGGGCTGGCCGTCCGGACGTGGATGATGGGGCTCGCAGGCGGCGTGCTGGCGATGGCGGGGTACGGGATCGTCCTGTGGGCGCAGACGCGGGGCGCGCTGGCGGCCGTCGCGGCGCTGCGGGAGACGGGCGTGATCGCGGGCGCGGTGATCGGCGCGGTGTTCTTCGCCGAGCGCATGGGGGCGCGCCGCATCGCGGCCGCGTGCGTGGTCGCGGCGGGCGTCGTCCTGATCACGGGGACGTGAGGCGGTGGCCTAGCGCCGTCCGGACGGCAGCGGCGATCGTTTCGGGGGTGGGGTTGCGAAGGATCGCGGCGATGTACGCATCTGGTCGAACGATCCACAGCTCGCCGCGTCTCAGGTCGGGCAGCGCGTCCTTGATGAGGCCGGGATCCGGGCAGGTGACGGGCGCGGCGGTCGCCTCCCGGGCCGCCGCGAGGAGTTCACGACGCGGCAGCGACGGGTCGGCGAGCAGCGTGATCCCGCCGCGCAGGAGTTGCCGCAGACGCGTGATCCGTTCGCCGGAATCGTTCTGATTGTGTTCGTCGCGATGGTTGGAGTCGTCCGCGTAGACCGCAGCAACGTTCGGAACGACTGCAAGGCGTGGCGTTTCGCCGTAGACCGCGGCGATGTTCGGAACGGCTTCTCGTGATGGCGGTTCGCTGGAGGACACAGAAGCTGCGGAGGACGAGGTGTCGCTGGAGCGCGTCTGTCGGCTGCCGGGGACGTGCGGAAGGAGCGCGTCTGGGACGATGACGCCGGGGGCTATGGGTTGGGCCGCTCCCCTGGGCGGACGGCCCGCGCACGGTCGGGACGGGTCTGGGACGGTGAGGGGCGAACGGTCGTACCAGTACGGTTCGGCGAAACGACCTGAATCGATCGCATCCGCTTTCGAGTGATCAATGGATGCGCGTTTGAGCACGTCCGTGCGTCGTGTTCGTTCGCGCTCCGTGCGAGGAGCGAGGAAACGCATGGTCGCCGTCGTCACGGCCAGGTTCTCGAGAGCGGCGGCTCGGCGTTCGGTGTCGTAGGTGGCGAGCAGGGCGGGCGGTGACCAGCCGCGCGCCACGAAGGCGATCTTCCAGGCCGCGTTCTCGGCGTCCGGTACGCCGGAGTTGAGGCCGCGTGCCCCGAACGGCGCGTACACGTGCGCGGCGTCCCCGGCGAGCAGGACCCGGCCGACGGCCATCCGGGACGCGACGCGCGAGTGGAACCGGTACTCCGATGCCCACAGCAGTTCGTAGGGCCGGTCCCCGAGGACTTGGCGGATGCGGGCGTCAAGGCGTCCGTCGGCGCGTTCCGCCGCGAGGTCGAAATCCGGCGGAACCTGCCAGTCGATCCGGTAGACCGAGCCCGGACATGGATGGATGAGCACCTGCCGTCCGGGGTTCCACGGCGGGTCGAAATGGAAATGCCGCTCGGTTTCGCGGCCGGGCCAGTCCGTCCGCAGGTCGACGATCAGGAACCGGTCGCCGCCGCTCTCGCCCGGGAAGTCGACGCCGAGGGCGGTGCGCAGGGTGTCCGAACGTCCACCCGAACAGAGCAGCGCATAGGAGCCGCGGACGGACGCGCCCGACGCGCAGTGCAGGACCACCCCGCAGGCGTCTTGGTCGAGGCCCGTGACCTCGTGGCTCCAGCGGATGGAGATGCGCGGGTCGGCGTCCACGAGATCCTGCAGCACCTCCTCCGTACGGCTCTGCGAGATGTTGACGAACGGGGGCAGTGGCCCGGCGGCGGCGAACCGCCAGGAGGTCAGCTCCCGTCCGCGGTAGAAGACGCGACCGGTCGTCCATGTGAGGCCCTCGTCGGCGATCGTTCGCGCACCGATCGAAGCCCAGATGTCCAAAGCGTCCCTCTGCTGGCAGATCGATCGTGAACCGATCACCGAACGCTCAGAACGTCGCTCCAGCACGACGACCCGCAAGCCCCAGCGGGAAAGCAGCAATGCCGCCGTCATGCCGACGGGCCCGGCACCGACGACCAGCACGGCGTCACCGCCCGGCATGGCCTCACCGCCAAGCGCAGAATCGCTACCTGGCTGGGGGGCACTGCCAGACGCGGGGGCACTGCGAGGCGCGGGGGCACTGCGAGGCGCGGGATCACTGCCAGACGTGGCTTCGCCGCTAGGCACTGGGTCACTGCCAGGTCCGGCGTCCGCGCCTGGCATGGCGCCACCGCTAGGCACTGGGACACTGCGAGGTCCGGCGTCACCGCCACGTGTGGGGGCACTGCCAGAGGTGGCATCACCATTGCGCGGCGTGTCGCCCCGTGGGACGAGGTCATCTCCAGGCGCAGTGACAGTGCGTCGCATGGTGTTGCTGGCAGGCTCGGTGTCCCTCAAGGGGGCGGGAGGGCGCGGCGGGACCATGGGTCAGTCCTGGAGGGCGGACCAGACTTCGCGGTCGCGGTCGGCGGTCCAGATGCGGGGACGTTCGACGCCGTCCAACTCGTCCCAGAGACGGGAGACGTCGAACGGGAGGCAGTGCTCGAAGATGGGCCAGCCGCCGTACGACGGTTCGAGCGCGGCGTGCACGGCGTCGAACGCCTCGCGCAGGGTGCCGCCGCGTTTGCGCACGTCACGGACCTCGCGGAGCATGGTCTCCAGGAATTCGCGGGTCTGACCGATCGCGGCGCGCACCGCTTCGCGACCGTGTGCGACCGCGCCGCGCCCACCGATCAGGACGTCCGCGCCGAACGATGCGACGCGGTCGAGCGTCGGACCGGCCCAGTCGCGGTGGAAGGCGTCCCCCGTGTAGAGCGCGGCCTGCGTCTCGACCAGGTCGCCCGCGAACAGGATGCGGTGCTTCGGCAGCCAGGCGACGATGTCGCCCTCGGTGTGCCCGCGTCCGCAATGGCGTAGCACCAGCGAACCGCGGTCCCCGCCGAGGTCGATGGTCATGCTGTCGGAGAAGGTGGCGGTCGGCCACGTGAGGCCGGGGATGCTCGCCGGGTCCTTGAAGAGGCGGGGCATCCGGGCGAACTCCGACTCCCAGTCCTGCTTGCCGCGCTCGGCGATCAGTTCCCGGGTCTTGTCGTGCGCGATGATCGAAGATGTGCCGAAAGCGCTCGCGCCGAGCGTTCGAACAGCGTGGTAGTGCGAGAGCACCAGATGCCTGATCGGTTTGTCGGTGTGTGCGCGAAGCACCATCAGCCAGTCGCGGGCGGCCGCCGGCGTCGCCAGAGCCTCGAAGCAGACCACGAAGTCCTCGCCCTCGACCGCGCCCACATTGGGATCGCCCTCCGCGGTCAACGCGTACACACCGTCCGCGAGGATCTCCAGGGTCTGGGTCTTGGCGGACAGGTCGGCGGACGACGCGAACGGCTTGGGCATCGGTGCCCCTCGCTCTCTGTGGGCGCTCGGCAGGGAGGACGACCACCGGCGGGACGCGGCGGGGAGACCGTCACCGCCGGGGCGAATGTTTCATTCCACGACCGGCCGGACGGTAACCCCGAAACCCGCCCAGGTCGGGCTCTGCCGGGCTCTGCGGGGCTCGGCCGGGCCCGTCCGTCCTGGCCCTGCCGTCTCGCGGTCCCCTACGCACGCTTCACCCGTCCCGTCGCCACCTCGCACTGGCGGTGGCCACCTTCACAGGGTGGGCGGGAAGGCTGCGGGACGTCTCGGCGAGCAGCAGTTCTTTGCGCCGTTCGTCCGTCGCGTCCCGTTCCCTGGTCCGATCACGCCCTTCGTCACAGCCGTCTGGCTATGCCCGCCCGTCCCCTCACAGCCCCTAGCCGGGCAGGCGGCACGCGCCGTCACGGCCGCTCGCTCCGGTGCGGCACTGGACAGCGCGGCATGAACGCTGAGACGCGGTGCGGGCGCTGCACGGCGAGACGGCACGATCGGACGATACGGCGGATGAGACCCCCGACGGGACGAGACGAGACGAGACGACGAGAGGGAACGGGACGGGACGACGAGGTGTCCTGACTCGGGGCGGCTATGGAAGGGCGCCGCGGGATGGGGGACCGACGTGGCGTGGCGAGAAAGCGCACGGGCGCCATGGGCAAGGGTGCCGAGGACACAGCACTGCCTTGGACGCGTTGGAGAGTGCCCGCCGGAGCACGGCGTCGCCCGGCAACGTCACGCGGGAACGCGGGTAAGGCAGTTCGGAGGGCGCCGTCTGGGAGGCGGAGTGGGCTCAGCCCGACAAGGACTGGGAGGCCAAGGGCGCCCACTCCGGAGGGGCGTAGGAAACGCAGGCGGAATGGGTGAGGAGGCCTCGCGGCGGCACCGCATGGAGCGCACGGAAGAAGGCAGACGGGCGGCCTGGGCGGGACAGGTTGGGGTGGGCCGCTTGGGGCGTGTCTGGGAGGGCACGACGGCGGCATCGGATCGGCGGTGAGCCGGAGGGGCGGGACGAGGGAAGGTGGCTCGGGGTTGGGGCGCGGAGCGAGGGCGAGGGCGAAGGCGGGGGCTGGGGCGCGGAGCGAGGGCGAGGGCGAGGGCGAGGGCTGGGGCGCGGGGCGGGTCGGGAGCGGCGGTCGGGGGATGGCAGGGTAGGGAAGATCCAGTTCGGGGAACGTAACGGGGATGCTGTGCGCGCGGGGTGGGCCGCGCGGGAGGAGGGCGGATGGCCGCGGCGTTCGGGCTGTTCGCGGTGCTGTTGCTGACGGCGGCGACCGGATATTTCGTGGCGCAGGAGTTCGCCTTCGTGACGGCGGACCGGCCGGTGCTGGCGGAGCGGGCGGCGGCCGGGGACCGGGCGTCGGAGCGGGCCGTCCGGGTGATGGAGCGGCTCTCGTTCATGCTGTCGGGCGCGCAGCTCGGCATCACGGTGACGGCGCTGGTGGTCGGGTTCATCGCGAAGCCCGCGCTGGCGGACCTGCTCGCTCCGCCGCTGCGCGGGGTCGGTGTTCCGGGCGGCGCGGTCGGCGGGATCTCGGTGACGGCCGGGTTCGTCCTGGCGACGGTGATCCAGATGGTGCTGGGCGAGCTGTTCCCGAAGAACCTCGCGCTGGCCAGGGCGGAGCCGCTCGCGCGGGCGCTCGCCCGGTCGACGCTGACGTACCTGACCGTGGCGGGGCCGGTGATCCGGCTGTTCGACGCGGCCGCGAACCGGCTCGTCCGGGCGGTCGGGATGGAGCCGGTCGAGGAGCTGCACCACGGCGCGACGCTGGAGGAGCTCGGGCACATCATCGGCGAGTCCGGGGAGCAGCTCGGCGACCAGGCCGACCTGCTGGAACGCGCGCTGGAGTTCTCCGACCGGGACGCCGAGGAGGTCATGGTCCCGCGCGTGGACGTGGTGACCGTCCCGGCGGACGCGCTCGCGACCGAGCTGAGCGATGTCGTCACCGCGCACGGGCACTCGCGGTATCCGGTCGTCGGCGACAGCGTGGACGACGTGATCGGCGTGGTCGGACTGGACCGGCTGATCCGGCTGAGCCCGGACGAAGCGGCCCGGACGCGGGTGCGCGATCTGGCCCGTCCGGCGGTGCTGCTGCCGTCGTCGCTGCCGCTGCCGCAGGTGGTCGCCGAGCTGCGCCGGCACGGCGACCCGCTGGCCTGCGTGGTGGACGAGTACGGCGGCTTCGCCGGGCTTCTGACCTGGGAGGACGTCGCGGAGGAGCTCGTCGGGGAGATCGCCGACGAGAACGACGCGGACCCCGACCTCGCGATCCGCTCCGGCGAGTGGTGGACGACCGACGCCGGGCTGCGCGTGGACGAGGTGGAGCATGAGACCGGCATCGCGCTGCCCGACGGCGACTACGAGACCGTCGCGGGCCTGCTGCTGCGCCGCCTGGGGAGGGTCGCCGAGCCGGGCGACGTCGTCCGCGTCGAGCTTCCCCGCGAGCGGCTGGACGAGCCGGAACTCGAGGCCGTGGTCGAGGTGCTGACCGTCCACCGGCACGTCCCGGAGCTGATCCGCGTCCGCGCCGTCCCTGTTGAGGACGACCTGGGCGACTCCCCCGCCGACGACGACGCGGCCGAGCGGAGGAAGAGCGCGAAGAACAACCCCGGGAACGTCCCGGAGCACGGATCCGCGAACGGCGCGAACGCCGGACGCGCGAACGCGGGCGGGAGCGGAGGCGTGGGCGGCTTGGACGCCGGCGGCCCAGGCGGCCCAGGCGGCGCGGGCGGCGCGGGCGCCAGACGCGGGGACGGCGCGGACGCCGGAAGCCGGAGCGGCGCGGACGCCGCGCGTGAGGGGGGCGCGGGCGGCGGAGGCCGAGGTGGTGCGGGCGGCGCTGGACGGCGAGGTGGTGTGGACGGCGGGCTCGGGGGCGGCCGGCGCGACGGGGATGAGGGGGGCTCGTGAACTTGCCGGTGGGGTTGTTGCTGACGTTGGCGCTGCTGGCGGGTAACGGGTTCTTCGTGGCGTCGGAGTTCGCGCTGGTCGCCGCGCGGCGGCCGCGGTTGGAGAAGGCGGCGGCGGAGGGGAGTCGCGCGGCGGCGTCGGCGGTGGCGGGGATCCGGGAGCTGTCGCTGATGCTGGCGGGCGCGCAGCTCGGCATCACGATGTGCTCGCTGGGGCTCGGTGTGGTGTCCGAGCCGGTGTTCGCGGGAACGCTCGCGCCGCTGTTCCATCACGTGGGTGTGCCGGAGGGGGCGGCGCATCCGGTGGCGTTCGTGCTGGCGCTGGCGTTCGTGACGTTCCTGCACATGGTGCTGGGCGAGATGGCGCCGAAGTCGTGGGCGATCATCGATCCGGAGCGGTCGGCGACGGTGCTCGCGCCGCCGTTCCGGGCGTTCACCAAGGTCGTCCGGCCGGCGCTGGCGGCGCTGAACGGCGTGACGAACCTGCTGCTGAGGGTGGTCGGGGTCCGGCCGAAGGACGAGGCGGAGCTGACCCGCACGCCCGAGCAGCTGCGCAGCCTGGCGGTCGAGTCGCGGCGCCTCGGGCTGATCGCCGAGACGGACCTGAACCTGCTGACGGCCGCGCTGGACGCGCCGCGCGCGCCGCTCGCCGGGCTGGTCATCCCGGCGGCGCGGATCGTGGCGGTGCCCGCGTCGGCGTCCCCGCAGGACATCATCGACACCGTCATCGAAACCGGGCACACCCGGCTGGTCATCGCGGATCCGGTGGTCACCTCGTCCGGGCCGGGTCCCGCGCGGATGGTGCACGTCCGGGACGCCTACCTGGCCCGCGCTCGCGAGAAGGACACGTCCGCCGGCGATCTGGCGCATCCGATGCCGCGGCTGTCGATCGCGACGCCGGTCGCCGAGGCGGTCGCGATCCTGCGCGACGACCACAGCCACCTGGGCCTGGTGCTGCGCGAGGACGGCCACACCGTGGGCCTGGTCAGCCTGGACGACCTGCTGACCACCCTCCTCGCCCCGGCGGACTGATTCCGGCGGGCTGGTCCTCCTGGCGATCCGAATGCTCGCCGGGGTCGGACTCTCCCGGCGACATCCTTTTCGTCAACGAGGGTTGACGCGGCCGAGGCGTCAACCTACATTGACATCATGAGCGATGGAGTGAGGCTCGCCCAGGAGGCGAGCAGCCGGGATCCGGCGGTGGGCCTGCGGGCCGTCCGCGCGCTGCGCGAGCTGGCCGAGCGGCTGGAGGCGCTGCAGGTGGACAACGCCCGCGAGCAGGGCTGGTCCTGGCAGGAGATCGCGGTCTGCCTCGGCGTCAGCCGGCAGGCGGTGCACAAGAAGCACGGCGGGGGACGCCGCATCCTCAAGAAGGAGCGCTAGGAGATGTTCGAACGGTTCAGCACCGACGCCCGCGAGGTGGTCAAGGCCGCGCAGGAGGAGGCCCGGAGCCGGGGCGACCGGGAGATCGGGACCGAGCACCTGCTGTTCGCCCTGACGCGCGCCGAGGGACCCGCCGGGGAGGCCCTGCGCGGCTGCGGCGTGTACCGGGCCGCGGCGGGGGACGCCGTGGAGGCGCTGCCCGACGCGTCCGCGCTCGACGCCGAGGCACTGCGCGTCCTCGGCATCGACCTGGACGCCGTCCGGGAGGCCGCCGAGGACGCCTTCGGTCCCGGCGCCTTGGACGCGCCGCCCCGGGCCCGCCGGAACCGCCTCAAGGGGCACATCCCGTTCAAGCCGGAGTCGAAGAAGGTGCTGGAGCTCAGCCTCCGGCAGTCGCTGCGCCTCCGCCACGACTACATCGGCTCCGGGCACATCCTGCTCGGACTGCTCCAGGACCAGCGGTTCCCCGCCGCCCGCGCCCTCACCGGCGCCGGCGTCGACCTGGACGCCCTCCGAGACGACGTCATCCGCCGCATCCCGCCAAGGGCCGCCTGACGAAGCGTCCCACCACGGGCCGCCTGACAAGGCGTCCCACCACGGGCCGCCTGACAAGGCGTTCCCGACCCACGATTCCCGCCGGAGCCGCCGAGCCGCGGATCGGCAGCCCGGCCCCTTCCCCTCGCACGACCCGTCCGAAAACGGCCGGCGCGTGGCTTTCAGTGGTCCATGACGCGGGCGAGAAGCACTTCGCAGGCGTGGCGGCGGCGGTCGTCGGTGGGGAACCGGCGAGCGCACTCGGAGCGCACCCAGGCGGACGGCACTCCCGCCTTGTGGCTGGTCATGCGGGGATGCGGCGAGCCGGCGTGACCGGACGAGGCACCCTTTCCCGACACCCCTCCCTTGCCCGACGAACTCCCGCCATGCGTTGACGACGGACCGGACGGCCTGGGTTTCGGCTTCGGCGACGCACGGCCCGGGAGGGTGGGCGCGTCGGCCGAAACGTCCGGTTGCGGCGTGCTTGAGCTGGACGGACGCCGCTTCAGCGGCTCGCCGGTCTCCGGACGAGGCGCCGGAAACGGCACGACGGGCCGGTGCGGTTGGACCGTCCATTGCCCGGGCCCGGTCACCAGCCGTCCCGCCGCGTCCGGACGCGCCGGACGAGCCCACGGAACCGCCGCCGCGACTCCCCCGGTCAGCGACACGACGGCCACCCCCGCGACCAGCCAGCGCGGACGCGGCCTCAACCGTTGCCAGAGGCTCGGCGGCAGCGGAGTGGCGCGGTGCCGTCCGACGGGGGGCAGGAACTCGTGATCGGGGTGACGCACCCCCTCATCGTCACCCTCAGCGACCATCTGGACACGTTGAACGGCCACACCGTTGTCAAGGCGCTACCTAAGCGCCGGCAAGCCCCTCCCCCGGCCCGGGGGCACAACGAGCCGCCTCGGCAGGACGCGGCAGCCCCTAAGGGATACCGCCTCGCGCGTATCAGGAGCGTAACCGGAATCGCTTACGCCACGACGACGGCCGACCGTCTTCGGTAGTCGCGTCGACCACGCACGCCGAGGACACGGTGTCCCGGTTCTGGAAGGTGGTCGCGAGAGGAGACCTCCGTGGCTGATGGCGCAGGACGGGGCCGGCGTCCGCTCTTCAAACGCACGCCCAATACCCCCAGCACCGCCGGTGCCGCACGGATCGCCGGTGCCGCACGGATCGCCTGGACCGCAGGCATCGCCCGTGCCGCAGGCATCGGCCGTGCCACAGGGAACGCCGGTGCCGCACGGATCGCCGGGATTGCCGGGATCGCCGTGCTGGTGATGGGCCAGGTCGGGCCGGCGATCGCCGCGCCGGAACGGGTCGGGAGCGTCCAGGAGGCGATGGATGAGCTGGCGAAGGTCCACGGGGTCGTGGGCGCGATCGGCGGGGCGTATGTCGACGGACGGCCCGTCGGGAAGGGCAGCGCGGGCTCCCGGCTGCTGGACGGCGAGGGCGGCCGGATTCCCGCGGACGCCCGGTTCCGCATCGGGTCGCAGACCAAGGAGATGGTCGCCACCGTGGTGCTGCAGCTCGTCGAAGAAGGCCGGTTGGGGGTGGACGACAAGCTCGCCGACCTGCTGCCGGTGGTCGCCAGGAAGGACCTCGTGGAGCGGGCGGGCGACATCACGGTGCGGCAGATGCTCCGGCACACGTCCGGCATCCCGGACTGGTACGCCGCCGAGCCGAACCCCGACGGCAGCGAGGGGGAGATCTCGTTCGACGTGTTCGACTTCACGACCCGCTACCGGCCGCTCGACCTGGTGAAGTGGAGCCGCGCCCGGCCCCGGACCGGGGAGCCCGGCGAGCGGTTCTCCTACTCCAACACCAACTACACCCTCCTCGGCATGGTCATCGAGAGGCTGACCGGCCGTTCCCTGGCCGCCGAGCTGCACGATCGCTTGTTCGCCCCGCTCAAAATGACCAGGACCTACCTTCCCGAGAAGCCGCCGGAGGGCATCCGGGGGCCGCACGGGCACGGCTACTACCCCGACGCCCGCGGCAGGCTCCGCGACGTGGACCGGTTCAACGCCAGTCTGGGCGGCGCCGCCGGAGGAGTCGTCTCCACCGCGCACGACGTGAGCGCCTTCAAACGAGCGTTCACCCAAGGGAGGCTCCTGCCGCCGGAGCTCCAGCGCGTCCTGACCGACCGGCTGCCGCAGACCCCGCCACCCCCACCAGGAGGAGGCGGCGGAGGCGGCCTGTGCGGCGGGAAGCTCCAGGGGCAGGTCATCGGCGGGTCCACGGCCGGGTACGTCACGATGACCTTCGCCTCGGCGGACGGCCGCCGCCAGTTCGCGATGTCGGCCACGCTGAGCGTCAAGGACATCAGCGAGCCGGGCCGGGCCATGATGAAGGCCGTGGAGTCCGTCTTCTGCCCCTCGTCCTCAGCGAACCCCGCCGGCGCCTGAGCCCCGGCCGGCGGCGACCGCCTGCGGGCCGCCGCGTCGGGTCACAGGCGGTCGACGGCGGTGACGCGGATGACGGCCTCGCCCGCCTGGTCGGAGCCTGCGAGGTCCACCTCGGCGCTGATGCCCCAGTCGTGGTGGCCCTCCGGGTCGTCGAAGACCTGGCGGACGCGCCACAGCTCGTCCTCGGGGACCTCCTCGATCTGGAGGAGCTTGGGGCCGCGGGCGTCCGGGCCGGTGAGCAGCTCGTCGTGCTCCTCGAAGTAGGCGTCCATGGCGTCCGCCCAGGCGTCCGCGCCGAAGTCGGGGTCGAGCGCGCCCAGCTCGTCGTAGCGTTCGAGGGCGGCCAGCTCGACGCGGCGGAACAGCGCGTTGCGGACGAGGACGCGGAACGCCCGCGCGTTGGCGGTGACGCGGGTCACCTTCTCCTCGATCGCGGCCGAGAGGTCGTCGTCGGACGGGTTGGCGAGCTGCTCCCACTCGTCCAGCAGGCTGGAGTCGACCTGGCGGACCAGCTCGCCCAGCCATTCGATCAGGTCGATCAGGTCGTCGTTCTTGATCGACTCGGGGACGGTCTGCTGGAGCGCCTTGTACGCGCCGGACAGGTAGCGGAGCAGCAGCCCCTCGGCGCGGGCCAGCTCGTAGTACCCGATGTACTCGGTGAAGGTCATCGCCCGCTCGTACATGTCGCGGACGATCGACTTCGGGCTGAGCGGATGGTCGCCGACCCACGGGTGGCCCGCCCGGTACACCTCGTAGGCGGCCTCCAGCTCCTCCTCCAGGGGCTTGGGGTAGGTGACGTCCTGGAGCAGCTCCATCCGCTCCTCGTACTCGATGCCCTCGCTCTTCATCTCCTGGACGGCGACGCCGCGCGCCTTGTTCTCCTGCGCGGCGAGCACCTGGCGCGGGTCGTCCAGGGTGGACTCGATCACCGACAGGACGTCCAGCGCGTACGTCGGGGACGCCGGGTCGAGGATCTCGAACGCGGCGAGCGCGAACGCCGACAGCGGCTGGTTGAGGGCGAAGTCCTCCTGGAGGTCCACGGCGATCCGGGCGTAGCGGCCCTGCTCGTCCGGCTCGTCCAGGACCTCGACGACGCCCCCGGCCAGCAGCGACCGGTAGATCGCGATGGCGCGGGAGATGTGCCGCCGCTGGGCCGCGCGGTCCTCGTGGTTGTCGGTGAGCAGCCGCTTCATCGCCTGGAACGCGTTGCCCGGACGGCCGATCACCGACAGCAGCATCGCGTGGCTGACCTGGAACCGGGAGGTCAGCCGCTCCGGCTCGGCCTGCTGGAGCTTGGCGAAGGTCTCCTCGTCCCAGCCGACGAACCCCTCCGGCGGCTTCTTCCGCTGCACCTTGCGGCGCTTCTTCGGGTCGTCCCCGGCCTTGGCGAGGGCCTTCTCGTTCTCGACGACGTGCTCGGGCGCCTGCGCGACGACGTAGCCGACGGTGTCGAACCCGGCGCGTCCGGCGCGTCCGGCGATCTGGTGGAACTCGCGGGCCCGCAGCCGCCGCACCCGGTGCCCGTCGTACTTGCTGAGCGCGGTGAACACGACCGTCCGGATCGGGACGTTCACCCCGACGCCGAGCGTGTCGGTGCCGCAGATGACCTTGAGGAGGCCGGCCTGGGCGAGCCGCTCGACCAGCCGCCGGTACTTCGGCAGCATCCCGGCGTGGTGGACGCCGATCCCGTGCCGGACGAACCGGGACAGGTTGCGCCCGAACTTGGTGGTGAACCGGAAGTTGCCGATCAGCTCGGCGATCCGGGCCTTCTCCTCCTTGGTGCAGACGTTGATGCTCATCAGCGACTGCGCCCGCTCGACCGCCGCCGCCTGCGTGAAGTGCACCAGGTACACCGGGGCCTTCTGCTCGGCGAGCAGCTCCTCGATCGTCTCGTGCAGCGGCGTGATCCGGTACTCGTACTTCAGCGGGACGGGCCGCTCGACCGAGGTGACGAGCGCGGTCGTCCGGCCCGTCCGGCGGGACAGGTCGTCGCGCAGGAACCCGACGTCGCCGAGCGTCGCCGACATGAGCAGGAACTGCGCCTGCGGCAGCTCCAGGATCGGCACCTGCCAGGCCCAGCCGCGCTCGGGCTCGGCGTAGAAGTGGAACTCGTCCATGACGACGAGGCCGATGTCGGCGTCCCGGCCGTCGCGCAGCGCGATGTTGGCGAGCACCTCGGCCGTGCAGCAGATGATCGGCGCGTCCGGGTTGACCGAGGCGTCCCCGGTCATCATCCCGACGTTCTCCCGCCCGAACATCTCCACCATGTCGAAGAACTTCTCCGACACCAGGGCCTTGATCGGCGCGGTGTAGAACCCGACCTGGTCGCGGCCGAGCGCGGCGAACAGCGCCCCGGCCGCCACCAGCGACTTCCCGGACCCGGTCGGCGTCGCCAGGATCACGTTGTTCCCGGAGACCACCTCGATCAGCGCCTCCTCCTGCGCCGGATACAGGGTGATCCCGCGCCCCGACACCCATCTCTCGAACGCCTCGAAGAGGCTGTCGGCGTCGGCGTCGGTCCCGGAAGGCAACTGGTCGAGAAGGTTCACGTCACCATCCTGCCCTTCGCGACCCACTGCCCACGCCATAACCCCGACGCGAAACGTCCGGCGCCCCCGATCCCGCTACCCAGGCCCCCGCTTCCCGTCCTTTCCCTCGTCCCGCGAGCCGGTTTCCTGGGATGGCTTCCGCTTCGCCTGCCTCAACATCGGTTCCCTCGTCCGGGCGGGCCGCTCAGGCCGAGGCCTGGACGGCCGAGCTGGAGCGGCAGCTGGCCCGGATGCGCGAGGAGCACGCCCGGCGGGTCTCCGAGGCGGAGCGCGTCGCGGCGGAGCAGAACGCCGCGCTCGACCGCAGCTGGCCGCCGGGCTGCGCGTCCACGACCGGCACGCGGTCAGCGAGTACATGGAGATCGTCCTGCGCGCCTCGCCCTATCCGAGGGGTTTCCGGACGAGCGGCACGCGGGTTACGTCCCTGAGTCGTCGCTCCTCGCCGTCGAGTGGTTCCTGCCGCCGTTCGAGATCGTCCCGGAGGAGAGGTCCTTCCGGCACGTCAAGACGCGCAAGGCCGTCGAGCCCGCGGCCCGCCCGCTGCCCGAACGCCGGCGGATCCACCAGGAGCTGATCGCGCAGGTCGCGCTGCGCACCCTGCGCGAGGTGTTCGCCGCCGCGCCGGAGGGCGCCGTGAGCACCGTGGTCTTCAACGGACGCGTCCACGCATGGCCGACCCGCACCCGATCACCGGCGGCAAGTTCGTCATCCAGGCGAAGCTCTACACCCGGACGGTCGAACCGACCCACGTCCGCGACCTGTGGGGCACGGTGCAGCACGAGGGCGCGACGAAGGGGATCATGATCACGACGTCCGGGGACGGGCCGGACAGCTATCGGTTCGCCAACGGCAAGCCCCTCAAGCTCATCGACGGGACGGGCCTGCTGGCCTTGTGCCACGAGCAGGGCGTCCCCGCGCGGATCCTTCCGCGCAAGAGGAAGTAGCCCTGCTCGTCGGCTCGGCCGCTCTCACCGCGTCACTCGGCGCTCCTTCGCCCCGGCCGGGTTCCGGCGCGGCCGGGCGTCGAGCGGCCGTCGCGGGTCGGGTGTTGGGTGCGGCGGCCGTCGGCGAGGGTCGGGCGGCGGGTGCGGCGGTTGGCGGCGAGGGTCGCCGCCAGGCGCAGGGCGGCGGTCACGATGCCGCACAGGCCGCTGATCACCGGTATCCATTCCGTCATTTCGGGCTCCCTGGTGTCGCCGGGGTGAGTGGTCCCAGCGTCGGTCCGGAGGGCGGCCGGGCGGGAGGGGCGGGCTGTGTCGTCCAGGCGTGTCGGCCAGCGACACGGCTTTGACCTGCGGAAACCCGGTCAGGACGGCACGGGCGCGACACGCGGGACACGGGCCAGGGCCATCTTGATCGTCTCGTCGAGGTCCCGGACGGTCATCCCCAGGACCCGCAGGCGGTCGGCGATCTGCGGGACGGTCCGCCCGGTGTCCCAGGCCGCCCGGACGAGATGGAGGAGCGGCACCGGGCGGTCACGCGGGATCCAGGGGCCGTTCGCGCCGATCCCCGAGCGGAGGATCAGCACGTCGTGCTCGTCGGGACGCCATCCGGAGGCGTCGGGGACGTCGAAGCCGAACCGGGCGAGCCGGGCCGCCGTCTCGGCGGGCTCCGCGCCCTGCTCGGCCTGGATGCGGACGAGGTCGCCGAGGCTCACGGCGGTCAGGTCGCCAGGGACGCCGCCGAGGAACAGGCCGTGCGCGATCATGCGCCGGGTGATGCCGTCGGGCTCGGCGTCGATCGCGTGGGCCGGGGGTGCGTATCCGTACGCGACGAGCCTCCGGACGGCGTCTCCCACGTTGACGCCCGCGTCCAGGGCGGCGCGGACGGCCGGCGGGTAGGCGAGCGGACGGTCCGCGGACGGCAGGCGCTCCGCCACGGCGCCGTAGGACTCCAGCAAGCGGTGGTCCGTGGCGCACAGATCGTCCGGCAGCGGGAACGGGACGGTGATTCCGCAGGCCACGACCATTTCCCCGAGCTTCGAGGGTGGGAGGCCGAGTGTCCCGGCGGCCCGGCAGAGGCCCGCGGGCGTGATGTCGCCGTCCCGCTGCATCTCCTGCCACACCTCGGACGCCACCCGGGACAGATCGACGCCCTCGAACGCGGGCGGCGGACGGTGGTCGCACTCGGCACCGGCCCATCCGAGGACCGTCCGCACCCGCTCGACGCCGACGTCGAAGAGGCCGGCCATGACGATCAGGGCGAGCAGCGGGACGGGCCGGCGCCGGAGCAGGGCGGGCAGATCGATCCACCGGCGGCCCAGGGCCTGGTCGTAGCGGGTCGGAACGGGACGCTTCCCGGGCCGGTGTTCCTTCGCCCGCCGCTCCCGTTCGCGGAGGATCTCCAGCTCCGCCGGGCCGAGCCCGTCACGGCCGTCGAGGCCGCCGAGGCCGTGACGGCCGTCACGGCCGGTGAGGCCGTCACGGCCGTTACGGCCGGTGAGGTCGTTGAGGTCGCCGAGGAGGTCGAGGTCGTCGCCGTAGGAAAGCACCGCGACGAGGAGCCGCGAGAGCGGGTACGGGTCGGCACTGATCACGAGGTCGTCGGCGGGCGGGGAGGCGCTGGGCTCGGCGGCCGCGTCCGCCAGTTTCCTGCGGGCCTGCTCGGGCGCACCGAGCGTCTCGGCTCGGCGGAGGAGCTGCGCGGGGGTCATCTCGGCCGCGCGGGACATCTCGCCGAGCTGCCAGCGGTCCGCGTAGAGGCCGTCGTCGAGCCAGCGGCCGTGGGAGCCGCCGCCGAGCACGATCGCGTCGCTCGGCAGCGCGGGAAGCACCTCGGGAGCGCCGTCGAGCCCGGGGAGGCCGAGCTCCTCGGCCATGTCGTGCGCGAGGACGCGCCACAGCACGACGGCGTCGGGCACGTCGTTCAGATCGGTTCTGAGGACCATCGGTCGGGACCGTCCGGCGAAGGCGTCCCAGGGGGCGTGCCTGCGGCTGCCCCAGGTGAGCTGGGCGTCCGCGAGGAAGCAGCCCGTTCGGGACGCGTCCCAGGAGCCCGCCGCGTGCTCGATCCGGCCACCGGCGGCGATGGCCTCGGTCACCACGGCGTCGGCGATCCGGCAGCTGCCCTGGACGACGGAGAACAGCCAGTCGGCGGTGAGCGGCGCGGCGCCGGGCGCGACGAGGGTCCGCGCGGCGGCCCGGACCATCTCCTCGACGTCCGCCGAGACGTCCGACAGGACGTTGCGCCGGTCGACCGAGACGCGCGTCGGCGTCCGGCTCCCGGTCAGGTTGACGACGACGCCGTGCGGGCTCCGGCGCGGGCCGGTGTCGTAGTGACTGCTCGGCGGTTCCATGCGCAGGCCGTCCACGAGGAGGCCGCCGCCTCGGCGGACCCACACGACCGTGCCGCCGCCCGGCTCGCTCCAGGAGGCGATGACGTCGGCCGCGTCCGAGCCATCGCGGCGGAGTTCGCCGGCCGGCCAGTCGCCGGGCGGCCTGCCGTCCACGGCGACGGTGGTGTGGAACTGGGCGATGTGGAGCCATTCGCGGAGGACGTCCAGGCAGTCGACGGGGCGTTCGCCGGGACGCAGGTACAGGCGGACGGTCGTGCCGGGTGAGCGTTCGATCGCGACGTGTTCGATACGGAACAGATGGCCGGGACCGAAGATCGAGACCCTGAGCGTCGGCTGCGGGTCGCCGCGGCGGCCCATCGGGCGCGTGGTGATCTCGATCTCGTCGGCGAGCATGAAATAGCTCAGGACGCCGATGCCGAAACGGCTGTTCGGGAAGAACGGGACGGGCGGGTCGGCGGACTCCCATTCGGCGGCCTCGTCCAGGAAGTCCGGCATGTCGATGAAGCGGGTCCCGGCCTGCGCGAACACCTCGGTGAGGACGGCCGCGGTCATGCCGATGCCGTTGTCGGCGCACTCGATGAAGGCGCGGCCGTTCTCGTCGGTTCCCTGGCGGAACGCGATCCGGCCGGTCCAGTCGTCCAGCCAGAGGCCGCGGGCGCGCAGGTGGGCGATGCGGGCCTCGCGGTAGCGGCAGGCGTCCAGCGCGTTCTGGTACAGCTCGCGGACGGCAAGGCTCCGGTCCTGGTAGAGCTGCTCCCCCATCAGCAGTTCCTGGACGCGCCGCTCGTCCAGGCGGAACCGGCTCACGCTCCGGAACAGGGGGCGGCCCTCCTCGTCCGTCCGGGCCGTGACCTCGTCGGCGGTCGCGCGGGACGGGAGCGCGGCGAGCGGGCTCAGGTGCGGGTGCGCGCGAGCGGCCCGGCGGACGGCGTGCAGCAGCGTGTCCATTCGATCGGCATGACCGCGCAAACCTTCGAGTTCGGCCGGATGTCCGCACCGCGCAGAAAGGTGCAGGACGTCCGCGCCGGAGATCCACTTCGCCCGGGACGTGACGTTCCCGCGCAGGTCGGCGAGGTCGAGCGCGCCCGGAATGCCCAGGTGCCGGACGATCACGTCCGGCAGCCGGGTGAGATCGATCGCCATGGCCGAAGCGACCGCGAAGACGTGCGCGAGGAGCTGTTCGCGCACGATGTGCTCGCCCGCCGCCGTCCTGCTCTCACAGCGCAGCGCCTTCGCGCGCTCCCCGGCGGTCAGCTCGGAGACGTCAAGGCGTAGCGCGTACAGCAACCCCCGGACGGTCTCGGCGTCCAGAAGCTCACTCGTGCCTCCAAGAAGCTCACTCGTGCCTCCAGGGTGTTCGTTCGTTCCCAGGAGAGAGCGAACGTCCGGGAGGTTGTAGAGGCGCGGGTAGCGGGCCAGCCAGCGGTGGAAGAGCCACCAGCCGATCTCGGCCCGCGCGTTCTCCCGGTCCGGCAGCGACGGAGCCTGAGCCCTCGACGTCAACTCCGGATGCTCGAGTAGCAACACTTCGAACGCGCGACGTTCGGCTGATGGCCCTTTGATCGACGAAAGCTCAAGTGGTCCCACAACGCGCAACCGCGCAAGAGCGCGCAGCAAGTGCGTTTGATGCAGCAAAGGAACAAGCGCGATCAGCGCCGCCTCGGCGGGACTGAGATCGCCGAGGCCACGAAGCGGCCCGCGAAGCAACGCCTCCACGGAGGACATGAAACGAAGGCCCGCGCCCACGTCGAGCCACGGGTCGTCGAGGAGTCGCCCCGAAGCCTCGTCCGCAAGCGCCCCCAAGTCCTCGGCCAACGCAACGGCGCGGGAACGGGTCACCTCGTCCGGCACACGCCCCCACACCTCGTGGCCCGCCACCCGCTCCGCCCAAGAACGCCCGACGGAACGTCCCACACCAGCACCGAGGGGAAGGCGGATTCGGGTGTAGAGGACGGCGGCTCGGCGGCCCTGCGCCGGGGTGCCGCCGAGTGCGATGGCCAGGGCGTGAGCCTGGCGCTCGTCGGCGGGCAGGCGGTGTCCGCGCAGGATCGCGTTGACGTTCGTCCGGGACGTGAGGGCCATGGCGGCGGTGATCTCGCCGCGGCTCTTCAGGCCGCGGGTGGCGTGGATCTCGTCCAGGAACTCCAGCAGCCGGCGGTGCGGCCCTTCGGCCGGCCAGTCGGCGCGGTTGATCGGTTTCCCCTGTCCCACAGAGCGTGTGTACACCACGCCCACCGTGCGACAGGGGGAATCGCACAAGGCGACGCGCAAGGAAGCGGCTTTCTGCACGGGCGTCGAGCGGACGGCGGGCTCGAATCGGTGACCACATATGGCCACTGGTTACTGTCGGTGGGCAAAACCGTCCGTCCGCTGACCCGAGATCCGGAACAACCTCAGCTCTTTACCCGCACTTGACGCTGCGGACGGTAGTCAGTGAACAGCGAGTGATGGTAGGCCACCCGCCGAGCATTGCTTTTCGCGGAGCGGTTCACAATCCTGTTGATCGCGGCATTCGACCCCACAATCCCCGCCCCGCCTTTTTCGCAGGCGCGAAAGCGCCGCGCTCGTTCGGCTCCCATCGGCGCGCACGGAGGTGCACTGCCATCATGTCCCTGCTCGATGACTCCATCAGGGAAGTCGACCCCGAAGTAGCCGATGCCCTGGCCGACGAGATCGCCCGCCAGCAGAACAAGCTCGTCATGATCGCCTCGGAGAACTTCACGCCCGCCGCCGTTCTGGCCGCGCAGGGTTCGGTACTGGTCAACAAGCTGGCCGAAGGCTATCCGGGGGTGCGGTACTGCGCGGGCTGCGAGAATGTGGACGTCATCGAAAAGCTCGCGATAGACCGGGCCAAGGCACTTTTCCAGGCCGAGCACGTCAACGTTCAGCCGCATTCGGGCGCGCAGGCCAATGCGGCGGCCTATATGGCGCTGCTGGATCCCGGCGACACCATTCTCGGACTGGATCTCGCGCACGGCGGCCATCTCACCCACGGCATGAAGGCCAATTTCTCCGGCCGTTTCTACGACATCGTCTCGTACGAGGTCCGGGCCGACGACTCGGTCATCGACGTCGAGCAGGTGGCGCGGCTCGCGCGCGAGCACCGGCCGAAGCTGATCGTCGCCGGCTGGTCGGCCTACCCCCGCATGATCGACTTCGCCGCGTTCCGGCGGATCGCCGACGAGGTCGGGGCCTACCTGCTGGTGGACATGGCGCACTTCGCGGGCCTCGTGGCCGCGGGCGTCCACCCCAATCCCGTGCCCTACGCCGACGTCGTCACCTCCACCACGCACAAGACGCTCGCCGGGCCGCGCGGCGGGATGATCCTGTGCCGCGGCGAGCTGGCGCGGCGGATCGACTCGGCCGTCTTCCCCGGGCAGCAGGCCGCGCCGCTGGCGCACGTCATCGCCGCCAAGGCGGTCGCCTTCAAGATCGCCATGACCGAGGAGTTCCGCGACTGGCAGCGGCGCACGCTCGAAGGCGCGCGCATCATCGCCGAGCGCATGTGCGAACCGGACGCGGCGGCGGCCGGTGTCGAGGTCCTCACGAAGGGCACCGACGTGCACCTCGTGGTTCTCGACCTCCGGAACTCCCCGCTGACCGGCCGGGAGGCCGAGCACCGCCTCTACGACATCGGAATCACGGTCAACCGCAACTCCGTGCCTTTCGACCCGCGTCCCCCGATGGTGAGCTCCGGCCTGCGCATCGGATGTTCGGCTCTCGCCACGCGCGGTTTCCAGAGGGAGGAGTTCGCGAAGGTCGCCGACATCATCGCGGACGCGCTCCAACCGGAACTCGACGCAGCGACGGCCGCGAAGCTGCGCTCACGCGTGGAAACGCTCATCGCGAAGTACCCGGTTTACTCCACGCTTTCATGAGCGTCGATTCCGGGACGGCACGTCCGGAGCGGCTCCCGCTCGTCCCGCAGCGCGGGAACCACGCCGGCGCGCCTCTGTCCTACGCGCAAGAACGCGCATGGCTTTTCGAACTCGCCCATCCTGGGACGGCACTTCAGAACATTTCCCTGGCGCTGCGCCTGACGGGTGATATCGACCCGGCCACCTTGCGGCACAGCATCAGGAAAATCCTGCGCCGTCACGAAGTGTTGCGCACCGGCTTCTTCACCGAGAACGGTGGGCCGGTACAGCGGGTGGCCGCGAACGTGACGGAAAGTCTCGTGGCAGAGCGCCTGAGCAATAACGGCCTCACCGCGGGCCAGCGAGACGCGGCGATGCGCCAGTGGACACGGAAAGTGACCTGCGAGCCGTTCGACATCGAAGAGCCGCCGTTGCTGCGCGTTGGACTCCTTCAGGTGGACGAAGGCGAACATGTACTCGTCCTGGTCACGCATCGGCTCGTGGCCGATTCGCAGTCGATGCGCGTCCTCATGGCGGAGCTGATCGCAGGTGACGAGGCCGAGCCACCCGATCGTTTGCCGTTCCACTACGCCGACTTCGCGGCATGGCAACGAAGCAGAACGTTCCCCACCGAACTGGCACACTGGCGGAGCCGACTCGCGGATGCGCCGGTCGGACTGCCCGTGCCGCGGAACCTGCCGCTGCCGGTCGTCCTCGACGACGTACCAAGGCACCCGAAGCAGAACCGCGAGCACCTCCACGTCCGGACGCGCCTGGTGACCGCCCTGAAAGAACTGGCCGCCCAGCAGGGCACCTCGCTGTCCGTCGTCCTCCATACGGCGTTCGCCGTGCTGCTGGCGCGCTACAGCGGTCAGGACGACATCGTCATCGCGACCACGGCCGCCGACCGGCGAAGGGAAGAGCTGGAGCGGCTGATCGGAGCGTTCAGCGACGTCAAGCCGCTACGGACGAACCTCGCCGGCGAGCCGACCTTCCGGCAGGCCCTGGATCGTGTGCAGAAAGCGATCCACATCGCACACGCACATCAGGACGTGCCGTTCGACCGCCTCGTCCAGGAACTCTGGCCGCAGCAGCACTCCGTGGGCAGCCCGGCCGTCCAGGTCGGGTTCGAGCTGGTCGATCTCAAGCTGGTCGATCTCAAGCTGGTCGATCGCGCCTGCGCGGGAACGGCGAGATCCACTGTCCTGGCATGTCCGCCTCCCGATGCGCGGTTCACCCTTGCGCTCCAGGCCACGCTCACCGACTCGGGCCTGAACCTAGAGGTCGGTTACCACGAGGACGTATTCCGGCCGGACTTCATCGCCACCATGCTGGACGGCTTCCATGCACTGCTTCGGAACGTGGTCGATGATCCCGACAGCCCGGTGCACGATGTCCCGCTCACCGAGCCCGCGCATCTGCGCGCGCTCCCCGATCCCACGCTTCCGCCCCGGCGGCATGTGCTTCCACCGATCGCGGAGTTGCTGGAGGCGTCCGCGGCACACCATCGCGACCTGCCCGTGCTCGTTCAGGGAGAACACCGGTGGTCGTATGGCCGGCTTTCCGAACACGCACACGAGCTGGCCGACGTTCTCCGTGCGAACGGTCACGTCCCGGGTGAAGTGGTCGCCGTCGCCACCCGGAGCAAAAGTTTCGACCTTTATGCGGCCATCTGGGCCGTTTGGCTCGCCCGAGGGATCCTGCTCCTGGTCGACACCACGCTGCCGCAAGCCCGACGCACGGAGATGATCACCCGGGCGGACGCGCGCACCGCTCTCGCCCTCGATCAAGAATCGGCCGCAGCCATGACCGATTCGCCCGCCGCAACGGTGCTGAACTGCAGCGGCACCGAGGTGACGGTGATACGCCGTGGCGGCAGACCGAGCCGTCACCTCGGCAGCCGTCCGGGCGCGGACGATCCCGCCTACGTCTTCTTCACCTCCGGCTCCACTGGATCGCCGAAAGCGCTGCTCGGACGCCACAACGGTCTTTCGCACTTCGTCACATGGCAGAGCCGGAACTTCGGCATCGGCGGGCACGACCGGTGCGCTCCCCTGCTCAGCCTCAGCGCGGACGCCGTCCTGCGGGACGTCTTCACGCCTCTGGTGAGCGGCGCATGCCTGCACCTGCCCGTCGATCCGGCGATGCGCGGGGGCGACGCGTCCCTCCCGCTGCCGTGGTTGCACGACGAGGCGATCACGATGCTCCACACCGTGCCCTCACTGGCCTCCGCCGCGATGGTCGTTTGGCCGAACGCTCGTCCGCTCGAACATCTGAGACTGCTCTTCATCGCCGGAGAGCCGCTGTCCGGCCGGCTCGTGGAACGGCTCCGCGCACTGGCCCCCAACGCCGACGTGGTCAACCTCTACGGCACCAGCGAGTGCACCATGGTGCAGACCCATCACCGCGTCCCGCCGTCGTTCGACGCCCGAGACGGCGCGAACGTCCCGGCGGGAACCGGCGTCCCGGACGTGGACGTCCTCGTGGTGACGCGTGGCGGCACGCTGTGCGCGCCCGGGGAGGTCGGCGAGGTCCTCATCCGCTCGCCGCACGCGACCCTCGGGTACCTGGACCACGAGGGGCCGGCGGGCTTCGTCCCCAACCCGTTCCGGGACGACCCCGCCGACCGGGTGTTCCGTACCGGTGACCTGGGCCGCTACCAGCCGGACGGCACGGTCGAGATCCTCGGCCGCAGCAGCGAGCGAACCAGCGGGACGCGTCCGGACGAGGTGAACGCGCTGCTCGAAGCCCATCCGGCCGTCGCCGCCTCGACCGTCCTCGTGACCGAGACGCCTGTCGCCTGCGTCGTCCTCAAGGAAGGTCGGACGGCGTCCCCGGACGAGCTGCGCCGCTTCCTCCGACGCTCATGCCCGCCCGAGGCCGTCCCGACCGCTTTCGTCTACGTCGACCAGATACCGGTGACCACCATCGGGAAGCTCGACCGCCGCCGCCGCCTCGCGAGCCTGGCCGGCGGCCGCGACTGACTCCGGGCGATCAGCGGGTCACCTCCGTGCGGGGATCCTCGGCCCAGAGGGTGTGGAACGTGCCGTCCTTGTCGACGCGACGGTAGGTGTGCGCGCCGAAGTAGTCGCGCTGGGACTGGATCAGCGCGGCGGGCAGCCGGTCGGCGCGCAGCGAGTCGTAGTAGGCCAGCGCCGCCGAGAAGCCCGGGACGGGGATGCCGAGCCGGACGGCCGTGGCGACCACCTCGCGCCACGCGTCCTGCGCGTCGGCGAGCGCCTCGGCGAAGTCGGGCGTGGTCAGGAGCGTCGGCGTCGCCGGGTCACCCTCGTAGGCGGCGCGGATCCGGTCGAGGAACTCCGCGCGGATGATGCAGCCGCCGCGCCAGATCGCGGCGGTCGCGCCGAGGTCGATGTCCCAGCCGTACTCGTCGCTGCCCGCCCGGATCTCGTCGAAGCCCTGCGCGTACGCGACGATCTTGGACGCGTAGAGCGCCTTCTCCACCTTGTCCGCGAACGCGCCGCGCTCCGCCTCATCCACGAACGCGCCGCGACCCGCCTCACCCGCCAACGCGGCCCGACCCGCCTCACCCGCCAACGCGGCCCGACCCGCCTCACCCGCGAACGCGGCCGGCTCCGCGCCATCCGCAGACGCACCGCGACCCGCCTCGTCTCCGGACGCGGCGCGATCCGCCGGGGCGGCGGAGCGGGACGGGCCGGGGAGCGAGTGCGCGGCTTCGCGCAGGTCGGCGTGGCCGGAGACGGAGCGGGCGAACACCGCCTCGGCGATGCCGTTGACCGGGGAGCCGAGGTCCAGGGCGGTCTGGACCGTCCAGCGGCCGGTGCCCTTCTGCTCGGCCTGGTCGAGCACCACGTCCACGAACGGACGGCCCGTCTCCGGGTCGGTATGGGCGAGGATGTCGGCCGTGATCTCGATCAGGTAGGAGTCGAGGCGGCCGGCGTTCCAGGTGCGGAAGATCTCGGCCATCTCGGCGGGCGAGTGGCCGCCCGCGTGCCGCAGCAGGTCGTAGGACTCGGCGATGAGCTGCATGTCCGCGTACTCGATGCCGTTGTGGACCATCTTCACGAAGTGGCCCGCGCCGTCCGGGCCGATGTGGGTCGTGCAGGGGACGCCGTCCACCTTGGCCGCGATCGACTCGAACAGCGGGCCGAGGGCCTCCCACGACTCGGCGGAGCCGCCCGGCATGATGCTCGGGCCGTTCAGCGCGCCCTCCTCGCCGCCGGAGATGCCCGTGCCGACGAAGTGCAGGCCGCGCTCGCGCAGCGCGGCCTCGCGGCGGCGGGTGTCGAGGAAGTGGGCGTTGCCGCCGTCCACGATGACGTCGCCGGGCTCCAGCAGCGGCGCGAACTCCTCGATCACGGCGTCGGTCGGCGCGCCCGCCTTCACCATGACGACGACCCGCCGGGGCCGCTCCAGCGACGCGACGAACTCCTCGGGCGTCGCGGCGGGCAGGAACGTCCCCTCGCCGCCGAACTCCTCCACGAGCGCCTTCGTCCGCGCCTCGGTGCGGTTGTGCACCGCGACCGCGTACCCGTGCCGCGCCAGGTTGCGCGCCAGGTTGCGGCCCATCACGGCCAGTCCGGTGACGCCGATGTCCGCCTTCTCAGTGCTGGTCACTTGGGTTCCTCACTCGTCCTCGGCACCGTTGCCGATCGATGTCCTACCCCTCTGTTCGGGCAACAGGGCGGCGAAGTTCGTTGTTCCGGGTATGTACTGGGCCACGGGGTAGGGCGCCGATCACGAATCAGATGACTTAGGGGAAAGATGCTGGGATTGCCGGAGGGGGTCGAAGCGTGCCTGTTCGACCTGGACGGAGTGCTGACCGCCACCGCCGCCGTCCACGCGGCCGCGTGGAAGCAGATGTTCGACGAGTTCCTGAAGGACTGGTCGCAGCGGCACGGGCAGCCGTTCGTCCCGTTCGACGTCCGGGCCGACTACGGTCCGTACGTGGACGGCAAGAAGCGTGAGGACGGCACCCGCTCGTTCCTGGAGTCGCGCGGGATCCACCTTCCCGAGGGCTCCCCGGACGACCCGCCGAGCGCGGAGACCGTGCGCGGGCTCGGCAACCGGAAGAACGAGCTGGTGCTGAAACTCATCGACGAGAAGGGCGTCCAGGTGTTCGACGGGTCGGTGGCGTTCGTCCGGGCGGCGCGCGAGGCCGGGTTGAAGACCGCCGTCGTGTCGTCCAGCGCGAACACGCCGCAGGTGCTGCGGGTCGCGGGGATCGCCGACCTGTTCGACGCCCGGATCGACGGCGTCGTCGCGGCCGAGCGGAAGCTGCCGGGCAAGCCCGCGCCGGACACCTTCCTCGCCGGCGCCGAGGCGGTCGGCGTGCCCGCGGACCGCGCCGTCGTGTTCGAGGACGCGCTGGCCGGCGTCGAGGCCGGACGGCGCGGCGGGTTCGCCTACGTCGTCGGGGTCAACCGGCTGGACGACGCGCACGCCGAGGGGCTGCGCGAGCACGGCGCGAGCGTCGTCGTGAACGACCTCTCCGAACTGCTGAAGGGGGACCAGTGACCGAGCCGGACATCCGCTCCGAGACCACCGGGCCGCACTACCTGGTGGAGCCCTGGTGCGTGCGAGAACCAGAGCTGCGCCTGGACCGGCTGGCCCAGAGCGAGTCGGTGTTCGCGCTGTCCAACGGGCATCTCGGGCTGCGCGGCAACCTCGACGAGGGCGAGCCGCACGGGCTGCCGGGCACGTACCTGAACTCGTTCTACGAGCGGCGTCCGCTGCCCCAGGCCGAGGCCGCCTACGGCGTGCCCGAGACCGGGCAGACCGTGATCAACGTGACCAACGGGAAGGTCATCCGGCTGCTGGTGGACGACGAGCCGTTCGACGTCCGGTACGGGCGGCTGCACTTCCACGAGCGGGTGCTCGACATGCGCGCCGGGACGCTGTCGCGCGACGTCGAGTGGACGTCCCCGGCGGGCCGCCGCGTGAAGGTCACCTCGACCCGGCTCGTGTCGCTGACGCAGCGCGCGGTCGCGGCGATCTGCTACGAGGTCGAGGCGGTGGACGACCCCGTCCGGATCGTCCTGCAGAGCGAGCTGGTCGCCAACGAGGCGCTGCCCGACCTCGGCAAGGACCCCCGCACCAGCGCGATGCTGGAGACGCCGCTGCTGTCGGAGGACCACATGTCCAACGGGCACCGGGTCGTGCTGGTGCACCGCACGCGGGAGAGCGGCCTGCGGATGGCGGCCGGGATGTCGCACGAGTTCGACTGCCCGGACGAGGCCGACCACGCGCTGGAGAGCCTTCCCGACATCGGCCGGCTCACCATCGCGACGCGCCTCAAGCCGGGCCAGAAGCTCCGGATCGTCAAGTACCTGGCGTACGGGTGGTCCAGCCAGCGGTCCCGGTCGGCGCTGAACGACCAGGTCGTGGGCGCGCTCGCGGCGGCCCGGCAGACCGGCTGGGACGGGCTGCTGACCGAGCAGCGCGAGTTCCTCGACGACTTCTGGGAGGGCGCGGACGTCGAGGTGGACGGCGACGCGGAGGTCCAGCAGGCCGTCCGGTTCGCGCTGTTCCACATCCTCCAGGCGGGCGCGCGCGCCGAGCGGCGGATGATCCCGGCGAAGGGCCTGACCGGCCCCGGCTACGACGGGCACACGTTCTGGGACACCGAGACGTTCGTCATGCCGGTGCTGACCTACACCTATCCGGACGCGGTCGCCGACGCGCTCGGCTGGCGGCACATGACGCTGCCGCTCGCCAAGGAACGCGCGGGGCAGCTCGGCCTGCCGGGCGTCGCGTTCCCCTGGCGGACGATCCGTGGCCAGGAGTGCTCCGGCTACTGGCCCGCCGGAACCGCGGCGTTCCACATCAACGCCGACATCGCCGACGCGGTCGTCCGGTACCTGGACGCCACCCTCGACGAGCAGTTCGAGCGCGAGGTCGGCCTGGAGATCCTGGTCGAGACGGCGCGCCTGTGGCGCGGCCTCGGCCACCACGACGTCGAGGGCGTGTTCCGCATCGACGGCGTCACCGGCCCGGACGAGTACACGGCCATCGTGGACAACAACGTCTACACGAACCTGATGGCCCGCCGGAACCTCATCGAGGCCGCCGACACCGCCATGCGCAACCCGGACGTCGCCGACCGGCTCGGCGTCAGCACCGAGGAGGCGGCGTCCTGGCGGGACGCGGCCGAACGCATGCGCATCCCCTACGACGAGCGGCTCGGCGTCCACCCGCAGTGCGACGGGTTCACCAACCACGCCCGCTGGGACTTCGCGGCGACCAAGCCGGACCAGTACCCGCTGCTGCTGAACGTCCCCTACTTCGACCTGTACCGCAAGCAGGTCGTCAAGCAGGCCGACACGGTGCTGGCGCTGCACCTGTGCGGGGAGCTGTTCACCGCCGAGGAGAAGGCGCGCGACTTCGCCTACTACGAGGGGCTGACCGTCCGGGACTCGTCGCTGTCGGCGCAGACCCAGGCCGTGATCGCCGCCGAGTGCGGCCACCTGGAGCTCGCGCACGACTACCTCGGCGAGACCGCCCTGATGGACCTGCACGACCTGAACCGCAACACCCGCGACGGGCTGCACATCGCGTCCCTCGCGGGCGCGTGGACGGCGCTGGTCGCGGGCTTCGGCGGGATGCGGGCCCGGCGCGGCGAGCTCCGCTTCGCGCCGCGCCTCCCCGGCGGCATCAGCCGCCTGGCGTTCCGGATGCGCTACCGCGACAACCTGATCAAGGTCACCGTCACCGGCGACCACGCCCTCTACGAGCTGCTGGACGGCCCGGGCCTCGTCCTCGCCCACCACGGCGAGGAGTTCCAGCTGGAGAAGGACCCGGTGGAGCGCGAGATCTTCCAGGAGCCCGCGCCCGTCCCACCCTGCCAGCCCGCGGGCCGCGAACCCCTCCCGCGCCGCATCGACCCCCACGACCGCAACCGCCACCGCCGCGTCCGCTAGCCCGCTTCCACCAGCCCACGCGGCCCGCCCGGACGCGCCAGCCCACCCACGCAAGCCCCGCACACCCGGCCCGCCCGTGCGCGCAACCCAGCGCGCACGGGCGGGCCGCAACCCATGCCGGAACGTTGCTCGTCCCCCAGCGCGCCCGGCCCCGCAGAAGCCCAGGGGCGCGCACGGGGCCGGCGCGAGCCCGCTCCCAAGGACGCCCGAGCCCCGCAAAACCCACGGCCACGCGCGCGGGCAGCACCAGGCGCGGGCGGGCTTGCACACAAAAACGCGAGCCCCACACGAACGCGCGCCCACGCGCGAAGTGCAAGCACGCGCGCACGCGCGAAGTGCAGGCACGCGCGCGCACGCGCGAAGTGCAGGAACGCGCGCGCACGGATGGATTGCGGGCACGCGCGCCCACGCGCGAAGTGCGGGCACACGCGCCCACGCGTGGAGTGCGCGCACGCGCGTGGAGTGCGGGCACGCGCGCCCACGCGTGGAATGCGGGCACGCGCGCGCACGCGCGAAGTGCAAGCACGCGCGCCCACGCCTGGAATGCGGGCACGCGCGCGCACGCGCGAAGTGCAAGCACGCGCGCCCACGCCTGGAATGCGGGCACGCGCGCGGTGTCCGCACCGCGCGTGGTGCGGGCACGCGCCAGACGCGGACACGCGCCAGACGCGGGCACACGCCAGACGCGGGCACGCGCCAGATGCGGGCACGCGCCAGACGCGGGCACGCGCCAGATGCGGGCACGCGCCAGATGCGGGCACGCGCGAGGTGTGGGTTGCGCGGTGGGGAGCGCGCGTTATGTGAGCATGCGCGGGCATGCGCGCGGCTGTGTGCACGCGGGGGCGGGGGCGCTTGGGAGGTGGCTTGCGTGGGGGTGAGGGTTAGGGGCAGTTGGGGGTGCAGGGGGTGGTGGAGGTGGCGGCGGCCTTGCCGCTGGGCTTTGCGCGGTCGCGGTGGCGCTCGACGAGGAGGCGGCGGGGGCCGGGGCCCTCGTCGCCGAGGCGGTCGTAGGGGTTGGCGAGCGCGCAGGTCTTGATGGACAGGCAGCCGCAGCCGATGCAGTCGGTGAGGTCGTCGCGCAGCTTCTCCAGCTGGGCGATGCGGTCGTCCAGTTCGGCGCGCCAGGTCTCGGAGAGGCGCGCCCAGTCCTCGACGGTGGGGGTGCGCTCCTCCGGGAGGGTGGCGAGGGCCTCGCGGATCCGGTCGAGCGGGATGCCGACGCGCTGGGCGACCTTGATGAACGCGACGCGGCGCAGCGTGTCGCGGGTGAAGCGGCGCTGGTTGCCCGCCGTCCGGCGGCTGCTGATCAGGCCCTTGGACTCGTAGAAGTGCAGGGCCGACACCGCGACCCCGCTGCGTTCGGCGAGCTGCCCGACGGTCAGCTCGTGGACCCGGAACTCCAACCTCGACATACCTCGAGGCTACCGGGCGGCGAGGGCGGCCAGATGGGCCTCGATGCGGTCCAGGCGCTCCCGCAGCTCGGCCATGTCGGTCTTGTCGGAGTTCTGCTCGCTCTTCCGCAGCCGGACGATCAGCGAGCCCTGGGGTTCCAGGGTGACGAGCCGGGTGTCGCGGACGTGGTCGCCGCCCTGCTCCATGATGCCCTGGATGACGTCCGGCTTGCCGAGGCCGAGGCGGAACATCGTCCGCTCGCGCCACTGCCCGTTCCACACCAGGATGCTGGATCTGCCGTGCACCAGGCGGTACAGCCACGGGACGACCAGGACGAGCCGGACGAACACCGCGTTGGCGGCGACGAGCAGGACCGCGCCGAGCGCCCCGCCCCACAGCGAGTTGTCCGGCCCGATGATCGCGTTCTGGACGACGTTCGACAGCAGCAGCATCACCACGAAGTCGAAGCCGTTCAGCTGCGCGAGCTCGCGCTTCCCGGCGAGGCGCAGCAGGGCCACGATGAGCAGGTAGACCGCGAAGGTGCGGATCACCTTGTCGGCGACGGGGATCTCGATGTGCATCAGGTCGTGCCACATGCGTCCCGACCCTAGTCACGCGGACGGGGCCGTACCCGGAAAGGCACGGCCCCGTCCGTCATGCGGTCGGATCCACGCGGCGGATCCACGCGGCGGAAGCCGCTCAACGATCACGCCGGAGCGGGGATCATTCGCCCAGGCGGTGGACCAGGGCGTTGTACTCGTCCCACAGCTCCTTCGGCAGGTGGTCGCCGAAGGTCTCGAAGTGCTCGGGGACCAGGGCGGCCTCCTGCTTCCAGACCTCCTTGTCCACGGTGAGCAGCGTGTCGAGGTCCTCGTCGGACAGGTCCAGGCCGGACAGGTCCAGGGCCTCGCGGGTCGGGAGCTGGCCGATCGGGGACTTGGCGGCGTCGGCCTTGCCGTTGAGGCGCTCCACGATCCACTTCAGGACGCGGCTGTTCTCGCCGAAGCCCGGCCAGATGAACCGGCCGTCGGCGTCCTTGCGGAACCAGTTGACGTAGTAGATCCGCGGCAGCTTCTCCGGGTCGGTGGAGCGGCCGATCTTCAGCCAGTGGCCGAAGTAGTCGCCCATGTTGTACCCGCAGAACGGCAGCATCGCGAACGGGTCGCGGCGCAGCTCGCCGACGGTGCCCTCGGCGGCGGCCGTCTTCTCCGAGGCGATGTTCGCGCCGAGGAACACGCCCTGCTGCCAGTCGAACGACTCGGTCACCAGCGGGACGGCCGTGGCGCGGCGTCCGCCGAACAGGATCGCCGAGATCGGCACGCCCTTCGGGTCCTCCCACTCGGGCGCGATGATCGGGCACTGCCCGGCCGGGGTGGTGAAGCGGGCGTTCGGGTGCGCGGCGGGGGTGTCCGACTCGGGCGTCCAGTCGTTGCCCTTCCAGTCGGTGAGGTGCGCGGGCGGCTCCTCGGTGAGGCCTTCCCACCAGACGTCGCCGTCGTCGGTCAGCGCCACGTTGGTGAAGATGGAGTTGCCGTAGAAGGTCTTCACCGCGTTGGCGTTGGTGGCGTCGCCGGTGCCCGGCGCGACGCCGAAGAACCCGGCCTCGGGGTTGATCGCGTAGAGGCGGCCGTCGTCGCCGAACCGCATCCAGGCGATGTCGTCGCCGATGGTCTCGACCTTCCAGCCCGGGATGGTCGGCTCCAGCATGGCGAGGTTGGTCTTGCCGCAGGCGGACGGGAACGCGGCCGCGACGTAGCGGGTCTCGCCCTCCGGCGGGGTGAGCTTGAGGATGAGCATGTGCTCGGCGAGCCAGCCCTCGTCGCGGGCCATCGTCGAGGCGATGCGCAGCGCGTAGCACTTCTTGCCGAGCAGCGCGTTGCCGCCGTAGCCCGAGCCGTAGGACCAGATCTCGCGGGTCTCGGGGAAGTGCGAGATGTACTTGGTCGAGTTGCAGGGCCACGGTACGTCCTGCTGGCCCGGCTCAAGCGGGGCGCCCACCGAGTGGACGGCCTTGACGAACGAGCCGCGCTCCTCGATCAGGCGCAGCGCGCCCTCGCCCATCCGGGTCATGATCTTCATGGAGACCACGACGTACGGCGAGTCGGTGATCTCGACGCCGAGCTGGGAGATGTTGCCGCCCAGCGGCCCCATGCAGAACGGCACCACGTACATGGTGCGGCCCTTCATGGCGCCCTTGAAGAGCTCCCCGAAGGTGGCGCGCATCTCGGCCGGCGCGATCCAGTTGTTCGTCGGGCCCGCGTCCTCCTCCTTTTCGGAGCAGATGAAGGTGCGGTCCTCGACACGGGCGACGTCGGACGGGTCGGACGCGGCGTAGAAGCTGTTGGGTCGTTTCTGCGGATTGAGCCGCTTGAAGGTGCCCTGCTCGACGAGGAGCGAGGTCAGGCGTTCCCATTCCGCATCCGAACCATCGCACCATTCGACTCGCTCGGGCTGGGTCAGCTCGGCGATCCCGCGCACCCAGTCGACGAGCTCGTGGTGACTGGTCGGGGCCTGGTCGAGGCCGGGGATCTCCTGGTTGGACACGGGCAACTCCTTCAGCTGTTCGCAGGATGTTTGCATCATGAGCAAAAGTCGCGGCTTTTTCCATTTGGTCTGGACCAATCCCGCCGACATTTGGGGCAAGCCGAGCCCATTTGTGATTGATGTCACCGGGAAACGGTCTCCCCGCGCAGCCTGCGGATCTCCCTGATGCCCCCGCTCAAGCGGGGTAAACACGCACTTCCGTGGCCTTAACGGACGCCCAGACCGGGCTGCCTTCGACGAGTCCGAGATCGGCCACGGCGGCCGCCGTCACGTCGGCGGCGATGTGAGGCCCGCCACCCTCGGTCGCCCGGCCGTCACCGTTCGCGCCGGTCGGACGATCATGCGGGACGGCGTCCAGGCGGATGCGGAAGCGGTCGCCGCGGCCCTCCACGGCGGAGACGCGGGCCTGCCAGAGGTTGCGGGGGCTGCCGTCGGGCCGCGTCCGGTACAGGGCGACCGCGGACGGCTCGAAAGCGAGAAAAACATCACCTTCGAGCGCGGTGACCGCGTCGATCTTCAGATGGCCGTCCGCGAGCGCCACGGTCCCGCCGTCCGCGCGGCCCTGGAACAGGTTCAGACCGACCAGCCGCGCCACGTAGGGGGTGCGCGGATGCCGCGCGACCTCGCCCGGAGGCCCCTCCTGGACGAGCCGTCCGCGCTCGACGACGACGAGCCGGTCGGCGAGGGTCAGCGCGTCCAGCGGGTCGTGGGTGACCAGGACGGCCGCGCCCGCGAACCCGGCGAGGTGCCGGCGCAGGGCCGCGCGGACCTCCAGCCGGGTGTGCGCGTCGAGCGCGGAGAGCGGCTCGTCCAGCAGGAGCAGCCCCGGCCGGACGGCCAGCGCCCGCGCCAGCGCGACCCGCTGCGCCTGCCCGCCGGACAGCGCGCGCGGACGCGCCGAGGCGTGCTCCGCCAGCCCGACGCGGTCCAGCCACTCGGCGGCCCGGCGGCGCGCCTCGCGCCTGCCCGCGCCCTGCGCGCGCAGCCCGAACGCCACGTTCTCCAGGGCCGACAGGTGCGGGAAGAGCAGGTAGTCCTGGAAGACCATGCCGACGCCGCGCCGGTCCGGCGGCAGGTCGGTGAGGTCCCGCCCGTCCACGCGGACGTGGCCGTCCGCGAGGGGCGTGAGCCCGGCGAGGGCGCGCAGCGCGGTGCTCTTGCCCGCGCCGTTCGGCCCGAGCAGCGCGACGACCTCGCCCGGCGCGGCCGTCAGGACGAGATCGAGGTCGAACGCGGGCCGCCGCACGACGAGCCGAGCGTCCAGCCCCCTCTCGGCCGCAGCCTCGGATCCGTGCGCGGCGTCGTTCTCGGTGGCGGTCATGCGGTGCCGGTCCAGCGGTCGCGAAGGGCGGCGAGGACGGCCACCGAGACGGCGAGCAGGACGAGGCTGAGCACGATCGCGGCCTGCGGGTCGGTCTCCAGGGCGAGGTAGACCGCCAGCGGCATGGTCTGGGTGCGGCCGGGGAAGTTGCCCGCGAAGGTGATCGTCGCGCCGAACTCGCCGAGCGCGCGGGACCAGCAGAGCACCGCGCCCGCGAGCACGCCCGGCGCGGCCATCGGCAGCGTGACGCGCCGGAAGACCGTCCAGCGGCCCGCGCCGAGCGTGGCGGCGGCCTCCTCGAACCGGGCGTCGGCGGCGCGCAGCGCGCCCTCCACGCTGATCACCAGGAACGGCATCGCCACGAACGTCTCGGCGAGCACCACCCCGGCCGTCGTGAACGGCAGCGTCACGCCGAAGGCGCGGTCGAGCCACTCCCCCACCAGCCCGCGCCGTCCGAGGACCAGCAGCAGCGCGACGCCGCCGACGACCGGCGGCAGCACCAGCGGCACGGTCACCAGCGCCCGCACCAGCCGGACGCCGGGGAACGGCACGCGCGCCAGCAGCCACGCCAGCGGCACCCCGAACAGCAGGCAGAGCACGGTCGCGATCGTGGCGCTGACCAGCGACAACCGCAGCGCCTCCAGCATCGCGGGCTGGGCGAGGCGGGTGCCGAGCGTCCGCCACGGCGCGCGCCAGAGCAACCCGACCAGCGGCAGCACCAGGAAGGCCAGGCCGGCGAGCGCAGGCAGCATCAGCACCAGCGGCGGACGCCCCCGCACCCGGTCCGCCACCGGCCTCGCCAGCCGCGGCCCGCGCGCACGGCCCGCCCTCGTCCGCCCTCGCCCGCGCGTCTGGTCTGCCACCGGTGAGGTGCCGGACCGCCCGCGCGCACGGTCTGGCACCGGCCTTCGGGGTCCGCGCAGTGCGGTCACGGCGACTCGAACCCCGCCGCGCCCAGCGCGGCCTTCCCCGGCTGCGACAGGACGTACTGGACGAACTCCTTGGCCAGCGCGGGCTGCGGGGCCTTGCTGAGCGCGGCGATCGGGTAGTCGTTGACCGCCTTGGCCGACTCGGGAAACTCGATGCCCTGGACCTGCCCGGCGGCGGACTTCGCGTCCGTCCGGTACACGAGCCCCGCGTCGGCCTCGCCGAGCCGGACCTTCGTCAGGACGGCCTTGACGTCCTGCTCCTGCGACACCGGCGTGACCGTGAGGTGCGCGGCGCCCAGCGCCTTCTTCGCGGCGGCCCCGCACGGCACCTGCTCGGCGCACAGCACGACCTTCAGCTTGGACGAGGCGAGGTCGGCGAGCCCGCGCACCTTCCCCGGATCACCCTGCGGGACGGCGATGACCAGCCGGTTCCTGGCGAACACGGTGGGCCGCCCGGACGCGTCGCCCGCGTCCGCCACGGTCTTCATGGTCGTCCCGCTGGCGGCGGCGAACACGTCGGCGGGCGCGCCCTGCGCGATCTGCTGGGCGAGCGTCGAGCTGCCCCCGAAGTCGAACCGGACCCGCACGCCCGGATGCGCGCCCTCGAAGTCCTTGCCGAGCTTGGTGAACGTCTCGGTGAGCGAGGCGGCGGCGAACACGGTCAGCGTCTTGCCCGATCCGCCGCCCTTTCCGCCGGACGAGGACGAGCCGTCCCCGGTGTCCGCGCAGCCGGCAAGGGCCAGCAGCGACAGCGCCGCCACGGCGGCGGCGGGAACGCGCTTCAACACGACGACTCCAAGGGATGGGGGGACACGGCGGGGGATCAACCGGCATCGGGACGTTCGACGACGACGGTGGTCGACTTCACGACGGCCTCGGCGACGACGCCCACCTCCAGGCCCAGTTCCTCGGCGGCCTCGCGGCTCATGAGCGAGACGACCCGGAACGGCCCGGCCTGGATCTCGACCTTCGCCATGACGGTGTCGAGGACCACGTCGGTGACGATCCCGCGCATCCGGTTCCGCGCGGAGGAGAAGCTCCCGCCCTGCTCGCGCCCCTGGCCCCGGACGAAGGCGGCCAGGTCGGCGCCGGGCACGATGCGGTGCCCGTGCTCGTCCCGCACGGCGGGCAGGCGTCCGCCGTCCACCCACCGGCGCACGGTGTCGGCGCTGACCCCGAGCAGGGCCGCGGCCTCGCTGATCCGGAAGCTCGTCACGCAGAACACCCTAAACCCTCGCAACTGCGAGGCACATCTGGAGAATCACCCAGAAGGTGCAAGCCGAATATGTCGATGTGTATGGCTTTTGCTCCAGGGACTCGCGGGCCGCGCCGTCACCGTCCGGAGGCATTCGGGTGAGAGGCAGGGCACCGGAGTGAGCGCTTGTTCGCGACCGCCGCCCGGTGGGACGATCAGAATCACGTTCGGAACCGGCCGGAGGCGAGGAGCGACCGTGACGCGTGCGGAACCCACCACCCTGGTGATCGACAGGCGCGGGACGGCGAGCCTGCGGTCGCGGGCCCTCGCGGCCGGGGTGCGCCGGCTGCTCGCGCCCCGGCTGGCCAAGGCGGCGGCGCGCCCGCCGGACGACCGGGCGCTGCGCCGGGCCGCCCTGCTGGACGGCCTGGCCGGACGCGCCCGTCCGCCGCGCGGCGCGCGCTTCGAGCCGGTGGCGTTCGACGGCTTCGGCGCCGAATGGACGCACGGGCCGGGCGTCGGGCGCGAGCGCGACCAGGCGATCCTCTACCTGCACGGCGGCGGCTGGGTCTCCTGCGGGTTGAACACGCACCGCCGGATGGTGTCGCGGTTCAGCGCCGCCGCCGGAGTCCCGGCCCTGGCGGTGGACTACCGGATGATCCCCGCCGTCCCGTTCGAGGAGGAGGTCGAGGACTGCCTGACCGCCTACCGGAGCCTCCTGGACGGCCGGGAGGCGTCCGACATCGTGATCATGGGCGACTCGGCGGGCGGGTACCTCACGTTCGCGACCGCGCTGCGCGCCCGCGAGGAGGGCCTGCCGCTGCCCGCCGCGCTGGTCGCGCTGTCGCCCATGCTCGACATGGACCTCACCGACAAGCTCGCGCACGCGAACATGGAGCTCGACCCGTCCGCGCCGGGGCCGCTGCTGGAGTGGCTGGTGCGCGGCTTCCTCGGCCACCTGGACCTCGCCGACCCGGCGGTCTCGCCGATCCGCGCGGACCTCGCCGGGCTGCCGCCCGTCCTGCTCACGGCCGGGTCGACCGAGCTGCTCTACTGCGACGCCGAGATCATGGCGCGGCGGCTCGCGGCGGCGGGCGTCCCGGCGACGCTCCAGGTCTGGGACCGGCAGCTGCACGTGTTCCAGATGTTCGGCCCGCTGCTGCCCGAGTCCCGGGCGGCGATCGCCGAGATGGGCGCGTTCGTCCGGCGCGCGTTCGGGCAGCGGGCGGACGGGCTTGACCTCAAGTCATGTTGAGGTCCTAGCGTCGCGGGCATGACCACGACGACCACACCTTTCACCGCTGCCGAGCGCGCCTACCTGGCCACGCAGAACCTCGGACGCCTCGCCACCACCGGCCCCGACGGGACGCCGAACGTCCGGCCGGTCGGGTTCCGGCTGAACGACGACGGCACGATCGACATCGGCGGGCCGAACAACGCCGCGAGCCGCAAGTACCGCAACGCGCAGGCCCGCCCGAACGTGTCCTTCCTGGTGGACGACATGACGCGCGCCGACGACCCGGACGCCGTCCGGCCCGGATGGGGACGCGGCGTCGAGATCCGGGGACGGGCGGAGTTCGTGAAGGGCCGCATGCACATCGGCGAGGGCTTCTTCAGCGACGACCTGATCCGGATCCACCCGGTCCGGATCATCAGCTGGCACATCGACCCGGAGAACCCGGACGGCTCGTCCCGAACGGTGGCCTAAGCGACCGGCGACCGGCGACCGACGGCCGGCGACCGGCGAGCAGGGACCGGCGCCGGCGACCGGCGACCGGCGACCGGCGAGCAGGGACCGGCGCCGGCGGCCGGGCGGAGCGCCCGCATGAAGCGAGAGACGGAGGGTAAAGGCGAGTTCAAAACTCGATATATCCGACCTCTCGGGAGGCGGCGATCATGACCGGGACCATGCGGGTGCCACGAAGCCGCGGCGCGTTCAGCGGAGTGCTGCTCGTGCTGCTGGGACTCTGGGGGGCGCTGCTGCCCTTCGTCGGGCCGTACGCGCACTTCGGCTTCCACCCGGACGAGACCTGGATCTACGGGACGGACCGGCTCGAGCTGTGCATCGCGCCCGGCGCGGCGACCGCGATCGGCGGACTGATCACGCTGTCCAGCAGGCACCGGGCGCTCGCCTCGTTCGGCGGCTGGCTCGCGGCGCTCGGCGGCGCCTGGTTCGTGATCGGGCCGCAGGTGGCCGTCCTGTGGGACGTGCACGGCATCGGCGACCCGCTCGGCACGACCAGGGCGCGGCATCTGGCCGAGCAGCTCACCGGCTTCTCGGCGCTCGGGGTCGCGATCGTGTTCCTGGCGGCGCTGGCGCTCGGCCGGTTCGCGGTCGTCGGCGTCCGTGAGGCGATGTCCGAGACGGCCCGGACATCCGAGACGGCCCGGACGTCCGAGACGCGCAGGACGCCCGAGACGCGCAGGACGCCCGAGACGCCCGAGGAGTCCGCGCCGCCGCGAGGGAGCTCGGACGCCACGCAGCCGTTCGGCCGTCCGACCGTCGGCCGCTACGCCCGCCAGCCCCAGCCGGACGGCCCGGACCGCCGCGTGGCCCCCGACGAGCCCGGCGTCTGACCGGCCGCGTCTGACGAGTCCGGCGTCTGACGAGTCCGGCGTCTGACGAGTCCGGCGTCTGACGAGTCCGGCGTCTGACGAGTCCGGCGCCTGACGACGGTCAGCGGTTGCGGCTGCGCATGTTGCGGACGGACTTGGTCGTCTCGAAGCTGTGCTTCTCGTCGTCGTTGGCGACGTCGTCCCGGTCGGTGAACATGCCGACGAACAGGACGAGCAGGCCGACCGCGCCGATCCAGGGTTGCTGCCAGTAGAAACCGGCCGCCACGAAAGCGGCGGCAGCGAGCACCAACAGCAGAAGCTTCACGTCGCACCCCTCGTCCCGCGCCCAGACCCTCGTCGTCCTCACGCCCAATAGACCACGAGTCCAATAGGACGGTCAACGAGTAATGGAGGACTTACTCGCCGGGCGCTGGGATGCATCCTGACACGCCGAGGCCCGTCCGGGGAACCCCGGACGGGCCTCGCGACTACTCGCGCTTGCCGCGCCTACTCGCGCCCGCCGCGCCTACTTGCGCTTGCCGCGCTTCTCGCGGATCTTCATGGTCACCGCGATCGGCGTGCCCTCGAAGCCGAACTCCTCGCGCAGCCGCCGCTCGATGTACCGGCGGTAGCCCTCCTCCAGGAACCCGGAGGTGAACAGGACGAACCGGGGCTGCCGGACGCCCGCCTGCGTCGCGAACAGCACCCGCGGCTGCTTGCCGCCGCGGATCGGGTGCGGGTGCGAGGAGACCAGGTCGGCGAAGAACTGGTTCAGCTTGGACGTCGGGACGCGCTTCTCCCAGCCCGCCAGCGCCGTCTCGATCGCCGGGACGAGCTTCTCCATGTGCCGCCCGGTGCGGGCCGACACGTTCACCCGCGGCGCCCAGCGGGCGTTGTGCAGCTGCCGGTCGATCTCGCGCTCCAGGTAGTGGCGGCGCTCCTCGTCCAGCAGGTCCCACTTGTTGTAGGCGATGACGAGGGCCCGGCCGGACTCGATCACCATCGAGATGATCCGCAGGTCCTGCTCGGCGAGCGGCTCGGTGGCGTCGATCATCACGACCGCGACCTCGGCCCGCTCCAGCGCCGACTGGGTGCGCAGCGTCGCGTAGAAGTCGGCGCCCTGGTTCTCCCGGTGCCGGCGGCGGATCCCGGCGGTGTCGATGAACCGCCAGGTCTTGCCGCCGAGCTCGATCTCCTCGTCGATCGGGTCGCGGGTGGTGCCCGCGACCGAGTCGACGACGACCCGCTTCTCCCCCGCGAGCTGGTTCAGCAGGCTGGACTTGCCGACGTTCGGACGGCCCAGCAGCGCCACCCGGCGCGGCCCGCCCGCCTCGACGCCGAACCGCTCCCGCGGCGGCTGCTCGGGCAGCGCCTCCAGCACGGCGTCCAGCAGGTCGCCGGAGCCGCGCCCGTGCACGGCGCTGACCGGGTGCGGCTCGCCGATGCCGAGGCTCCACAGCAGCGCCGCGTCCGACTCGGTGCCGACGTTGTCGACCTTGTTGGCGACCAGCACCACCGGCTTGCCGGACCGGCGCAGGATCTCCACCACGGCCTCGTCCACGTCGGTCGCGCCGACCGTGGCGTCCACGACGAACATCACCACGTCGGCGAGGTCCACCGCCATCCGGGCCTGCTCGGCGATCGCGGCGGCCAGGCCCGCGGCGTCCGGCAGCCAGCCGCCGGTGTCCACGACGGTGAACCGGCGGCCGGACCAGGTCGCGTCGTAGGCGACCCGGTCCCGGGTCACGCCCGGCACGTCCTCCACCACGGCCTCGCGGCGGCCGATGATCCGGTTGACCAGGGTGGACTTGCCGACGTTCGGCCGGCCCACCACGGCCACCACCGGCACGGGACCCTCGTCCTCCCCCGGGGCGCCGGTGAAGCCCTCGTCGAAGCCCTCGGCCGCCGCGATCTCGGCGGCGTCGAAGTCGTATTCGCTGTCAGTCACGTTGATGTCCCCGCTCGCCGGTCGGGTACGCCTCCCGGCGTCCCCCGGCTCGCTCGTGCGCTCGTTGCCGAGCCCGGTGCTCAGTTCTGCTGTTCGGCGAGGCGGACGACCGCCTCGATCACCTCGTCGAGGCTCAGCTCGGTCGAGTCGATCTCGTGCGCGTCCGCCGCCTTGGCCAGCGGGGACGCCTTACGGGTGGAGTCGAGCCGGTCGCGCCGCGCCTGCTCGGCCCGCGTGACCGCCACCGACGCGCCCGGGTCGGCCGCCAGGTCCTTGGCCCGGCGGGCGGCCCGCGCCTCCTCGCTGGCGGTCAGGTACACCTTCACCGGCGCGTCCGGCGCGACGACCGTGCCGATGTCGCGGCCCTCCACCACGATCCCCCCGGCACCGATGATCTCACGCTGGAGCTCGACCAGCCGCGCCCGGACCGCCGGAACCCGGCTCACCGCGCTGACGGCGTTGGTGACCTCGCGGGTGCGGATCGGCTCGGACACGTCCTCGCCGTCCGCCTCGATGGTCGGCCGGTCCGGGTCGGTGCCGGACCTCAGCACCGGCTCGGCCGCGCGGGCCGCGACCGCCGCGCCGTCCTCCACGTCCACGCCGTGCCGCAGCATCCACCACGTCATGGCGCGGTACATCGCGCCGGTGTCGAGGTAGCGCAGGCCGAGGGCCCGGGCCACGCCCTTGGAGGCGCTGGACTTGCCGGACCCGGACGGGCCGTCCATGGCGATGACGAGCGACACGATCGCTCCCTTTCGGTGTCTGTGGCGGTGCGGAGGGGGGCGGGCGCCGGGCGCCCGCGGCCGTGCCGGGCGCGGGCCCGCAGTTGCTCGGTGCCCGGCCAGCGTTCCAGGGTACCGGTCAGCCGGGCACCGACCAGCCGCGCGCGCGCAGCTCGTCGGCCAGCCTCGCGGCCTCCTCGGGCTGGACCGACAGCTCCAGCACACCGACCGGACGGCCCGGCGAGTGCTCGATCGAGACGTCCTCGACGTTGACCCCGGCGATGGTCGCCGCCTGGAAGATCATCGCCAGTTCGCCCGGACGGTCCGGGATGACGACGGTGACCGTGGCGTAGCTGCGCTGGTCGCCGCCGTGCTTGCCCGGGATGCGGGCCCGCCCGGCGTTGCCGCGCAGCAGCAGGTCGGCCACGTGCGTCGCGGCGCCCTCGCTGCCGTCGCGCAGCAGCGAGGCGGCCACCGCGAGGTCGGTCGCGACGGCCTCCAGGACGTCCGCGACCGGCTCGGCGTTGGCCGCGAGGATGCCGATCCACAGCCTCGGGTCGGACGCGGCGATCCGGGTGACGTCCCGGACGCCCTGCCCGGCGAGGCCGAGCGCGGTGTCGTCCGCGCCGGTCAGCCGGGCCGCGACCGCCGCCGACACCACGTGCGGGGCGTGCGACACGAGGGCGACCGACCGGTCGTGGTGCTCGGCGTCCACGGTGACCGGCATGGCCCCGCAGAGCCGCGCCAGGCCCTCGACCGCCGCGACGGCCGCCGGAGCGGTGGCCTCGGCCGGGCACAGCGCCCACGGACGGCCGAGGAACAGGTCGTCGCGGGCCGCGGACGGCCCGGACCGCTCCCGCCCGGCGAGCGGGTGGCCCGGCACGTAGGAGGCCAGCTCGCAACCCAGCTCGGCCGCCTGCGCGAGCGGCAGCGCCTTCACGCTCGCCACGTCGGTGTAGACCTCCGCCAGGCGGCGCTTCTGCGCGTCCAGCAGGGTCACCGCGACGGCGGCGGGCGGGACGGCGATCACCGCGAGGTCGGCGGGCCCGTCGAGACCGCCGTCCGGCAGCGGCTCGCCCGCGCCGATCTGCACGGCCACGTCGAGCGCGGCGGCGTCCCGGTCGGACAGATAGACCTCCGAACCCCGTCCGCGCAGGGCCAGCGCGATCGACGTGCCGATCAGGCCGGTGCCGACGACGACCACGCGGCCGGGGCCGCGCTCGCCGTTTCCGGGACGCTCGGGGACTGGGGTCTCTGCCACCGATCCAGCCTACTGGCCCCGGACGGCAGCCCGGTCCCGCCGGGCCGCGCCGCACCCCACTCCGTCCCGTCTCGCGCCGCGCCGCGCCCCGTCCCGCCTCGCGGCGCGGCCCGTCCCGCCTCGCGGCGCGGCCCGTCCCGGGCCCGCGTCCGAGCTTCGCGCGCGCTTTGCCGGGCCGATCCCCGGACCGCGCGGGCCGGGCGGGCCGGGCGGGCTACTGGGCGATGTCGAGGCGCAGGGCCGCGGCACCGCGCAGGTAGACGTGCTGGATCTCGGCCCGCGGCCGGTCGGTCTCCACGTGCGCCATCAGCCGGATCACGCGGGGCAGCCCGTGCGGGACGGCGATCTCGCTCGCGCACATCAGCGGGACCTCCTGGAAGCCCAGCTTGCGCGCGGCGAGCGCCGGGAACTCGGCGGTCAGGTCCGGCGTGGCGGTGAACAGCACGCTGATCACGTCGTCGGTGCCGAGGCCGTTGCGCCCCATCACCTCGCCGACCAGCTCGGTGGTCGCGGCCAGGATCTCGTCCCGGTCGTCGGCCTCCACCTGGGTCGCGCCCCGGATCGCCCGCACCGCCATGATCCCCTCCCGTCCTACAGGTCCCGTCCTACAGGTCGACGGCCTTGTACAGCTCACCGACCTCGCGGACGGTCAGGGCCCGCATGTGGCCGGGCTTGAGCACGCCGAGCTTGAGCGGTCCGAACTCTACGCGAGCGAGCTGCTGGACCGGGAACCCGACCTCCTTCAGCAGCCGCCGGACGATGTGCTTGCGGCCCTCGTGCAGGGTGATCTCCACCAGGATCCGCCGGCCGACCTGATCGAAGATGCGGAACCTGTCCGCCTTGGCGAAGCCGTCCTCCAGCTCGACGCCCTGCCGCAGCCGGCGGCCGAGGTCGCGCGGGATCGGGCCGTGGATCTCGGCCAGGTAGGTCTTGCTCACGCCGAAGCTCGGGTGGGTCAGCCGGTGCGCCAGCTCGCCGTCGTTGGTGAGCAGGATCAGGCCCTCGGTGTCGGTGTCGAGCCGGCCGACGTGGAACAGCCGCTCGGGCACCTCCACGTACTCGGCCAGGGACTTGCGTCCGCGCTCGTCCTTCATCGTGGACACCACGCCGCGCGGCTTGTTAATCATGTAGTAGCGCATCTCCGACCGGGTCTCCACCCGGCGGCCGTCCACCCTGATCACGTCGCGCTCGGGGTCCACCCGCTCGCCGAACCGGAACACCCGCTCGCCGTTGACCTCGACCCGGCCCTCGCCGATCAGTTCCTCGCAGTGGCGGCGGCTGCCGATCCCGGCCTCGGCCAGGACCTTCTGCAGGCGTACGCCCTCGTTGTCGCTCACGCTTCCTCGACTATCTCTTCTGGCAGGTCTTCGGGCAGGTAGGGGGCCAGCTCCGGCAGCTCGTCCAGGTCGCGCAGCCCCAGTCGCTCCAGGAAGTACCCGGTGGTTCGGAAAAGGGTGGCCTGGGACTCGGGATCCTGCCCGGCCTCCTCGATCAGGCCGCGCAGCGCCAGGGTCCGCATGACCCCGTCGCTGTTGACCCCGCGCACCGCCGAGACCCGGGCCCGGCTGACCGGCTGGCGGTAGGCCACCACCGCCAGGGTCTCCAGCGCCGCCTGGGTCAGGCGTGCCTGCTGCCCGTCGGTGACGAACCTCTCCACCACCGGCGCGCATATGTCACGAGTGTAGAAGCGCCAGCCACCCGCCACGTCCCTCAGGTCGAACCCGCGGCCCTGCGCGGTGTATTCCGCGGCCAGCTCGCGCAGCGTGGCGGCGATCTCCGGGACGGGCCGCTCCAGCAGCTGGGCGAGCGTGATCTCGGCCACGGGCTCGTCCACGACCAGCAGGATCGCCTCGATCTGGGCCCGCAGCGACGGTCCGTCCTCCCCGTCCGAACTCGCTTCCCCGGCTCCGGATTCCCGCTCGGGGCCGTTCTCCGATTCCCCCGCGAATTCGGATCCGATTCCGCGTTCAGGAGCGGATGAGCCTTCGGAAGCGGATTCGCCTTCGGGAGCGGATTCGCCTTCGGGAGCAGGGGCGTCCTCGGCGGTGCGGTGGTCCTCGGGGTGATCAGTCATCGGCGGCTTCCTCGGTCTCGTCGGACGGCGCGGCCTCGACTTCGCGGGCGCCCTCGTAGTCGTCGCCGACACGGACCTCCCCCTCGTCGGTGCCCGTCCAGGTCACGTTCAGGACGCCGAGCGGCTCGTCCTGCTCGAAGGTCACGGCGCGCTCGCGGTACAGCTCCAGCAGGGCCAGGAACCGGGCGACGACCTCGAAGGTGCCCTCGGCGTCGTCGGTGAGCTGCTCGAAGGTGGCACGGCGCAGCGCGCGCAGCTTGGCGACGACCACCTCGGCCTGCTCGCGGACGCTCGCCTTCGGCTGGTACATGTGCTCGACGCTGACGCCCGGCGGCGTCTTCGGCGTGAACACCTTGGCCGCGAGCCGCGCGAACTGGTCGGGGCCGAGGCCGATCAGCACCTCCGGCAGCAGGTTCGCGAACCGCGGCTCCATCGGGACGATCCGGGGGAACCGGCGGGCCGCGTCGGCCATCCGGGCCGACAGGGTCTTGGCGACCTCCTTGTACGCGCGGTACTGGAGCAGCCGGGCGAACAGCAGGTCGCGGGCCTCCAGGAGGGCGAGGTCCTCCTCGTCGTCCACCTCGCCGGACGGCAGCAGCCGGGCCGCCTTGAGGTCGAGCAGGGTCGCCGCGACGAGCAGGAAGTGGCTGGCCTGGTCGAGGTCCCAGTCCTTGCCGTGGGCGCGGATGTGGGCGATGAAGTCGTCGGTGACCTTGTGCAGCGACACCTCGGTGATGTCGAGCTTGTGCTTGGAGATCAGCCCCAGGAGCAGGTCGAACGGGCCCTGGAAGTTGTCCAGCTCGACCCGGAAGCCCTTGCCGTCGTCGTCGGACGCGCCGTCGGCGTCGGGGGGTGCCTGGTCGGAGGGCGCGTCGGCCATCGGGTCGGCCTCGGCCTTCCGGTCGGCCTTCGTCAGGGGCGGGGCGGGCTGGTGCACGGGGAGAACGGTACCGAGCGGGGGCGGACGCCCGCTCAGGCCTCCGGCTTCCAGCGTTGCAGCACCTCGCGGGCCAGGCTGCGGTAGGCGTTGGCGCCCATCGAGGACGGGTCGAAGTAGGTGATCGGCTCGCCCGCGACGGTGGCGTCCGGGAACCGGACGGTGCGGTTGATCACGGTGTGGAACACCTTGTCGCCGAACGCCTCGACGATGCGGCCGAGCACCTCGCGGGTGTGCAGGGTGCGCGAGTCGTACATGGTGCCGAGGACGCCGTCGATGGCGAGCGACGGGTTGATGCGCTGCTGGACCTTGTCGATGGTCTCCATGAGCAGCGCCACCCCGCGCATGGCGAAGTACTCGCACTCCAGCGGGATGAGCACGCCCTCGCTCGCGGCGAGCGCGTTGACGGTCAGCAGGCCCAGGGACGGCTGGCAGTCGATGAGGATGTAGTCGTAGTGCGGGACGGCCGACTTCAGCGCCCCGGCGAGGATGTACTCGCGGCCGACCTCGTGCACGAGCTGCACTTCGGCGCCGGACAGGTCGATGTTGGACGGCAGCAGGTCCATCCCGTCGACGCCGGTCTCGATGACCACGTCCTCCCACTCGGTGTCGCGTTCGAGCAGCAGGTTGTGGATGGTGACGTCGAGCTGGCGGGGGTCGCCCTTGCCGAGGCCCACCGACAGGGCGCCCTGCGGGTCGAAGTCGACCAGCAGCACGCGGCGGCCGTACTCGGCCAGCGCGGCGCCCAGGTTGATGGTGGTGGTCGTCTTGCCGACGCCGCCCTTCTGGTTGCAGATCGACACGATCCGCGCCGGGCCGTGCTCGGCGAGGGGCTCGGGATCCGGGAAGACCGGGACGGGGCGTTGCGTCGGGCCCAGGGCACGACTCGGGTCGGTCTCGATGGTGGCGGAGGACAGCATGCCCTCCGTAGCCCGTGTGCTCGTCACCAGATCCCTCCCCGGCGGCCTGAAAATGCCTACCAGAACGGGGACTCTATGGCCCCGCCGCCGCCGTCTCAAGCCGACTCGCGGTCGATGCGTCGCGTTTTGTCAGCCGCTCTTGTCAGCCGCGCGCCCGCGGATGCTCAGCCGCGCGCCCGCGGATGCGACGTGGCGTAGACCTCGCGCAACAGTTGAACCGTTACGAGAGTGTAGACCTGGGTCGTCGTCACCGAGGCGTGACCGAGCAATTCCTGGACGACCCTCACGTCGGCGCCGCCGTCCAGCAGATGCGTCGCGAAGGAATGGCGCAAGGTGTGCGGTGACACGTCGGTCAGTTTCGCGCGGTCGGCGGCGGCTCTGAGGACCATCCACGCGCCCTGCCGGGAGAGGCGTCCGCCGCGCGCGTTGAGGAAGAGGGCGGGGCCGCCGCGTCCGGTGCCCGCCAGTTCGGGACGCGCGCGCACGAGGTACGCCTCGACGGCCCGCCGCGCGTACTCGCCGATCGGGACGATCCGGGTCTTGCCGCCCTTACCGGACACGCGTGCGAAGCCCTCGGCGAGGTCGACGTCGTCCACGTCCAGGCCGACGGCCTCGGAGATGCGCGCACCCGAGCCGTAGAGCAGCTCCAGCAGGGCGCGGTCGCGGAGCGCGCGGGCGGCGGCGGTGGCGTCCCCGCCGTCCCCCTCCCCCGGCCCGGAGGCGGCGTTGAGCAGGCGCTCCACCTCGGCGAGCGAGATCGCCTTCGGCAGCCGCCGGGGCGGCGTGGGGGGCCTGACCTCGCGCGCCGGGTCGTCCGCCGCGAGGCCCTCGCGCAGCGCGAACCGGTGCAGCCCCCGGACGGCCACCACCGCGCGGGCCGCCGACCCGGCCGAGAGCGGCGGGTGGTCGGCGTCGCCCTCCCGCAGCCCGACCAGGAACGCGCGGACGTCGTCCTCGGTGACCCGGGCGATGTCGGCGCGCCCGCGCGCGGCCAGCACCTCGACGTAGCGGCGCAGGTCGCGCCGGTAGGAGCTGAGGGTGTTGGCGGCGAGGCCCCGCTCGACGGCCAGGTGCCCGAGGTAGGTGCGCACGGCGGACTCCAGCGCCGTCCCGGACGCGCCCTCCGGGGCGGCGCTCTCGGCGCGCGCGCCGCTGCGGCCGGTCGTGCTCGGTGTCAGTGGGGGACCTCGTTCCGGACGCGTCGCGCGGGCGGACGGTCCGCCGCGCCGGGTCGCTCCCGTCCCGCCGGGCGGGGGGCCCGCGCCCCATCATGCCCCCTCGCGAGCACCGGGGTTACGTCAACGCCCCGCCGTCCGGCAGGACGGCGGGGCGTGGCGGTAACGATTCGGCGATGACGGCCGACGGCCGCCGGCCGCCGATGCCGGGAGAGCGGTCCCGAGGGCGGTCCCGCAAGGGCGGTGCCGCGAGGTGCCGGACGGTCAGCCCTCCGGCGCCTCGACGGGACGCAGGCCGGTGAAACCGTCGGCGCGGGCCGCGTGCGCGGCGAGCACCCCGGACACGGCGATCATGTTGTGCAGCTCGCCGGCCAGCGCCTTGCGGACGGCCTCGGCCAGCGGCACCCACACCACCGGCATGTCGGCCTCCTCGTGCACCCGCTCGAAGTCGATCTCGTCGTCGGGCACCCGGACCAGGTCGCGGGCGAGGAAGATCCGGGTCCGCTCGTCCGACATGCCGGACGAGGGGAACAGGTCGAGCAGGACGTCCCAGCGCCCGGCCCGGTACCCGGCCTCCTCCAGCAGCTCGCGGGCGGCGAGCGTGTGCAGCGGCTCGCCGTCCACGTCGCGGAGCCCGGCGGGGGCCTCCCACAGGTAGTGCCCGACCGGGTGCCGGTACTGGCGCAGCAGCAGGACGCGGTCCCGGTCGTCCAGGGCGAGGATGCCGACCGAGCCGGGATGCTCGATCACGTCCCGGCCGACGACCTCGGTCCCGTCGCCCTTCGGCATGCGGACCCGGTCCCGCCGGACGCGGAAGACGTGCCCGGAGAAGACCTCCTCGGCGCCCTCGGTGGGCCAGCGCTCGGGGACGTCCCGGACGTCCCCGACCCCGAACCCGGTCACGGCGCGGTCGTCGCGGAGGCGGCCGCCCGGCGGGCGTCGGCGTAGTCGATCGCGGCGGCGACCAGGCCCGCGAACAGCGGGTGCGGGCGGGTCGGGCGGGACCGGAACTCCGGGTGCGCCTGGGTGCCGACGAAGAACGGGTGCGCCTCGCGGGGCAGCTCCACGTACTCGACCAGCCGCCCGTCCGGGGACAGGCCGGAGAACCGCAGGCCGGTCGCCTCCAGTTGCGCGCGGTAGGCGTTGTTCACCTCGTAGCGGTGCCGGTGCCGCTCGGACGCCTTCGCCTCGCCGTACAGCTCGCGGACGATGGACCCCTCGGCGAGGTCGGCCGGGTAGAGGCCGAGCCGCATCGTGCCGCCCATGTCGCGCTCGCCGGACACCACGTCCAGCTGGTCGGCCATGGTCGCGATGACGGGGTGCGCGGTGGCCGGGTCGAACTCGGCGCTGCCCGCGTCCGGCATGTCGCCCAGGTTCCGGGCGGCCTCGATGACCATGCACTGGAGGCCGAGGCAGATGCCGAGCAGCGGGATCCGGTTCTCGCGGGCGTACCGGATCGCGCCGAGCTTGCCCTCGATGCCGCGCACGCCGAAGCCCCCGGGGATGAGGACGCCGTCCACGCCGTCCAGCTCGCGCTTGGCACCCTCCGGCGTCTCGCAGTCGTCGGACTTGACCCAGCGGATCGTCACGCGGGCGTCGTTGCCGAACCCGCCGTGCCGCAGCGCCTCGGTGACCGACAGGTACGCGTCGGGCAGGTCGATGTACTTGCCGACCAGCGCGATCGTGACCTCGCGGGACGGCTGGTGGACGTGCTGGAGCAGCTCGTCCCAGGAGCCCCAGTCGACGTCCCGGAAGGGCAGGCCGAGCCGCTGCACGACGTAGGCGTCCAGGCCCTCGGCGTGGAGGACCTTCGGGATGTCGTAGATGCTGGCGGCGTCCACCGCCGAGACCACGGCCTCGCGGTCCACGTCGCACATCAGGCTGATCTTCTGCTTCAGCCCCTCGGTGATCGGCCGGTCGGAGCGGCACACGATCGCGTCCGGCTGGATGCCGATGGAGCGCAGCGCCGACACCGAGTGCTGGGTCGGCTTGGTCTTCAGCTCGCCGGACGGCCCGATGTAGGGCAGCAGCGAGACGTGCAGGAAGAAGCAGTTGTCCCGGCCGATCTCGTGCCGGATCTGCCGGACGGCCTCCAGGAACGGCAGCGACTCGATGTCGCCGACCGTGCCGCCGACCTCGGTGATGACCAGGTCGACCTCCTGGCCGTCGGCCATGCCGCGGATGCGGTCCTTGATCTCGTTGGTGATGTGCGGGATGACCTGGACCGTGTCGCCGAGGTACTCGCCGCGCCGCTCCTTGGCGATCACGTTCGAGTAGACCTGGCCGGTGGTGACGTTGGCCGATCCGTGCAGCTCGGTGTCCAGGAAGCGCTCGTAGTGGCCGACGTCCAGGTCGGTCTCGGCGCCGTCGTCGGTGACGAAGACCTCACCGTGCTGGAACGGGTTCATCGTTCCGGGGTCGACGTTGAGGTAGGGGTCGAGCTTCTGCATGGTGACCCGCAGGCCGCGCAGTGCGAGGAGTCGTCCCAGGCTGGAGGCCGTCAGTCCCTTGCCGAGGCTGGAGGCGACACCGCCGGTGACGAAGAGATGCTTGGTAGGACGCGAGCTACCAGTGGTGGCCGAAGGCAAGAAGAACTCTCCCGTGGTCGAAACGAGGCGGATGAACCGGAGATCGGTCCCGCACTGTCCACGGGCCACCAGGATATCATCCGCCGACCGTGCGACATCCGGGACGGCCCCGTCCGGGCGTGTCCCGCCCTGAAACGGCACGCCGAACCGGACGCGGCGCACGTTCCAGGCCCACTCGACGCGGCGACACGAGCGATTCGCCGCCAGGCCCCCGAGTGACGCCTGATGCCCTGCGAGGCGGCGTCCCCGGCCGCGGGCCGTCCGGACTGAGGAGCCGAGGGGGCCCGCGACCGGAGCGGCGAGGGAGGACGGCCCGCGGCCAGGGGCCGCGCGAGCGCAGCCAGGGGCCGCGCGAGCGCGGCGAGCCGGGCTAGCGCTGCGCTCCCGTGGGCATGATGGTGCGGAGCTGGCGGGTCAGCTCGTCGATGAGGCCGCGGGCCTGCTCGGACGCCTGCTTGGCGGCGTCGCGCTCCTGGGTGAGCTCGGCGATCTGGGCGCGCTGCTCGGTGACGGCCTGGGCGAGCTGGTCGACCCACTGGTCGCGCTCGGCGAGCTTCTCGGCCACCGCGTCGCGCTCGCTGGCGAGCTGCCGCATCGCGGCGGACGCCTGGTCGCGCTCGCGGACCGCGGTGTCGGCGCGCCCGCGGGCGATGGTCAGCTCGGAGTCGGCGCGGGCCTGGGCCTGGACGGCGGCCTCCCGCTGGCGTTCGGCTGCCTCCAGCGCGGCGACGGCGGTGTCGCGCTCGCGCTCGGCCTTCTTGGCGGCGTCGAGGGTCTGCGCGGCGGTGTCGAGGGCCTGCTTGCGCTCGGCCTCGGCGGCGTCCGCGCGCCGGTCGGCGTCGGCGGCGCGGCGGTCGGACTCGGCGAGCCGGCGCTCGGCCTCGGCGGCGCGGGACTCGGCGGCCTTCATCCGGGTCTCGGCGGCCTGGCCGCGGCGGTCGGCGTCGGACGCGCGCCGAGTGGCCTCCTGGGTGCGGCGCTCGCTCTCGGCGGCGCGGCTCTCGGCGGCCTTGGCGCGGACCTCGAACTCCTGGGTGCGGCGCTCGGCCTCCTGGGTCCGGCGCTCGGCCTCGTTCGCGCGGGCCTCGGCGGCGCGCATCCGCGTCTCGGCGGTCTGCGCGACGTTGCGGGCCTCCTCGGCCTCCTTCGCGGCGGCGGCGACGGCGTGCTGGAGGTTCTGCGCCTGCATCTCGGCGTCGGCGAGCTTGGCGCGGGCCTGGGCGAGCTCGCCGCGCGCGCTCTCCAGGGCGCGGGACAGCTCGGCCGCCTGCTCGGCGAGCCGGTCGCGCTCGGCCTCGACGGCGCGGCGGGCGGAGACGGAGTCCTCGACGGCGCGCAGGGCGTCGTCGCGGGCCTCGCTCATCTGGTCGCGCTGCGTCATCGCCTGCCGGACGGTCGCCTCGGCCTCGGCCGTGCGGCGCTCGGCGGCCTCGGCGCGTCCGGCGGCGGCCTGGGCCTCGGCGCGCGCCTGCTGCTCCTGCTGGCGGGCCTGCTCGGCCTGCGCCCTGGCCTGCTGCTCCTGCTGGCGCGCCTGCTCGGCCTGCGCCTGCGCCTGCTCCATCGCGGTGCGGGCCTGGTCGGCCTGGACGCGGGCCTGCTCGGCCTGGACCTGCGCCTGCTCCATCTGCGCGCGGGCCTGGTCGGCCTGCTGGCGGCCCTGCTGCGCCTGGTTCCAGGCGGCGGCCGCGTCGCGCTGCGCCGCCTCCTTCTCGGCCTGGACGGCCTGGATCTGCGCGGCGGCCTCGGCCTGCGCCTCGGCGAGGCGCCGCTCGGCGTCCACGGCGCGGCGCTCGGCCTGCTCGGCCTGGCCGCGCGACCGCTGGACCTCGCCCCACGCGGCGGCGGCGTCGCGCTGCGCGGTCTCCTTCTCGGCCTGCATCGCCTGGACCTGCGCGGCGGCCTCGCTCTGCGCGCCGGCGACCTGGGCCGCCGCGTCCGCCTGGACGGCCTGGATCTGCGCGGCGGCCTCGGCCTGCGCCTCGGCGAGGCGCCGCTCGGCGTCCACGGTGCGGCGGTCGGCCTGCTCGGCCTGGCCGCGGGCGCGCTGGACCTCGCCCCACGCGGCGGCGGCGTCGCGCTGGGCGGACTCGCGTTCGGCCTGGAGGGCCGAGATCTGGGCGGCCGCGTCGTTCTGCGTCTGCTCGACCTTGCGCTCGCCGGCGGACAGGGCGTCGCCGATGAGGTCGGCCATCTGCCGGAGCCGCTCGACGATGTCCCAGGGCTGCGCCTCGACCTCGCCCGCCGGGGCGGGTCCGCCCGACTGCCCGTTCGCCTGGCCGTTCGCCTGGCCCTGGACGACCTGTCCGGGCACGATCTGCCCGGGGACGACCTGCCCGTTCGCCGGTCCCGCCGCCTGCACGGGAACGTCCGGCTGGGGGGCGGTGTCCCGGCCGAGCACGGGCCAGGCCGCGTCGGCGCCGGGGACCCCGCGCGAGCCGCCGGATCCGTTCAGTTCGCTCACCGCATCCCTCGCCTGGAGTCAGCGAGCCGTGACCCGGGGCGGGCCGGTCGCGTGGGGGGCACCGCCGCGATCGCGGCGTTCCCCGCCGCACGGCTCGTCGCTTCGCTCACCAAAGGCACTCTAGTGCCGACACGCAGAGCGTTTGCCCAGTTTGGGGTTTGGTTCCTTGATCCTCACGATCACCTAGCCGCGGGGCCAGCGTGGAAAATCACAGCTCATTCGCCTTCAACGGGACTCGTCGGGAGTCCGGATCCGGGCGATCACCAGTTCTTCGGCGGCCGTCCTGCGGTCGGCGAGCAGCGCCGCGCCCGCCGCGATCCGCACGAGGTCCCGTTCGATGTCCGGAAGGTCGCCCGCCCGGCGCAGGGCGCGGGTCCGTCCGCCGGTGATCGAGTCGGAGCGGTGCCGGAGCTCGTCGGCGAGTTCGGCCACTCCGACCGCGACGCACACCGCGCCGAGGAACAGGTCGGAGACGTCCGGCGCGGGCAGCGCGGCGCGCGAGCGGATCCGCTCGGAGCGGCCCGCGAGACGGCCCACCACCCCGGCCGCCCACCGGGTCGAGCCGTCGGCTTCCGGGGTGTCCAGGACGTTCGCGTGGCGCCGCGCGGAGGCCAGCAGCGCGGCGAGGTCCTCCAGCGGGTCGTCGGCGTCGGGACGGTCCAGTTCGGCGACGCTCGCCGCGAGACGCTTCTCCAGCTCGTCGCCGAAAGCGCCGTGGAGCTCGCGCGCCCGGTCCCAGCCGGACGGCACGGCGAGCGCGCGGCCGAGGGCGTGCCCGAACATCTGCACGCCGATCTCCTCGGCGACGCGCGCGGTCAGTTCGGCGACGGACCGTCCGAGGGGTTCGCGTTCGATCAGGGCCTCGGCCCGGCGGCGCTCGTTCTCGGACGGGTCGGGCCCGGCGATCTCCACGATGCGCCGCGCCAGTTCCGCCTCGCGCCGTTCGGCGTCCTCCATCGCGCGGTGCAGGCCGTAGGAGTGCGCTTCGTCGTCGACCCGGTCGAGCGTGAGGGCGAGGGACGGCGGCATCCGGTCGGCGAGATCGCGGCAGAGTTCCTTGAATTCCGCTCGGATATCGGCACTCGACCGTCCTTTCGGAAGGTCTCCTTTGGACGCGGCCTGCGTCGCCCAGAGCGCCTTCATGCGCGCGCGTCGGAGCATCATCAGGCGGTGCGGGTTCGCCTCGCGTTCTTCAGCACGCCGCAGGACGGCGTCCACGCCCAGCCAGCGCAACGCCGTTAAGCACACGGCCAGATCGGGGAAATCCGCGCAGGCCGCATGGATGTGCTCGTGTGCGGTGGCGAGAATCCCCTCGGTGGTGCACAGCGCGGGGGTTTCGTCGTAGGTCACGCGCAGGTGCTTCCCCTGGGAAGGGCCCTGGGCCCAGACGCCGCGCTCCAGTGGGTCGCCGTGCATGGCCGCTCCGGCGGCGTGCAGCTCTCCCGCCGTGGGAAGCCGGTAGCGGGGCGTCTCGCACATCGCGTTCGCCCAAGCCACGAACGCGCGCGCGTCACCCGCCCGGACGCCGGTCACGACCGCGCCCGGATCGTCGTGCGGCACCGGCGCGGGCGCCGCCGGACGGCCCGCGTCCGGCGCGCGCGGCTCGCCCCGCGCGGCGCAGTCGTCGAGGAACGGCTGGTACAGCAGCCACCGGACGGACCGCAGGCACACGCCCGACGCGTCCGCGTACCGGTCCAGGTCCTTGGCCAGCAGCGCCCGGACGACCCGCGCCCGCAGCTCGCCGCCCGAGCGCCCGCCGCGCAGCGCCCCGAACAGCCAGCCGAGCCGGTCGGCCCCGGACCAGCCGACGAGCAGGGCGTCGGCGATCCGGTCGAGGCGCCCGCTTCCGGAGCGTCCCCTGCTCAGCGCCCGCAGGCTCACCGCGAGCCGCCCGTCGCCGCTCCGCTGGGCGAGGGCCTCGCCGATCCAGGTCCGGAACCGCGCGCGCAGCTCCTCGGGCAGCCGCGCCCCCTGCTCGTCGATGTCCAGGGCGAGCGCCAGCGCCGCGTCCGTGCGCAGCTTGAGCGCCCGCTCCAGGATCGGCCCGGCGGGGGCCTGCGCGGTGTAGAGCAGGATCGTCTCCCACCACCACGACTCGCCGACGTGCCTCCTCAGCTCGCGGATCTGCGCCGGGTCGTCCCGGACGTACCCGGCGGCCAGGTACTCCTGCAGCGTGAGGTGGGCGAAGGCGCAGCCCCCGGCGCGCGTCTCGACCATGAGGCCGCTCGCGAGGAACTCCCGGACGACGTCGTCCTCGTCCAGCCGCTCGGCGTACTGCCGCAGCTGCGCGGCGACGATCTCGCGGAGCCGCGCCGCGCCCAGCTGGGTGCGCCGCTCGACCATCATCCGGAACGCGACCGCGCTGAGGGCCTGGTCGAGCCGCTCGCCGCGCACGACGCCCTCGTCCCGCCAGCGCCACAGCAGGCCCGTGCAGATCTCGCCGTACAGGTCGGCGCGGGCGTCCGGCAGCCCGCCGCGGAACCGCTGCACGTAGATCATCATGGTGAGCAGCAGCGGGTTGACGGCGAGGGCCCGCAGGCCGGGGTTCAGCTCCAGGTTCGCCAGGAGCCGCTCGGTGGCCCGGTCCGCGCGCGCTTCGGCGCCGTCCGCGCGTTCGTCCCGCTCGGCCGCCAGGTACCACGCGCGCACGAGCCGCCGGACGCGTTCCTCGCTCAGCGGCAGCGGACGGTACGTCCGCACGCCGTCCACGGGCGCTTCGAGGTATCCGGGCGGACGGGACGTGACGACGAAGTCGCAGTCGCGGTACAGGTCCATCTGGTGCTCGACCCAGCGGGCGACCTCGTGCCGCCGTTCGGGGTCGGCGATCTCGTCCAGGCCGTCCAGCAGGACGACGCACTCCCCCGCCTCCAGCCTGCGCACGAGCCACTCGTCCGGCATGCGGCGCGCGTCGTCGTCGCCGAGCGAGTCGCGGACGCACGCCTCCAGCCCGATCCGGGGGCGCGCGGCGATGGCGGCCGCGTGCTCGTGCAGGCGGAGCAGCACGGGGATCGGCCGCCGCGGCCCTCCGCGCCGTCCCCAGCGCGGACGGTCCGCCTCGCAGAGCGTCCGCACCAGGTGGCGCAGCATGGTCGACTTCCCGGTTCCGGGCGCGCCGACGAGCGCGATCGCGGCCCGCTCCTCGCGCCCGACGAGGTCGGTGAGGAGGCACTCGCCGTCCGGCCCGTTCCGCTGGTGCTGCTCGTAGGCGCCGCCGAGCGGGTCGTTGCTCACGTCGATGGCGGCGCTCTTGGCGAGCGGGACGTCCACGTGGACCGCGTCGGTGCGCGGCTGCTCGGCGACGTTGACCAGGGCGCCGCGTCCGCCGCCCGTCCGGAGCATCAGCCTCCGGTAGCGGGTCTCGTACCGGCGCATCGGACGGTCCGCATGCAGCGGCCGTTCGACCCGCCGCTCCACGGCGGCCGGGATCACCGCGGTGGCCCCGCCGGCGGCGGCCCCGAGCACCAGCCAGGGCCAGTGCAGCGTGCCGCCGGCGTAGATCTGGTCGCCCGCGACGTTGCCGAGCACCCCGACGACCGGGGCCGCCACGGCCCACCGCAGCGTCCACCGGTACCTGGCTCTCCAGCCCATCATGCGCCCCGCCCGCGGTCGGCACCCCCCGCCGTCCGCTGGTGACGGTACCCGGCGTGCCCCGGACTCACCGCGGAACCGGCGGCCTGGTGCGGACACGCCGCCGTCCGCCGCCGCTACGTTGGGCGGGGCCGATCGGTGTGCCATCGTGTGCCCGGTCGCCCCTTCACCAGGAGTTTCTTGACGGGAGAGTTGAACGTGGGAACCGAGCTGCGCACCCTCTATCCGCCGATCGAGCCGTACGACTCGGGCATGCTCGACACCGGCGACGGCGACCAGGTCTACTGGGAGGTCTGCGGGAACCCCGAGGGCAAGCCGGCCGTGATGCTGCACGGCGGCCCCGGCGGCGGCTGCTCCCCCGACCACCGCCGCCAGTTCGATCCGGAGAAGTACCGGATCGTGCTGTTCGACCAGCGCAACTGCGGCCGCAGCACGCCGCACGCGTCCGACCCGGCCGTGTCGCTGGAGAACAACACCACCTGGAACCTCGTCGCGGACATGGAGCGGCTGCGCGAGCACCTCGGCATCGAGCGCTGGCTGCTGTTCGGCGGATCGTGGGGCAGCGCGCTCGCCCTCGCCTACGCCGAGACGCACCCCGAGCGCGTGACCGGGCTGGTGCTGCGCGGCATCTTCACCCTGCGCCCGTTCGAGCTGACGTGGTTCTACGAGGAGGGCGCGTCGCTGCTGTTCCCCGACCTGTGGGAGCAGTACGTCGCGCCGATCCCGGAGGAGGAGCGGGAGAACATGCTCGCCGCCTACCACGAGCGGCTGAACTCCCCCGACCGCGAGACGCGGGAGACGGCGGCGCGGGCGTGGGCGAGCTGGGAGGGCGCGACGGTCTCGCTGCTGCCGAACCCGGACCGCGTCGCGGAGTTCGCCGAGGTGGACTACGCGGTCGCGTTCGCCCGGATCGAGAACCACTACTTCGTCAACGACGGGTTCTTCGAGTACGAGCAGCTCATCGGCGACGTCGACCGGATTCGGCACATCCCGGCGGTGATCGTGCAGGGCCGGTACGACGTGTGCACGCCGCCGGCGACGGCGTGGGACCTGCACCGGGCGTGGCCCGAGGCCGAGTTCCACCTGGTGCCGGACGCGGGCCACGCCTACAACGAGCCGGGCATCCTGCACCACCTCATCGAGGCGACCGACCGCTTCGCGAACGAGGACTGACGGCAAAGGCGCCACGACCGGCGCCGGCCTGCGCCCATCGGACCCGACCGTTCTCACGACCGCGGGCCGTTCAGCAGAAAGGGCTCCACGCTTCGGCGTGGGGCCCTTTCGCGTCGGCGGCCACGGCCCTACCGTGGCTCTCTTGGGCGGCGCCGTGCGGGACGCGCGGGCCTTCCGTCGCGATGACACCTCCTCGAGTGATTCACATCACAAAATCGAGACCCGATGTCCCGGAGGCGCGCGGCGCCGGGGCAGGGGATCGTCCTGCGCCCGGACGCGCCGGGCCCGTCCGCCGCGACTGCGGCGTCTCCCCTGGGCAGCACCGGAAAAAAGCGTCCCGAAGGCGTCCCGAAACGTTCGGGAAACGTCCACGGAAATGCAAGCGGGTCACCCTACCCGCTCCCGGCGGCACCAAACATTCGAAAAATAACGAAAGATAACGATGGCCACCGGCATTCGCTAGGTTGCCTGGACATGGCAGTGAAACCCCTGCGTTCCGCCCCAGGACGGACCGTTCCAAGCGCCGGTTTCGTCCTCGCGGAACCGACCCTCCGGGACGGCCCGGAGTTGTGGCGCATGGCGCGCGACTCAGCGGTCCTCGACGTCAATTCCCCCTACAGCTACACGCTGTGGTGCCGCGACTTCGCGGCCACCTCGATCGTGGCCCGCGAGGACACCCCGCAGGGCCGCCCGTGCGGATTCGTCACCGGATATCTGCGTCCCGACGCCCCCGCCACGCTCTTCGTCTGGCAGGTCGCCGTGGACCGCGAGCACCGCGGCCACGGCCTCGCCCGGCGCATGCTGGACGGCCTCGCCGAGCGCCTGGTCCCCCGCGGCGCCCGCGCGCTGGAGGCCACCGTCACGCCGGACAACACCGCCTCGACCGCGCTGTTCACCTCGTTCGCCCGCGACCACGGCGCTGAGCTGACCCGCTCACCGCTGTTCGGACCGGACGTGCTCGCCGGCGGCCACGAGCCCGAGGTGCTGTTCCGGATCGGCCCGCTGGGACGGGGCTGACCGCCCCGCGTATCCCGGCCGGATCTCTCCGCCACCCACCCGCCAGAACGAATCCCGCCAATCCCAAGCTCCTACCTCCGGAGGAACACATGGACGTTTTCGCGCGCCTGGAATCGGAAGTCCGCGGTTATTGCCGAGGCTGGCCCACGGTGTTCACCACCGCCCGGGGCAGCCGGCTCACCGACGAGAACGGACGATCCTTCCTCGACTTCTTCGCGGGCGCCGGAACGCTCAACTACGGACACAACGATCCCGCGCTGAAACGGCGGCTGCTCGACTATCTGGCGCAGGACAGCATCGTCCACGGCCTCGACATGCACACCGCCGCGAAACGCCGGTTCCTGGAACGTTTCGACGAGATCGTGCTGAAGCCGCGCGGGCTCGACTACAAGGTCCAGTTCCCCGGCCCGGCGGGGAACAACGCCGTCGAGGCGGCGCTGAAGCTGGCCCGCAAGTACACCGGCCGCGAGACGGTGGTGTCGTTCACCAACGCGTTCCACGGCATGACGCTCGGCGCGCTCGCGGTCACCGGCAACTCGATGAAGCGCACCGGCGCGGGCGTCCCGCTCGGCCACGGCGTCGCGATGCCGTACGACAACTACCTCGACGGCCGCACCCCCGACTTCCTGCTGTTCGAGACGATGCTGGACGACTCGGGCAGCGGTCTCGACAAGCCCGCCGCGGTGATCGTGGAGACCGTCCAGGGCGAGGGCGGGGTCAACGTCGCCTCCGCCGACTGGCTGCGCGGCCTCGCCGACCTGTGCCGGCGGCACGAGATCCTGCTGATCGTCGACGACGTGCAGATGGGCTGCGGCCGGACCGGCCCGTTCTTCAGCTTCGAGGACGCCGGGATCACCCCCGACATCGTCTGCCTCTCCAAGTCGCTCTCCGGCTACGGGCTGCCGTTCGCGGTCACGCTCATGCGCCGCGACCTGGACGTCTGGGAGCCCGGCGAGCACAACGGCACCTTCCGCGGCTTCAACCCGGCGTTCGTCACGGCCGTCGGCGCCCTGGAGGACTACTGGACCGGGGACGGCCTGGAGGCGCAGACCCTCGCCAAGGGCCAGCAGATCGAGCGGGCGCTGGGCGACATCGCGCTGGAGCACGCGGGCGCGATCGCCGACGTGCGCGGCCGCGGCATGGTCTGGGGCCTGGAGACGCGCGACCCGGAGACGGCCTCGCGGATCTGCGCCGAGGCGTTCGGCCGCGGCCTGCTGATGGAGACGTCCGGGCCGGACGACGAGGTCGTGAAGCTGCTGCCGCCGCTGACCACCACCACCGCGGAGCTGGCCGAGGGCCTGGAGGTGCTGGCCGACTCGGTCGCCGCCGTCCGCACCGCGGTGCACGCCTGACCCGACCCCTTTCCGACACGGAGGAGACCCAGTTGATCGTCCGATCTCTGAACGACATCGTCGGCACCGACCGGGACGTCCAGGCCGAGACCTGGGCGAGCCGCCGGCTGGTGCTGGCGAAGGAGAAGGTCGGCTTCTCGCTGCACGACACCGTCCTGTACGCCGGGACGGAGACCCGCATGTGGTACGCGAACCACATCGAGGCCGTCTACTGCATCGAGGGCGAGGGCGAGCTCGTCAACGAGGAGACCGGTGACAAGCACCGGATCGAGCCCGGCGTGATGTACCTGCTGGACGGCCACGAGCACCACGTGCTGCGCGCCCACACCGACGTGCGCACCGTCTGCGTCTTCAACCCGCCGTGCACGGGGCGGGAGGTCCACGACGAGAACGGCGTCTACCCGCTGATCACCGAGCAGGAAGGAACGGACGCGTGAGCGTGATCGAGACCCATCCGAGCATCGACGACGCCTATCCGACCCGCAAGTGCGAGGAGGCCGCGCTCCTCTACCGGCAGGACCCGGTGGTCTACGGCACGCCCGCCGACGGCCCGATCGACGCGGCGACGCTGGAGGGCTACGACGCCGACGGCTACCTGACGATCGACCGGCTGCTCGAACCCGGCGAGGTCGAGGACTACCGGGCCGAGCTGCGGCGGCTCGCCGCCGACCCGCGGATCCTCGCCGACGAGCGGACGGTGACCGAGCGCGGCACCGACGAGGTCCGGTCGATCTTCGAGGTGCACCGGATCAGCGAGGTGTTCGCCCGGCTGGTGCGGGACGAGCGGGTCGTCGGCCGGGCCCGGCAGATCCTCGGCTCGGACGTGTACGTCCACCAGAGCCGCGTGAACTACAAGCCGGGCTTCACCGGCAAGGACTTCTACTGGCACTCCGACTTCGAGACCTGGCACGCCGAGGACGGCATGCCGCGCATGCGCGCGGTGAGCATCTCGATCGCGCTCACCGAGAACTTCGTCCACAACGGCGGGCTGATGATCATGCCCGGCTCGCACCGGACGTTCGTGGCGTGCACCGGCGAGACCCCGGCCGACCACTACAAGGAGTCGCTGAAGAGCCAGGAGATCGGCACGCCCGACCCGGGCAGCCTGTCGATCCTCGCCGACAAGCACGGGATCGAGCTGTTCACCGGCCCGGCGGGCTCGGCGACGATGTTCGACTGCAACTGCATGCACGGGTCGAACGGCAACATCACGCCGTTCCCGCGCTCGAACGTGTTCATCGTGTTCAACAGCGTCGAGAACGCGTGCGTGGAGCCCTTCTCCGCGCCGACCCGGCGTCCGTCCTTCATCGGCGCGCGCGACTTCACCCCGGTCCGCTGACCCCACGCCGCTAGAAGCGACCCCTCTTCTCAGCACGACCTCTTTCTCAGCACGACCTCTCCTCCACTGTCCGACCCGAGTACCGGCCGCGTCCGCCGGTCCCGTCCACGGGGGCCCGGCGGGCGCGGCTCATCCCAGGAGTCGAAGATGACCAACGACAGAGCGTCCGGCACCGACCGGCGCGGGTTCCTGCGCACCGCCGCGCTGCTCGGCGCCGCGGTGCCCCTCGCCGCCGCCGGCTGTTCCACCACCGACCCGAAGGCCGAACGGGAGGGCGGCGGCACGCTGAAGCGGGCCCGCCAGGACGGGAAGATCACCGTCGGGTTCGCCAACGAGTCGCCCTACGGCTACACCGACAAGGACGGCAGGCTCACCGGCGAGGCGCCCGAGCTGGCCCGGGTGATCTGCAAGGAGCTCGGCATCGGCAAGATGGACGGCGTCAGCGTCGACTTCGGCGGCCTGATCGGCGGCCTCAAGGCCAAGCGTTTCGACGTGATCGCCGCCGGCATGTTCGTCACGCCCGAGCGCTGCGGCGAGGTCGCCTTCGCCGACCCGGAGTACGTCGCCAAGACCGCCTTCATGGTGCCGAAGGGCAACCCGAAGGGCGTCCACAAGTTCGAGGACGCCGCCCGCCAGAAGCTGAAGGTCGGCGTGCTGACCGGCGCGGTGGAAGGCGACTACGCCACCAGGCTGGGCGTGTCCAAGGGGAACCTCAAGACCTTCCCCGACCAGCCGAGCGCGTTCGAGGGCCTGAAGGCCGGCCGGATCGACTGCATCGCGCTGACCCGCATCTCGCTGGCGGACCTGCTGGCCAAGCACCGGGGCTCGGCCTTCGAGGTGACCGACGCGTTCGTGCCGGTGATCGGCGGCAAGGAGCAGTTCGGCGCGGGCGCGTTCGCGTTCCGCAAGGCCGACACGGACCTGGTCCAGGCGTTCAACGGCAAGATCGCCGAGCTGAAGAAGAGCAACCGGCTGCTGCCGGTGATCAGGCCGTTCGGGTTCACCGAGGCCGAGCTGCCCGGCCCGAACGACACCGCCGCGCGCTTCTGCAAGGGCTGACCGCGCATGTCCGAGGTTCTCGACAGCTATCCCCAGCTGCTCCGGGGCGCCTGGATCACCGTCCAGATCACGGTGTACGGAGCGGTGCTCGCGCTCGTGCTCGCGCTGGTCTTCGGGCTGGCCGGGACGGCGCGCAGCGCCCTGCCGCGCGCGCTCAACCGGATCTACGTGGAGTTCTTCCGGGGCATCGCCGCGCTGGTGCTGATGTACTGGTTCTTCTACGCGCTGCCGCTGCTCGGGCTGCGGTTCACGCCGATCGCGGCGGCCGTGCTCGCGATCGGCCTGAACTACGGCGCGTACGGCGCCGAGGTCGTGCGCGGCTCGGTCAACGCCGTCCCGCGCGCCCAGTGGGAGGCGGCCCGCGCGCTGAACTTCACCCCCTTCCAGCGGCTGCGCCGGGTGCTGCTCCCGCAGGCGTTCGCGCTGATGCTGCCGCCGTTCGGCAACCTGCTCATCGAGCTGATGAAGGCGACGGCGGGCGTGTCGCTGGTGTCGATCGCCGACCTGACGTTCCGCGCCAAGCAGGTCCAGGCGTCCACGGGGCAGACGGCCACGACGTTCGCGGTCATCCTGGTCGTCTACTTCGTGATCGCGCAGGCGCTCCAGGTGCTGGTGCGGCTCGCCGAGCGCCGGTCCGACCGGGTGCTCGGGCGCCGCCTTCCGACGCGTCCGGCCCCCGTCGCCGCGACCACCGGGACGGTGGTGTCGCCGTGAGCTGGGACTGGCACTACAGCGGGCAGGTCATCCCGGACCTGCTGGACGGCCTGCGCGTCACGGTCATCGCGACGCTGCTCGGCTACCTGATCGCGCTGGCGCTCGGGCTGGTCTGGGCGCTGCTGCGGCGCTCGCCCTACGCGGTCGTCAGCCGGACCGTCCGGTGGGTGACCGAGTTCGTCCGCAGCACGCCGCTGCTCGTGCAGCTGTTCTTCATCTTCTACGTGCTGCCCTCGTGGGGGATCACGCTCGGCGCGCTGACCGCCGGGATCGTGGGCCTCGGGCTGCACTACTCGACCTACACCGCCGAGGTGTACCGGGCGGGCATCGAGGACGTGCCGCGCGGCCAGTGGGAGGCGGCGACCGCGCTGAACCTGCCGCGCCGCCGCGTCTGGCTCGGCGTGATCCTGCCGCAGGCGGTCCGCCGGATCATCCCGACGCTGGGCAACTACCTGATCGCCCTGTTCAAGGACACGCCGTTCCTGCTCGGCATCACCGTGACCGAACTGCTGGGCAGCGCCTACGACGCGGGCGCGCACAGCCTGAAGTACCTGGAACCGATCACCGTCGCCGGGCTGTTCTTCATCGTCGTGAGCGTCGCGTCCTCCCTGGCCCTGCGACGTCTGGAGCACCGCTATGCCACCAACTGACCTCACCTCGCCCGCCGAGCCGCTGCCGGAGCGGGCCGCGGGCGGCGCGACCGCCAAGGCGCCGACCCGCAAGCCGTGCGGCATCAAGTTCGAGAAGGTGGTGAAGCGGTTCGGCGACAACGTCGTCCTGGACGACCTGGACTTCCGGGTCGCGGCCGGGGAGCGGGTCACGCTGATCGGGCCGAGCGGCTCGGGCAAGACCACGATCCTGCGGCTGCTGATGACGCTGGAGCGCCCGGACAGCGGGGTGATCCGCGTCGGCGACGACCCGCTGTGGCACATGGAGCGCGGCGGGAGGCTCGTCAAGGCCAACGAGAAGCACCTGCACGAGATGCGCAAGCGGATCGGCATGGTGTTCCAGCAGTTCAACCTGTTCCCGAACATGAGCGTGCTGCGCAACCTCACCGAGGGGCCGGTGCACGTGCTCGGGATCAGCAAGGACGAGGCGGTCGAGCGGGCCCGCGGCCTGCTGGACATGGTCGGCCTCGCCGACAAGGAGGACGCGCACCCGACCCAGCTGTCGGGCGGGCAGCAGCAGCGCGTCGCGATCGCGCGGGCGCTGGCGATGGAGCCGACCGTCCTGCTGCTGGACGAGGTGACCTCCGCGCTCGACCCGGAGCTGGTCGTCGGGGTGCAGGACCTGCTGCGCGACATCGCCCGGAGCACGGACGTCACGATGCTGTGCGTGACGCACGAGATGGGCTTCGCGAAGGACATCTCGAACCGGGTCCTGATGTTCGACCAGGGCCGCATCGTCGAGGAGGGCACCCCGGAGGCGATCTTCGAGGACCCGTCCGAGGAGCGGACCCGCGAGTTCCTCCGCGCCGTCCTGGCGTCCTGACGGCTCCGCCGGAAACCCTCCCCGGCGCTGCGCCGGCGCCTTTCCGGCGCCGCGTCGGCGCCCTTCGGGGCGCTGCGCCGGTGCCGTCCGCGCGCGGCGGGCGGCGCCGGCGTGCCGGGGATCGGCGCGTGAAGCCTGCGTGAACGCGGGCCGAGCGCGGGGGCGGGACGCGGCCGTGACCTCGGCCGCGTTCCGCCCATAGGCGTTCCTTATGGCGGCCATCGCGCGATCAGTCTGGGCCGGGCCGTGCTCCGGGGGTTGCATGACGGGCGGAATCTCCGTGCGTTCCTCCCCCAGAGAGGTCTCCCCCGATGCACCGATCCGCCCGACTCCTGCCGTCCCTGGCCGCCGCCGCGCTGGTCGCCGCGCTCTCCCCCGCCGCCGTCGCCCACGCCGCGCCCTCGCCGACCGCCCCGAGGACGGCACGCGCTGCCGCCCAGGCCGCGCCGTCCAACCGCCACGTGGTGGTGTTCGGCACGGACGGGACGCGGTGGGACAAGGTCCTGGCGTACGACACTCCGACGATCAAGTCGCTGATCGGCTCGGGGTACGCGTCGCCGACGTGGCTGTACGCGCAGCCGATGGCGCCGACGCTGAGCGGTCCCGGCTGGTCCACGAACCTGACCGGGGTCTGGCCCGACAAGCACAAGGTCGTCGACAACTCCTTCGCCGGCAACCAGATCGCGCAGTACCCCGACTTCCTGACCCGCATCAAGAGCGCGAACCCGGCGTTCAGGACGTACGCGGCCGTGGACTGGAAGCCGATCGGCACCTACCTGCTCGGCGCGGGCGTGGACCGCAAGGACGTCCTGGACGGCGACACCGACGGCTACCCGGGCGACGACGCGAAGATCGCGAACACGGCGGCGTCCTACATCCGCGACAACGGCCCGGACGCGTCGTTCGTCTACCTCGGCAACGTGGACGAGGCGGGCCACCAGTACGGCGGCGCGAGCACCCAGTACCGGACGGCCGTCGAGACCGTGGACAAGCAGATCGGGCAGGTGATCAGCGCGATCAGGAGCCGCCCGACGTACTCGTCCGAGCAGTGGCTGTTCGTGGTGACCACCGACCACGGGCACACCGACGCGGGCGGGCACGGCGGGAACTCGCCCGAGGAGCGGCGTTCGTTCGTGGTGGCGTCCGGCCCGGGCATCCCGCACACCACTCCGCCGATCACCGGCAAGAACGTCGATGTCGCCGCGACGGCGCTGGACTATCTCGGCGTCGCCCGGCCGTCCGCGCTGGACGGTCAGGACGTCACGGCCGGATCGTCCGACCCGTTCGACGCCCTCGCCGGGAGCCTGAAGTCCCGCGTGGACGAGACCGGCATCCCCGCCTCGACGCTCGGCTGGACGCAGCAGGCCCCGTCCGGCTGGAAGATCGACAACACGGGGATGGGCACCGGCGGTGTCACCGAGTGGCGCGGCTGGTCGTTCACCGACGACGAGTTCTGGACGTCCGCGCAGCGCGGCCAGGGACGCGAGGACAACGTGCGGGCGCGCGGGGTGTTCGCGGTCGCCGACTCCGACGAGTGGGCCGACAAGTCCTACAGCGGCACGTTCAACAGCAGCCTGGTCTCGCCCGCCTACCCGGTCGCGGGCAAGAGCCAGGTGACGGTCTCGTTCGGCTCGCACTACCTGAAGGACGGCAATGAGACCGCGCAGGTGTTCGTGTCGTTCGACGGCGGTGCGCAGAAGCAGATCCTGGCGTACACCGGCGACGCGCAGGCCCGGATCGAGCACGTGACGACGGCCGTGCCGAGCGGCGCGAAGACCATGACGGTGACGTGGCGGCTCTCCAACGGAAACAACAACTGGTACTGGGCGGTGGACGACCCGCAGGTGTCCTGACCTGGCCCCGCCCGCGGCCCGGTGACGTCGATCACCGGGCCGCGGCATGGCCAGGACCGAACGTGGTTCGGTACGGTGGCGGCATGAGTGACCGGACGGTGGCGGAATGAGGGACGGCGCGGCCATCGCCGGGCTCGGCATGACCGAGCTCGGCAGGGTGTACGGGCGCAGCCCCCGCAGGCTCGCCGCGGACGCGGTGCGCGCCGCGGTCGCCGACGCGGGCCTCGGCCTCGGCGACCTGGACGGGCTGCTGGTCAGCCACGGCATGGGCGGCTCGCCCGGGATCGAGCTGGCCGACGTGCTCGGCCTGCGCGAGCTGCGGCTGCTGACCCAGATGAACTCCTTCGGCGCGACCGCCGGAGCGATGATCTCCTACGCGGCGATGTCGGTCCTGTCGGGCGCGGCGACGACCGTCGCCTGCGTGTTCGCCGACGCGCCGCTCAAGCCGAAGCAGTCGGCCGGCTCGGCGTACCACCGCGACGCCGCCGAGTGGTACGGCTTCGGCGGGATGACCGCCGCGCTCGGCTTCCGCAGCGTCAACGCCTTCTACGCGCTCGCCGCGCAGCGGCACATGGCGCACTACGGCACGACCGGCGAGCAGCTCGGCGCGATCGCGGTCAGCACCCGCGCGTGGGCGACCCGCAACCCGCTCGCCCAGATGCGCGAGCCGATCACGCTGGAGGACCACCGGAACTCCCGCTGGGTCGCCGAGCCGCTCCACCTGCTCGACTGCTGCCTGGTCTCCAACGGCGCGATCGCGGTCGTCGTCACCTCCGCCGACCGGGCCGCGGACCTCGCCCGTCCGCCCGTCCACCTGTGGGGGTGGGGGCAGGGGCATCCGGGCCACCGCAAGGAGCGCGGCAGCGCGTTCGGGCTGGCCACGGGCGCGGCGACGTCCGGGCCGGTCGCGATGAAGATGGCCGGGATCACCGTGGACGACGTCACCCAGGCGCAGCTCTACGACTGCTACACCTACACCGTCCTCGTGTCGCTGGAGGACTACGGGTTCTGCGCCAAGGGCGAGGGCGGCGCGTTCGCCGCGTCGGGGGCGCTCGGCCCGGGCGGGACGCTGCCGACCAACACCGGCGGCGGCCAGCTGTCCGGCTACTACATGTGGGGCATGACGCCGGTGTCGGAGGCGGTCATCCAGGCGCGCGGCGACGGCGGCGACCGCCAGGCCGCCAACGACGTGATCCTCGTCAGCGGCAACGGCGGCATCCTCGACCACCACGCGACGCTGGTCCTCAGCCCGCACCGGAAGGGGGCCTGATGGACATCGGGATCCTGCGCCGCGACGGGCGCACCGACGGGTTCTTCGACGCCGCCGCGCGCGACCGGCTCGCCGTCCGGCGCTGCGCCGGCTGCGACGCCTTCTTCCCGCCGGACGCCACGTCCTGCCCGGGCTGCGGCACCGAGGACCTGGAGTGGGCGGACGTCTCGGGCGACGCGACCCTCGTCACCTGGACGATCCTGCACGGCCGTCCCGCCGAGGACGGCACCGCTCCCCCGCCCGCGCTGCTCGCGATCGTCGAACTCGCCGAAGGCCCGTGGCTGCACGCCCGCCTCGACGGCGTGGACGCGGCGGACCTGCGCGAGGGGCTCGCGCTGCGGGTCCGGTTCGTCCACCCCGAGGAGGGCGAGCCCTACCCGCTCTTCGCTCCGGCCTGAATTCCGGGCTCGAGCAGGGCACACCCGCATGATCCCGATGCGCCGGGCATGCGGGACACTGTGATCATGAGGGGACTGTATCCACCGGTCGAGCCGCACGCGGTCGGCATGCTGCCCGTCGGCGGCCAGGACGAGATCTACTGGGAGACCTGCGGGAACCCGGACGGCACGCCCGTCGTGTTCGTGCACGGCGGGCCCGGCGGCGGCTGCACGCCGACGAGCCGCCGCCTGTTCGACCCGGACGCCTACCGGATCGTCCTGTTCGACCAGCGCAACTGCGGGCGCAGCAAGCCGCACGCCTCGCGGCCCGACATCGACCTGTCCGCGAACACGACGGCCGCGCTCGTCGCCGACATGGAGCTGCTGCGCGAGCACCTCGGCATCGAGCGCTGGGTGGTGTTCGGCGGCTCCTGGGGCAGCACCCTCTCGCTCGCCTACGCGCAGGCCCACCCGGACCGCGTGCGCGCGCTGGTGCTGCGCGGCGTCTACCTCGTCAAGCCCGAGGACGAGCCGTGGTGCTACGCGGAAGGCGGCGTCTCCCGGCTGTTCCCGGACGCGTGGGAGGGCTTCCGCGACGCGATCCCCGAGGACGAGCGCGGCGACTACATGGCCGCCTACGCGCGCCGCCTCACCGACCCCGATCCGGGCGTCCACGTCCCGGCCGCGCTCGCCTGGACCCGCTGGGAGGACGCCACCTGCTACCTCGTCCCGCGCGACGAGGACGACGACGTCCCCGCGGCCGTCGCCGTCGCCCGCCTGGAGAACCACTACTTCCGCAACGGCTGCTTCCTCGAACCGGGCCGGCTGCTCCGGGACGCGCCCCGGCTGGACGGCATCCCCGGCGTCATCGTCAACGGCCGCTACGACCTGCTCACCCCGCCGGACGCCGCCTGGGAGCTGCACCGCGCGTGGCCCGGCTCGGAACTGCACCTCGTCCCGGACGCGGGCCACGGCTTCGACGAGCCCGGCACGCTCGACCTCCTCATCAAGGCCACAGACCGGTTCCGGGACGCACGCTGAACTCGCCGCGAGGCAAGGGTCACCCTCTGTAAGACTTCACGCCGGAGGGTGTTCCGGCGCGAGGCGAGAGGGTGGTCCGCTCATGGGCGTGGCCGGCACGGCGCAACCGTTCCAGCTCCCGAGGTTCTACACCGCGTATCCCGCGCGGCTGAACCCGAACCTCGACGCCGCCCGCGCCCACTCGGTCCCCTGGGCCCGCGACATGGGCATGCTGGACGGCTCCGGCGTCTGGACGCGGGCCGACCTGGAGGCGCACGACTACGCGCTGCTCTGCGCCTACACCCACCCGGACTGCGACGCCGCGGAGCTCGCGCTGGTCACCGACTGGTACGCGTGGGTGTTCTTCTTCGACGACCACTTCCTCGAACGGTACAAGCGCACCGGGGACCGCGAGGGCGGCCGCGACCATCTGGCGCGGCTGCCCCTGTTCATGCCCGCGGGCGGCGACATGAGCGGCGTGCCCGAGCCGTCCAACCCGGTGGAGGCGGGCCTGGCGGACCTGTGGGCGCGGACCGTCCCGGCGATGTCGCGGGCCTGGCGCGAGCGGTTCGCCGAACGCACCACGCACCTGCTGAACGAGTCGCTGTGGGAGCTGTCGAACATCAACGCGCACCGGATCGCCAACCCGGTCGAGTACATCGAGATGCGGCGGCGGGTCGGCGGCGCGCCCTGGTCGGCGTGCCTCGTCGAGCACGCCGCGAACGCCGAGATCCCCGCGCGGATCGCCGGGTCGCGCCCGCTGCGCGCCCTGTGCGACGCGTTCGCCGACGCCGTCCACCTGCGCAACGACCTGTTCTCCTACCAGCGCGAGGTCGAGGAGGAGGGCGAGCTGAGCAACGGCGTCCTCGTCCTGGAGACGTTCTTCGACTGCACGACGCAGGAGGCGGCCGAGGCGGTCAACGACATCCTCACCTCCCGGATCCAGCAGTTCGAGCACACCGCGTTCACCGAGGTCCCGCCGCTGTGCGTGGAGGCCGGGCTCGACCCCGCCGAGATCGCGCGGGTCGGCGCGTACGTCAAGGGACTCCAGGACTGGCAGTCCGGCGGCCACGAGTGGCACCTGCGCTCGTCCCGGTACATGAACGAGGGCGCGCTGGACGGCGCGCGGGCCGCCGCGCGCGAGCTCGCCTACCCCGGCGCGTCCGGGCTCGGGCTCTCCGGGCTGGACGTCCGGTCGCTGTTCGGGCCGCCCGCCGCCGCCCGGCTGCGCAAGCACGCGCACGCGCCGGGACGCGTCGGCCCCGCGGCGGTCCCCGAGATCGAGATGCCGTTCGAGGTGACGCTGAACCCGCACCTGCCCGCCGCGCGCGACGGTCTCGCCGAGTGGGCCGAGCGGATGGGCATGCTGCGCGCCCAGCCCGGCGTCCCCGGCTCGGGCGTCTGGGACGCGGCGCTGCTCGCCGGGTTCGACCTCGCGCTCTGCGCCGCCGGCATCGCCCCGGACGCCGGTCCGGACGAGCTCGACCTCGGCGCGCGGTGGCTCGCGTGGGGCACCTACGGCGACGACTACTACCCGGCCGTCTTCGGCCGCAGCCGCGACCTCGCGGGCGCGCGGGCCATGAACGCCCGCCTGGGGCTGTTCATGCCCGTGGACGACGGCGTGCCCGTCCCCCCGGCGCGCGACGCGCTCGAACGCGGCCTCGCCGACCTGTGGCCCCGGACGGCCGGCCCGATGGCCCCCGAGGCGCGCCGCGCGCTCCGCGCCGCGGTGGAGGACATGCTGGAGAGCTGGCTGTGGGAGCTGGGCGACCACGTCCAGAACCGCGTGCCCGACCCGGTGGACTACCTGGAGATGCGCCGCCGCACCTTCGGCTCCGACCTGACGATGAGCCTCGCCCGGATCGGCCGCGCTCCGGCGATCCCGGCCGAGGCGTACGCCACCGGCCCGATGCGGTCGCTGCTGACCAGCGCCGCCGACGTCGGCTGGCTGGTCAACGACATGTTCTCCCACCAGAAGGAGATCGAGTTCGAGGGAGAGCTGCACAACGCGATCCTCGTCGTGCGGAACTTCTTCGGCTGCGACCAGCAGGACGCGCTGCGGATCGTCGCCGACCTGGCGTCCTCGCGGATGCGGCAGTTCCAGCACGTGGTGATGCACGAGCTGCCCGTCCTGTGCGACGACCTGGAGCTGCCGAACGAGGCGCGGGCGGCCGTCGGCGAGCTGGTGCGGCAGCTCCAGGACTGGATGGCCGCGGTGCTGCACTGGCACCGGAACGCCCGCCGGTACGGCGAGGAGGACCTGCGCCGCCGGTACCGCGAGAGCCCCTGGACCGAATGACGTTCGGTCCAGTACCGTCGGCGCCATGCGCACCGACGTCTGCGAGCTGCTCGGCATCGAGTTCCCCCTCTTCGCCTTCTCCCACTGCCGCGACGTGGTCGCCGCCGTCACCAACGCCGGCGGGTTCGGCGTCCTCGGCGCGGTCGCCTACTCCCCCGGACGGCTGGAGGAGGAGCTGCGCTGGATCGACGACCACGTCGGCGGCCGTCCCTACGGCGTCGACGTGCTCGTCCCCGCGAAGATCGACGAGTCCGCCGAGCGCGCCGCCCGCGGCGACGGCGGCCTCGACACCATGCTCGCGGCCGTCCCCAAGGAGCACTGGGAGTTCCTGTTCGGGCTGTTCGAGAAGTACGGCGTCCCGCTGCCCGACTTCGAGGCCGCCAAGCGCGCGGGCGGACGCGGCGGAACCCAGGTCACCACGCGCGGCGCGACCGAACTGATCGACGTCGCGCTCGCCCACCCGATCGGGCTCATCGCCAGCGCGCTCGGCACCCCGCCCCCGCTCATGGTCGAGCGCGCCAAGGCCGCCGGGATCCCGGTCGCCGCGCTCGTCGGCACCGTCGAGCACGCCCGCCGCCAGGTCGCCGCCGGGGTGGACCTCATCGTCGCCCAGGGCGGCGAGGCGGGCGGCCACACCGGCGAGGTCTCCACCATGGTGCTCGTCCCCGAGGTCGTGGACGCCGTCGCGCCGCTGCCCGTGCTCGCCGCGGGCGGCATCGCCACCGGACGGCAGATGGCGGCGGCGCTCGCGCTCGGCGCGTCCGGGGTCTGGTGCGGCTCGGTCTGGCTCACCACCGAGGAGGCCGAGACGTCCCCCGCCGTGAAGGCCAAGCTGCTCGCCGCGACGTCCCGCGACACCGTCCGGTCCCGGTCGCGCACCGGCAAGCCCGCCCGCCAGCTCCGCTCGGCCTGGACGGACGAGTGGGAGTCGGACGCCGGCCCCGGCCCGCTCGGCATGCCGCTCCAGATGATCATCGCCGAGGGCGCGATGCGGCAGATCACCAAGGTCGCCGAGACCGGCAACGAGGGGGCGCGCGAGCTCGCGAACTACTTCGTGGGCCAGTGCGTCGGGCTGATGAACACCGTCAAGCCCGCGCGGCAGGTGGTCTACGACATGATCGAGGAGTTCGCCGAGGCCGTCGAGCGCCTCGACCGCGTCACCGCCACCGGCGACTGACCCCCGCCGGGCGGCGGGTCCGCCGGGCCGCGGGTCCGCCGGGCCGCGGGTCCGCCGGGCCGGGGCGCGCGAAGGCCGGGACGTGCCGGGAGCGGGATCCGCTAGGGCCGGGGCCCGCCGGAGCCGCGGTCCGCCGGAGCCGGGACGCGCCGGTCAGGCGAACTGGTTGAGCGTGCGGCCGGGGCCCCTGTTGATCTGGTCGACGAACAGCTTGGCCAGGGCCTCCTGGCCCTTGACGGTCGGGTGGTAGCTGCGCGGCTCGGCGGCGAGGGCGCCCAGGTCGAGCGACAGGCCGTTCATGTACGGGTCCGAGCTGCCCGCCTCGTGCCCGGAGAACGCGCTGTAGGCGTCCACGAACTCGACGCTGCCCTGCGCGTGGACGGCCGCGAGGTGCTGGTCGGCCTCCGTCACGGTCTGCCGGATCAGCTCGTTCAGGTCGCGGGCGCGGCCGTTCAGCCAGCGCTGGTCGTCGAGCGTGAGGTTGTCGCCGCGGTTCGCCGAGATCTCCGAGAACGGCCGCGGGTAGCCCATCATGATCACCCGGGCGCGCGGCGCGCGGGCGGTGATCTGGGCGACCAGCTCGGGCAGGCTCTCGCGGAGCCCGGCCATCCGGTCGGCGATCTCGCCGCCCTGCTTCTCGCAGCCCTTGGACCACGGCAGCTTCACCACGCAGCCCGCCATGATCTTGGAGAACCCGATGTCGTTGCCGCCCACGCTGATCGTGACCAGGCTGGTGTTGCCGTCCACCCGGTTGAGCTGGGACGGCTCCCCGTACCGGCCCTTGCGGACGTCGGCGGTGGTCGCCCCGGAGCAGGCCCAGAACGAGCTGCCGCCGGCGAACCGGAAGGTCTTGGCGACCGTGTGGTAGTACGCCTTCGACGTGCGGTGGCACCCGCTCAGCGGGTTGGAGTCGGCCAGCGTGGCCTCGGCGCCGACGCCCGCGGAGTAGGAGTCGCCGAGCGCGACGTAGGACCCGCGCGTCGCTGCCTCGGCCGGGCTGAGCGGGCGGCCCCCGTCATGCGCGGCGGCGTGGGCCTGGATGCCCGGAAGCGGCGCGCGGCAGCCCGCGCCGAACGCCTCGCAGCGGACGGCGGGCAGCGCCACGAGCGGGACGATCGCCACCGCGAGCAGTACGAGAAGGAGGGCGACGGCGAGGCCCCGATCACCGAGACGGGCTCGCGCCCGTGCCGGCCATGTCCCCGGCCCCGCCATCGTCCTCCCTGTCCCTCGTCCCGACCGTATTGACGATCGGAGGTCGCCCCGGGTTCCCACCTTTACATAGTAGACCTGATAAATCCCCTCCCCGGCCCGGGACCGCCGCGAACCCGCAGGTAGAACCGGACGCGCGCCGGGGAACATCTGATCCGGGGGACGGCCGCGAACGGCCGGGCCCGGCCCGCGCACCGCGCTCGTCCGGGCCATCGAACACTCACGGGGGCGAACGATGCGAACGACGCGGACGACGCGCACGACGCAAGCGACGCGCACGACGCAAGCGACGCGCACGGTGCAAGCGACGCGCACGGTGCAAGCGACGCGCACGGCGCAAGCGACGCGCATGATGCCGGCGATCGGCGGACGATGCTGGCGATACTGACGGGGCTCGGCCTGTCCACGGCGGCGGGGCTGAACGCCTACATCCCGCTGCTGCTGGTGGGGCTGCTCGCCCGCTACACCGACGTCCTGCACCTGCCGGGCGCGTTCGGGTGGCTGACGAACGGATGGGTGCTGACCGGGATCGCGCTGCTGCTCGGCACCGAGATCATCCTCGACAAGGTGCCCCTGGTGGACACCGTGAACGACGCCGTGCAGACGCTCGTCCGGCCCGCGTCCGGCGGCGCGGTCTTCGCCGCCACCGACGCCGCCGCGCGCGCCGACTCGTCCACGTTCATGCACGACCACCCGTGGATCGGCTGGGTGCTCGGCATCGCGGTCGCCTTCCTCGTGCACGGCGCGAAGGCGAGCGTCCGTCCCGTGGTGAACGCCGGCACGCTCGGCACCGGCGCGCCCGTGGTCAGCGTCGTCGAGGACGTCATGGCGCTCGCCATGAGCCTGCTCGCCGTCCTCGCCCCGGTCATCGGGCTGATCGCGATCGTGCTGTTCGCCTTCGCCGCGCTCCGGCTGGTCCGGCTGGCCCGCCGCCGGCGACGGCGACGGCGGCGCCGGGCCACCGCCGCCGTCTAGCCCCGCCCGCGTCCGCAGCAGGGACGCGGGCGGGGCGGGTCAGTCGGCGGTGGGGAAGGCCATCGCCGCGGCGGGCTCCAGGGTGGGCCGGTCGGGCCAGCGGCTCGTCACCGCCTTGGCGCGGGTGTAGAAGCGCACCCCCTCCGAGCCGTGGACGTGCGTGTCGCCGAACAGCGAGTCCTTCCAGCCGCCGAAGGAGTAGAACGCCATCGGGACCGGGATCGGCACGTTCACGCCGACCATCCCGACGCGCGCCTCGCGCTGGTAGCGGCGGGCCGCCGCGCCCGACGAGGTGAAGACCGCCGTGCCGTTGCCGTACGGGACGGCGTTGACCAGCGCGATCGCCTCGTCCAGGGTGTCCACGCGGAGCACGACCAGGACCGGGCCGAAGATCTCCTCGCGGTGCGCGGCCATCGCCGGGGTCACCCGGTCCAGCAGGCACGGGCCGAGGAAGTGGCCGGGGCCGGGCAGGCCGCGGCCGTCCACGACCAGGAGCGCGCCGTCGCGCTCGGCCCGCTCGACGTGGCCGGTCACCCGGTGGAGCGCGTCCCGGCCGATCAGCGGGCCCATCTCGCTGCCGGGCTCCGCGCCGGGGCCGACCTTCACCGCGCGTGCCCGGTCGGCCAGGCGGGCCACCAGCGGGTCGGCGGCGGCGCCGACCGCGACGACGGCCGAGATCGCCATGCACCGCTGCCCGGCGGAGCCGTAGGCGGCGGCGGTGATCTGGTCGGCGGCGTGGTCGAGGTCGGCGTCGGGCAGCACGACGGCGTGGTTCTTGGCCCCGCCGAGCGCCTGCACGCGCTTGCCCGCCTCGCTCGCCGTCCGGTGGACGTGCCGGGCGACCGGCGTGGAGCCCACGAACGACACCGCCGCGACGTCCGGGTGGGTGAGCAGCGCGTCGGCGGTCTCGCGGTCGCCGTGGACGACGTTGAACACCCCGTCCGGCAGCCCCGCCTCGGCGTACAGCTCGGCGATCAGGTTCGACGCGGACGGGACGCGCTCGCTCGGCTTGAGCACGAAGGCGTTGCCGCACGCGATCGCGATCGGGTGCATCCACAGCGGCACCATGACGGGGAAGTTGAACGGGACGATCCCGGCGCACACCCCCAGCGGCTGCCGGAAGGCGTAGGCGTCCACGCCGGACGACACCTGGTCGGAGTAGTCGCCCTGGAGCTCGCGCGGGATGCCGCAGGCGAACTCGACGACCTCCCGGCCGCGGACGATCTCGCCGCGCGCGTCGTCCAGGACCTTGCCGTGCTCCTGGGTCACCAGGCGGGCCAGCTCGTCGGCGTGCCGGTCCAGCAGGTCGCGGAAGGCGAACATGATCCGGGCGCGGCGGGTGACCGACACCTCCGCCCAGGCCGCCGCGGCGCGCGCGGCGGCGGCGACGGCGGCGTCCACCTCGGCGCGGCGGCCGAGCGCCACCTCCCCGACCGGGCGGCCGGTGGCCGGGTCCTCGACGGGCAGGGTGGGTCCGCCGCCGGTGCGGGCGCCGTCGATCCAGTGCTCGATGGAGCGCATGAAGCAGGGTTCCTTCCGGGTCACAGGTAGCGGCGCTGGGCCCGCTTGTCCTTGTCGTAGCGGGCGCGGGCCTGCCGGGTCTCGTCCAGGCCGGACACCTCGGCCACCGGGACGTCCCACCAGGCGTCGCCGCCCGGCGCGCCCGCGAGGGGGTCGGTCTCGACGTGCACGACGGTCGTGCGGGGCGAGGCGACCGCGGCGCGCAGGGCCGCGCGGAAGTCCTCGGCCCCCTTGGCGCGCAGCACGTCCGCGCCGAGGCTCTCGGCGTTGGCGGCGAGGTCCACCGGGAGCACCGCGCCGTCCAGGCCGGTCTCGGTGCGGACGCGGTGCCGGGTGCCGAAGCGGCCCGCGCCGACCGACTCCGACAGGTTGCCGATGGAGGCGAAGCCGTGGTTCTGGACGAGGACGACCACGAGCTTGACGCCCTCGGCGACGGCGGTGCTGATCTCCTGCGCCATCATCAGGTACGAACCGTCCCCGACCAGGACGAACACCTCGCGGGACGGGTCGGCGAGCTTCACCCCGAGGCCGCCCGCGATCTCGTAGCCCATGCAGGAGTAGCCGTACTCGACGTGGTAGCCCTTGGGGTCGCGGGGCCGCCAGAGCCGGTGCAGGTCGCCCGGCATCGACCCGGCGGCGCACACCACCACGTCGCGCGGGCCGGACTCGGCGTTGACGACGCCGAGGATCTCCGCCTGGGTCGGCGGCGTCCGGCCGGTGACGGCGTAGGCGCGGTCGACCTCGGCGTTCCAGCGGGCGGTGAGGTCGCGGGTCTCCTCGCGGTAGGCGTCCGGGACCGTCCAGCCGTCCAGGGCGCGGGTGAGCGCGCGCAGTCCCTCGCGGGCGTCGGCGACGAGCGGGACGGCGCTGAGCTTGGCCGCGTCGAAGGACGCCACGTTCAGGTTCACGAACCGGACGCCGGGCCGGGCGAACAGGCTGTGCGAGGCGGTCGTGAAGTCGCTGTAGCGGGTGCCGACGCCGACCACGACGTCCGCCTCGCGGGCCAGCTCGTTGGCGGCCGTCGTGCCCGTCGCGCCGACCGCGCCCACGGCCTGCGGATGGTCCCAGGGCAGCGAGCCCTTGCCCGCCTGCGTCTCGGCGACCGGGACGCAGGTGCGCTCGGCCAGCTCGCGCAGGGCGTCGGTCGCGCCGGAGTAGATCGTCCCGCCGCCCGCGACGATCAGCGGACGCTCGGCGGCGCGCAGCACCTCGGCGGCGCGGTCCAGCGCGGCGGGCTCGGGCACCGGCCGGGGCACCCGCCAGACCCGGCGGGCGAACAGCTCCTCGGGCCAGTCGTACGCCTCGGCCTGGACGTCCTGCGGAAGCGCGAGCGTGACCGCGCCCGTCTCGGCCGGGTCGGTGAGCACGCGCATCGCCGCCAGCAGGGACGGGACGAGCTGCTCGGGACGGTTGATCCGGTCCCAGTACCGGGACACCGGCCTCAGGCAGTCGTTGACCGACACGTCGTAGGAGCGCGGATCCTCCAGCTCCTGCAGGACGGGGTTGGCGCGGCGCGTGGCGAACACGTCGCCGGGCAGCAGCAGGACGGGCAGCCGGTTCACGGTCGCGAGGGCCGCGCCCGTGACGAGGTTGGTCGCGCCCGGGCCGATGGAGGTCGTGCAGGCGTAGGTCGCCAGCCGGTCGGCGGCCCGCGCGTACCCGGCGGCGACGTGCACCATCGACTGCTCGTTGCGGGCCATGTGGTAGGGCAGCTCCCCCGCGTGCTCGAGCAGCGCCTGCCCGAGCCCGGCGACGTTGCCGTGCCCGAAGATGCCGAAGCAGCCGGCGAAGAACGGGCGTTCCGCGCCGTCCCGCTCGGACCACTGGGCGGCCAGGAACTTCACGATCGCCTGGCCGGTGGTCAGGCGGAGGGTCGAGGTCACGATGTGCTCCGCTCGGATTCGGGGTGGGAGATGAGCTCGTTCGGAGAGGGGTCGGCGGAGGTCATGGGGAGGCGCGGGTCGGTCTCCTCGTCCGCCCAGGTGCCGCGCACCCAGGCGTGCGCGGGGTCGTCGCAGATCAGCCAGGCGCGCTCGGCGGACGGCCCGGCCATCACGTTCAGGTAGTACAGGTCGTAGCCCGGCACCGCCATGGACGGCCCGTGCCAGCCGCGCGGGATCAGCACCGCGTCCCCGGACCGGACCTCGGCGAGCACGTCGGTGGCGCCGTAGACGCGCTGGTAGCCCATGCCCGCCTCGCCCGCGACCTCGAAGTAGTAGATCTCCTCCAGGACGCTCTCGGTCGGGGTGTCCTCGTCGTGCTTGTGCGGCGGGAAGGACGACCAGTTGCCGCCGGGCGTCAGCACCTCGCAGGCGATCAGCCTGTCCGCGTGCGGGAACGCCTCCGGCGTGCAGAAGTTGTTGACCTGGCGGCTCGCCCGGCCCGCGCCGCGCAGCTCGACCGGGACGTCCTCCGCCGGGACGTACCGGGGCGCGAGCCGCCGCTCGCACCGGGCGGCGGGCAGCGCGAAGCGCCCGCCGCGCTCGCTGGCGACGGTCACCCGCGCCGAGCGCGGCGCGTAGACGAAGTCGGTGACGCGGGCGAACACGCTCGTCCGGCCCTCGACCTCGTACGTCTCGTCATCGCAGGAGACCGTGCAGCCGCCGGACAGCGGCAGCACGAGCGTCTCGAACTCGCCGGTGTCGAAGGTGTGCTCGCCGCCGGGCGGCAGGTCGAGCACGCGCAGCGCGCTGTGGGCCCAGCCGGCGGACTCCGGGGTGATCTCCACGGTGTAGGGGGCGCGGGCGGCGCTCCCGGCGGGCAGGTACGTCACGGTGCCTCCTCGGCGAGGGCCTCGACGGCGGCGTCCACGGCGCCCGCGACGTCGCCGTCCGCGGGGTACAGCAGGGTGCGCCCGGCGACCAGCCCCATCACGGTCGGCAGCCGGAGCGCCCGCCGCCACCCGGCGAGCGCTCCGCCGGGGTCGGCCGGCACCTCCCCGCCGAGCAGCAGGGCGGGCAGCGTCGAGGCCGCCATCACGCGCTCCATGTCCGGGACGACCGGCACCTTCAGCCAGGTGTGCGCGGACGTCGCGCCGAGCCCGGCGGCGATCGCGACGGCGCGGATCATCGCCTCCGGCGTCAGCTCGTTGCGCACCCGGCCGTCCACCCGGTGCGAGACGAACGGCTCGACCATGGCCATCAGGCCGTGCCCGGCGAGGCCGGACACCGCGCCCGCGCAGCGCTCCAGCGCGCCCGCGGTCGCCGGGTCGTCCGGATCGACGCGCAGCAGCATCTTGCCGCCGTCGAACCCGGCGGCGGCGAGCGCGTCCGGATCGTAGGCGGTGAACCGGTCGTCGATCTCGAACGCCGAGCCGGCCAGGCCGCCGCGGTTCATCGAGCCGATCACGACCTTGCCGTCCAGGGCGCCGAGCAGCAGCAGGTCCTCCAGCACGTCGGGGGTGCCGAGGACGCCGTCCACGCCGGGCCGGTCGAGCGCGGTGCAGAGCCGGTCGAGCAGCTCGCCGCGGTCGGCCATGGCGAGCGGGTCGCCGCCCGCCGCGAGCGCGCCCCGCGCCGGATGGTCGGCGGCCACCAGCATGAGCCGGCCGGTCGGGCCGAGCAGCGAGGCCCGCCGGACGCGCCGGGCGGCGCGCTCGGCGACCGCTCCGGGGCGCCGCGCCCGGGTCTCGGTCAGCTCCGCCATCCGCCCGGCCCGGGACCCGGCGGCGGGGCCGGTCGTCTCCACGGTCATGCCCGCACCCCTTCCAGCAGTGCCTCCACCTCGTCCTCGGACGGCATCGCCGCCGCGCAGGGCAGCCGCGCCGCGACGTGCGCGCCCGCCGCGTTGGCGAACGCGACCGTCCGGCCGAGCTCCCAGCCGGCGAGCAGGCCGTGGCACAGCGCGCCGCCGAACGCGTCGCCCGCGCCGAGGCCGTTCACGACGTCCACCGGGACGGGCGCGCCTTCGACGATCGCACCGTCCGCCGAGGCGGCCAAGACTCCGCCGGGGCCGCGCTTGACGACCGCGAGCCGGACGCCCGCGTCCAGCAGCGCCTTCGCGGCGCGGTGCGCGTCGTCTCGGGCCGCCAGGTCACCGGCGGCCACGGCGCACTCGGCGAGGTTGCCGACCGCCACGGTCGCGTGCCGCAGCGCCTCCTTCGCCTGACGCGTCGCCTCCGCCTCGTCCTCCCAGAACATCGGCCGGTAGTCGAGGTCCAGGACGGTGAGCGCGTCGCGCGGACGGGAGCGCATCGCGGCGAGCGTCGCCGACCGGGACGGCTCCTGGCACAGGCCGGTGACCGTCGTCCAGAGGACGCGGGCGGAGGCGAGCGCGTCGAGGTCCAGCTCGTCCGCGCGGATCTCCAGGTCGGGGGCCTTGGGGAAGCGGTAGAAGTACAGCGGGAAGTCGTCCGGGGGGAACAGCTCGCAGAACGTGACGGGCGTCGGCAGGCCGGGGACGTCGGCGACGAACCGGGCGTCCACCCCGTACTCGGCGAGGGCGCGGCGGACGTACCGTCCGAACGGGTCCGCGCCGGTGCGGGTCACGACGGCGGCGCGGCGCCCGTACCGCGCGGCGGCCACCGCGACGTTCGTCGGGCTGCCGCCGAGGAACTTGCCGAACGACTCGACGTCCTCCAGGCCGACGCCGGACTGGAGCGGGTACAGATCGACTCCGACGCGTCCCATCGTGACCACGTCGAACGGCCCGTCCCCGGATGTGGACGGCGGGGCCGCGTCCTCAGACGCGGCCGCCGAGGTCACGCGGCCGGACGCGGCCGCCGGGCTCACGCCCTCGGGGTGGGACGGCGGGGTCACGCGTCGATCCCGGCGAGGAAGTCGAGGCAGGCGCGCACGTCGTCGATCGGGCCCGCGCCGGGGGCGGGGGCGCCGGTCAGCACCGTGTCCTGTTCGAGCACGTACCAGCCGTCGTACCCGGCGGCCTCCAGCGAGGCGACCAGTTCGGCGACGTCCACGTCGCCCTTGCCGAGCGGGCGGTAGAGCCCGTCGCGGACGGCTTCGGTGTAGGTGAGGCCGCCGCTGCGCACGCGTTCGGCGAGCGCCGCGTCCACGTCCTTGAGGTGGACGTGCGCGATGCGGTCGGGCCGGCGGGCGGCGAGCCCGACGGGGTCGGTCCCGCCGATGAGCAGGTGCCCGCTGTCGAGGCAGAGCCCAATGGACGTGCCGTCGAGCACGCGTTGGACCTCCCCGGGGCGCTCCACCATCGTCCCCACGTGCGGGTGCAGGACGGCGCGGACGCCGGCGTCCGCGGCGTGCGCGGCGATCCGGTCGAGGTTGGCGAGCAGCGTCAGCCAGCCGGTCGCGTCGAGCAGGGGGCGCTCGTCGTAGCCGTCCAGGCCGGTCGCCGCGGCGAGGACGAGCACCAGACCGTCACTGGAGCGTTCCACATCGTCCCCGGCGAAGGCGGCGAGGGCGGCGGCGACCTCCGGCAGCGGGTCGCGGTCGGGGTCGTGCAGGACGACCGGGACGAACCCGCCCACCGGACGCAGCCCGTGGCGGGCCAGCAGCTCCGCCCGCTCGGCGGGCGCGTCGGGCAGGAACCCGGCCGGACCGAACTCGGTCGCGGCCAGCCCGAGGTCGCGCATCTCCGCCAGGACCCGTCCGGGGTCGAGCTGGTGCCCCCAGCCGGGCACCTCGCACACCCCCCACGAGATCGGGGCTCCCGCGACACGATCATTGATCATCGGATCACACCAACTCCCACGAGGCGTTCGGCAGGCGGGCCGGCCGCAGACCGGCACGCCGAGAGTCTCGATGACCTCTCGAAGCCTTGTCAATAGTTTGTCATGACATTATGAGGTAATAAGCTAATCGCCGCGCGGCGGTACCATGAAGCCCCGTCCCGCTCCCGAGAGGCCTCGATCGGTGAACCGTCCCGTCCTGTCCGTGGACCGCAACAGCCCGGTCCCGCTGTACTTCCAGGTGGCCCAGCAGCTGGAGGCCGCCATCCGGGACGGGAACCTCACCCCGGGCGAGCGGCTGGAGAACGAGGTCCAGCTCGCCGACCGGTGCGGGCTGTCGCGGCCGACCGTCCGGCAGGCGATCCAGCACCTGGTGGACAAGGGGCTGCTCGTCCGCAAGCGCGGCGTCGGGACGCAGGTCGTGCAGGCGCAGGTGCGCCGCTCGGTCGAGCTGACCAGCCTCTACGACGACCTGGCCGCCGCGGGCGGGGAGCCGCGCACCGAGGTCCTGGAGCTCGCCTCCGCCGAGGCCCCCGACCAGGTCGCCAAGGAGCTGGGAGTGCCGCCGGGCACGGAGGTGACCAAGCTGCGGCGGCTGCGCTACACCGGCGCCGAGCCGCTGGCCCTGCTCACCAACTACCTGCCCGGCGGGCTGCTGGAGCCGACCGCCGCCGACCTCGCCGAGCACGGCCTGTACGAGCTGCTCCGCGCCGCCGGCATCAACCTGCGCATCGCCAACCAGACGATCGGCGCGCGCGGCGCGACCGCCGCCGAGGCCCAGGCGCTGGACGAGCGGCGCGGCGTCCCGCTCCTCACCATGACCCGCACCGCCTACGACGACAAGGGACGCGCCATCGAGTACGGCTCGCACGTCTACCGCGCCAGCCGCTACTCCTTCGCCCTCACCCTGGTCGAACGCTGACCCCCGCCCCGCACGGACGTCCGCTCCTGCGGCGCACCCCGGACACACGGCGTCCATGCGGGCGACAGTCCCGCCGGGCGGACGGTGACCATCCGGGTCACGTGCCCACCAGACGCACGGCGGATGCCAGCGTCCGGGCCGCTGGTCGCGCACCGGACGTCCGAGGGCCGGGCAGACAGCGACCGACCGAGTGCCGGCCGCACGGCGAACGAGCCGACGGCGGGCCGCCGGACGCGCGGCGGACCTCTGCGCGGCGGACCTCTGCGCGGCGCGCCGCGGGGCGCGCGGCGGACGTCTGGGCGGCGGGCCGCAGGGCGCGCGGCGGACGTCCGAGTCCCGGGCAGGCAGCGACCGACCGAGTGTCGAACGCGCGGCGAACGTGCCGGTGGTGGGCCGCAGGGCGCGCGGCGGACGTCCGGGTGACGGGCGGGGGGCGGGTGGGCGACGAATTGGAGCGCTCTATTGAATTAGAGCGCTCTAACGCTTAGCGTACCGGGCGTTCCCCTCTCACCCCCGACGACCGGAGGAACGTTCCATGCGCTCTGCACGCAGCGCCCGCCCCCTCGCCCTCGCCGCCGTCACGGTGGCCCTGGCGGCGTTCGCCGCGCCCGCCGCGGCGGCCGACGACCTCGCCACCGCGCACGCCCGCCTGGAGACCCCGCCGAACTTCGACGACAAGGCCGGCGGCTCGGCCAACGCCGACGACCCGGCCATCTGGAACCACCCCTCCGACCGCGGCGGCGACCTGGTCATCGGCACGCTGAAGAAGGCGGGCCTCGCCGTCTACGACACCGCCGGGCACGAGATCCAGCGGCTGCCCGCCCCCGCCGCGCCCGGGGACGGCGACTCCCCCGGCCGGTTCAACAACGTGGACGTCGTGTACGGCTGGAAGCTGGGCGGCAAGAAGGTGGACGTCGCCGTCGTCTCCGACCGGGGCCGCGACACCATCCGCACGTACGTGATCGACCCGGCGGCGGCCAAGGAGCACCGCGCTCCGCTCACCGACGTGACCGACCCGTCCGCGCCGCCGGTCTTCTCGTCCTCCGCCGCCGAGGTCAACGGCCAGCGGACCGCCTACGGCCTGGCGGCGTGGCGCGGCGGCGACGGCGTCCCGTACGTCGCGGTGAGCCGCCGCAACACCACCCGCGTCGGGCTGTTCCGGCTGGTCGCGACGGCGTCCGGCAAGGTCGGCTACGCGCCCGTGCGCAACGTGGACCTGCCGTCCTCGTTCGCGCTGCCCGACGGCGGCACGTGGACGCCGTGCGAGGAGCCCGGCGAGGACCCGCAGGTCGAGGGCATGGTCGGCGACGCCGAGCACGGCGTGCTGTACGCGGCGCAGGAGGACGTCGGCATCTGGCGCATCCCCCTGGACGGCGGCAAGCCGAAGCTCGTCGACCGCGTGAAGAGCTACGGCGTGCCGTCAGCCTACGACCCGCAGACCGAGGAGTGCCACGTCACCGGCGCCGACCCCGGCTACGGCGGCAAGCACCTCACCGCCGACGCCGAGGGCCTGACGATCTACGCCAAGGACGACGGCGAGGGCTACCTGCTGGCCTCCAGCCAGGGTGACAACACCTTCGTCGCCTACGACCGCGAGGACGGCAACGGCTACCTCGGCCGGTTCCGCATCGCGCCCGGCACGAGCGTGGACGGCTCGGAGGAGTGCGACGGGGCGATGGTCACGAGCGCCCCCGTCGGCGACTTCAAGCACGGCCTGCTCGTCGTCCAGGACGGCTTTAACGCGCCCGACGAGACCGGCGCGGACGGTCAGGTCCGCACGAACACCAACTTCAAGTTCGTGGACTGGCGCGAGGTCGCCGAGCCGCTCGACCTCGACGTCGCCCCCGGCGACTGGAACCCCCGCGACTGACCCCCTACCCCGCGCGGGATTCTCAGCAACCGACGTGCACAGCCCCCCGCGCGGGGCCCCTGGGGCTGAACCTCGCGTCGCACCCCGCGCGGCTGAACCTCCCTTCCCACCCTGCGGGGGCCGCGCGACTCCCCCCATTACCTTCTTGGTGGTCCCGCAATGGGGCTCCCGGCCTCCGGGCTCGGCATGACTCCCCCCGCGGGACCCTCGCGCGACTTCCCCCCGCGCGGGACCCTCGTCTGCCCCTCACGACCGAGCCTCGCGGGACTCCCGCGACTGACGTACACGGCCCCGGCGCGGGGTTTTCGCGTCCCGGCCGGCGTACTCCGGGGGTCGCGCGGTCGGGCCGGGGGCTTGCGCGAACGTTCTCGCGGTCCGGGGGCCGGCACGGGTAGCGTCCTGGCCACCGGACCGTCCGCCGCCCCGAGGAGCCGCTGCCCGCATGCCGTATCCCACGCTGGAGGACGTCGCCGCGCGCGCCGGGGTGTCGCGCGCCCTGGTCTCGCTGGTCATGCGCGGCTCGCCGAAGGTCGGCGCGGCCCGGCGGGCGGCGGTGCTGGCCGCGGCGCGCGACCTCGGGTACCGGCCGAACGCGATGGCCCGGAGCCTCGCCGCGGGACGGACGGGCATCGTCGGCGTCCTCGCCGGCGACCTGGCCGATCCGGCGGTCGCGCTCGTCCACGACGGTCTCGCGGACGCGGCGGAGGGCCGTGAGCTGCGGTTGCTGCTGGCGGCGGGCCGGGGCGACACCGCCGCCGCCCGCACCGCCCTGGACGAGCTGCTCGACCTGCGTCCGGACGGTCTCGTCCTGGCCGGGCCGAGGCTGACGTCCGCCGACCTCGACCGGGCCGCCGCGAGCTGCCCGGTCGTCGTCATCGATCCGGTTCCGCGGGCGGGCCTGGCCGACGCGGTGCGTTCGGCGTCCGGCGAGACCGTCCGGCTGGCGGTCTCCCACCTGGTCGGGCTGGGGCACCGCCGCATCGCCACCGTGCACGCCGGTCCGCGCCGGCCGCTGACGCATCGCGCCTACCGCAGCGCGCTACAGAAGCACGGAATCGATGCCCTGGCGCTCGGCATCGACGACCTTCAGTCCGTGCTGCGCCCCGAATCACCTGCGGGCGCGGCGGAGAAGCCAACGGCGGTGGTCGCGCTCTGCGACTCCAGCGGTGCGGCGGTGCTCGCGGCGCTGATGCGGGCCGGAGCGCGGGTTCCGGACGACGTGTCGCTCGTCGTGCACGGCGAGGCGACCGCCGCGGACGCGGTCGGCGTGACGACGGTCGCCGTCCCCGCGCGCGAGCTCGGCCGCCAGGCGATGGCCGCGCTCCTGGACCGGCTGGACGGCGGCGACCCCGACCGCCGCCCCCTGCGCGCGAACGTCCACCCCCTCCTGACTGACCGAGGGAGCACGGCGCCCGTTCCGCCTGCCGAGCCGGACGCCTGAAGCCGCAGCGACCGAAGCCGCAGCGATCGCAAGCACAGAACCGAAAGCGCGGCGATCAAAAGCACAGGACTGAAAGCGCGGCGGTCAAAAGCGCAGAACCGAAGGCGCAGCGATCAAAAGCGCAGAACCGAAGGCGCGGCGATCAAAAGCGCAGCGACTGGGGTCGTGGCGGTTCTAGACCGCCACGCGCAGGCCCGGGACGGCCAGGCTGACCGGTCGCGCGCTGTGGACGCGGGCTTCGGCGAGCGCGGCGGCCGGGTCGGCCCAGGGCCGCAGGTGGGTGAGGATCAGCTGGCCCGCCCCGGCGCGGGTCGCCGTCGCCGCCGCCTGCGCCGGGGTCAGGTGGTTGCGCGACGCGCCGGGCGTGTCCACGGCGGCAGCCGCCTCGCACAGCAGGACGTCGGAGCCGCGGGCGAGATCGTCCAGTTCCGCGCACACGCCGCTGTCCCCGGAGTAGGTGAGGGTCGCGTCGCCCGCCGACACCCGGACGGCCACGGCGGGCACCGAATGGGGAACCGGGGTCGTCCGGACGGTGAAGGGCCCGATCCGGAACGGCTCCGGCCCGGCGTCCAGCCACTTGAGGGCGTCGGTGTAGGGGCGTCCTTCACCTACGACCCGTTCGGCGGACCCCGCCGGGGCGAGCACCGGGAGCGGCCCGGACACGCCCCGGCGGTCACGCAGGTAGACCAGCGGCACGAGGTCGGCGCAGTGGTCGCGGTGCGGATGGCTCAGGACCACGGCGTCCACGGCGCACGGGTCGGCGAACCTCTGGAGCGGGCCGAGCGCGCCGGTGCCGAGGTCGAGCAGGATCCGGACGCCCGCGTGCTCCAGCAGGTAGCAGGAGCACGCGGCGTCCGGGCCGGGGACGGTGCCGGAGCAGCCCACGACGGTGAGGATCACGGCAGGAGGCGTCCGACGAGATCGGCGACCGCGCCGTCCGCGCACGCGGCGACGACCAGGTCGGCGGCGGCCCGGACGTCGGGGTGCCCGTCGCCGACGGCCACGCCCGTCCCGGCCACGCGGATCATGTCGATGTCGTTCGGGTTGTCGCCGATCGCCGCGATCTCGGCGAGCGGCACGCCGCGCGCGGCGGCCAGCTCGCGCAGCGCCGCGCCCTTGGTCGCGCCCTCGGGCAGCACCTCCAGGTACGTCGCCTCGGACCGGACGAGCGTGACGCCCGGCACGGTCGCGGCGACCGCGCGCTCGGCCGGGTCCATCAGCGCCGCGTCCGCGCAGACCAGCATGACCTTGGTGATCCCGTCGGACGGCAGCTCGCCCCAGGACGCGACGCGCGCCAGCGCGATCCCGTCCCGCCCGGCGTAGTCGCGGAGCGCCGCGCCCTCGTCCCGGACGTGCCCGCGCCCGTCGCTGAACGCGACCACGTGGACGCCTTCGGGCAGGTCGTCCAGCAGCAGCGTCAGCTTGGCCCAGGACGCCGAGGCGAGGCAGCGCCGGTACAGGACGTCGCCGGTCGCGAGGTCCACGACCCGCGCGCCGTTGTAGAGGATCGCGGGCGTGGCGAGGCCCAGCTCGCGGTGGTAGGGCAGCGCCGACTCCTCGGTGCGGCCGGTGGCGATGACGACCTCTCCCCCGGCGTCCGCGAACCGGCGCAGCGCGGCGACGTTCGCCGCCGGGATCCGCAGGTCGCGGCCGACGAGCGTGCCGTCCAGGTCGGTGACGATCCAGCGGACCGCCGGACGGCCGGTCACGCGCCGCTCCGGGCGGCGGCCAGGCCCGCGACCTCGGTGAGGACGGAACCGTCCAGGTCGAACCCGCCGACGCAGGCGAGGTAGCCGGGGGCGGCCCAGTCGGGGCCGTCCGGCTCACCGCCGAGCGGCACGTACACGCCGCCCGCGCGGCGGACCAGCAGCAGCGCGGCCGCCACGTCCCACGCGTTGACGGACACGCCATAGGCCGCGTCGGCCCAGCCGCCCGCGACGTGCGCGAGCGACAGCGCGGCGCTGCCCGGCCGCCGGACGGTCGCGAACGCCTCGACGAGCCGTCCGAACCGGCGCAGCGACTCCTCGCCGCCGCGCCGCAGCTCGCGCGCGTTGGGGAAGCCGGTGACGAGCACGCCGGTGCGGTCCTCGGCCGCGCCCGCGCTGCGCAGCGGTATGCCGTTGCAGGTCGCGCCGTCCGGGCCGGCGGCGAACAGGTCGTCGCGCACCGGGTCGTAGACCGCGCCCGCGACGACCTCGCCGTCCACCACGGCGGCGACGGACGTGCAGAAGAACGGCAGCCCGGCGGCGAAGTTCGCGGTCCCGTCGATCGGATCGACATACCAGCGAACCACGCCGCCCGCCCCTTCGCCGCCGGCTCCCGCCCCGTCCGCGCCCTGCCCGCCGCTTCCCGCGCCGACCGCGCGCTGACCACCAGCTCCCGCGCCGGCCGCGCGCTGACTGCCGCCTCCCGCGCGCTGCCCGACTGCTGCCGCGTCATCCGCGCGCTGACCGCCGGCTCCCGCGCCGGCCGCGCGCTGACTGCCGCCTCCCGCGCCGGCCGCGCCCTCGCCGCCCGCTCCCGCGCCGCCGGCGCGCTGACCGCCGACTCCGGCACCGGTCGCGCCATGGCCACCGGCTCCGGCGCCGGTCTGTTCGCCGCCCTCCTCGCCGACCACGACGCTGTTCGGGGCGTGGCGGGCCAGGACCGCGCGGATGGTCTCCTCGGCGGCGCGGTCGTGCTCGGTCACCGGGTCGTGGAAGTCGCGCTTGGTCTGCACGGCGGGCCGGGAGCGGAACGCGGTCCGCAGCCGGTCGGCGGGCGCGCAGGCGGCGGTCTCGGCGATCCGCTGGAGCTCGCGGGCGGTGGCCGGGTCGGTCATCGGTCTCCCTCGGGGGCGTCGGTGAGCAGGGCGAGCAGGCCGTGGCCGTCGTCGACCACGGCGTCCGGGCGGTGCCGGATCTCGAACGGGACGTCGTAGGTGCCCTTGGCGACCATCAGCACGTTGCCGCCGATCCCGGCGCGGTGCCCGCACAGCACGTCGCGGTCGAAGTTGTCGCCGACGTACCAGGCGCGGGCGGGCGGTACGTCCAGGGCGCGGGTGGCGATCCAGATCATCTCGGGGTTGGGCTTGCGGACGCCGACCTCGTCGCTGTAGACCTCCACGGCCAGCTTCCCGGCGAGGCCGGTCGCGGCGGTGAAGTCGCGGTGCACCGCGCCGGACAGCGCGTTGCTGACCACCGCGCAGGGGATGCCCAGTTCGGCGGCGGCGTCCAGCAGCTCGGGGATGCCGGGGCGGATCGTCCGCTCCTGCCGCACCTCGCCCATCCGCTTGCACAGCGGCGTCGCGTGGGCGACGACGAGCTGGCGGGCGGCGGCGGGCCAGTCGGCGGCCACGTAGTCCCGCCAGAACTGGACGTGCGTCATCTCGACGGGCGCGAACGGGCGGGACATGGCGTTCTTCCAGCTCTTGTCCCCGGCCGCGCCCGCCTTGATGTCGGCCTCGACGTCGGCGACGTCCAGGGCGGTGCAGCCGCCGCGGGCGAGCAGGGCGTGCACCTCCTTGGCGAGCACGGCCGTCCAGCCCGGACGGGTGCGGGTCTCCACGAGCACCCCGCCGAAGTCGAGCAAAATCGCGTCCGGCCGCGTCAGCGCACGGGACGACCTCAGCCCGCCGGACGGCGTCAACTCGCGGGACAGCGTCAGCTCGCCGGACGACTTCAGCCCGCCGGACGACTTCAGCGCGCCGGACGGCGTCAGCTCACCGGACGGCGTCAACTCACCGGACGGCGTCAACTCACCGGACGGCGTCAACTCACCGGACGGCGTCAACTCACCGGACGGCGTCAACTCACCGGACGGCGTCAACTCACCGGACGGCGTCAACTCGCCGGACGGCGTCAGCTCGCCGGACGGTGTCTGCGCGCGGGGCGGGGTGTGCGGGTGGGAGGTGTCGGGGGTCGGGTCGGTCACTGGGCCGCCTTCCCCACCGGCGCGGACGCGTCGTCCCAGGCGGTCAGGCGGGTGCCGTCCGCGGCGAAGACGTGCAGGCGGTCGGGCCGCGCCCAGCAGCGGACGGTGTCGCCGGGCGCGACGCCCGGGTCCTCGTGCGTGACGGCGAACAGCTCGGTGTCGTCCGCGCGGAGCTGGACGGTCCAGCTAGCCCCGGCGGGCAGGACGGTCTCGACGGCGACCTCGTGCGCCCAGGCGTCCGGCGGCGGCGCGTCCGGTCCGGCGGCGAGGCGCAGCGCCTCGGGACGGACGCCGACGCAGCCCGGCGCGGCGAGCCCGGCGCGCTTCTCGACGTACCGCAGCAGCGATCCGGCGAGGCCGCCGAGCGGTTCGGCGACGCCGACGACGTTCATCGGCGGGCTGCCCACGAACTCGGCGACGAACCGGTTGCCGGGCCGCTCGTACATCTCGACGGGCGGCGCGACCTGCTGCAGCTCGCCCTCGTTCATGACCGCGACGTGCGTCGCCATCGTCATGGCCTCCATCTGGTCGTGGGTGACGAACACGACGGTCGCGCCGGTCTCGTCGTGGATGCGCTTGAGCTCGGTGCGCATCTCCAGGCGCAGCCGCGCGTCCAGGTTGGACAGCGGCTCGTCCAGCAGCAGGACGGCGGGGTCCACGGCGAGCATCCGCGCGAGGGCGACGCGCTGCTGCTGCCCGCCCGACAGCTGCGAGGGGTAGCGGTCGGCGCACTCGGCGACGCGGACCTTCCGCAGCGCCTCCATGGCCCGCTCGCGCCGCTGCGCGGCGGGGACCTTGCGCATCCGCAGCCCGAACTCGACGTTCCGCAGGACGGTCAGGTGCGGCCAGAGCGCGTAGTTCTGGAACACCAGGCCCATGCCGCGCTTCTCGGGCGGGACGTAGACGCCGCGCTCCACGGCGTCCAGGACGCGGTCGCCGACGCGGATCTCGCCCGCGGTCGGCTGCTCCAGCCCGGCGATCATGCGCAGGGTGGTGGTCTTGCCGCAGCCGGACGGGCCGAGCAGGCAGGTGAACGACCCGTCCGGGATGGTCAGGTCGAGGTTCCGCACCGCGACGTGGCCGCCGGGGTACTGCTTGACCACTCCGCTGAGGGTGATGGCCGACATGGTCAACCTCCGATGCCCGAGGCCAGGCTGCTCCGGGTGAGCCGCTGGGCCAGGTAGGTCAGGGTGAACGAGAGCAGGGCGATGACCAGCACGACCGCGTTGGCGAGCTGGGTGTAGCCGTAGTCGACCAGGCCGATCGACAGGGTGGTGAGCAGCTGGGTGCCGGAGGTCGTCAGCATGATCACGATGCTGAGCTCCTTCAGCCCCGACACCAGCGGCAGCACGACGCCGGTGACGAGGGCGCCCTTCTGGATCGGCACGATGATCCGGAACATCCGGACCGGCCAGCGCGCCCCGGCGACCTGCGCGGCCTCCTCGGGTTCGCGGCCGAGCTGCATCATCGCGGCGATCCCGGACCGGGACGAGTACGGCAGGTGCGTGACGACAAGCACGAGGACGAGCAGCGTGACCGTCCCGTAGAGGGCGGGGATCGGCCCGCGCCGCACGGCGAACAGCGACAGGCAGGCGGCGGCGAACGCGATGCCCGGCACGAGGTACGGCAGGAACGACACCTGCCGCAGGAACCCCGACACCCGGCTGCCGTCCCCGCGGACCACCACGTAGCCGATGAGCAGGCCGACGAACCCGCAGATCAGCGCGGCGATACCGACGATGCGCACGCTGTTCCAGGCCGCGTCGTACAGGTCGGAGCCGCGCAGTACACCGTGCGGGAAGCCGACCGCGCCCGGGATGCTCTCGCCGATCCAGAACGTCAGGGTGAAGTTGTCGGCGCGGAACACCCCGGGCGTCTTGGTGACGGTGGACAGCAGCAGCGTCAGCACCGGCGCGGCGACGCTGACCAGGAAGACCGCCATCCCGACGGCGAAGGCGGGCCAGCGCCAGCGGCGCAGGTCCGAGCGCCGGTCCATCGCGCCCTTGCCGCCGACCGTCACGAACCGGCGCTGCTCGCGGACGAGCCGGGTGTCCACGACCACGACCAGCACGCCGACCAGGACGATCACGCCCGCGAGTACCGACGCCACGCCGGTGCTGCGGTCCCGGATGGCGTGGTAGAGGCTGGTGGACAGCACGTTGTAGTCGCTCGGCAGGCCGAGGATGTAGGGCGTGCCGAAGGTGCCGAGGACGCGGCCGAGCACGAGCAGCACCGCCGACGACAGGGCGGGCAGCATCAGCGGCAGCGTGATGCGGCGCAGGACGGTCCGTCCGCCCGCGCCGAGGATGCGCGCCGAGTCCTCCAGCTGCGCGTCGATGCGGCGCAGCGCGTTGCCGAACAGCAGCAGGACGAACGGGTAGTAGTGCAGCCCGAGCGTCACGATGATCGGCAGCGGGCCGTAGGCGAGCCAGTCGGGCGTGGAGATCCCGGCGCCCTGGAGGTAGCCGACCTGGCCGCCGGACCGCTCGTTCTTGAACAGCGTCAGCCAGGCCAGCGCGAACGTCCAGGACGGCAGCATGTACGGCACCACCAGCGCGGCGGCCAGGAACTTGCGGCCGGGCACGTTGGTCCGGGTGACCAGCCAGGCCATCGACCCGCCGACGACCAGGGCGAACACGATGACGCCGGCCGAGACGACGAGCGTGTGCAGCAGCGGTTCCCAGAACAGCAGCCGGCTGACGGGCGAGCGGAACACCCGCCACAGGTAGTAGCTCGTCCAGTCCCCGGTGTGCTGGCCGGAGCGCGCCTCGTCCCCGTACTGGACGCGGCCCGCGTCCGAGAAGACCGAGACGAGCGGCGCGATGACGAGGTAGAGCAGCGCGAGGCACAGCACCACGCCGAGCAGCACGGTGGGCTCGCGCAGGAGCACGCGGGCGCGGTAGAGCACGCGTCTTCCGCGTGACGCCGGGCGCGCGGGGGCGGCGACCGCCATGACGATTCCTCCGGTGGGGTGGGGTCAGCGGTGGTTGACGCGCCAGAAGTCCTTGATGTCCTGGCGTTCGCGGAAGTCCTCGGTCATGGTCTGCGGCACGAACCGGAACAGCTGGTTGTCCCAGTCACCGAGGCCGGGCGGGTTGTTCGGGCTCTTCCCGACCGCCTTGTTGCCGGACACGCCGCCGCTGCCGGACTCCAGCGCGAAGCCCTCCTTCTCCAGGACGAAGTGGACGAACAGCTTGGCCGCGTTCGGGTGCTTGGAGCCGGTCGCGATCGTGGCGTACTTGGGGTAGGAGAACCCGACCCACGGCGTCAGGCCCTCGCAGACCTTCATCTGGAAGCCCTTCTGCTCCACGTCGCGGAACTTCGCGATGGACATCAGGCCGAGGGTCTGCTTGGTCTGGTTGGGGGCGGACACGCCGGTCGCGACGTCCTCGTCCTCGGTGGTGAGGACGGGCGAGTTCTTCGCGAACCGCTTCACCCACTCGTGCGCCGGGTCCTTCTCGGAGAGCTGGAGCTTGCCCTTGCCGAGCGCCTCGTAGGCGGCGTTGAGCTTGTCGGTCCCGTGGTCGGCGAGCTGGGTGTACCACTGGGTGAAGACCTCCTTGCCGAGGGGGTCCTGGAGCAGCACCTTGCCCTTCCACGCGGGCTCGGTCAGCTCCCAGAGGTTCTTCACCGGGCAGCCGTTCGGGCTGAGCTTGGGGTTGTAGACGAAGACGTACGCCTTCATCAGCATCATCAGCGGGTTCCGGTCGCCCTCGTCGATGTTCGACGCCAGGTCCGGCGGGATCCACGTCTGGACGATCCGCTGCGGCAGGAGCTGCCCGACCAGCATCGGGCCGTCCTCGAACAGGTTGACGTCGATGGTGACGTTCTTGGCCTGGGACTCGCGCGTCATCTTCTCGGCGGTCGCGGCCGCCTTCGACTTCACGCCCTCGGCCTTGATCCCGTACTTCTTGGCGAACGCCGCGGCCACGTCCTTGACGTCGCCGCTGCCGTCGTAGGCGAGGACGGAGCCCTCCTTCTTCGCGGCGGCGATCAGGGCGTCGAGCTTGAAGGTCGCGGCGTCCTCGACGGTGGCCGACGGCAGCGGGCTCGCGCCGCCGCCCGCCTCGCCGCCGGTGGACGGGGCGCACGCGGTGAGCGCGGACGCGGCCAGGGCGAGCAGGCCGGCGCAGGCGGCGCGGGCGCGCCGCCGTCCGGGGGCGGATCCGGTCATGGTCGAACTCTCCTTGGGGGACGCGCCGCCGGTACCCCGGACCGGCGGCGCTGGGGGTGGGGGTGAAAGGTGCGTGGTGCGGAGTGAAGAGGGCGGTGTGAAAGGTGCGGTGTGAGGGGTGCGGTGTGAGGGCTGCGGTGTGAGGGGTGCGGTCAGTGGCTGCGCTTGAGCATCGCGTCGGACAGCGCGTCGGCCGCCTCGCCGAGCCGCCGCCCGACCGCGTCGAGCCGCTCCAGCAGCTCCCGGCGGCGCAGCAGCTCGACGTCCAGCGGTCCGGCGAACGCGTCGGCGAGGGCCGCCTGCCGGGTCTGCCGGACCCGGTTGCCGGCCTTGCGGGCGCCGAGCGCGGCGACGGTGACCGCCGCGGGCTCGGCGAGGACCTTGCCCACGGCGGCGTCGAGGGCGGTCAGCCCGTCGTGCACCGCCGCGAGCGGCGGGACCGCGAAGCCGAGCGAGCTCGGCCCGTAGAGGTCGGCCTCGCGGACGAAGTCGCGGAGGTTGTCCAGGACGTCGTCCACCGACCGGGACAGCCGGTACAGGTCCTCCCGGTCGATCGGGGTGGCCAGGGCCCCGCGGAGCATCGCGGCGAGCGCGGCGCGTTCGGCGTCGCCCGCGTGCTCCAGCTCGGTCATGCGGGCGCGGGCCTCGCCGGGCGGGACGCGTCCGGCGGCCATCTCGGCGGCCAGGTCCGCGCCGCGCCGGACCGTCCCGACCTGCCGGGCGACCTGCCCGAGGACGCGTTCGGCGGACCGTCCGCGCAGGTCGTCCCAGACCAGCCGGAGGCGGCGCCCGGCGCTCAGCCGGCGCGCGCCCGCGCGGGGGGCGGTGGCGTTCACAGGGCCCGCACCGCCAATCCGGCGAAGGCGCCGGCGGCGAGCGCGAGCGGGAGGGTGAACACCCACGCCGCGCCGATGCGGGCGACGTTCGGCCAGCGCACCCGGGTCGGGCCCTCGCTGGCCGCGACGCCGACGACCCCGGCCGCCACCGACTGGGTCATGCTGACCGGGGCCCCGGCGAACGAGCTGGCGGTGACGGCCGCCGCGGCGGCGGCCTCGGTGGACACCACGTGCAGCGGACGGGCGAGGACGAGCCCGCGGCCGAGCCGCTCCCCGACCCGGTGCACGGCGCTGAGCGCCCCGGCGCAGAACACCGCCGCGACCGCGACGAGCACCAGCGGCGACACCTGCACCGGGCCGACGGCGCCGAGCCGCCGCGCCACCGCGACGTCGCGGGCCACGCTGACGACCGCGTACATCTTCTGGCCGTCGTTGGCGGCGTAGGCGGCGCACTGCGCGCCGTACGCCAGCACGTGGACGGTCCGGACCGCGCGCGGCATCCCGCCGAACCCCGGCACCCGGCGCGCGCCGACCCCGAGCAGGTAGCCGAGCGCGAGCCCGGCCAGCGGCGCGGCGGCGCCGATCGCCAGCACGCGGACGAGCCCGGACCAGGACACCGGCAGCCCGGCGCCGAGTCCCGCCCCGCCGATGCCGCCGACCACCGCCAGCGTCAGGCTGGTCGGCAGGCCGCGCCGGGACAGCCCGACGACCACGGCGAGCGCGATCGTCACCCCGCACAGGAACGCCTCCGCGCCGCGCGGGTCGCCGAGGTCGGCGAGGCGCTCGGTGAAGGTGCGCGCGACCGTCAGCCCGATCGCCTCGGGGACGAGCACGAGCGGCAGGACCACCAGCGCGGCGAGTGCGAGCCGCGAGGAGCGCGGGTACCGGCCGCCGAGCCCGAGCAGCGTGGCGCCGTCGTTGACGCCGCTGACGTAGACGAACCCGAGCGCCACGACGCCGAAGGCGATGGCCCAGGTCATCGCGCCTCCGCCGGGGCGAACTCGGCGGGCCGGACGGTGCGTCCCTCGCGCCGGGACAGCGTGGCGGCCTCGGCGATCAGCAGGGCGGCGAGCGCGTCGTCCACCGTGCAGGGGCTCGGCGCGTGCCCCCGGGCCACGTCTAGGAACGTTCCAATTTCGTTCGCGTAGGCGGGCTCGAACCGCTCGTGGAAGTCGCCCCACGGGTCCCCGGACGGCCAGTCGACGCCCGGCTCGGCCGAGCGCAGCGGCGCCCGCTCGTCCAGCCCGACGACCCAGGTCCCGGCGGTGCCCGCCAGCTCCATCCGCACGTCGTAGCCCGCCGCGTTGTAGCGCCCGCCGTGCGCGGTGGCGACCGTCCCGTCGGAGAGGACGAGCAGGACGGCGCTGGCGTCCACGTCGTCCGCCTCGCCGAAGTACGCCGCGCCCCGGTTCGCGCCGACCGCCGTGACCGACTCGACCTCCTGGCCGGTGACCCAGCGCAGCACGTCGAAGTCGTGGATCTGGCAGTCGCGGAAGATCCCGCCCGAGACCGCCACGTACTCGGCGGGCGGGGGCGCGGGGTCGGCGGTGACCATGTGGATCCGGTGCAGGACGCCGAGCCGCCCGTCCCGGAGCGCGGCGCGCGCGGCGGCGTAGCCGGGGTCGAACCGGCGCTGGAACCCGATCTGGACGGGCACGCCGGTCGCGGCGACCCGGTCCCGGACGCCGAGGGTCGCCGCCAGGCTCTCGGCGACCGGCTTCTCGCAGAAGGCCGGGATCCCGGCCTCGCACGCGCGCACGAGCAGCTCGGCGTGGGTGGCGGTCGGGGTGGCGATGACGACCGCGTCGGGCCGTCCGGCGAACACCTCCTCCGGATCGGCGGGACGGGCTCCCAGCGGGCCCGCCAGCGCGTCCGCGCGGCGGCGGTCGGCGTCCGCCACCAGCAGCTCGTCCACGAGCGGATGCCGCGCCAGCAGCCGCGCGTGCCACGCGCCGATCCGTCCCGCACCCAGTAGCCCGACCCGCATCGTGTCCTCCTGTGGCCCGTCGTCCACCTCGGGTTAACGACCGGTTCACGTAGTGTTCACCGATGCGACACCCCTGTGGCTTGGAGCACATTTGTAGTAGGCCTCCGCGGTCACGTCAATACTTTGTTCTTACATACTGACGTACTTACCTGAAGTCATCTTCACCTGACGCCCCGCGCCCGGCGGGCCGAAGCTCCGGGTTCCTCGGCGGCCGGGCATGCGAAAGGAGCGCCGTCCGCGTCCGGCATCGGACACGAGCGGCGCTCGGGAGTCGGGAGGCCCCGCGGTCTCGGGGGCGGGATCAGGCGGTGACGGCGGCCCACATGACCACGCGCGGGCCGAGGGCGTGCAGGCCCGCGGCGACCTCGGCGTTCCAGTGCCTGCGCAGGCCCGGCGTCCAGCGGTCCTCGGGCAGCTCGGCGAAGCCGTGCCGGGCGTACCAGGGGGCGTTCCAGGCGACGTCGCGGAAGGTGAGCAGGCTGACGCCGGGCGACCCGGCCGCCGCCGCGTGGTCCAGGACGGCCCGCAGGAGGCGGGTGCCGATGCCCTGCCCGGCGAGGTCGGCGTGCACCGAGATCTGGTCGAGGTGGGTCGCGCCGTCCAGCGGCGAGAGCGCCGCGTACCCGGCGGGCGGGTCCCCCGCCACCAGGATCTCCGCGTCCCGGCCGATCATCTGCTCGACCACGGTCGGGCCCGGCGGGAACACGATCCCGACCGCGCCGAACATCCGGTCGGCGGAGTTCTCGATGGGGGGCAGCAGGTCCAGGTCGCCCGGCGAGGCCGGGCGGATCTCGTACGGATCGGTGCTCACGTCCCCGATCGTAGGCCCGCCCGTCCCGCCCCTCCACTCCACGCCGTCCCCGGCCCGCACCACCCCGCCGTCCCCGCGCCCCGCCGACCACCGCGCCCCCTCGGGCGAACGAGCCGCGCCCGAACGACGGCCCGCGACAGGACAACAGGCCGCGCCCGGACAACGGGCCGCGCCCCGACGGCGGGCCGCGCCCCGACGGCGGGCGGCAGCGGACAACGAGTCCGCCCAGACCGCGGGCCACGATGGGACAACGAGTCCAGGCGGACGGCGGGCCACGGCGGAACGGCTGGTCCGACCGGACCGCGGGCCACGACGGGACAACAGGCCCGGCCGGACTGCGGGCCGCAGCAAACAACGGGTCCGGTCGGACCGCGGGCCACGGCGGGACGGCGAGTCCGGCCGGACGGCGGGGTGCGGTCAGCCCTCGGGGTAGCGGAACGCCCAGGGAAGGGGCGGGGCGCCGCCGGTGCCGGGTTCGGCGGGCGGGTTGGGGCCGAACTCCAGGGCGCAGTCGGCGGCGAGGCGGGCGACGGCGTCCGCGACCTCCAGGCGGTCCCGCCACGGACGCGGGAACGCCTCGGCGCCGTGCGCGGCGCCGAGCAGGTTCCCGCAGATCAGGGCCGTGGAGTCGCTGTCGCCTGAGTGGTTGACCGCGACCAGCAGGCCGAGGCCGCCGAGCGCGGCCCGGCCGCCGGGGCCGTCCGTGCGGGCCCAGCGCTCGGCGGCGAGCGCCGCGTACACGCCGATCGCGAGCGCCTCCTCGCCCGTCCAGCCGGCGCCGAGCGACTCGACCTTCTCCGGCGTCGGCTCGCCCTGCCCGGCCAGGGCCGTCGCCGCGTCGAGCGCCCGCGCGGTCTCCTCGTGCCCCCGCTGGCCCGCCAGCTCACCGCGCGCGACGGCCAGCGCGTCCGGAAGCGGCTGCCCGCGCAGCAGCCCCCACACCGTCGCGGCGAGGACGCCGCCGGGCAGGTGGCCGCTGGGGTGACCGTGCGTGAGGGCCGCCGCGTCGCGGCCCAGCGCGAACGCGGCCTGCGCCGTGGGGGTCCCGAAGCCGCAGGGCGCGGTCCGGGTGACGCCGCCGCACCCCTTGGAGTCGTTGATCGGCTCGTCCACGGTGCCGAGCGGCCAGCCCGGCTTGCGGCGCTCGGCGGCCTTGTGCAGCGCCGCGAGCAGCGTCCGGCCGGGGCTGCGCCGCGCGGTCATCGCGGGATCGGAGAGCAGCCAGCCGCCGCCCGGCCACCCCTGGTCCGGGATGGTCTCCCCCTGCCCCCGCAACCAGGACAGGTACGCCACCTGGAGCAGCCCGAGCGTCGCGCCGCCGATGCCCCGGGACCGGGCCCGCACGGACGACTGCACGAGCGCCTGCGCGGTGAGCAGCATCAGCTGCGCGTCCCCGGCGATCGCCCCGGCCGGAGCGCGCCCGTCCACGTAGTCGGTGAGCCCGGTGGGTCCGTGGCGGCGCCGGATCTCCTCCAGCGACACGCCCTCGACGGGCATGCCCAGGGCCGTCCCGACCGCCCCGCCGACCAGGCATCCGAGCACCCGGTCCTCCGGCGGGTACGAGCTGGACGGCATCCCGGCGGGCGGCGGCGAGAACGACATGCCTCACAAGTTACCGGCCACCCCACGCCAACCGCCGACCGGACTCCGGCCTCCCCCAGAACGCCCTCCCGCCGCACGTATCCCGCGCACCGGCCTCCCGCGCGGAAGCCCCCCGCGCAGAAGCCTCCCACGGGACGGCTTCCCACCCGGATTCCGCACGGCGGCCTCCCACGCGGCCGGCCTCCCGCGCGGCGACCTCCCGCACGGATCCCGTGTGGCAGCCTCCCGCGCAACGGCCCCCCGGTGGCGGGCTCCCGTGGGGCGGGCTCCCGTGCGGCGGCCTCCCACGCGGCCGGCCTCTCGCGCGGCGACCTCCCGCACGGATCCCATGTGACGGCCTCCCGCGCAGCGGCCCCCCGGTGGCGGGCTCCCGTGCGGCGGCCTCCCGGTGGCGGGCTCCCGCGCAGCGGCCCCCGGTGGCGGGCTCCCGTGGGGCGGGCTCCTGTGGGGCGGGCTCTCGGCTTGCGGCGTCTTACTCGACCCGGGGCTCTACTGGACGCCGGCCTCCTTCATCTCGCGCAGCTCGCGCTTGAGCTCCTTGATCTCGTCGCGGAGGCGGGCGGCGAGCTCGAACTGGAGGTCGGTGGCGGCCTGGTGCATCTGCACGGTCATCTGCTCGATGAGGGACTCCAGCTCGGCGCGCGGGCGCTCGCCGACCAGGTCGGCCGCGTGCCGGCCCGCCTCGCGGCGGGACGCCAGGCCGGGCACGGGCGCCTTGCCGCGGGACTGCTGGCGTCCCGCGCCGCCGATCAGGGTCTCGGTGTCGGCGTCCTCGCGGGCGAGCGAGTCGAGGATGTCGGCGATCTTCTTGCGCAGCGCCGTCGGCTCGATGCCGTGCTCGGCGTTGTAGGCCTCCTGCTTGGCGCGGCGGCGGTTGGTCTCCTCGATGGCCCGCTGCATGGACGGCGTGACCGTGTCGGCGTACATGTGCACCTGGCCGGACACGTTGCGGGCGGCGCGGCCGATGGTCTGGATCAGGGACGTCTCGGAGCGCAGGAAGCCCTCCTTGTCCGCGTCGAGGATCGCCACCAGGGACACCTCGGGCAGGTCGAGGCCCTCGCGGAGCAGGTTGATGCCGACCAGCACGTCGTACTCGCCGGCGCGCAGCTCGCGCAGCAGCTCGATGCGGCGCAGCGTGTCGACCTCGCTGTGCAGGTAGCGGACCTGGACGCCGAGTTCGAGCAGGTAGTCGGTGAGGTCCTCGGCCATCTTCTTGGTGAGGGTGGTGACCAGGACGCGCTCGTCCTTCTCGGTGCGCAGCCGGATCTCGTGCACCAGGTCGTCGATCTGGCCCTTGGTGGGCTTGACGATCACCTCGGGGTCGACCAGCCCGGTCGGCCGGATGACCTGCTCGACCACGTCGCCCTTGGCGCGGCCCAGCTCGTAGGGGCCGGGCGTCGCCGACAGGTAGACGGTCTGGCCGATGCGCTCCAGGAACTCCTCCCACTTCAGCGGGCGGTTGTCCATCGCGGACGGCAGCCGGAAGCCGTGCTCGACCAGCATCCGCTTGCGGGACGCGTCGCCCTCGTACATCGCGCCGATCTGCGGGACGGTCTGGTGCGACTCGTCGATGACGAGCAGGAAGTCCTCGGGGAAGAAGTCGAGGAGGGTGTTGGGGGCGGTGCCCGCCTCGCGGCCGTCGATGTGCCGCGAGTAGTTCTCGATGCCCGAGCAGGTGCCGACCTGGCGCATCATCTCGATGTCGTAGGTGGTGCGCATCCGCAGCCGCTGCGCCTCCAGCAGCTTGCCCTGCCGCTCCATGTCGGCGAGGGTGACCTCCAGCTCGGCCTCGATGTCGCGGATGGCCCGCTCCATGCGCTCGGGCCCGGCGACGTAGTGCGAGGCGGGGAAGACGTAGACCTCGTCGTCCTCGGTGAGGACCTCGCCGGTGAGCGGGTGCAGGGTGGCGAGCTTCTCGATCTCGTCGCCGAACATCTCGATCCGGACGGCGAGCTCCTCGTACTGCGGGATGATCTCGATCGTGTCGCCGCGGACGCGGAAGGTGCCGCGGGTGAAGGACAGGTCGTTGCGGCTGTACTGCATCTCGACCAGGCGGCGGAGCAGGTCGTCGCGCTCGATCTGCTGGCCGACCCGGAGCCGGGCCATCCGGTCGACGTACTCCTGCGGGGTGCCGAGGCCGTAGATGCAGGACACCGACGCGACGACGATGGTGTCGCGGCGGGTCAGCAGCGAGTTGGTCGCCGAGTGCCGCAGCCGGTCGACCTCGTCGTTGATCGAGGAGTCCTTCTCGATGTAGGTGTCGGTCTGCGGGATGTACGCCTCGGGCTGGTAGTAGTCGTAGTACGAGACGAAGTACTCGACCGCGTTGTTGGGCATCATCTCGCGCAGCTCGTTGGCGAACTGGGCGGCGAGCGTCTTGTTCGGCTGCATGACGAGCACGGGCCGCTGGAGCTTCTCCACCAGCCAGGCGACCGTGGCGGTCTTGCCGGTGCCGGTGGCGCCGAGCAGGACGGTGTCCTTGTCGCCGCGCCGGACGCGCTCGGTGAGCTCGGCGATGGCCTGCGGCTGGTCGCCGGACGGCGTCATGTCGCTGACGACCTCGAACGGCGCGACTTTGCGCTGCAGGTCGGTGACCGGTCGCATGTGGCCTTCTCCCCTGATGATCTACCTGGCCGCCGGGCGCGGTTCCCACCCGGTCGACCCACTCTATGCACGGGGTAGGACAATCTCCCGCCCCGGCTTATTTCCGCAGGTCAGGTCGTCGGTACGGGGAGCCTGGCGCGGACCGCGAAGCCGCCGTCCCGGGCGGGCCCGGCCTCGAAGTGGCCACCGAGCGCGACGACCCGCTCGCGCAGGCCGACCAGGCCGTTCCCGCCGCTCGGGAGGCCGTGCTCGGCGGCGCCCTCGGGGGCGGCCCGGTTGACGACCGAGACCTCCACGGCGTCCGGGGGGAGCCGCACGTCCACCCGCGTGGACGCGCCGCCGGCGTGCTTGTGCACGTTCGTCAGGGCCTCCTGGACGATCCGGTACACGGTCCGGGAGATCGCCGACGGCATCGGCCGCTCCTCGCCGAGGACCACCAGGTCCACGACCAGCCCGGCCGCGCCGGACTGGCCGACCAGGTCGCGCACGTCGTCCAGGGTGGGCGCGCGGGTGGCCAGCTCGTCCTCGCCCTGCCGCAGGACGCCGATCACCTGCCGCAGCTCCTCCAGCGCCTGGCGGCCCATGTCGCCGATCACGGTCGCGGTCTGGACGGCCCGGTCCGGGTCGCGGGCGGCGACCGCCTTCAGCGCCCCCGCGTGGACGACCATGACGCTGACCCGGTTGGCGACGACGTCGTGCATCTCGCGGGCGATCCGCGTGCGCTCCTCGGCGCGGGCGCGCTCGGCGAGGAGGTGCTGCTCGCGCTCCAGCCGGGCGGCGCGCTCCTGGAGGGAGGCGAGCAGCTGCTTCCGCGCCCCCATGTACATGCCGAGGATGACCGGGAAGGAGGTGAAGAGCAGCCCGAACGTGGCGCTCGCGGCGAACGAGCCGCTGTCGCCGTTCGGCGAGGGGACGACCAGGAACAGCACGTAGCTGGTCGCGGCGATCGCGATGGCCGTCCAGCGGGACGCGGCGTAGGCGCCCAGCGAGTACAGCATGATCCCGCCGGCGATCGGCCCGCCGCCGACGGCCGTCCCGACGACCAGGGCGAGCAGGGCGAGGTGGACGGGGTAGCGGCGGCGCAGGACCAGGCCGAGGGCGATCACCATCGAGCCCCCGGCGACCGCGTAGCCCGGCAGCCAGAACCGCGACGACGTCGCGGCCAGCATGATCGCGCCGTCGCCGACGGCGGCGCCGGCCGCCAGCGAGACGTCGAGGAGACGGGACCGGCGCGTCGGCCACGACGTCGTCCACCACCCCCGCAGGTCCATGGCGCCGAGCCTATAGCGGAGCGGCGACGAAGATCCGCGGGTCGCCGCGATCTCCCCCGGGGAGTTACATATCACCCCGTAAACCCACGAATGCCACCGTCGCATCGTCGGACGGCTTGCTCCGCGGCCACCGGACGGCGTGCGGATCGGTCCGTTCGACCGCGCGCGTGCGCGCGATGAGCGCCTCCGGGCCGTCCTGCCGGACGAGGCGGACCAGCCCGGCCCAGTCGGTCTCGCGGAACAGGTCCGCGAGGCGGGTCGCGCCGTCCGTCAGGAGCAGGACGCCCCGCAGGTCGGCCAGCGGGACGGTCCCGGTGATCGCGTACTCGGCGACCGACGGGTCCGCCGCCGCGTACGCGACGCCGCCGGTGATCTCCCGGACGCCGCGCGGGCCGTCCAGCAGCAGGGTCGAGTCGGCCAGCACCAGGTAGTCGAGCAGGTCGCCGCGCACCCGGACGGCCAGCACGGTCGCGGCGGGCGTGTTCGGATGCCCCAGATCGCACGTCGCCCGGTGCGATGCCGCCACGTCGGAGATCGCGCCGGCCAGCCGAGCCACCAGCGGGCGGTTCCCCCGCCGGTGCACCCCTTCGGGCGGCCCGACCGGCGGACCCGCCTGCGGGGCGCCACCCAGGCCGTCCAGCATCCGGGCGAGCAGCCGGGTGCCGAGGGACCGGGCGTACCACGCCGTGCCGTGGACGCAGCCCAGGTCGGCGCCGAGCGGCAGCCCGCACCCGTCGAGCACGACGACCGCGCCCGGCGCGGCGGCCACGAAATCCTCGTTGCGGCGCTGGGGGCTGCCCTGATCGGTCGCCCAGACGACCTGCATGGCGTACGTCCTCCGGGAGGGTCGGCGGCCGGTGGGTCGCCGACCCGCGGCCCGGTGGCCGCTGGCCGACGGCTGGCGGTCGGTGGCCGGCGGTCGGCAGCTGGCAGTCGGCGGCTCGCGGTCGGCGGCCTGCGGCCCGCGGTCGGCGGTCGGCGGTCCGCGTCCGGTGGTCGGTGGCTGGCGGTCGGTGGTCGGCGGCGGCTGGCGGTCGGCGGTCAGGCGGCGGCGGCGCGGCGGGCGAGGTCGGCCCAGATCTCGCCGACCCGGGCGTCCAGCTCGTCCAGCGACGCGGAGTTGTCGATCACGTGGTCGGCGATCGCGAGGCGCTCCTCGCGGGTCGCCTGGGCGGCGATCCGGGCCCGCGCGTCCTCCTCGGCCATGCCGCGCCGGGAGGTGAGGCGGTCGAGCTGGGTCTCCACCGGCGCGTCCACGACGATCACCACGTCGTACATCCCGGCGAGCTCGTTCTCGGTGAGCAGCGGGACGTCGTAGACCACGATCGCCTCGTCCGGGGCCGCGTCCATGAGCGCCTTCATCCGCTCCCCCACCAGCGGATGGACGATCGCGTTCAGCGCCGCCAGCCGGTCCGGGTCGGCGAACACGATCCTGCCCACCCGCTCCCGGTCCATGGCGCCGTCCGGGGTGAGGATCCCGTCGCCGAACTCGGCGACCACGGCGTCCAGGCCGGGGGTGCCGGGCTCGACGACCTCCCGGGCGAGCCGGTCCGCGTCGATCACCACGGCGCCGCGCGCGGCGAGCCGCCGCGACACCTCGCTCTTGCCCGCACCGATCCCGCCGGTGAGTCCCACTTTCAGCACGCCGCCGAGCCTACCGGCCCGCCCCCGCCCCGGACAGGCACGCCCCCGCCCCACGCCGGACGCGGGCGGCGCCGGAGCGGGCGCCGGCGAGGCGGCGCCCCGACCCGGCCGGGCTCAGACGCGATCGGGCGCGGACCAACGCCGGGCGGCGCACTCGCCCGCGCCCGTCGGCGGCGAAGCCCCGGCTACCGGTCAGCCACGGAGCGGCGGCCCGGATAGCGCGTGCGACGGCGGGGCGTCGCACGGACGGCTCAAGCGCGGTCCGCGGGGCGGCGCTGGGCGGCGCACTCGCCCGGCCGGGCATGGGCGCGGTCCGAGGGCGGCGCTGGGCGGGCGGGTCAGGCGCGGTCGGGGGCGGGACAGCGGGCGGGTCAGGCGCGGTCGGGGGCGGGGCGGCGGGCGGCGGGTTCCAGGTGCTTGCGCATGTGGACGAAGGTGAGGTGGGCGGCGACGCGTTCGCGGTGCGTCTCGCTGTAGCCGAGGCTGCGGTAGAGGCGCAGGTTGTCCTCGCTGAGGTGGCCGGTGAACAGGACGCAGGCGGTGGCGCGTCCGGCGACCTCCTCCTCCAGGGCGTCCATCAGGCCGCGGCCGACGCCCGCGCCCTGCTGGTCCGGGGCGACGGCGAGCCGCCCGACCAGGCAGGTGCGCTCGCTGAACTGGGCCCGGACGACGCCGACGATCCGGTCGCCGCGCACCGCCTTGAGCACCACCGCGTCGCCGGTCAGCGCCCGGTGCACCTGCTCCAGCGACTCGACCAGCGGCGGGATGAACGGGTCCCCGTACAGCTGCGCCTCGCTGACGTACGCGGCCCGCTGGACGGTCAGGATCTCCCCCGCGTCCTCGGGCGCGGCCCGGCCGATCCGGACCTCCTCAGTGCTCATGAGGGAACCCTAACGGCGCGGACCGCCCCGGACCCAGCGTCCGGCCGCGGCGGCCGGGCCGGACCGGACCCGCGTCCGGGCCGGTCAGCCGCCCACCCGGACGGTGACGGTGACCGGGTAGTGGCCGGACCCGGCCGGGGCGACCTGGTAGCCGGAGAAGGCCAGGTCGTCGGTGCCGAAGATCCAGTCGTGCCGGTCGCCGTCGGACGTCGTCGGCGAGCCGTCCCCGCCGACCGCGGCGCTGCGCAGCCCGGTGCCGTCGGTGATCCGCTCGATCTCGTCCGAGCCGGGTCCGGCGTTGAAGTCGCCGCCGACGACCGTGCGCGGCCCGCCGCCCCAGGCGCGCAGCAGCGCCGACACCTCGCGGAGCCGCTCGGAGCCCTGGTCGTCGCCGTTCTCCAGGTGCGTGGACCACACGTCCAGGCTGGACGACCCGACCCTCAGCTTCGCCCACACGTACCCGCGGATCTGCGACCAGTCGCCGCGCGGCATCCGGCCGATGCCGGACCGCTCGACCGGCAGCGAGGTCAGGATGGCGTTGCCGAACTGGCCGTCCGCGGCGGGACCCCAGAGCAGCTTCATGCCGAGCCGCCGGGACAGCCACACGCCCACGTCGGTCGTGCCGGACAGCAGCGAGCCGCGCCCGGCCTCCTGGAGCAGGATCACGTCGGCGCGGCGGGCCTCCAGCGTCCGCGCGACGGCCTCGGGGTCGAGGCGTCCGTGCCGGTCGACGGCGTCGTGGATGTTGTAGCTGACCACGCGGACCTGGCCGCCGGCGGGCGCGGCCTTCGCGTCCCGGGACGGCGCGGCCAGGCTGAACACCAGCGTGCCGAGCAGCAGGACGAGCGCCGCCGCCCCGGCGCTCAGGGCGCGCTGCGGGGCGCGCGCGGGCAGCGGGCCGCCGCGCGCGGCGGTGATCGCGGCGAGCGCGCCGAGCAGGACCCCGGCGGCGCCGGGCAGCGCGTTGTTCGGGAACGGCAGCGGCTGCAGCGCGCTGACCTGGTAGGAGATGAGGATGACGCCGACCAGCAGGCCGCCGAGGGCGGCGCCGACGTCGATCCGCCAGACCGCGCCGCCGCGTCCGGCGCGGCGCAGCGGGGCCCGGGACGCGACGGCCAGCAGCCACGCGGCGAGCACCTGACCGACGATCACCACGGGCACGACCTCGATCCCGGCGACGGCGTAGGTGCCGGCGATCGCGGCCGCGCCGACGCCGAGGACCGTCCCGCCGAGGACGGCGACGCCGCCCGGCACCGCGCGCACGGCCAGCCCGGACGCCAGGAACGCCAGCGCCAGCCCCTGCCCGACCACGACGATCACGTGCGCGGTGGTCAGCGACCGCCAGCCGGACGACGCGACGAACGCGGGGCTGGACAGCACCAGCACCTGGAGCGCCATGAACGGCCCGAACGCCGCCGCGCCCAGGGCGTCCCGCCAGGACACGCCGGGCGCCTCGACCGCGCCGGACGCCAGCTCGCGGTAGAGCGCGAGCGCGCCGAGCGCGACGAACACCAGGCACACCAGCCACGGCCCGATTCCGGACCGCCAGACCGGGTCCCACGTGGCGAACGCGACGCGGACGGCGGTGTCCACCGACAGGCCCGCGACGGCCGCGGTGGCGAACCCGACGCCGGACAGCCCGCGCGCGCCCTCGTACAGGGCGGTGACGGCGAGCGCGCCGACCGCAACGCCGACCAGCGCCAGCCAGGTCTGCGGCGTGATCGCCTGGGCGAGCAGCCGGACGATCAGCAGCGCGCCGACGCCGACCGCGAGCAGCCCGCTCGGCCCGGCGACCCGCCGCACGAGCGGCGCGAGGAAGCCGGCGAGGAACACCGCGAGCACGACGGGAGCGGCCACGCCGGTGCCCGCGTCGTCGGCGAAGTGGTCGAGCTGGGGCAGCGCGAACCGCAGGGTCTGCGCGAGGACGGCGGTGGTGACGCCGATCAGCGCGAGCCGCGCCGGGCCCTGCGGAACCATGGACGGCCCGCGCGCGGAGCCTCCGGCACGGCGTCCTGGGGTGGTGCCTGCGTTGGTCGAGGCGTCTGTGCTGGCCAATGGAACAGATGCTCCCGGGGACGAGCTGGGTGGACGGGCGGGCGGGAGGGCCGCGCGGTCCGCGCGGCCGGCGGCGCGGGCTCCCGCGCGGGCGGCGCCGCCGCCCCCTCCCGGAGACGACCAGTGTCCCAGACACCCGCGTCCCTCGCGACGCGACGCCCCGGCCGCCGCCGCACAGCACCATAACCGACATTCCGTCCCGGTGAGGCGCCTCCCCACCTCCGGGACGAAGAGCCACCCCGCCCGCGCCGAGCAGCCCTCCCGCGCGGCGGGTGAGCGCGACTCGGCGAGCGCGCCAGCCCCGACGAGCGCGGCAAGCGCCGCGACCGCGGCGCGGCAGACGTCGCGAGCGCGAAGGGGTGGGCAGCCCGTGCGGGTGGGGCCGGGGGACGTGAAAAAGCCGCGGCCGGAACATCCGGTGGATGTTCCGGCCGCGGTCAGGCGGTCACCGGGGGCTTCGGGAGCCCCTGGCGGTCAGTGGGTCACTGGCCGCCGGACAGCTTCTCGCGCAGGGCCGCGAGGGCCTCGTCGGTCGCGAGCGCGCCGCCGGTCGTCTCGGTCTCGGCGCCGCCGCTGTAGGAGGTCTCGCCGGACGGCGCCGGGGCGCCCTCCGCCTCGGCCTCGGCCTTGCGGGCCTCCTCGATCTGCTTGCGGTGCGCGTCGAACCGGGCCCGGGCCTCGGCGTACTGCCGCTCCCAGGTCTCGCGCTGGGCGTCGTAGCCCTCGAGCCACTCGCCGGTCTCGGCGTCGAAGCCCTCGGGGTACTTGTAGTTGCCCTGCTCGTCGTACTCGGCGGGCATGCCGTAGAGGGTGGGGTCGAAGTCCTCTTCCTCCATGGCCGCGGCGCCCTCGTTGGCCTGCTTGAGCGACAGGCTGATGCGGCGCCGGTCGAGGTCGATGTCGATGATCTTCACGAAGATCTCGTCGCCGACCTGGACGACCTGCTCGGGGATCTCCACGTGGCGCTCGGCCAGCTCGGAGATGTGGACCAGGCCCTCGATGCCCTCCTCGACCCGGACGAACGCGCCGAACGGCACCAGCTTGGTGACGCGGCCCGGCACGACCTGGCCGATCTGGTGGGTGCGGGCGAACTGCTGCCACGGGTCTTCCTGGGTCGCCTTGAGCGACAGGGAGACGCGCTCGCGCTCCATGTCGACGTCCAGGACCTCGACCGTGACCTCCTGGCCGACCTCGACGACCTCGGAGGGGTGGTCGATGTGCTTCCAGGAGAGCTCGGACACGTGCACCAGGCCGTCCACGCCGCCGAGGTCGACGAAGGCGCCGAAGTTGACGATGGACGAGACCACGCCCTTGCGGACCTGGCCCTTCTGGAGCGTGTTGAGGAAGGTCTGGCGGACCTCGGACTGGGTCTGCTCGAGCCAGGCGCGGCGGGACAGGACCACGTTGTTGCGGTTCTTGTCCAGCTCGATGATCTTGGCTTCGAGCTCGCGGCCCACGTACGGCTGGAGGTCACGGACGCGGCGCATCTCGACCAGCGACGCGGGCAGGAAGCCGCGCAGCCCGATGTCGAGGATGAGGCCGCCCTTGACGACCTCGATGACCGTTCCGGTGACGATGCCGTCCTCGTCCTTGATCTTCTCGATCGTGCCCCAGGCCCGCTCGTACTGAGCGCGCTTCTTGGACAGGATCAGGCGGCCCTCCTTGTCCTCCTTCTGGAGGACGAGGGCCTCGACGTGGTCTCCGACGGCGACGACCTCGTTGGGGTCGACGTCGTGCTTGATGGAGAGCTCACGGGACGGGATGACACCTTCGGTCTTGTAGCCGATGTCGAGGAGGACCTCGTCTCGATCGACCTTGACAACGGTGCCTTCGACGATGTCGCCGTCGTTGAAGTACTTGATGGTCTCGTCGATCGCGGCGAGGAAGGCTTCCTCGGACCCGATGTCGTTGACCGCTACCTGCGGGGTGGTCGAGGTGGCCTCGGTGCTGCTCGTCATGTGTCGGCTGGCTCCGGATACGGACATTGAGAGGTGTCTTCAAGCATGCGCGGAGGGCTCTTTTCCGCCCTGCCGAGGACCGGAGGAGACGCCGGTTCCCCGGAGAAAACCCGCGTCGGGACCGAACCGATGCCGACGACCTGACCGAGCGCGAGCTTGCTCCGTCCGAAGCCGCGCAAGCCCACAGCGCAGCGATCAGGATATGGGACCAGCTCTCTCCGGTCAATCGCGACCGCGGCCTTCACCTGCTCACCGGACGGACAAACCGCCCTTTCCGGGCGGCGGGGGCCGTCCGGAACGACCCGTCCGGACGGGCCGGGGGACCTGCCGGACGGGGCCGCATCCCCTGCCCGGCAGGGCTTCGCGCCCCCGGCGGCGGGTCGTCAGTACTCGCGCGCGTAGGGCCGGAACTGCTTGGCCAGTCTTTTCTCGAACGTCTTGGGAAACGTGACGGTTCCCGGGTCGCCGTCGGAGGTGTAGCGCTCCTGCGGGTGGGCGTCCAGCCAGTCCAGCCAGGCGGTCGAGCAGAACGTCCGGCAGTCGTTCTCCTTGATCTTGCCCTCGGAGCGGATGCGGGTGACGGCCCAGCGGTCGAACACTTTGTCGAACGGCGACTCGGACGGCTTCCATCCGGCGAGGAACACGGCCTGGAAGGAGTACTTGCCGTCCATGCGCTGCGCCCACGTCCGGTTGTGCGGGATCGAGCCGAACGGGTAGGCGAACGTCGTCGTGTGCCGCCCGGTGAGGGCGAACAGCTTGTCCTCCATCCCGGCGATCTCCTTCTGGACGCCGGTCCTGCTCAGCGTCCGCAGGTCCGGGTGGGTGACCGTGTGGTTGGCGACCTCGAACCCGTTCTGCACGAGCCAGCGGAGCCCGTCGGCTGCGCGCGCGCCGAGCCCGAACAGGTCGGCGTTGCAGTAGAACGTCGCGACCGGCCGGAAACCGGGGTGCTCGCGGGCGACCTGCTCGATGATCGCGACGGCCGTGTCCGAGGCCGGGTTGCCCTGGGCGTCCAGCGAGAACTGGCCGGGCGTGCTGTCGTCGAAGGTCAGCACGACCGGGTGCCTGCCGATCGGCACGTCGAGCCGTCCGGACGCGAACTCGGCCGCGGTGATCGGGTAGTAGCCGCCGTTCGCCAGCCGTGTCAGCTCGGTGTAGAGCTCCTTGGTCGAGCGGTCGAGCGACGCCTCCGGGTGCTTCATGATCCGGTGGTACATGAACACCGGGATCTGCCCGAGCTCGTTCGCCTTCGCCTGGACGGCGGCGGGGGCAGCCGGGGCGACCGCGCCGCCCGCCGGGGTGGTGGACGGCGTGCCGGTGGGGGTCGTGCCCGGCGTCGTCGCCGGCGGCGTCGCGGGGGACGGGGGCGGGCTCGACGGCCGCGCGCCGTCCGCGCTCTTCCCCTGCGCTCCGGTGGCGGCGGCGCGGTGGCCGTGGCGCGGCCGGTGGTCCTGGAACGCCAGGCCGAGCACGAGCGCACAGACGACCACGATTGCGGCGATCTTGTGGAGGAGGGGCACGAGCCTCCCGTCGGGTCGAAACCTACGCGGGCACGGACAAGCATGACCTATCCGAGTGATCTACCTTAAGCCCGCGTCCGCCTCCCGCCCGGGCCACGAAACGTCAAAGGAACACAAAAGAAACGGCCCCGCCGTCCCCAAGGACGGCGGGGCCGCGCGCGGCTCCGGACGATCAGTGCGCGGCGTCCTGCCAGGTGCGGCCGGTGCCCATGGACACCGACAGCGGCGCGCGCAGGTCGTAGGCGCCCGCCATCTGCTCGGCGACGAGGGTCTTCAGTCCGTCGAGCTCGCCGGGCGCGACCTCGATGACGAGCTCGTCGTGGACCTGGAGCAGCATGCGGGACCGCAGGCCGCCCTCGCGCAGGGCCCGGTCGACGTTCAGGCTCGCGACCTTGATGATGTCGGCGGCCGAGCCCTGGATCGGCGCGTTCAGCGCCATGCGCTCGGCCATCTCGCGGCGCTGCCGGTTGTCGGAGTTCAGGTCGGGCAGGTAGCGGCGGCGGCCGAGGATGGTCTCGGTGTAGCCGTCGCGGCGGGCCTGGTCGACGACGTTCGCGAGGTAGTCGCGGACGCCGCCGAACTGCTCGAAGTACTCGTCCATCAGGTGGCGCGCCTCGTCCACGGGGATGCGCAGCTGGCCCGACAGGCCGTACGCCGACAGGCCGTAGGCGAGCCCGTAGTTCATCGCCTTGATGCGGGCGCGCAGCTCGGAGTCGATCTGCTCGGGCGGCAGGCCGAACACGCGGGACGCGGTGATCGTGTGGAAGTCGGCGCCGGAGTTGAACGCCTCCAGCAGCGCCTCGTCCCCCGACAGGTGCGCCATGATCCGCAGCTCGATCTGGCTGTAGTCGGCGGTGAGCAGCGACTCGTAGCCGTCGCCGACGACGAACGCCTCGCGGATCTGCCGCCCCTCGGCGGTGCGGATCGGGATGTTCTGCAGGTTCGGGTCGGTGGACGAGAGCCGCCCGGTCGCCGCGACCATCTGGTTGAAGGTGGTGTGGATGCGGCCCGCGTCGTCGGCCATCGGGATGAGCGAGTCGACGATCGACTTGAGCTTGGCGACCTCGCGCCAGCGCAGGATGTGCTCCAGGACCGGGTGCCCGTCCTTGGCGAGCAGGCTCGTCAGGGCCTCGGAGTCGGTGGTGTAGCCGGTCTTGGTGCGCTTGGTCTTGGGGAGGCCGAGCTCCTCGAACAGCACCTGCTGCACCTGCTTGGGCGAGCCGAGGTTGAACTCGTGCCCGACCGCGTCGTGCGCGAGCTGCTCCATCTCCTTGACCTGCCCGCCGAGCGACGCCGACAGGGACGCCAGGTGGTCGGCGTCCACGGCGATGCCCGCGCGCTCCATGTCGGCGAGGACGCGGGTCAGCGGCAGCTCGACCTCGCGCAGCAGCCGGGTCGCGCCGCGCTTGTCGAGGTCGGCGTCCAGGACGTCGGCGAGCTCGGCGACCGCGCGCGCCCGGACCGCCAGCTCCTGCGCGGCCTCCTCCTCGCCGGAGCCGTCCAGGGTGAGCTGGCCGGAGTCCTCCGACTCGTTGGTCAGCTCCCGCTGGAGGTAGCGCAGGACGAGGTCGGCCAGGTCGAAGGTGCGCTGCCCGGGCAGCGCCAGGTAGGCGGCCAGGGCCGTGTCGGTGGTGACGCCGTCGAGGGTGAGGCCGCGCGCGGCGAGCGCCAGCGTCGGGCCTTTGACGTCGTGCACCGCCTTCGGCCGGGACGGGTCGGCGAGCCAGGCGGCGAGGGCGCGCTCGTCGTCCTCGATCAGCTCGGCGGGGTCGAGGTGGACCGCCGGGCCCCTGGTGGACGCGACCGCCAGCGCCGTGATCTCGCCCGTGCCGCGCCCCCAGGTGCCGGTGACGGCGAGGCCGACGCGCTCCCCGGCGGGGGCGTTGGCCTCCAGCCACGTCGCCAGCGCGCCCGGCTCCAGCGCGTCGACCTCGACGTCGAAGCCCTCCTCGGCCTCCGGCTCGGCGGCCGACAGCGACGAGTACAGCCGCTCGCGCAGCACGCGGAACTGGAGCGAGTCGAACAGGGTGTGGATCTCCTCGCGGTCCCACTGGCCCATGGCGAGGTCGCCCGGGCCGCGGTCGAGGGCCACGTCGCAGTCGAGCTTGTTGATCTGCTGGTTGCGCAGCACGTCGGCGAGGTGCTCGCGCAGGTTGTCGCCGGCCTTGCCCTTGATCTCGTCCACCCGCGCGACGAGCGTGTCGAGGTCGCCGTACTTGGCGAGCCACTTGGCCGCGGTCTTCGGCCCCACGCCGGGGACGCCGGGCAGGTTGTCGCTGGACTCGCCGACCAGCGCGGCCAGCTCGCGGTACCGCTCGGGCGGGACGCCGTACTTGGCCTCGACGGCGGCCGGGTCCATCCGGGCGAGCTCGGACACGCCGCGGATCGGGTACAGGACGGTGACGTGCTCGTCCACCAGCTGGAAGGCGTCCCGGTCGCCGGTCACGACCAGGGTCTCCATGCCCTGCGCGGACGCCTGCGTGGACAGCGTGGCGATGATGTCGTCGGCCTCGAAGCCGGGCACCGAGATCCGCGGGATGCGCAGCGCGTCCAGCACCTCGAAGATCAGCGAGACCTGGGAGCGGAACTCGTCCGGCGTCTTGGCCCGCCCGGCCTTGTACTCGACGTACTGCTCGTGCCGGAAGGTCGGCTCCGACCGGTCGAACGCCACCGCGATGCGCGTCGGCTGCTCGTCGCGCAGCACGTTGATCAGCATCGAGGTGAAGCCGTACACCGCGTTGGTGGGCTGCCCGTCGGTGGTGTTGAAGTTCTCCACCGGCAACGCGAAGAACGCCCGGTAGGCCAGGGAGTGCCCGTCGAGCAGCAGGAGCCGGTCGTGCTTGTCAGGGGTCGATGCTTGGGTCGCCACACCAGGACTCTAGTCTGCGCGTACGACAGTTTGAGGGAGGCTCTGTGACGGAGGAGCAGCGGATTCTCGCCGACGGGCTCGGCACGGACTTCGCGGGCCTGGACCTGACCGGCGATCTCGCCACGTCCATGGGGATCGAGTATCTGGAGGCCTCTCCGGAGCGCGTGGTCGGCCGGATGCCGGTGGCGGGCAACACCCAGCCGTACGGGCTGCTGCACGGCGGCGCGTCCTGCGTGCTGGCCGAGTCGCTCGGCTCGGTCGGCGCCGCGCTGCACGCCGGACGGGGCCGGATCGCGGTCGGGATCGAGATCAACGCGACCCACCACCGGTCCGCGACGTCCGGCCACGTGACGGGCGTGGCGACCCGCGTGCACGGCGGCAACACGCTCGCCACCTACGACATCGTGGTCAGCGACGACCGCGACCGCCGCGTCTGCACCGCCCGCCTGACCTGCATGCTCCGCGACGCCCCGAGCGCCTGACCCCCGACGTTCCGCGCACCTGACCCCGTCACCCCCCGGCGGATCCGATCCCGGTCCCGGGCCGTCCGGGGTGTGGCGTTTGTGTTGCTGTGTCCGGCGCGTGGCCTGCGGGGGCGGGAGAAAGATCGAACGTGGCCGCAGAAAGATCCAACGTGTGGGCCGCTTCCTTTGCGGCGGGCGCGGGCGGGTCGGTAACGTGGATCGGAAGGCCCGAGGCCACCGAGTAGACAACGCACGCGTCCGGAAGGACGCGGTGCGGCCCCAAAGGTGGCCTCGGGCCAACGACTTTCCCGACGCGTTTCCGCACGTCCGCGGCCTCCCGACGCCTTGATCGCCGGGTTCCCGCGGCGCGGGCGACACCTCCGACCGGCGTTCACCGGTTGCGATTCGGTTGCGAAACCGATCACGTCTTCCCGCGGACGGGCCGTCCGCCTACTTTCGGGGCATGCGCCGGGTGAGACCGCTCACGACCGCCGCGTCCGCCGTGTCCGCCGCCGTCCTGCTGGGCTCGCTCCAGGGCTGCTCGGAGCACCGGGACCGCGGCTACACGCTGCCCGCCGAGAAACTCCGCGAGGGCGAGCGGGCGGAGAAGAACCGGACCGGACACAGCAGCGACATGCAGTTCACCGTCGTCGCCTACACCGACGGCATCACCTCGATCATGGGCACGCACGCCGAGATGGACCCCAAGGGGCGGTTCGCCCGGATCCGGCTGCTGTGCGTGAACACCGGGCGCGACATCCAGGTCTTCGACACCTGGGCCCAGCGGCTCGTCCTCGCCGACGGACGGCAGCTCGGCGCGGACGTCAACGGCACCATGGTCAAGCGGCAGCCCGAACGGCTGTCGGTCGGCGCGAGCATGCGCGCCGAGTTCGACCTGTGGTTCGACGTCCCCAAGGGCGCGAAGATCAAGTCCGTCCGGCTGGTCGGCTCCCCCGCCGTCGGCATGGTCACCGACCCGCCGCCCGCCGACATCCCCCTCCCCTGACGGGACGGCAACGGCCGCCGCCGCCCGCGGAGGGCGACGGCGGCCGTTCAGGCGACCGTGCGAGGTCGAACGCGACCGTCCGAGGTCAGGCGCGACCGTGCGAGGTCGAACGCGACCGTCCGAGGTCAGGCGCGTCCGTGCGAGGTCAGGCGACCGTGCGAGGTCAGGACGACGGCGGAGTACCGTCCGCGTCCCGCGCGGCGTCCGAGGCCCCGTCACGCGGGCCCTCCGACGACGCGGCATCCGGCGACGCGGCCTCAGACGAACCGGCCTCTGACGGCGCGGCCTCGACGGGCTCGCCGACCTGCGCTTCCGCGCCGCCGCCCAGGTAGGCGGCCCGCACCTGCGGGTCGTCCAGCAGGTCCGCGGCCGGGGCCGTCTTCACGACCCGGCCGGTCTCCAGCACGTACGCGCGGTGCGCGATCTGGAGCGCCTGGCTGGCGTTCTGCTCGACCAGCAGCACCGTCGTGCCGCGCCGGTTGATCTCCACGATGATCGAGAAGATCTGCTGCACCAGCTTCGGCGCGAGCCCCATGGACGGCTCGTCCAGCAGCAGCACCTTCGGGTTCGCCATCAGCGCGCGGCCGATCGCGAGCATCTGCTGCTCGCCGCCGGACATCGTCCCGCCCGCCTGCGACTTGCGCTCGGCGAGCCGCGGGAACAGCTCGTAGACCTCGGCCAGCTCCTTGGAGAAGTCCCCGCGCCGGGCGTAGGCGCCCATCAGCAGGTTCTCCTCCACCGTCATGCCGGGGAACACGCCCCGGCCCTCCGGCGACTGCCCGATGCCCGCGAGCACCCGCTTGTGCCCCGGCATCTTGCTGATGTCCTCGCCCGCGAACCGGATCGACCCGGCGCTCAGCGGGCGCAGCCCCGAGATCGTCTTCAGCGTGGTCGTCTTCCCGGCGCCGTTGGCCCCGATCAGCGTGACGATCTCGCCCTCGTCGACCTCGGCGGAGATCCCCTTCAGCGCGGCGATCTTCCCGTAGTGGACGTGGATGTCGTTGATCTCAAGAAGCATCGGCCGGAGCCCCCAGGTACGCCTCGATGACCCGCTGGTCGTTCTGGATCTCGGCCGGCAGCCCCTCGGCGATCTTCTGCCCGAAGTCCACCACCGCGATCCGGTCGCTGATCCCCATCACCAGGCTCATGTCGTGCTCGATCAGCAGCACGGTCACGCCCGAGTCGCGGATCTTGCGGATCAGCCCCTGCAGCTCGACCTTCTCCGCCGGGTTCATGCCGGCGGCCGGCTCGTCCAGCAGCAGCAGCTTCGGATCGGTGGCGAGCGCCCGCGCGATCTCCAGCCGCCGCTGGTCGCCGTACGGCAGGTTCTTCGCCGCCTCCTCGCGGCGGTGCGCCACCCCGACGAACTCCAGCAGCTCGGCGGCCTTCGCCCGGCCGTCCCGCTCCTCGCGCCGGTGCCACGGCAGGCCCAGGGAGGCGCCCGCCAGACCCGTCCGGTGGTGCGCGTCCGCGCCCACCATCACGTTCTCCAGCGCCGACATGTTGTGGAACAGCCGCACGTTCTGGAACGTCCGCGCCACGCCGAGCTTCGTCACGGCGTACCGCTTGCGCCCGTCGATGCGCCTGCCGTCGAACACGACCTGGCCCTCGGTCGGGCGGTACACCCCGGTCGTCACGTTGAACACCGTGGTCTTGCCCGCGCCGTTCGGCCCGATCAGCGCGAAGATCTCCCCCGCGCGGACGGTCAGGTCCAGCTCGTTGATCGCGACCACGCCGCCGAACCGCATCACGACCTTGCGCAGTTCGAGGACGGGCCCGCCCTCGTCCGCGGGCGCGCCGCCCGCCGGCTTCGACGCCGTCACTTGGTCACCTCCGCGGCGGCCGTGCCCGGACCGGGAACCTCGGCCCCCATCGTGCCCATGCCGCCCGATCCCTCGGCGAACTCCGCCTTCCGCTGCCGGGACGGCCACAGCCCCTCCGGACGGAAGATCATCATCGCCACCAGCGCGACACCGAAGATCAGCATGCGGTAGTCGTTCAGCTCCCGGAACCGCTCCGGCAGCCACGACAGCACGAACGCGCCCAGCACCACGCCCGGGATGTTCCCCGAGCCGCCCAGCACGACCGCCGCCAGGATCAGCGCCGACACCATGAACTGGAAGTTGTCCGGGTTGATCGACGTCTGCTTCGCCGCGAACACGACGCCGCCCGAGCCGCCGATCGCCGCGCCGATCGCGAACGCCGCCAGCTTGAACTTGAACGTCGGCACGCCCATCAGCTCCGCCGCGTCCTCGTCCTCCCGGATCGCCGCCCACGCCCGGCCCACCCGCGAGCGCTCCAGCCGCTTCACGAAGATGATCGCGACGATGATGAAGAACACCAGCAGGTAGTAGTACGGCCGCGAGTCCAGCAGCCCGTACTTGAACGGCTGCACCTCCAGGCCCGGGATCGTCCACTCGCTCAGCGACGGCGGGTGCGGGATCCCCTGGATGCCGCGCGGGCCGTTCACGTAGTTCATGTTCTGCGCCGTCTTGCGGACGATCTCGCCGAACCCCAGCGTCACGATCGCCAGGTAGTCGCCGCGCAGCCGCAGCGTCGGAGCGCCCAGCAGCACGCCCGCCAGCGCCGCGAACAGGATCGCGAGCAGCAGCGTCTCCCAGAAGCTCCAGTGGTACTTCGTCGCGAAGATCGCGATCGTGTAGCCGCCCACCGCGTAGAACGCCACGTACCCGAGGTCCAGCAGGCCGGCCATGCCGACCACGACGTTCAGCCCGATCGCCAGCAGCACGTAGATGCCGATCTCGTCGCTCAGCATCGTCGGCCAGTCGGTGTCCGACGGCGCCATGAACGACCCGATCGCCTGGCTCGGCAGCAGCAGCGCGCCCGCGATCAGCAGCAGGTACACCGTCCACCGGGCCCAGCCCGGAGCGACCGCCCAGCGGTCCCGCAGCGGGTCCAGCGAGAAACCCGCGCCCTTCGTCCCACTCCGCCCGCTCATGCGCGCGCCTGCTGGAGGGACTCACCGAGGATGCCGGTGGGACGGAACATCAGGACCAGGATCAGCACCGAGAACGCCACGACGTCCTTCCACTGCGACCCGAACAGGCTCGAACCGTACGACTCGAACACGCCCAGCGCGATACCGCCGACCAGCGCCCCCCGGATGTTGCCGATACCGCCCAGCACCGCCGCCGTGAACGCCTTGATGCCGAGCAGGAAGCCCGCGAAGTACCACGCCTCCTCGAACCGGGCGTAGTACAGCGCCGCCGCGGCGCCCGCCATCACGCCGCCGACGAGGAACGTCGCCGTCACCACGCGGTCGATGTTCACGCCCATCAGCACCGCGGCCTCCGGGTCCTGCGCGGTCGCGCGGATCCCTCGGCCCAGCATCGTCCGGTTCACGAACTGGTCCAGGGCCACCATGATCAGGATCGCCCCGACGAAGATGATGACGCGGTCGTTACTGATCTTGATCGGACCGAAGTCGATCAGATCCGTCCGGTGCACGAAGTGGTACGCCTGCGGGAGCTTGCCCTTCTCCTTGGGGAGGTCGAACACCTGCGGGATCACGATCGTCGCGAACAGCTGCTCGATCACGATCGACGCGCCGATCGCCGAGATCAGCGCCGCCAGCCGCGACGCCCCCCGCTTGCGCAGCGGACGGTACGCCAGCAGCTCCAGCACGACCGCGCCGCCGCCCGACACCGCCCCCGCGACGACCGCCGACAGCAGGATCGCGCCCACCAGGGCGATCCCGCCGAGGTTCGACACCCCCATGGTCTTGACCGTCCACATCGCCGCGAACGTGCCCACCATGAAGATGTCGGCGTGCGCGAAGTTGATCAGCCGCAGGACGCCGTACACCATCGTGTACCCGAGCGCCACCAGCGCGTACACCGCGCCGAGTGACAGGCCGTCGATCGTCGACGGCCAGAATTGATGAATGAAGTCTGAGAAGTGCACCTGAGTCGCCCTTGTCAAAAGGGGCGGGAGCGCTTGTGGCGCTCCCGCCCCCGCACCGTCAAGGCGCCCCTCCTACGAGAGGCCGGAGCCGGAGAGGCGGAAGCCTCAGCTCGTGGGCTTGGCCTCGCCGGCCTTGCCCAGCAGGCCGATCTTGTTGCCCGACACCTCGTAGACGAAGATGTCGTGCGCCGCCAGCTCGCCCTTGTCGTCGAACTTGATCTCCTTGCCGACGCCCGCGAAGGACTCGGACTTCAGGTACGAGTTGATGTCCTCGGCCGTGGTCTTGCCGTTCCTGACGGCGTTGATGAACGCCGTCGCGGCGTCGAAGCCCTCGGTCGAGTAGATCGCGACGTCCGAACCGAACTTCGCCTTGTAGTCCGTCGCGAACTTCTTCGCGGTCGCGTTCGACTTGCCCTCGGGGTCGATCAGGCACCCGCAGGACAGGAACGTCCCCTGCGCGTTCTGCTGGCCCTCGGCCTCGATCAGGCCCGCCGCCACCGAACCGTCACCCGACATCAGCTTGCCCTTGAACCCGGACTCGCGCAGCTGCTTGAACAGCCGCCCCGCCACCGAGTAGTAGCCGCCGAAGTACACCGCGTCCGGCTTGAACTGGTTGATCTTGTTCACCGTGGACGAGTAGTCGGTGGCCTTGTCGTCCACCGAGTCGCTCTGGACCTGCGCGCCCTTGGCCGCCACCGCGGTCTTGATGCCGCCCGCCAGGCCCTTGCCGTAGTCCTGGTTGTCGTCCACCGTGAAGACCTTCTTGGCCTTCAGCGTGTCCGCGATGAACGTGCCCGCGCCCGCGCTCTGCACGTTGTCGTTCGCGACCACCCGGTGCCAGAAGCTCCAGCCCTTGCCCGCCAGCGTCACGTTCGTCGCGGACGGCGTGATCGACGGGATCTTCGCCTCGTTCAGGATCGGGTTCACCGACTGCGACTCGCCCGAGAACGCCGGGCCGATCAGGCCCACGATCTTGTCGTTCTTGATCGCGCCCTGCGCCAGGGTCGTCGCCTGCTCCGGCTTGCCCTGCGAGTCGTAGGTCTTGAACTTGATCTTGACCTTCGGGTTCGTCGCGTTGTACTGCTCGATCGCGAGCTGCGCGCCCTGCTTGGGCGGGATCACCAGACCCGAGTTCTCACCGGTCAGGTCACCCATGAACCCGATCGTGACCTCGTCGCCACCGCCCGACTTCTTGTTGTCGCTGCACGCGCCGGCACCGAGCGCCAGCACCGCGCTCACCGCCACAGCACCGGTGACCCTCATCATGTTGCGCCGCAAGGTGCCCAACCTTTCCATCCGGATCCGGGGAGGGATCGGGTACGAGTCATGCCCCGACGCGTCCGACATCCTGGGAGGAGATATCGGTCACTCGGGGACCAGGTATGTCGTACACCGAGCAGTGGCGACGAAACACTCCCCCCGGACAGAAGGGTTACTCGTTCGTTACTCCCCCGTGCCCTCCGAACCGGCCCGATATACAGCGCGAATCACGCTCAGTGATCGGGTCGACCACGCACCGGCGCGATGGAACGACACGTGTCGCAACCCCCGGCGGAACACCGCGCCGACCGTCCTCGCGCGCCCGCTCGAACCGTCCCAAGGGCTCACTCCGATGGTCCTCAGACCCCGCCCGTCCTGTCCACGCCGCCCCACCGGCCCCCGGGCCACGCGGCCCACCGGCCCCATGCGCGCGCACGGGCGCAGACGACCGGAACGGGCGCAGACGGGCGCGACTCCGCGGTCAGCCCGCGGCGGACTCGTCCCGGTCAGCCCGCGGCGGACTCGTCCCGGTCAGCCCGCGGCGGACTCGTCCCGGTCAGCCCGCGGCGGACTCGTCCTCCGCGCCGGCCGACCCGGCACCGGCGATGACCGCCTCCGCCACCGCGCGCATGGTGAGACGCCGGTCCATCGACGTCTTCTGGATCCACCGGAACGCCTCCGGCTCCGTCCAGCCGTGCGCCGCCTGCAGCAGCCCCTTCGCCCGGTCCACCACCTTGCGGGTCTCCAGCCGGTCCGCCAGCCCGGCGACCTCGGCCTCCAGCGCGCGCAGCTCGGTGTACCGGCTCACCGCGACCTCGATCGCGGGCCGCAGGTCCGACTTGGTGAACGGCTTGACCAGGTACGCCATCGCCCCGGCCTCGGTCGCCCGCTGCACCAGCTCGGCCTGCGAGAACGCGGTCAGCATCACCACGGGCGCGACGCGCTCCGCCGAGATCCGCTCGGCCGCGCTGATCCCGTCCAGTACCGGCATCTTGACGTCGAGGATCACCAGGTCGGGCTTCAGCTCGACGGCGAGCCGCACCGCGGCCTCACCGTCCCCCGCCTCGCCGACGACCTCGTAGCCGTCCTCCTGAAGCATCTCCTTGAGGTCCAGCCGGATCAGGGCCTCATCTTCTGCGATCACAACTCGCCGAGCGCTCTCCGTCACGCGCACGAGCCTACCGGCGTCCGCTACCCTGGTCCCCGTGACCCCTCTCCTTAGGACACCGAATCGGACATAGCACCAGATGTCCACTATAAGCCCCGATATCCCAATGGCAGAGGAAATGTGCTCAAACCACATCAAGTGTGGGTTCGAATCCCACTCGGGGCACAAATAGACAAATAGCAATGAAGGCGCCGCCCGGTCACGGGCGGCGTTTTCGTCGTAGCCCCGTGTGACACTCGCGGCATGTATGACACCAGGACGCGAGAACGGGCGCTCGCCTTGCTCGACCAGGGCCTCACGGTGAGTGAGGCCAGCCGACGGTCGGGAGCCTCGCGCTCGGCCTTCCGAGAATGGCACTTCCGGCGCTGCGCAGGCATTGCGCCCGCAGCTCCGAAAGCCGAGTGCCCACGCTGCTCCATTCCTCCGACGGAACGTGAAGATCCGACCGCGTACACGTACCTTCTCGGCCTCTACCTGGGGGACGGGTGCATCAGCCGGGTCGGTGACAGGAAGAAGCGCGTCTGGTCACTGCGGATCATCTGCGCCGACGCATGGCCGGGGCTGATCGCGGAGTGTACGGCCGCCATGCGGGCGGTCCGGCCCGCCAACAAGGTACGGATCGTCCCCAAGCAGGGCTGCGTGGAGATCAACTGCTACTCCAAGCACTGGGCCTGCTTGTTCCCTCAGCTCGGCGAGGGCAAGAAGCACAGCCGCCGCATCGAACTCGCGGACTGGCAGCAACGGCTCGTACACGACCACGCCCCGGCGTTCATCCGCGGACTTCTCCACTCGGACGGGACGCGCTTCCTCAATCATGTCCGCCGTCCGTCGCCGTCCGGCGACCGCTGGTACGAGTACCCCCGATACAACTTCACGAACGTCTCCGATGACATTCGAGACCTCTTCACCCGAGCGCTCGATCACCTCGGGATCGCGTGGCGGCAGATGAACAAGGTGACGATCTCGGTTGCCCGGGCCGAGGCGGTGGCGCGGCTGGACGAGTTCGTGGGGCCCAAGTACTGACGGTCGTGGGGCGGGTCAGTCGACGAGGTTCTGGAGGAGGGCTCGGAGGGCGTTCTGCTCGTCGGCGGTGAGGGCGGTCAGGGGGGTGTGGGCCGCGAGGCGGTCGAGGACTTCGGCGCGGCGCCGTTCGCCGGCCGGGGTGAGGACGATCTGCTTGGCGCGGCGGTCGGTGGGGTGGGGGCGGCGTTCGAGGAGGTGCTGCTCTTCGAGGCGGTCGATGACGAAGGTGGCGTTGGGGGGTTCGCAGACCATGCGGTGGGCGAGTTCGCGGGCGGTGATGGGCTCGGTGAGCTCGCGGAGGGCGATGACCTGGGTGGGGGTGAGGTCGAGGTCGTCGGCGGCGCGGCGGACGTGGGCGTCGAGGCGCTGGATGAAGCGGTGGGCGAGTTTGCAGATGTCGCGGTCGAGCTGGGTGTCGGCGGCGGGCTGGCGCATGGGAGGAGTCTAGCGGTGTCGTTCGAGTCGTGATAATTAGGACTCGAATCATTCGAGTCATAATTAGTTGGGCGGTGGCGCTTCGTGCTGCTCTGGTCCTTGATGCTCGTGGTCTTCGGGTTGACGACGGGCGAGTTCGTGGTGGCGGGGATCCTGCCGGACGTGGCGGGGAGTCTGGGGGTGCCGGTTCCGGCGGCGGGGCTGCTGGTGACGGCGTACGCGGCGGGGATGATCGTCGGCGGGCCGGTGGTGACCGTCCTGACGGCGCGGTGGTCGCGGCGGGCGCTGGTGGCGGGCCTCGTCGGGGTGGCGGTGGCGGCGAACGCGTGGTCGGCGGTCGCGCCGGACTACGGGTCGCTGCTGGCGGGGCGGTTCGCGGCGGGCCTGGTGGTCGCGACGTTCTTCGCGGTGGCGGTGACGACGGCGGTGGAGACGGCGCCGGAGGGCGGGCAGGCGTCGGCGGTGGCGCGGCTGACGGTCGGGATGAATCTCGGGATGGTGCTGGGGACGCCGCTCGGGACGCTGGTGGGGCACGCGGTGGGGTGGCGTGCGTCGTTCGGGATGGTCGCGGTGCTGGTGGCGGTGGCGTTGCCGCTGGCGGTGCGGTCGGTTCCGGGGCGGGCCGCTCCGGGCGCGGGCTCGGCGGGGTTGCGGGTGTTCGCGGACCGGGGGGTGCTGGCGGCGATCGCGTTGACGGTGCTGGGCAATGTCGGGGTGGTGATGGTGTTCAGCTTCATCGCGCCGCTGGTCACGGAGGTGGCGGGGTTCCCGGCTGGTGCGGTGCCGGTGCTGCTGCTGGTGTACGGGGCGGGCGCGGTGCTGGGGAACTTCGCGGGCGGATGGCTGGCGGATCGGGCGTTGCTGCCGTCGGTGGTGGGCCTGCTGGGGGCGTTGACGGCCGTGCTGGCGTTGGGCTGGACGGTCGGTGCGCACCGGGTGTCGGCTCCGGTGCTGGTCTTCGTGCTCGGTCTGCTGGCGTTCGCGGTGATTCCGGGGATGCAGACGCGGGTGGTGACGGCGGCGCGGACGGCTCCGACGCTGGCGGTGGCGGTGAACGCGTCGGGTTTCCAGGTGGCGGCGGCGTTCGCGGGCTGGCTGGGCGGCGGGGTGATCGACGCCGGGGACGGGCCTCGGGCGCTGTATCCGGCGGGTGCGGTGCTGACGGCGGCCGGGCTGGTGCTGGCGGTGGTGGTGCTGCTCCGGGATCGCCGTCCGGCCGGGCGCGCGCCGGCGGCGGAGCGGGACGCGGTCGCCGAGGAGGTCTGAGCCGTCGTCCTGCGGACGAGGGATATGTGGCGCGTTCGTCCCCTTTGCGTCTTCAGTGCGGTTCGGGACCTGTGACGCGAGACGGGGTCGTTCGCCTCTCCTCCCCCATCGGGCGGCGGACGATGCTGGGGCGTAGTCCTTGAAAAGTGAACGACTGGCCCGCCGCCCGGGGACCACCGAGGCGGCGGGCCACGGAAGGGGTGAAACGGAGGAGGTGGAACGGAGGGGGTGAAGCGGCTACGGGCCCTCGCGGCCCGCAGGCGTTCGGTTCTTTCGAAGAGGAGGCCAGGGCGATGGCACGCGGCATCTCAACGAATCACAACGAGTCAGTGGCGCGGCGGGGCGTCTCCGTCAACCACAACGAGCGGCCGGTCAAGCGCGGCATCTCGCTCAACCACAACGAGCGGCCGGTCAAGCGCGGCATCTCGCTCAACCACAACGAGCGGCCCGCCAAGCGCGGCATCTCGCTCAACCACAACGAGCGCCTGGTCGGGCACGTGCGGTAGGTGTCCACGGCGTCCTTCGTGGGCGCCGGTGTGAGTCGAGGGGTCGGCGATGGGGTTTCCGGTGGTTCGGCGCGGAGCCCGCGTTCGTTCGGCCCTTCGGGTCTCCGGGTGGGTTCCGGCGTTGCCGCGGACGGTGTGGACGGTGCTGGCGGGAGACGCGATATCGGCGGCGGGCAGCGGACTGACGCTGCCTTTCCTGATCGTGTACCTGCACACCGTGCGGGGGCTCGGGGTGGGTTGGGCGGGGTTGGCGGTGTCGTCGGAGGCGGCGTCGGGGCTGGTGGGGAATCCGGTGGGCGGGTGGCTGTCGGATCGGGCGGGGGCGCGGAGCGCGCTGGTCGCGGGGTTGGCGGTGGCGGCGGCCGGGTCGGCGGCGCTGGCGGGGGTTCGTTCGGTGGGGACGGCGCTCGTGGCGTGCGGGGTGCTGGGTCTGGGAGTGGGGGTGGTGTGGCCCGCGCAGGACACGTTGCTGGCGGGGCTTGTGGATCCGTCGCGGCGCTCGGGGGTGTTCGCGGTGCGGCACGCGACGATGAACGTGGGGTTGGCGCTGGGCGCGGCGGGGTCGGGGCTCGTGGTGTCGTTCTCGTCGCCGGCCGGTTTCGCGCGGCTGTACCTGCTCGACGCGTTGACGTTTCTGGCGTTCGTCCCGGTGTTGCTGTCGTGTCGGGGGCTGGGACGGCGGCGGCGTCCGGACGAGCGGGACCGGGCGGATCCGGGGATGCGGCGCGTTCTGGGTGATCGGGCGTTCCGCTGGGTCTGGGTGTGGTTGGCGCTCGTGGTGGTGTTCGGCGCGGCGCAGTTCCATGCGGCGTTTCCGGCGTATGCGACGCGGGTGGGCGGGGTGTCGGCGGCGGGGTTGGGGGTGGTGTACGCGGTGAACTGCGCGGCGGTGCTCGTGGTGCAGTTCCCGGTGCTGCGGTTGATGGCGGGACGGCGGCGGACGAGCGGCATGGCGGCGGTGGGTCTGTGCTGGGCGGCGGCGTGGGGGGTGGCGTTGGCGGCGGGGAGGTCCGGGGCGGGGACCGGCGGGTTCGGGGTGGCGATGGCGGTGTTCGCGGTGGGTGAGGCGTTCCTGTCGGCGACGGTGGCTCCGCTGGTGAACGAGATGGCTCCGGTGGCGTTGCGGGGTCGGTACAACGGGCTGGCGGCGCTGGCGTACACGGTCGGGTTCGTGGTCGGGCCGGTGCTGTGCGGGGGGATGTTCGCGGCGGGCGCGCCGGGGACGTTCCTGCTGGTGTGCGGTGCGTCGTTGCTGATGGCGGCGCTGGGCGCGGGATGGATCGCGAGGTTGCCGCCGACCGGTTCGGACCGGGCGGCGCCGGACGGGAGTGGTGCGGTGTGAGCGGACGCGTCGAGGAGCTGCTCGATCACGGTCGGGCGCTGGAGGCGGAAGGCGAGCTGGACGCGGCGGGGGCCGTGTACCGGGACGTCCTGGACATGGCGGGGCTGTCGGACACGCAGCGCGCGGACGCGCTGCACGGTCTGGGGCTGGTCGCGCGGCTGCAGGGCCGGTACGCGGAGGCGGAGGGGTTGCTGCGGCGCGGGATCGCGGTAGCGGAGGACGGGTTGGGCCGGGACGCGCCGGAGACCGCGTACCTGCTGAACGAGCTGGCCGTCCTGTTCAAGTACGCGGGCCGTTTCGACGAGGCGGAGGCGCTGTACCGGCGGGCGCTGGCGGCGCTGGAGCGGGCGGACGACCCGGACCCGGCGGATCTCGCGGGCCTGTGCCACAACCTCGGCGGGCTGGAGCACGCGCGGGGCGACTACGCGCGGGCGGCGGGGTACGCGCGGCGTTCGGTGGAGCTGCGGGTGCGGGCGCGGGGCGAGGACCATCCGGACGTCGCGGCCGACCGGGCGGCGCTGGCGGCGATCCTCGACGCGCTGGGTGAGGACGCGGAGGCCGAGGCGCTGTTCCGCGCGGCGCTCGGCGCGTTCGACCGGGCGGGGAACGAGCCGGAGGCGGCGGTGACGCGGTGCGGTCTGGCGGCGCTGCTGCACAGCCGCGGCGATCTGGACGGCGCGGAGGCCCTGTACCGGGAGGCGCTGGCGGTGCGGGTCAGGGTGTGCGGGGCGGATCATCCCGATCTGGGGGTGGTGCTGCACAACCTGGCGCTGCTGTGCGAGGAGGGGGGCCGGGCGGCGGAGGCGGCGCGGCTGTACGGCTGGGGGGTGCGGGTGTTGGAGCCGGCGGTGGAGGCCGGGCATCCGGCGCTGGCGGCCTGTCGCGGCGGTCTCGCCGCGACAGGCGGGGCGTCCCCCGGTTGACCGGACGCCGCCCTCCGAACCGGCAACGTGCGGGCGTCAGTCGTTGAGGTGGGCGATGGCGTCGCCGATGCGGTGGACGCGCAGGGCGTTGGTGGAGCCGGGGGTGCCGGGCGGGGAGCCGGCGACGATGACGACGCGGTCGCCCTTCTGGCAGCGGCCGGACTCGAGCAGGCCCTGCTCGACCTGGCGGACCATCTCGTCGGTGTGGTCGGCGAACGGGACGATGTAGGTCTCCACGCCCCAGACGTGGGCGAGGCGGCCCCGGACGGCGGGGACGGAGGTGAAGGCGAGCAGGGGGATCGGGGAGCGGTAGCGGGACAGGCGGCGGGCGGTCTCGCCGGACATGGTGAAGGCGACCAGGGCCTTGGCGTCGACGATCGCGCCGACCTCGGCGGCGGCGCGGGCGATGGCGCCGCCGACGGTCTCGGGCATGCGGTCGAGGGTGTGGGTGGCCTCCAGGCTGGCCTGCTCGGCGGTCTGCACGATGCGGCTCATGGTGCGGACGGCCTCGATGGGGTACTGGCCGACGCTGGTCTCGCCGGACAGCATCACGGCGTCGGCGCCCTCGAAGACGGCGTTGGCGACGTCGCTGGTCTCGGCGCGGGTGGGCCGGGGGGCGCTGATCATGGATTCGAGCATCTGGGTGGCGACGATGACCGGGCGGGCCTTGTCGCGGCAGAGCTCGATGGCGCGCTTCTGGACGATGGGGACCTCTTCGAGGGGCAGCTCGACGCCGAGGTCGCCGCGGGCGACCATGATGCCGTCGAAGGCGGCGACGATCTCCTTGAGGTTCCGGACGGCCTGCGGCTTCTCGATCTTGCCGATCAGCGGGACGCGGATGCCCTCCTCGTCCATGATCTTGTAGCAGGTCTCCGCGTCCTCGGGGGTGCGGACGAAGGACAGGGCGACCATGTCGACGCCGAGGCGCAGGGCCCAGCGCAGGTCGCGCTCGTCCTTCTCGGTGAGGGCGGGGACGCTGACGGGGACGCCGGGGAGGTTGAGGCCCTTGTTGTCGGAGACCATGCCGCCGACGGTGACCTCGGTGGTGACGCGGGGGCCGTCCACGGCGGTGACGCGGAGGGCGACGCGGCCGTCGTCGATGAGGACGGTGTCGCCGGGCGAGACGTCGCCGGGGAGGCCCTGGTAGGTGGTGGACACCTCGCGGCGGGTGCCGGGGACGTCCTCGGTGGTGATGACGAAGGTGTCGCCGAGCGTGAGCCGGACCGGGCCGTCGGGGAAGCGGCCGATGCGGATCTTGGGGCCCTGCAGGTCGGCGAGGACGCCGACCGCGCGGCCGTGGCGTTCGGCGGCGGCGCGGATGCGGTGGTACACCTCCTCGTGGACGGCGTGCTCGCCGTGGCTCATGTTGAGCCTGGCGACGTCGACGCCGGCCTCGACGAGGGCGTCGATCCGCTCCGGACTGGAGACGGCGGGGCCGATGGTGCTGATGATCTTCGCTCGACGGGTCACGTAGCACAACGGTATCGAGTTACCTGCCGGTATCGGTATTTGGGCAGCTCATCGACCTCGAAGGTTCATCGAGTGGTCCAGCCCAATGGTCTGGACCACCCGGTTCGGCCCCCTCGTCGCGGCCGTCGTCCGGTCAGTGGCCGAGCGCTTCGGCGATCAGTGATCGGACGCTTCGACGGTCAGTGGCCGAGCGCCTCGACGGCGGCCTGGCAGAACGCCTTCAGGTCGTCCGGCTTGCGGCTGGTGACCAGCCGCGTCGGGCCCGCGTCGCAGACGTGGACCTCCTCGTCCACCCAGGTGGCGCCGGCGTTGGTCAGGTCGGTGCGCAGGCTCGGCCAGGACGTGAGCGTCCGGCCGCGCACGACGTCGGCCTCGATGAGCGTCCAGGGCGCGTGGCAGATCGCCGCGACGGGCTTGCCCGCGTCGAAGAACCCGCGGGCGAAGGCGACGGCCTTCGGGACGGTGCGCAGGAAGTCGGGGTTCGCGACGCCGCCCGGCAGGACGAGGCCGTCGAACTCGTCCGGACCGGAGACGTCCACGGTGGTGTCGACCGCGAACGTGTCGGCCTTGTCGAGGTGGTTGAACGCCTGGATGCGGCCGGACTCGGTGGAGACGAGGCGCGGGGTGCCCCCGGCCTGCTCCACGGCCTTCCAGGGTTCGGTGAGCTCGACCTGCTCGACGCCCTCGGGCGCCACGAGGAACGCGATCGTCCTGCCCTTCAGGCCCGTGGCCATGATGTCCTCCTATGTTCGGGTTGGTTACCTTTGGAGCCCCTGCCCTGGCCGGGGCGGGTTATTCAGGGGGCGCGAAGTGGGATACCGGGAGCTGGCCGCGCCCGCCGCGCCGGGCCTGGCCTGCGCGTGGGTCCAGACGGTTCCGGCGAGCGCGGGACGCCTCGTCCAGCGGGTGGTGCCGGACGGCTGCGTCGATCTGATCTGGTGGTCTCCGGACGCCGAGCTGATGGTGGCGGGCCCGGACACCGGCCCGATGCCCACTCCCCTGGCTCCCGGCACGACCCTGGTGGGGGTCCGTTTCGCCCCTGGACGCGCCGTTCCCGCCCTCGGCGTCCCGGCGGACGCTCTCCGCGACGCCCGTGTCCCCCTCGGCGACCTCTGGGGCGCCTCCGCCGTCCGCCTGGCCGAAACGCTCGCCGAAGCCGTCCCAGAGCCTTCTCCGGCCGCCCGGCAGGCGGATGCGCTGATCGCAGCGGTGGCGGAGCGGGTCCGCGCGGCCGAGCCGGTGGACCCGATCGTCCAGCCGGTCGTGGCGGGGCTGGCGTCAGGGGCGTCCGTACGGGACGTCGCGGACGCGGTCGGCCTGGGCGAGCGGCAGTTGCGGCGGCGGGCGCTGGCGTCGTTCGGCTACGGCCCGAAGGTGCTGCAGCGCGTCCTGCGGTTCCAGCGGGCGCTGCGCGAGGCGCGTGCGGGCAGACCGCTCGCCGAGGTCGCCCTTGCCGCCGGATACGCGGACCAGCCCCACATGTCGCACGAGGTGCGGGAGCTGGCGGGCGTCCCCCTGAGCGCCCTCCTGACCCCCTCCAGCTAACCGCGGCCGCACGGCGCGCAGCACACCGCGCAGCACACCGCGCAGCACGGCGCGCAGCACGCACCGCGGGGGCTCACGCGACGCGGCGGGCGGCGTGTACGCGCGGGGTTGCCGTCGCGCGAGGGACCTATGGGGTTTACGTCCGGTATCGGCCGCTTTTCTGGACCGTTCCGGACAAGGGCGTGAGCTGCGCTTTTCTACCACAGCTGATGATCTTTGGGGGCCGGGTTAGAGAGACGTTCACCAGACCCGGTTACGCGCGTTACCGATGATGCGGGAGGTTCGTTCCGGCATTTCCACGATCGGAGAGAGACGGGAGCCGGAATGCCGGACATGGAGCCGTCCCTGACCCGTCGCCGCCTGCTGGGCTCGGCGGGCGCGGTCGCGGCCGCCGCGTTCGCGGCCGAGGTGCTGCCGCCCAACGTCCGCCGGGCGATGGCCGAGACCGCCGGGCCGCCGCGCAACGGCACGCTGCGCGACATCGAGCACGTGGTGATCCTCATGCAGGAGAACCGGAGCTTCGACCACTACTTCGGGGTGATGCCGGGCGTCCGGGGATTCTCGGATCCGCACGCGCCGAGACTGCCGGACGGCAAGCCGGTGTTCTACCAGCCGGACCCGAACAATCCCGCCGGGCACCTGCTGCCGTTCCACCTGGATTCGCGGAAGACGAGCGCGCAGGCGATCCCGTCCACGAGCCACGCGTGGCAGGTTCAGCACGACTCGTGGAACGGCGGGAAGATGGACCGGTGGCTGATCGCGCATTCGGCCGCGAACGCGGACGGGGCGAACTACCCGTACGTGATGGGCTACTACACGCGCGAGGACATCCCGTTCCACTGGGCGCTGGCGGAGCAGTTCACGGTGTGCGACCGGTACCACTGCTCGGTGCTGGGCCCGACCTGGCCGAACCGGCTGTACCTGATGTCGGCGTCGATCGACGCGGACGGCGGGCACGGCGGCCCGGTGATCTCGAACGTGGACCCGGCGCCCTACACGTGGAAGACCTATCCGGAGGCGCTGACGCACCACGGCGTCTCGTGGAAGGTGTACCAGCAGACCGACAACTACGGCTGCAACGTGCTGGAGTACTTCAAGGCGTTCCAGGACGCGCCGGAGAGCTCCCCGCTCTACAAGAACGGCCTGCGCACCTACGACGCCGGGCAGTTCGCCTACGACGCGAAGCACGACCGGCTGCCGACGGTCTCGTGGATCATCCCGACGAGCTACCAGTCGGAGCATCCGGACTACACCCCGGCGGCGGGCGCGGACTTCGTCGCGAGCCAGATCGACGCGATCGCGTCCAACCCGGAGGTCTGGCAGAAGACGCTGTTCATCCTGAACTACGACGAGAACGACGGGCTGTTCGACCACGTCCCGCCGCCCACTCCCCCGGCCGGGACGAAGGGCGAGTTCGTCGGCGGGCAGCCGGTCGGCGGCGGGTTCCGGGTGCCGTGCCTGCTGGTCTCGCCGTGGACGCAGGGCGGCTGGGTGGCGTCCGAGCCGTTCGACCACACCTCGACGCTGCGGCTGCTGGAGCGGCTGACGGGCGTCCGGGCGCCGAACCTGACATCGTGGCGGCGCAAGGCGTTCGGGGACCTGACGTCGGCGCTCGGGGTGGCGCCGGGCCGGCGTCCGCCGAAGCTGCCCGACACCAAGAAGGAGCTGCGCCGGGCCGTGGACGAGATCGCGCACCTGCCCGCGCCGACCTTCCCCGGCGGGACGCAGAGCCCGCCGCACCAGCGGCACGGGTCGCGCCCGCGGCCGCGGCACTGAACCCGCCGGACGACAGCGAAGGAGGCAGGAGATGCCGGTCAAGATCACCCGGCGGGCGGGGCTCGCGGTGGGAGCGCTGGCCGTCGCGGCGGCCGCGGCGTGGCCGACGGCGGGCGCGCTCGGCCTGACGGGCGGGACGACGACCCCGCCGCCGCGCCCGCCGAACGCCGCGGCGAACCCGGACGCCTGGACGCCCGCGCCCGGCGCGCAGGGCCAGGTCAAGGCCCGGGCCGGGGCGACGCAGGCGTTCGTCGCGCTGTCCTCGCAGGGCCGGATCGCGCAGGTGGACGTCGCGACGCACACGATCGTCGCGACGAGGATCAGGACGGACGCGGCGCGCGGCGTGGCCGTGACGCCGGACGGCCGGAAGGTGTACGTCGCCGACACCGGCCAGTACGACGTGGCCGCCGTGGACGCGTCGTCCGGCGCCGCGAAGAAGATCTTCGTGGGGCCGTACCCGCAGGCGGTGGCGGTCACGCCGGACGGGCGCGCGGTCTACGCGGCGGTCACCGGCGGTGACACCGGCGCGGGCGGCTCGGACGAGGTCAAGGTCATCGACACCGCCGCCGACCGGGTCACCCAGACGATCAAGGTCGGGACCGCGCCGCACCAGATCGCCTTCTCCCGCGACGGCCACCGCGCGTACGTGACCTACGCGGGCGGCGTCGGCGTCGTGGACACCGGGACGGGGAAGGTCGTCCGCAAGATCGCCGACCCGGGCGGCGCGCAGGGCGTCGCCGTCACCCCGGACGGCCGGACGCTGCTCGTCACCAACCCTCGCGCCGGCGACACCTGGCTGCTGGACGCCGCGTCCGGGAAGGTCCGGGCGAAGGTCTCCACACCGGACCAGCCGTGGGGCGTGGCGGTCACGCCGGACGGCCGCAAGGCGTACGTGGCGCGGATGAACGCCGGCTCGGTCGCCGTCCTCGACCTGCGATCCCGGAAGGTCACCGGGCAGGTCAGGGCCGGGAAGCTGCCCGCGCCGGTCGCGATCACGCCGGACGGCAAGGAGGCCTGGGTCGGCAACGTGTTCTCCGGCGGCGTCTCGGTGATCGACACCGCGTCCGACCGGGTGACCACGACGATCGTCGGCGGCACCGGAACCAAGCCGATCAACGCCGCCCCCCAGTCCATCGCCTTCGCCCCGACCCCCTGACCCGCCCCCACCGGACGGCTCGTGCCCCTCGCCCCCGAGGCACGGGCCGTCCCCCAAGCCCCCACGACACGCCGACCGGCCTCACCCCGAGCGGGGTGGCTCGGGGCGGGCGCGCGGGCGGGCCGGCGCCGACGGGAGTGGGGCGTGCGGTCAGGGGACGGGGCGTAGGCGGCGGGGGAGGGTGGCGACGACCACGTCGTAGGCTTCGCCGACCAGCTCGCGGATCATGTCCGCGTCGAGGTCGCCCTCCAGCAGCACGGTGACCCAGTGCCGCTTGTTGAGGTGGTAGCCGGGCAGGACGGTGTCCGGGTACTCGGCGCGGAGCGCGGCGACCTCGTCCGGCGGCAGTTTCAGGCTGACGCGCGGCGGGTCGGCGGTCTCGGCGAGCAGCGCGAAGATCTTCCCGCCGACGCGGTAGACCGCGGGCTGGTCGCCGAAGGGGTGGTCCTCGGCGACGCCCGCGAGGCCGAGGCAGTGCGCGGTGATCTCGTCGGGTTTCACGGTGACCGTCCTTGCCCGGCGTCCGGAAGCGTCACGGCAGCTTGAAGTGCGGGTTGCGGATCACGCCGACCAGCTCGCCGGTCGGGCTGCGGACGACCGCGACCTCGATCCCGCCGCCGACCTCGTGGCACGCCGTGTGGGACGTGCCGCCCGCCGCGAGGAGCCGCGCCTCGGCGCCGGCCGCGTCCTCGACGCCCCAGTAGACGATCGGGCCGTCCTCCGGGTCGCCGTCCGGGTCGAGCGCGAGCTCGTAGCCGCCGACCTCGTAGCCGACGTAGAAGGGCTGGTCGAAGTAGGGCTCGAAGCCGAGCACGCCGCTCCACCACGCCTTGGCGGCGGCCAGGTCGGGCGCCGGGTAGATCACGGTCCGCAGGCCGAGGAATTCCACGCTCACCGGCTGTTCCTCTGTTCTGTCAGGGGGGCGTTCGAGGGGGCGGACGTCAGCGGCGGCGCAGGACGCCGCGCACGTACGCCGCCTGCCCGACGTGCTGGAGGCTGTCGTCGGCGACGCTGACGAGCCGGACGCCGAGCGTGACGGGCGGATCCCAGCGGTCGTCCACGATCCGGTCGAGGGCCTCGGGCGTGAGCCCGGCGAGGAGCTTCCCGGTGCGGGCGTGCACGGCCTCGTGGTACTCCACGAGCAGGTCGGCGGTGGGACGCACCTCGGTGACCTGCTCCGGCGTGTGCCCGTAGCCCGTGTAGCCCGGGTCGGCGGGCAGGTCGAACCGGTCGGCGAAACCGTCGCTCAGCCAGAGCTGCGGGCCGTCCAGGATCTCGGCGACGTGGGCGTCCTGCACGCGGGTCAGGTGCCACACGAGCCAGCCGATCGTGTTCGCGCCGGGCTCGGGCGGCGTCGCCAGCAGCGCCGGGTCGAGCCCCGCCACGGCCTCGCGGACGAGCGGCGGGATACGGCCGAACAGTTCGCCGAACACCTCGTTGACGTTCATGCCCCGCGACTCTAGTCCGCCCCTCCGACATTCGGGCGCAAGGCGTCCCGGAGCGCCGTCGCGCCGCGGGAAGGCCGGCGACGCGGCGGCGAGGGACGCGGTCGGATGTGGACGGGGGGTGGGCCCGGCCATCCCAGCGGTGGATGGCCGGGCCCTCGGTCCCGCGGACGGGACGGGCGCCCGGAAATTATCCGAATCCGGGCCGTCGCACAAGGGGCGCCCGAGCCGGGAGAGGAGTCAGGAGACCTGCTTGTTCAGCCAGCCGAAGATGAAGGGGAGCATGTTGCGCCACACCACGGTGCCGTGTTCGCCGAGCCTGGTGGTGTACTTGGTGGCCGTGGTCGGCGGCCGGACGTGGCCGGAGAACTTGTCGATCTCGGCGGGCGGGGCCTCGGGGTCCTTGCCGCCGGTGGTCAGGAGCAGCCGCACCGCCGGGGCCTTGGCGAGCAGCTCGTACGGCGCGTTCGACTTCAGCAGCTTCGGGTTGTGCGCGATCGCGGGGTTGGTGGACTCGTACGTCCCGGCGATGCCGACGCCCGTCCGGTAGAGGTTCGGGTGCTGGAGGGGGAACTTGACGGCGCAGTACGCGCCCTCGGAATACCCCATGGTGGCCCAGGACGCCGCGTCTGTCTTGACGCGGAAGTTCTGGTACATGAAGTCGCGGACGTCCTTGGTGAGCCAGGTCGCGACGGGCACCTGGCCGGGGATGTCGGTGCACTCGTTCGGCTTGCCGCCCGCGACGTTGATCGACGCCGAGACCAGGATGAACGGCTTGACCTTGCGGTCCTTGATCATGCGGTCGAGCTGGTTGCCGACGTTGAGGTCGCCGTACCAGGTGGTGGGCTCGCCGGGAGTGCCGCCGAACAGCTGGACGACCGGGTAGGTGGCGTTCGCGTCCTTCTTGTAATCCGGGGGGAGGTAGATCACGACGCGTCCGGTGACGTGCGAGGCCGGACCCGTGAACTTGGCCTCCATGCTCTTGCGTCCGGAGTCGACCTTGAAGTGCTTCTGCGTGAGCGGGCCGCGGCCGACCGGGCCGACGCCCTTCCCGCCGCCGCCCCCGCCGCCGCCGACGGTGCTCTGCATGCCGCCGCCGTCGTCGAAGCTGGTGCCGAAGAAGTCGGCCGACACCTCCGCCCAGGTGCCGTAGAACCCGCGCGCGTTGTTGATCAGCAGCCCGACCAGCGCGAGCGCGGTGACCTGGCAGCAGAGGATCATGCCGGCGCGGCCGGCGTGCCGGAGCACCCCGGGCCCCGGGATCCTGTTCCAGACGGCCATGCAGCCGGCGAAGGCCGAGACGGCCAGGAACACCGCCAGCAGCAACGTGACCGTGCCATGTGGACCCATCGTTCGCGCAAACCCCCGTGTCGCGGGCCCACGACGGGGTCCGCGGTTCGCTTCAAGCCGACGCCCCAAGAGAAGGCTACGCCAGGGCCAAGCGTTGGCATCAGGGCGTTGACACTCCGGACGACTGATCAACTATAAGCCAGGGAAACCGTAAAGAAGTCCGGCCGGATGCGCGATATCCGCTTTTTCACCTGCCGCTAACCTTGGACAACGCGTTTCCGGCGGCCCCGGACGCGAACGCCGCGCCCCTCGGGAATCCCCTGGGACGCGGCGTTTCGCGTTGTCAGAGCATGTTCAGCGAGCACTCAGAGACCGTCCAGCACTCCCCCGGACGGCCCCCGAGGTTTACTCAGCCAACCGGACGACTCACCCGGCCAACCGGCCGAGCGAGCGCACGGACCGGCCGACCGATCAGGTGAGCGGGCGGGCGGTGGGAGGGATCGGGTAGGGCAGGACGGTGCGGCCGGCGAGGAACTTGTCGACGCCGTGCGCGGCGGCGCGACCCTCGGCGATCGCCCAGACGATCAGGGACTGGCCGCGGCCCATGTCGCCCGCGACGAAGACGTCGTCCACGCTGGTGGCGTAGTCGGCGTCGCGCTTGACGTTGCCGCGCTGGTCGAGCTCCACGCCGAGCTGCGCGAGCAGCCCGTCCCGCTCCGGGCCGAGGAAGCCCATCGCGAGGGTGACCAGCTGCGCGGGGATCTCCCGCTCGGTGCCGGGGATCGGCTTGAACCCGGTCTCCGGGCCCTCGACGCCGACGACCTTCAGCGCCCGCAGGTTCCCGTCCTCGTCGCCGAGGAACTCGACGGTGTTGATCGCGTAGAGCCGCTTGCCGCCGAGGTCGCGCAGCTCCTCGTGCGCGCTCTCCATCTTGAACAGCATCGGGTAGGTCGGCCAGGGCTGGTGGCCGGGCCGGGTGTCCGGCGGCATCGGCATGATCTCCAGCTGGGTGACCGACGCCGCGCCCTGCCGGATGGCGGTGCCGACGCAGTCCGCGCCGGTGTCGCCGCCGCCGATGACGACGACGTCCTTGCCCTCGGCGGAGATCGGCGACTCGGCGAAGTCGCCCTCCTGCACCCGGTTCGCCGGGGGCAGGTACTCCATCGCCTGGTAGACGCCGTGGAGGTCGCGGCCGGGGACGGGCAGGTCCCGCCACGCGGTCGCGCCGCCGGCGAGGAGCACGGCGTCGTGCCGCTCGCGCAGCTCGTCGCCGGTGACGTCCACGCCGACGTTCACCGAGGTCCGGAAGGTCGTGCCCTCGGCGCGCATCTGCTCCACGCGCCGGTCGAGGTGCCGCTTCTCCATCTTGAACTCGGGGATGCCGTAGCGGAGCAGGCCGCCGACGCGGTCGGCGCGCTCGTAGACGGTCACGTCGTGCCCGGCGCGGGTGAGCTGCTGCGCGGCGGCGAGCCCGGCGGGGCCGGAGCCGACGACCGCGACCTTCTTCCCCGTCCGGACGGCCGGGGGCCGGGGCCGGACCCAGCCCTCGTCCCACGCCCGGTCGATGATCTCGACCTCGACCCGCTTGATCGTCACCGGGTCCTGGTTGATGCCGAGGACGCAGGCGCTCTCGCACGGGGCCGGGCAGAGCCGGCCGGTGAACTCGGGGAAGTTGTTGGTGGCGTGCAGCCGCTCGATGGCCTCGTGCCAGTCGCCCCGGTAGACCAGGTCGTTCCACTCGGGGATGAGGTTGCCGAGCGGGCAGCCCTGGTGGCAGAACGGGATGCCGCAGTCCATGCAGCGGCTCGCCTGCCGCTCGACCTTGGGCCGGGCGAACTCCTCGTACACCTCGGACCAGGACCGGATGCGGACGTCGACCGGGCGGCGCGGCGGGAGCTCCCGTCCCGCGGTCAGGAAACCCTTCGGGTCAGCCATGTTCGGAAGATCCCCCTCTCAGCTCTGCGCGGCGGCCATGATGGCCTCGTCGACGTCGCGGCCCTCGGCCCGGGCGGCCTCGGCCGCGTCCAGGACCCGCCGGTAGTCCCGCGGCATGATCTTGGTGAACCGGTCGGCGGCGGCCTCCCAGTCGGCGAGCAGCGCCGCCGCGGTGCGGGAGCCGGTCTCGGCGTGGTGCCGTTCGACCAGGTCGCGGACGTACTCGGCGTCCTGCGCGGTGAGCGCCTCCAGGTCGACCATCTCGGGGTTGACCCGCTCGGGCACCAGGTCGAGCACGTAGGCGACGCCGCCGGACATGCCCGCCGCGAGGTTGCGCCCGGTGCGGCCGAGGATGATCGCCCGTCCGCCGGTCATGTACTCCAGCGCGTGGTCGCCGACGCCCTCGACGACGGCCGTCGCGCCGGAGTTGCGGACGCAGAACCGCTCCCCGACGACGCCCCGCGCGAACAGCTCGCCCGAGGTCGCGCCGTACAGGATGACGTTGCCGCCGATGATCTGCTCGGCCGGTTCGAACGGCGCGTCCGCCGGGGGACGCAGGATGATCCGCCCGCCGGACAGGCCCTTGCCGACGTAGTCGTTGGCGTCGCCCACCAGGCGCAGCGTGATCCCGCGCGGCACGAACGCGCCGAACGAGTTGCCCGCCGAGCCGGTGAACGTCACGTCGATCGTGTCGTCGGCCAGGCCCGCGCCGCCCCACTTGCTGGTGACGGCGTGGCCGAGCATGGTGCCGACGGTCCGGTTCACGTTGCGGATCGGCAGCTCCAGCGTCACCTTGTCGCCGAACGCGATCGCGCCCTCGGCGAGCTGGATCAGCGTGTTGTCCAGGGCCTTGTCGAGCCCGTGGTCCTGGACGGTCGTGCGGCGCAGGGACGCGCCGTCCGGCAGCTCGGGCGCGTGCAGGATCGGGGCCAGGTCCAGCCCGGACGCCTTCCAGTGCTCGACCGCGTCCCGGGCGTCGATCATCTCGACGTGCCCGATCGCCTCGTCCAGCGAGCGGAAGCCGAGCGCGGCCAGGTACTCGCGGACCTCCTCGGCGATGAACTCGAAGAAGTTGACGACGAACTCGGGCTCGCCGGTGAACCGCTCCCGCAGCACGGGGTTCTGGGTGGCGACGCCGACCGGGCAGGTGTCGAGGTGGCAGACGCGCATCATCACGCAGCCGGACACCACGAGCGGCGCGGTCGCGAAGCCGAACTCCTCCGCGCCGAGCAGCGCGGCGATGACGACGTCGCGGCCGGTCTTGAGCTGGCCGTCGGTCTGCACGACGATCCGGTCGCGCAGGCCGTTCAGCAGCAGCGTCTGCTGGGTCTCGGCGAGGCCGAGCTCCCAGGGCGCGCCCGCGTGCTTCAGCGAGGTCAGCGGGGACGCGCCGGTGCCGCCGTCGTGGCCGGAGATCAGCACGACGTCGGCGTGCGCCTTGGACACGCCCGCCGCGACCGTCCCGACGCCGACCTCCGCGACCAGCTTGACGTGGACCCGGGCGGCCGGGTTCGCGTTCTTCAGGTCGTGGATGAGCTGCGCGAGGTCCTCGATCGAGTAGATGTCGTGGTGCGGCGGCGGCGAGATGAGGCCGACGCCGGGGGTGGAGTGCCGGGTCTTGGCGATCCACGGGTAGACCTTGTGGCCGGGCAGCTGGCCGCCCTCGCCCGGCTTGGCGCCCTGCGCCATCTTGATCTGGATGTCGTCGGCGTTGGTCAGGTACTCGCTGGTGACGCCGAACCGTCCGGACGCGACCTGCTTGATGGCGCTGCGCCGCAGGTCGCCGTTGGGGGCCGGGAGGAACCGCTCGGGGTCCTCGCCGCCCTCGCCGGTGTTGGACTTGGCGCCGAGCCGGTTCATCGCGATCGCGAGGGTCTCGTGCGCCTCGGCCGAGATCGACCCGTAGGACATCGCGCCGGTGGAGAACCGCTTGACGATGTCGGCGACGGGCTCGACCTCGTCGATCGGCACCGGCGGGCGCGCGCCCTCCTTCAGCCGGAACAGCCCGCGCAGCGTCATCAGCTTCTCGGCCTGCTCGTCGATCCTGGAGGTGTACTCCTTGAAGATCTCGTAGCGCCGGGTGCGGGTGGCGTGCTGGAGCTTGAACACGGTCTCGGGGTTGAACAGGTGCGGCTCGCCCTCGCGCCGCCACTGGTACTCGCCGCCGACCTCGAGCGTCCGGTGCGCGGGCTCGTTGCCGCCGGCCGGGTAGGCGCGGGCGTGCCGCTGCGCGACCTCGGCCGCGAGCACGTCGAAGCCGACGCCGCCGAGCCGGGACGTGGTGCCGGTGAACGCCCGGTCCACGACCTCGGCGCCGAGGCCGATCGCCTCGAAGATCTGCGCGCCGGTGTAGGACGCGACCGTGGACACGCCCATCTTCGACATGATCTTCAGGACGCCCTTGCCGTACGCCTTCACCAGGTTGCGGACGGCCTGCTGCTCGTCGAAGGCCTCGTCCACGCCCTGGATGACGCCGGTGCGTACCAGGTCCTCGACGGTCTCCTGCGCGAGGTAGGGGTTCACCGCGGACGCGCCGTACCCGATGAGCAGCGCCATGTGATGGCACTCGCGGGCCTCGGCGGTCTCGACCACCAGGCCGACCCGCGTCCGGGTCTTCTCCCGGATCAGGTGGTGGTGGACGGCCCCGGTGAGCAGCAGCGACGGGATCGCCGCGCGGGCCGAGTCGCTGCCCCGGTCGGACAGCACGATGATCCGCGCGCCGCCCTGGATCGCGCGCGACACCTCGGCGCAGATCTCCTCGAGCCGCGCCTGGAGCGCCTCGCCGCCCCCGTGCACGTCGTACAGGCCGTGCACGACGTAGGCGTTCAGGTGGGGCAGCGAGCCCTCGTCGTTGATGTGGATGATCTTGGACAGCTCGTCGTTGTCCAGGATCGGGGTCGGCAGCACCAGCCGGCGGCACGAGTCCGGGCCGGGCTCCAGCAGGTTCGCCTCCGGGCCGAGCGTGGACTGGAGGCTGGTCACCAGCTCCTCGCGGATGGCGTCCAGCGGCGGGTTGGTGACCTGCGCGAACAGCTGCTTGAAGTAGTCGAACAGCAGCCGCGGGCGCTCCGACAGCACGGCGATCGGGGTGTCGGTGCCCATGGAGCCGATCGGCTCGGCGCCGGTCCGCGCCATCGGCGAGAGGATGACCTTCAGCTCCTCGCCGGTGTACCCGAAGGTCTGCTGGCGCTTCACGAGCGTCTCGTGGGTCGGGATCTCGCGCTCGCGGCGCGGCAGCTCCTCGAACCGGACCAGGCCCTCGTGCAGCCACTCCCCGTACGGGTGCTGCGCGGCGAGCTCGGCCTTGACCTCGTCGTCCTCGATGATCCGGCCGGCCTCGGTGTCGACCAGGAAGATCTTGCCCGGCTGGAGCCGGCCCTTGCGGACGACCCGGTCCGACGGGATGTCCAGCACGCCCGCCTCGGACGCCAGGACGACGAAGCCCTCGTCGGTCACCCAGTAGCGGCCGGGACGCAGGCCGTTGCGGTCCAGGACCGCGCCGACGACCGTGCCGTCGGTGAACGTCACCGACGCCGGGCCGTCCCACGCCTCCATCAGGGTCGAGTGGAACTCGTAGAAGGCGCGGCGCGCCGGGTCCATCTCGGTGTGGTTCTCCCACGCCTCGGGGATCATCATCAGCACCGCGTGCGGCAGGCTGCGTCCGCCCAGGTGCAGCAGCTCCAGGCACTCGTCGAAGGACGCGGTGTCGGACGCCTCGATGTCGATCACCGGGTAGATCCGGGACAGGTCGCCGGGGATCAGGTCGGACTTCAGCAGCGCCTCGCGGGCGCGCATCCAGTTCCGGTTCCCCTTGACCGTGTTGATCTCGCCGTTGTGCGCGATGAACCGGTACGGGTGCGCCAGCTCCCACGCCGGGAAGGTGTTGGTCGAGAAGCGGCTGTGCACCAGCGCGATGCCCGAGGCGAACCGCTCGTCCGACAGGTCGGGGAAGAACGGCTCGAGCTGCGGGGTGGTGAGCATGCCCTTGTAGACGATCGTCCGGCTGGACAGGCTCGGGAAGTAGACATTCGTGTCCTGCTCGGCGCGCTCGCGCATGCAGAACACGACGCGGTCGAGCTCCAGGCCGGTCTTGCCCGCGTGCGGGCCGTGCGCGGCGGCCGTCAGGAACAGCTGCGCGAAGTACGGCATGACCTTGCGCGCGGCCGGGCCGCAGTGGGACGCGTCGTGCGGCAGGACGCGCCAGCCGAGGACGGTCAGCCCCTCCTCGACGCACAGCGTCTCGATCCGCTCGACCGCGGCGGCGCGCTCCTCGGCGTCCGTCGGGAGGAACGCCAGGCCCGCCGCATAGGCGCCGGCCTCGGGCAGCGCGAACTCGCAGACCTCGCGGAAGAAGGCGTCCGGGATCTGGACGAGGATGCCCACGCCGTCGCCGTCGTCCGGCTCCGCGCCCACCGCGCCCCGGTGGTCGAGGTTGCGCAGGACGGTCAGGGCGTTGCTCACGATGTCGTGGCTCTTGCGACCGTGCAGGTCGGCCACCATGCCGACGCCGCACGCGTCGTGCTCGTTCGCCGGGTCGTACAGACCCTGGTTCTGGGGCAGGCCCGGTGTGAGGGCAGCAGCGGCCATCAACCCTCCCGTCGTCGTCGTGTCACTGGCTGGGATGTCAGTGCAGGCACGGGACGGCGTTGGCCCTGCTGCGGTGAGAAGACATTACATCACTGCCGGGATCATGCCCGAGTCGCCTGGATCGCGAAACGTGTCCGGGTCCGATGATCTTCGTCGATCTCGCATGATCTCCGCGTGGTTTAGACCACCCTAGCCGCCGCCACGCCCACCAAAACGCCCTGACCTGGGGTGATCATCGTCACCGCCCCGCCACGTTTAGAAAACCGCCCCATCCTGCCGTCCGATCCCCGCTCCCCGAGCCCCCAGACCGCCACGGCGCCCGAACCGCCCCTGAATCCGTGCCCGCGGCCCGGTCCCCAAGGACACGTGGGGGCGCTGATGCGGATGGTGCCGGCGAGGCGAGTGGTGCCAGCGAGGCGAGTGGTGCCGGTGAGGCGGTGGTGCCGGCAAGGCGGTGGTGCCGGCGAGGCGCATGGTGCCGGCGAGGCGGGTGGTGCGGGCGAGGCGTCGATCGTGAGCGGACGACGGGATCAGTGGGTGCGGGCGGCGCGGTTCAGGGGGGCCGGAGCCTTTTGACCCTCGATGAGGATCGACAGGAGGGTCTCGTCCTTGGCGGCGCTCGCGGCGTCACCGCTGCCCGCGAGGCGCTGGGCCCATGCCACGACGGCGAAGTGGCCCATTGCCACGCCGCGTGCCGCGCCGTAGCCGTTCTGGCCGAACGTCGCCAGCGGACCGTCCGAGGGCAGCGGCTTGACGAAACCGCCGCCGCGGCCCTGTCCCAGCGCGTCCACCACGGCGTTGGCGGACGACGCGTCCACCAGGTTGAACACCGTCACCGACAGCGCGTAGCCATGTGTCGTGTCGGCGTAGAGGGTCCGCGCCGTCTGCGTGCAGCCCGCGCGGCGCAGGGCCTTCGCGGTGTCCGCGCCCCACACCGCCGCCGTGCAGTCGCCACCGAGCTCCTTGCCCCGCAGCGTGAGCTTGATCTTCTGGGACACCTCGATCGTGGCCGCGTCCGCGGGGAACGCTTCTGCCTGCGTCAGCGGCGCCGCGTCACTCGTCCGCTTCTCGATCCCCGCGTACGCGCGGGCGGACGGCGAACTGGAGTACGTCGAGGGCGTCACGCCGTTGGCCGCCGCCTGCCCGGCCCCTGCGTCGCTCGATCGTCCCTTCGCACGGGTGTCGTGCGTCCCGACCAGCAGCGCCGCAAGCCCCACCACGAGCAGGACCGCCAACCCGGCGGCCCACCCGAAATACGCCCGCGCCGACAGCTTCCGTTTCGCCCTGGGCCGCCCCGCCCGATCCTCGCCCGAGTTCCCGCCTCGTCCGCGCCGGTCGTCCGGACGCCGCCCGCCCTGGGCGCGCTCATCAGACGGACCGCCATCATGACGCGAGCGCGTATTTCGCCCAGCCTCGCCGTACGCGCCGCTACGACGCTTCTCGGCCCCATAGCGGGCTTCCCGTCCGACTTTGCGGTTGGACGGGTCCCCAGCACTCTGCGCGGGCTCGGCGTACGAGCCGCCGTTGCGCTGATCGGCACCGAAGCGGGCGTCCTGGCCCAGCGCTGCGTACGCGTCGGCGTCGTACTGGGCGGCCTCGTGGGAGACGCTTTGCGCGGGATGGCCGTAGCCGCCGATCGGCTGCCCGGTGCTGTAGCGAACGCTCTCGGTGGCGGCGTCGTACCCGCTGTCGTTGCGGGCGTCGACGTCGTAGCGAGCGTCCTGCGCAGGCTCGGGGGACGCGGCGGTGGCCTGGTGGGCGTCCTGATCAGGGCCTGAGGCGTAGTGAGGGGCCTGCGCCGGGCCCTCGGAAGGAGCGGGACGGCGCGGAGGCGGGGGCTGGGAGCGCGCCTCGTTGCCGCGACGGGCGCCTCGGCCGCCGCGGGAGCGGGTGGCGGGGCGGTTCATCGTTTGGCGTTGTCCCCGGCCATCTCCAGACGGCCCCAGACGAAGTCGGCGGGCTTCTCGACGGCGAGGCTGAGGTCGACCAGCTCGGCCAGGTTGGCCGGCTGCGCGCCGCCCGCCCGCTGGACCCAGGAGACGATCACGAAGTGGCCGTAGGTGTGCGCGTAGGCCGCGCTGAAGCCGCTGTGGAACGCGGGCGCGCCGTCCGGGTTCAGGGCGAGGAGGAAGCCGGTGTTGGTCGCCGGGTCGAGATCGCGGACGATCTGCTGCGCGCCGTCCTGGCTGCCCATGTTCAGCACCGCGAACTGGCCGACGTGCCGCTTGTCCTGGCTGACGTACGCGCCGCGCGCGATCTGCGTGCACTGGTGCTGGGCCAGGTCGCTCTGGAGCCGCTGGCCCCAGGTCGCCTGCTTGCAGTCGTTGGCGAGGTTCGTTCCGGCCAGCGTGAACGAGTAGCTCTTGTACGCGACCGTCTTGACGTCCGAGGGGAACACCTCGCCCTCGGTGATCGGCCGCGCGTCCGCCTGCCGGTCGGCGATCTTCGCCATCTCCTTCTCGGGCGCCCACGGCGTGAACGCGGTCGGGAGCAGCTGCTCGCTCTTGGCCGCGGCCCCGCCCGACTTCCCGTCCCCGCCGGACATGACCACGACGCCCACGACGGCCGCGACCACCACGACCAGGGCGACCGCGCCGCCGATGAGGATCTTCGGGTTCAGCCCCTTCGGTGCCTTGCCGTCCGCGCCGGAGTCCGCCGGCCAGAAGTCGCGCCCGCCGGTCTTGGTGCCGGTCGGGCCGCCGGACGGGTCGGATCCCGGGGATGCGCCTGTGTCACGAGCCTCGATCACAGTGCGGGAGCCTATCGTTCCAGCCGCCCACGCGCGCACAAAAGGGCGTTTCCGGTCGCTACGCACCGGTCCGGCACGGTCACCGTCCGAGCCAGAGCGGCCACCGTGCGAACGAGGACGGTCACCCGTCCGGACCGGGGCGGTCAGATTCCGGGCCGGGGCGGTCAGATTCCGGTCTGGCCGATCAGCGCGCCGACGCCGAAGGTGATCGCGGCGGCGGCCCCGCCGAACACGAGCTGCCGCAGGCCGCTGAACCACCACGACCGCGTCGTCACCCGGGCCACCAGCGCTCCCGCGCCGAACAGGCCCAGCGCCGACAGGATCGCGGCGGGCCACAGGTTCTGCGCGCCCAGCAGGTACGGCAGCACCGGCAGGACGGCCCCGACCGCGAACGACACGAACGACGACCCGGCCGCGACCAGCGGGGACGGCAGGTCGCCCGGCGCGACGCCCAGCTCCTCGCGGGCGTGCACCTCCAGGGCGTCCTCCGGGTTGCGCGACAGCTGCCGCGCCACCTCGGCGGCCGTGGCAGGATCCACGCCGCGTCCCTCGAACACGGCCGCGAGCTCCCGCTCCTCGGCCGCCGGATGCCGGGCCAGCTCCAGCCGCTCGATCTCGATCTCCGCCTGCGCCAGCTCCGACTGCGAGGCGACCGAGATGTACTCCCCCGCCGCCATCGAGAACGCCCCGGCGGCCAGCCCGGCGAGCCCCGCCAGCAGCACCACGTGCTGCGACGCGCTGCCGCCCGCGACCCCGGCGATCAGCGCGAAGTTCGAGACCAGGCCGTCCATCGCGCCGAACACCGCGGGCCGCAGCCAGCCGCCCGTCACGTCCCGGTGCTGGTGGTGATGCTCCGCCACCGCGCCGGTCTCCTCGGTCGTCACTCCCCCCACGCGTGCGACCTTACTTGGCGTCCCGGACAGGTTCGCCCTTGCCCGTCCCGGCCTCGTCGTCCGCGCCGTCCTCGGCCTCGGCCTCGGCCTCGGGCTTGGGCTTGGGCTCGGGCTTGGGCTCGGGCTTGGGCTCGGGCTTGGAGTCGTCCGGGTCGGCGGCGGGCTCGGCCGCGTCCTCGGCGTCGGTCTCGCGGCGAGTTTCGGACACGTCGGACGAAGACTTCGGCTGCCCCTCGGAGGCGGCCTCAGGGACCCTGTCCACGTCCTTCTCTGTGGCGGGCTCCTCCTTGCCTTCGGCGGACGCGAGACGCGCCTCAGAGGCCTCCTGAGCCGCATTCTCCGGCTTCTGGGGCGACGTCGGCTCCTCGCCCCGCACGTCCTCAACACTGGGTTCGGACGGCTCGACGCGCGCGTCCTCGGCGTCGTTTTCGGTCGCCTCGGCGCGCGCGGCCTCTGCGTCCGGCCCGGGCGCCTCGACGTGCGTGGCTTCAGCACCGGTCTCCGGCGCCACGGCGTGCCCGGTTTCAGCGTTCGGCTCAGCCGCCTCGACGTGCGTGGCCTCGGCGCCGCTGTCGGCCGCCTCGACACGCGTGCGCTCGGGCGACTCAACGTGCGTGGGTTCCGCGTCAGTCTCGGACGTCTCGGCGCCAGCGACCTCGGCGTCAGTCTCCGGCGCCTCGACGTGCGCGGGCTCGGCGTCGGCCTCGGACTCATCGACACGCGCGGGCTGGGCGTCGGCCTCGGACTCATCGACACGCGCGGGCTCGGCGTCGGTCTCGGACGGCTCGGCGGGCGTGGGCTTAGCGTCGGGCTCGGACAAGTCGGCGCGCGTGGGCTCGGCGTCGGGCTCGGACGGCTCGGCGTCCGTGGCGGTCGCGGCGTCGTCGGGGACGGCCGGGACGGGACGTCCGACCGCCTCCGGGCCGGTCTTGGTGCGCGCCCAGTACAGGTAGCCGACCGCGCCGAGGAAGACGACGATCGACGTCCAGTCGTTCAGCCGGAGTCCGGCGACGTGGTGGGCGTCGTCGATGCGCAGCGCCTCGATCCAGAAGCGTCCGGCCGTGTAGGCGGCGATGTAGAGCGCGAAGGAGCGGCCGTGCGTGAGGTTGTACCGGCGGCCCGCCCAGATCACCAGGACGGCGACGCCGACGCACCAGATCGACTCGTACAGGAACGTCGGGTGGTAGGTCGCGACGTCGGCGTACTTCGGGTCGAGCGTGCCGTCCGCGGTGCGCGGCCGGTGCGCCTGGTCGATCTTCAGCGCCCAGAACGTGTGCAGGGGGCGGCCGTAGAGCTCCTGGTTCCACCAGTTGCCCCAGCGGCCGATCGCCTGGGCGAGGGCGATGCCGGGCGCGATGGCGTCGCCGAGCGCGAGCACCGAGATGCCCCGGCGGCGGCATCCGATGATCGCGCCGACCGCGCCGAGCACGACCGCGCCCCAGATGCCGAGGCCGCCCTCCCAGACCTTCAGCGCGTTGACCGGGTCCTTGCCGTCCCCGAAGTAGCGCTGGTAGTCGGTGATCACGTGGTAGAGCCGCCCGCCGACCAGGCCGAACGGGACGGCCCACACCGCCACGTCGATCACCGTCCCGGGCTGGCCGCCCTTGGCCGCCCAGCGGCGTTCGCCGAGCCAGACGGCGATGACGATGCCAAGGATGATCATGAGGGCGTAGGCGCGGATCGGGATCGGCCCGAGGTGCCAGACGCCCTGGGAGGGACTCGGAAGGAAGGCCACCGGCTGCATGAGCGTTGACGTTACCGCGTCCGGAGGGTACGGGGACGCACGTCCCACGCCGAACACCCGATCGCCGAATCTTCCGGACGGATCGGATGCCGGACGGCGGCGGCAGCCCCCTCCTCCACCGCCGTCCGAACCCCCTGGGCGACCGCCGACCACCTACCACCCCGCGCCTCTACAGCCGCCCAACAACGCCACACGCCCACTTACATGTCGGACGCCTGTGCGTCTGCATGACCGCGACCCGGTGCGTTCGCTCGCTTCTGCGGGTGCCTGCCGGGCGACTTCTAGTCGGCTTGGTGGCGGTGTGCCGGGTGTCGTTCGCGGGCTTCTCGGGGTTACTTGGCCGCGGCCTGGTCGACGGCCTTCGTCAGGGACTCCGCGCTGTTCACGGTGGTGAGCTGCTTGCCGTCGAGGAACATCGTGGGCGTGCCCTGGACGCGCCGGTTGACGAGGGCGTAGGTGGTCATCCGGGCTACCTGCGCCTTCTTCTGCATGCCGCGGACGCACGGCTCGAACTTCGGGTCGGTGACGCCGAGCTGGCGGCCCCACATCACAAGTTCGTCCGGGGAGAAGCCCTTCGTGCCCTCCGCCGGCTGCGCCTTGTAGAGGGTGTCGTGGTAGGAGAGCCACTTGTCGGCCGGGACGCACAGGGCCGCGTTCGCGCCGCGCTCGGAGTTGCCGCTCAGCGGTTCCTGCTGGAACAGGTGGAACGGCCGGTACACGAGCTTGAGCCTGCCGTCGGCGGCGAGCTTGCGCATCGTGCCGCCGAGGGACGTCTCCAGCGCCTTGCACGCCGGACACTGGAAGTCCTCGAACAGCTCCAGGACGGGCTTGGACACCTTCGTCCTCCCCATCGTGACCGACCCGTCGGCGTGCCGGGCGACGGGTGCGGACGGCCCGCTGTAGGACACGGCCTCGGTCTTCACGCTGCGCCCCTCGTCGTCCTTCTGCCGCGCCACGACGATCACCACGACGGCGACGGCCACCGCCGCGGCCAGGACTCCCGCCACGATGGCGAGCAGCCTGGCCCGCCGGGCCCTGACGGCCTGCGCCGCCCGCTCCGCCGCGAGCCGCTCGCGCGCCGTCCGCGTGCTGTCGGTCTTGCTCATCGATCCCCCGATCGGCTTCTCCTTGCGCTGACGCTTGGAGAGCGTAGCGTCACACAGAGTGACTTGCCGTCATCACGGCGGAACCGGGAGGGAAACCGGCGGGGCGAATGCGGACGGCCGGTCACCTCGGACGCTGGGCGTGCGCGAGGTGACCGGCCGGTGCGCCGAACACTCAACCGAAAGCTCGACCGAACAATCGATCCAGAAAGCTCGGCCCGAACATCCAAACCGGACGATCGGAGCGAACGATCAGGTGTCGATCAGGCGCTCAGCAGGGCCTTCTGCAGGGCGGTCGGGTCGAACATGGCGTTCTGGTCGACCGGCTTGCCGTTAACCAGGATGGACGGGGTGCCCGCCTTGCCGCCGAACTTCTGCTGGAGCGTGTTCAGACCGTCGTCGTTGTTCTTCTTGACCTGCGTCTTGTACTTCTGGTCAGAAACGCACTTGTCGTAGTCCCCGGAGGCGCCGGCGGTCGCGCCGAACTTCTTCAGCGTGTCGATCGAGAGCGCCTTACGCTCGTCCGGCTGGTTCTGGTAGGCCACGTCGTGGAACTGGAGGAACTTGCCCGCGTCGGCGGCGCACCAGCCCGCGACGGCCGCGCGCGGCGAGCCCTCGGGGTTCACGAACGACAGGATGTGGTACTTCACCGTGATCTTGCCGTCGGCGGCGAGCTTCTTCACCGTGTCGCCGCTGGCCTTCTCGAACTCCTTGCAGATCGGGCACTGGAAGTCCTCGTAGAGGTCGACCGTGGGGCCCTTGGCGTTGGGCTGCGCCATCGTGACGGTGCCGTCCGCGGCGACCTGGACCGGCGCGGTCGCGCCCTTGTACAGGTTCGCGCTGACCTTCTTGTCGTCCCCGCCGGAGTTCATGGCGACGACGGTGACCACGACGGCCACGGCGACCACGACCACGGCTCCCAGCACCGCGGCCAGCAGGCGGACCTGCTTGTTCCGCGCCTGCTGACGCCTGCGCTCCTCGGCCAGGCGCTCCCGGGCCGACCGCTCCCGTGCGGCCTTGCTCATTGGTGTTCTCCTAGGGGTGGAGGTGCTGCTCTTCGGGCTTCCAGGGGGCTAGTCGACCTGGCCGAGCCGCCTGAACTCGTCGGCCAGGACGAGGATGAAGAGCAGGATAGTGATGATGTGCACCCCGGTGCACCACAGGCAGATCTTCTCCAGCACGGCGAGCTCGACCGTCACCAGGTAGACGATGAAGACCACGCCGAGCGCGGCCGACCCCAGCCGGGACCAACGGAACAGCGGGGACGAGGAGTTCAGCGCCCAGGGCGTGATCAGCACCGCGAAGCCCACGAAGAACAGCAGCCCGAGCAGCGGCAGCGGAATGCCGACCAGCTTGGAGTACTTGCTCGTCGTCACCGCGTGGCAGTCGACCGTGGCGTTCGCCGAGCAGATCAGCGCCTTCTCGTGGTAGTGCGTGTAGGTCAGGTAGATCGAGATGGCGAGCCCGGCCAGCGTCAGCGGCCAGGCCAGCGCCGGAAACCAGCGCCCGCCGCCGGACCGTGCCGGTGCGGCGTCCGCGCGCGCCGCCGTCTCTTGCGTCATCGGATGATCCTTCCACGACCGCCCGTCTGGGGCCGCCCGTCCAGGGCCGCCCGCCGCACCGGGTCACGGCGGGCGAACACACCTTACGGGAGTGGGGCCGAACTCATCAGCATGAACCGGCGGGGCGCCGGGCGGAGTTCCCGATCATGGCGACGAGTTCGGCCGATGTGCGCTAAGCGTGCCGTCCTGCCAGGTGGACGGCGCTTCCGGAGCCCCGTGAACGGCCGCGCCGGTCCGCACCGTCCCGTTTCGGACGGCACGAACCGGCGAAGCGGACTCCTCAGAGCCGGCACCACACGAACCGCTGAACCGGACCGCCTCAGAGCCGACACCGCACGCCCTGGCGAAGTGGGCGCCTCAGAGCCGGCACCGCACGCCCTGGCGAAGTGGGCGCCTCAGAGCCGGCACCGCACGCCCTGGCGAAGTGGGCGCCTCAGAGCCCGCGCGAACCAGTGGAGCGGGCGGTCAGAGTTCGCGTCGGACGCCGCGGGCCAGTTCGGCGGTCAGGGCGCGGACGCCGGCGAGGCCGGCGGCGGCGTCGGGCGCGTTCAGCAGGCGGCGGACGAACGCCGAGCCGACGATCACGCCGTCCGCGAAGCCGGCGACCTCGGCGGCCTGCGCGCCGTCGCTGACGCCGAGGCCGAGGCCGACCGGGAGGTCCAGGCCCTGCTTGTCGATGATCGCGCGGGTCCGCTCGACCAGGCGCGGCGCGCCGGTGTCCACGGCGGTGCGGGCGCCGGTGACGCCCATCAGGGACGCCGCGTACACGAACCCGCGGCACGCCGAGGTGACCTTCTCGATCCGCTCGTCGGTGGAGCTGAGCGCGACGAGGAACACCTTGTCCAGGTCGTGCGCCTCGGCGGCGGCCAGCCAGTCGCCGCCCTCCTCCGGGGTGAGGTCCGGCGTGATCAGGCCGGTGCCGCCCGCCGACCTCAGGTCGCGGGCGAAGGCGTCCACGCCGTACCGGTCGACGGGGTTCCAGTAGGTCATGACCAGCGTCGGGACGCCGGTCGCGGCGACGGCCTCGACCGTCCGGAACACGTCGGCGACGCGGACGCCGCCGACCAGCGCCTGGTGGACGGCGTCCTGGATGGTCGGGCCGTCCATCATCGGGTCGGAGTACGGCAGGCCGATCTCGATGACGTCGCAGCCCGCCTCGACCATGGCCCGGGCGGCGTCGATGCCGCCGTCCACGGTCGGGAACCCGGCGGGCAGGTAGCCGACGAGCGCGGCGCGTCCCTCGGCCTTCGCCTTGTCGTAGGCGGTCTTGACGCTGCTCACTTGGCCTCTCCTTCCGGCATCAGGCCGAAGTGGCCGGCGGCCGTGTGCATGTCCTTGTCGCCGCGTCCGGACAGGCAGACCACGATCGTGGCGTCCGGGCCGAGCTCCTCGCCGACCTTGATCGCGCCCGCGAGCGCGTGCGCCGACTCGATCGCCGGGATGATCCCCTCGGTGCGGCAGAGCAGCGAGAACGCGTCCATCGCCTCGTCGTCGGTGATCTCGCGGTACTCGGCGCGTCCGGTGTCGTGCAGCCAGGAGTGCTCGGGGCCGACGCCGGGATAGTCGAGGCCGGCGGAGATCGAGTGCGTCTCCATCGTCTGGCCCTCGGCGTCCTGCAGCAGGTAGGTGCGCATGCCGTGGATCACGCCGAGCGAGCCGCCGACCAGCGTGGCCGCGTGCTTCCCGGACGCGACGCCGTCGCCGCCCGCCTCGAACCCGAACAGCTTCACGCCCTCGTCCGGGACGAACGCGTGGAACATGCCGATCGCGTTGGAACCGCCGCCGACGCAGGCGACGACCGCGTCCGGGAGCTTCCCGGTGAGGGCGAGGCACTGCTGCCGGGCCTCCACCCCGATGATCCGCTGGAAGTCGCGGACCATCATCGGGAACGGGTGCGGCCCCATGACCGACCCGATCACGTAGTGGGTGCTGTCGACGGACGCGACCCAGTCGCGGAACGCCTCGTTGCAGGCGTCCTTGAGGGTGCGGCTGCCGGTCCTGACGGGCACGACCTCCGCGCCCAGCATCCGCATGCGCGCGACGTTGAGGGCCTGCCGCTCGGTGTCGACCTCGCCCATGTAGACGGTGCAGTCGAGGCCGAGCAGCGCGGCGGCGGTGGCCGTGGCCACCCCGTGCTGGCCCGCGCCGGTCTCGGCGATGACGCGCTTCTTGCCCATCCGGCGGGTCAGCAGCGCCTGGCCGAGCACGTTGTTGATCTTGTGGGAGCCGGTGTGGTTGAGGTCCTCGCGCTTGAGCAGGATCCGGGCGTTCCCGGCGTGCTCGGAGAACCGCTTCGCCTCGGTGAGCAGGCTGGGACGTCCGGCGTAGTTCGCGAGCAGGTCGTCCAGCTCGGCGGTGAAGGACGGGTCGGACTTGGCGGCCTCGAACTCGCGGGTCAGCTCGTCCAGCGCGGCCATCAGGGCCTCGGGGGCGAACCGCCCGCCGAACGCGCCGAAGTGGCCGGTCGCGTCCGGGACCGGCGACCCGGACGACAGGGACGTGTGCGAGGGGACGCCGGAAGCGCCGCGCGCGGCGTCGATGGTCATGGGGTTGTCTCGTCTCTGGGTGAGAGGGCTCGTCTGGTCAGTGAGATGCCGGACGAGCGCGCCATCGTTCGCGCAGCGGTTCAGCGAGCATGCCCGTACCCTACCGTCCCCGCCCCGGCCGCACCGCCGACAGCCCCCACATCAAACCCCTCCCCCGCCTCCCCGCCGCGGCCCGCCCGACCCCCTGCGGCTAGCGGCGGGAACGGACGCCGGAGACACGCGCGGACGCCGGCGGCATGCGCGAACACCGGGGGCACGCACGGACACCGCGGGCACGCACGGACACCGCGGGCACGCACGGACACCGCGGGCACGCACGGACACCGCGGGCACGCACGGACACCGCGGGCACGCACGGACACCGCGGGCACGCACAGACACCGCGGGCACGCACAGACACCGCGGGCACGCACAGACACCGCGGGCACGCACAGACACCGGGGGCAAGCGCGGACGCCGGGGGCATGCGCGGACGCCCGGCTCTCTGGTGGGAGCCGGGCGTCGGAAGGACGGTGCGTGCTCGGGGGTCAGCCGCTCTGGCGGAGGGCCGGGTGGGCGCCGGCGGCGACGAGGTCGGCGACGGCGGAGCGGGGGTCGCGGCCGATGACGAGGCTCTCCCCCACCAGGACGGCGTCCGCGCCGGACGAGGCGTAGGCGAGCAGGTCGTGCGGCCCGCGCACGCCGGACTCGGCGATCTTCACGATGCCCGCCGGGACGCGCGGCGCGATGCGGCCGAACGTGTCGCGGTCGACCTTGAGCGTCCGCAGGTCGCGCGCGTTGACGCCGATGACCTTGGCCCCGGCGTCGACGGCCCGGTCGACCTCCTCCTCGGTGTGCACCTCGACCAGCGGCAGCAGCCCGATGGACTCGGCGCGCTCGACCAGCGAGACCAGCGCGTCCTGCTCCAGGGCGGCGACGATCAGCAGCGCGACGTCCGCGCCGTACGCGCGGGCCTCCCACAGCTGGTAGGAGGTGACGATGAAGTCCTTGCGGAGGATCGGGATGTCCACGGTCGCGCGGACGGCGGCCAGGTCGTCCAGGCTGCCGCCGAACCGGCGCCGCTCGGTCAGCACGCTGATGATCTTCGCGCCGCCGGACTCGTAGTCCCCCGCCAGCGCGGCGGGGTCGGCGATCGCGGCGAGCGCGCCCTTGGACGGGCTGCTCCGCTTCACCTCGGCGATCACCCCGACGCCGGGGGCGCGCAGCGCCGCCAGCGCGTCCCGGGGCGCCGGCGCCTTCGCCGCCCTGGCCTTGAGGTCGTCGAGCGACACCGTCCGCTGCCGTTCGGCGAGATCGGCCCGGACCCCCTCGATGATCTCGTCCAGCACGCTCACGCCGTGCCCACGCTCGCCCTCGGTCACGCAGGAGCCCCCTATTTTCCGGTCGATCCGTGCCCCGATCGTAGCCTCACCCACCGACAGCGCCCGCACCCGGGGCTGAGCTCGGAACCGGCCGTCCGACCCCATTCAATCCCTAACCTGCCGCTACGGCGCCAAGGCGTGCGCGAACGGCAGGTTCCGGACGACCCAGTACACGAGGAGCACCCCGACGAGCCCCGCCAGAACCCCGCGCCGCAGCAGCACGGAGGTGACGGCCTCCCCGCGCGCCGCGCAGTACGTCCAGCGCGCCCAGAGGTAGACGGCGGGCGGTAGCAGGAGGAACGCGAGCGGATTGAGCCCGAACGCCGTCCCGACATGGCCGTGCGTCAACGAGTTGACCATGCGCAGCCCGCCGCACCCCGGGCAGTAGTACCCGGTCAGGAACAGGAACGGGCAGGTCGGATAGTGCCCCGGCGAGTGCGGATCGACGAACGTCACCACGACCGTCGCCGCCGCGGCCGTCCCGAAGACGGCCAACGGCGCCCGCAGCCGCCTCCTCCCCGAAGGCGCCGGCCGCCTCACCGCGTCCACCACGTCAGGTCTCCCCTGGCTCACCCCACCACCCTAAGCCGCCCTCATTCCTGCCCGAAGAACCCGCAACGCTTCGCTCGCAGCGTCCAATCCGCTACGTACTGGTACCTGGCCGCGCAGCAAGACTCCGCGGCGCGATCAGGCCACCCGGCGCTTCCGAGCGGCACGACCACTCGAAAGGCCGGGGCGGGGGGCTCGCGGCACGCTCCGGGAGCCTGTTCGAGGACGGGCGTCGTTGCCCGACCGCAGCAGTAACCGAGGAAGGGGCGAGCCGTCCGAGACGTCCTCACACGGACGGACAGCGGAAAAGAACAGCGCGCAGGGCGCGCGGCGCAGCGGGATGCGGCGGGTTTGAGGTTGAGCCGGCAGCCGACACCTCGGGAGGCTCGCGCCGCCCAACGCTTCCTCGCGCGGACGGAAAGCGCGGGCAGCGCGGACAAACACTGCCGCCGAACAGGGACGACGCGGCGGAGTGAGCGGAGCGGGCGCGGCAGGGCGGGGACGCAGCGAGGTACGGCCCGGACGAGGCACCGCGCGGGCGCGGCGCGACAAGAGCACGGCGCGAGCGCTGCGCGACACGAGCACGGCGTGGGCGCGGCGCAGACGGGGACGCGGCGCAGGCGCGGCACGGGCACGGCGCAGACGGCGACGCGGCGCAGGTGCGGCGCGGGCACGGCGCGGGCACGGCGTGGGCGCGGCGCAGACGGGGACGCGGCGCAGGTGCGGCACAAGCGCGGCGCAGACGGGGCGCAGGGCGCAGACGGGGACGCGGCGCCGAAGGGGCACGGCGCGAGGTGGTGGGGTTAGGGGTCGAGGCGGTAGCCGACGCCTCGGACGGTGCGGATCGGGCTGGCGTCGCCGAGTTTGGAGCGGAGCTGGGCGATGTGGACGTCCACGGTGCGGCTTCCGGCGCCCGCGCCCGGGCCCCAGACCGACTCCAGGAGCTGCTCGCGGGTGAAGACGCGGCCGGGGTTGCGGGCGAGGTAGCCGAGCAGGTCGAACTCGGTGGCGGTGAGGGCGACGTCCGTGCCGTTCGCCTCGCAGGTGCGGGCAGCGGTGTCGAGGGTGAGCGCGCCCGCGCGCAGTTCCTGCGTCCTCTCGGACGAGCCGCGCCGCATCGCGACCGCGACCGCCTGCACGAGTGCGCGCGGACCGAACGGGCGGTCCACGCGGTGCGGGCCGAGGTTGCGCGCGAGGGCCGGGTCGAGCGGGCCGACGACCGCGACGACCCGTCCGCCGGACGACCCTGGCCGGAGGACCATCGCCTGGACGACCCGCCGGTACAGCTCCACGGGCAGCGCGGCCAGGGACAGGTCGAGCACCACGACGTCCGGGCGCAGCCGCGACGTGGCGTCGGGGGCGCGGGACGGGTCCGGCTCGACCTCGACCCGGTAACCCTCGCGGGTCAGGCACCACCGCTGGAGCCCCGCCACGGCCGGATCGTGCTCGACGACCAGGACGAGTTCCCCCGCGCCGCCGGTCACGTCCTCACCGGCGCCGCTCGGCCGCGTCGTCGGCGTCCTCTGCGTCGGTGGCCGTCGGGTCCTCGCCGCGGTCGAGGGACTTCCAGAGGGCGGACGCGTCGTCGGCCGGCCCCGTCTCGGCCGCCTTCCCGCCGCGTCCGGCCGCCACCGGCTTGGTGGCCTGCTCCGGACGCGCGTACCGGGCGGACAGTCCCGGCCAGCGCGAACCGCGCACCAGAACGATCAGCCCCGCCACGGTGAGCAGCACCCCGCCCGCCATCGACAGGCCCCACCACGGCTCCACGTGGACGACCGGATGCGCGCCGAGCTTCATCAGCGCGCTCTTCTCCCCCGCGACCTTCGCGACGTGCGCGGGCCGAGACGCGGTGACCGAAGCGGCCACGACACCGACGCCGAACAGCGCGAGCAGCAGCCCGACCGCCGCCCGGACCCGTCCGGACGTGGCGAACAGCGCGGCGAGCCCGGCGAGCCCGGCCCAGCCGAGCGCGGACGCGAACTGTCCGAGATCATGGCCGGACAGGTGCTGGGTGAACGGGGTGATCGCGTCCTGCGCGCGGACAGTGGCCCAGTGCCGCCCGGCGGCGAGCAGCGTCAGCCCGGCCCCGGCCGCGCACACCAGGGCCGCGACGCCGCGTTCCCGGGCGGGGGTCACGACTGCCCGGCGGGCCGTTCGCCGACCGCGGCTTCCAGGACGTCGGCGTCGAAGCAGGTCCGGTCGCCGGTGTGGCAGGCCGCGCCGACCTGGTCCACCTTGACCAGGATCGCGTCCTTGTCGCAGTCGAGCGCGACGGACTTGACCCACTGCTGGTGGCCGGAGCTCTCGCCCTTCACCCAGTACTCCTGGCGGCTGCGCGACCAGTAGGTGGCGCGCCCGGTGGTGAGCGTGCGGTGCAGCGCCTCGTCGTTCATCCAGGCCAGCATCAGCACCTCGTTGGTGTCGTACTGCTGGACGATGGCGGCGACGAGCCCGTTGGCGTCGCGCTTCAGCCGCGCGGCGATCTTGGGATCGAGGTTCGACTCGGAAGGGGCAGCGGACATGCGCCCCATTCTGCCGCAGCCCCCGCCCCACCCGCGTCCAACCCCCGCCTACGCCCCCGAGAAGACCCCTGACCGCTCCGAAACAGCGCGGCGCCGCAGTGCAACGCGCTGCTTCGGGGCAGAACACAGCGCGACGCGGCGGGAAGCTGGAGTGCAGCGGGGCCGAGCGTGGCCGCAACGCGACACGGGGGGACGTGGCGCGCGCGGTGGACGCGACGCGGTTGAAACACAGCGCGGCCCGGAGGCGCGGCGCGAAGGCGCGGCGGGGTTGCGGCCCGGTGGCTCACCGCGGGGGCACGGCGCGGAGGCACGGCGCGGAGGCACGGCGCGGAGGCACGGCGCGGAGGCACGGCGCGGAGGCACGGCCCGGTGGCGCGGCGCGGGGTGGGAGGCGGGGTGGGGTGGAAGGCGGCGCGGGGCGGGGGTAGGTGGGGGAACGCAGCGCGGCCCGCGTTCCGGGAGTGGAACGCGGGCCGCGCGGACGACTGCGGGTGTTACAGGGGGACGACCTGGTCGGCCTGCGGACCCCGGTTACCCTGCGTCACTTCGAACTGGACGCGCTGGTTCTCGTCCAGCGAGCGGTACCCGGAGGTCTGAATCGCCGAGTAGTGCACGAAGACGTCGGGGCCGCCGCCGTCGACGGCGATGAAGCCGAAGCCCTTCTCGGCGTTGAACCACTTCACGGTGCCCTGCTGGGGCATGTCTTTCTCCTTGCGGCAAAACGTGGGCCCACACCTCGCGAGCCCAGCGCGGCTGCTAGCGGAACGCTCTCGCCGCCGGGATGGTCCCGGAAAGCCAAAACGCCCGCTGCCATCAGTCCGCGGGCGTCCGTACAAACGATCGAGAACCACGACTGCAACCGACCGCTCCACAGTATCACCGGATCCGCGCAAAACGCAGGAGCCGCAACCCATTCGATCGAGACCCCGACCGTCGCCGGCCCGCGCCGCACATCGGGGCAACACCTGACGGACATCCGTCGATCCGAGTTCGGCGCTTGTTCGGCCCCGCGGAGAACGCGGATATCCCCTGGCCATCGGGGAGATTCGCGCGATTCCGCCGTGCCCGGGCGGCGCCTCCGGGCACGGGACCGAACGGCGTTGCCAAGCGGACTCGCCGATTCGTAAAGACTAAGAAGTTCCGCCGAGAGCGGAGAGCGCGAGCGGGCCGGAGCCCGTTTCGGACACCGGCGCCTCTCGGCGGGACCGGGGACGGAAGGGTCCGGGGGCGGACAGTCGGGCACGCGGGGCCGATCGATGCGGCACACCAGGAGATACCGAACCTCTGGAACCTCTGGAACCACCCGCGTCACGCGCCGTCCCGATCGGATATCGCCGTAACCACCCGATCCGGTTCCGCCGCAACCAGATCGGCGCGGCCTCCGGGCATCGGACGGTGACACGCGCCTCACTCCCGGCCGACAGGGCCGGGCTGTCCCCGAGGGATACATTTTTAAGGACATAGTGGGCAATTTTTATGCGTTCTCGACGAGTTTCTCTCCCGCGAGCGCGCGCCCAACCTGCACCGGACGGTCTACGTGCACGAGCCATGTCCCGGAGGTGAACAAAGAAGTCGGCGCCGTTCTCCTTTTATTGGCGGCGCCCGACGAAGCGAAGCGAAGACGAGCGGCGCGACCCCGGCCAACGGTGTCGCCGGACTTCTGCTCGGACAAGCAGGACGAACCCCCCAGCCTAAACCCGTCCAGGACCTGTCGCGCCCAGCCCCCGCCCCGCGCCGACCCGCCCGCGCCGCCCCGCCCCGCGCCGCTCCGCTCCGCCGCACGCCGCCCAACCCGCCGCACCGCCCCGCACCCTTACGCCCCTCACCTCATCACGCCCCACCCGCGCCCTCTGCCCAGCCCCTCATCCCGCCGCGTCCTCTCCCTTGCCAGGCCCATCCCCTCGTCCGATCACGCCACGCTCGCATCTGGCCTTGCCGCGTGGCGTTCTGGTTGGGACGTGGCGCGTCCGGGTGTCGCGGCTCGTATCTCGTCGCGTCCGCCTGCTGGGGGCGCGGTTCCTCTTGCGGCCGGGGCTTCACGGGTGGGCATCAGCGCATCGGATCGGCGGCGGGGCACACGGAGGCGGCGCGGGATGGCCGGGATTCGGTCCGCGGGCCTGGATGATCTTGCCGGGAATACCCGATACGCCCGGATGGTAGGGATAGTCGCGCCCCGAAACCCTCCCGACCTTAGGAGCCCCCGTGCCAGCAGGCTCGACCCGACGCGGAGCCTCGTCCACCGATCGTGCCGCCCCCGGTCCGGCCGACGCGTCCGACCTCGCTTCGGAGGACGCCGCCCAGGCCGTTCCGAGCACCCCGTCGGACGCCGACGCGCATGAGCTCGGGGCCGGTGGGGCCTCGTCCACCGGGCAGATCCTGCGGGAAGGGATGCGGGTGCTCGGGGTGGCCATCCGGGCCGAGCCCCGCGTGTTCGCGGTGTCGGTGCTGGCCAGCGCCCTGTACGGGGCGATGACGGTCGGGACGGCGCAGGCGCTCGGGTGGGCCACCCAGCACACCGTCCTGCCCGCGTTCGACAGCGGGCACACGACGGCGGGGGCGCTGACCGCCGCCGCGCTGGTCATCCTCGGAGTGGCGTTCCTCAAGGCGCTCGGCGTGGCCGGGCGCCGCTTCTACGCCGGGCTCATGCAGTACCGGATGCAGGCGCGGTACCGGCGCGCGGTCACGCGGCAGTACCTCAGGCTGCCGCTCGCCTGGCACCAGAAGCATCCGACCGGGCAGCTCCTGTCGAACGCGAACGCGGACGTCGAGGCGGCCTGGGCGCCGATCGCGCCGCTGCCGATGGCGGTCGGCGTGGTGTTCATGCTGCTGGTCGCGGCCGTGTCGATCCTGCTGACCGACCCGGTGGTGGCGATCGTCGGGTTCCTGGTGTTCCCGGCGATCGCGCTGCTGAACGTGGTGTACCAGCGGCGGCTGGCGCCGGTCGCGACGCGCGCGCAGCGGTTGCGCGCGGAGGTCAGCGAGGTCGCGCACGAGAGCTTCGAGGGCGGGCTGGTCGTCAAGACGCTGGGCCGCGAGGAGGCGGAGACCGAGCGGTTCGCGGCGTCGGCGGAGGCGCTGCGCGACGCGAACATCGCGGTCGGACGCGTCCGGGGGATGTTCGATCCGGTGCTGGAGGCGCTGCCGAACCTGGGCGTGCTGGCCGTCCTGCTGATCGGGTCGGTGCGGCTGGAGGCGCACGCGATGACGGCGGGTGACCTGGTGCACGTGGCGTACCTGTTCACGCTGCTGGCGTTCCCGATCCGGTCGCTGGGCTGGGTGCTGGCGGAGGTGCCGCGCAGCGTCGTCGGGTGGGACCGCGTCCGGTCCGTCCTGGACGCGGGCGGGTCCATGCCGTACGGGGACGCGGAGCTGAAGGGCGGCGCGCCCGCCGCGCTGCGGGTCGAGGCCGTCCGGTTCGGCTACGAGCCGTCCGAGGGCGCCGCCCCGGCGGACGTGCTGCGGGACGTGTCGTTCGAGGCGTCCCCCGGCCGGACGGTCGCGGTGGTCGGCCCGACCGGCTCGGGCAAGTCGACGCTGACCTCGCTGCTGGTGCGGCTGGTGGACCCGGCGGACGGCACGGTCCTGCTGGACGGCCTGGACGCGCGGGACGTCCGGGCGGGCGGCATCGCCGCGACCGCCGCGCTCGTCCCGCAGCAGACGTTCATGTTCGACGACACGGTCCGGGGCAACATCACGCTCGGCCTGGACGTCCCGGACGAGCAGGTCTGGGCGGCGCTGCGGCTCGCGCAGGCCGAGGGCTTCGTCGCGGCGCTCCCGGACGGCCTGGACACCAGGATCGGTGAGCGGGGCGCGACGCTGTCGGGCGGGCAGCGGCAGCGGCTGGCGCTGGCGCGCGCGGTGGTGCGGCGGCCCCGGCTCCTCGTCCTGGACGACGCGACGTCGGCCGTGGACCCGCAGGTGGAGCAGCGGATCCTCGCGGGCCTGCGGGAGTCGGAGGAGAACGAGGCGGCGACGGTCGTCGTGGTCGCCTACCGGAAGGCGACGATCGCGCTCGCCGACGAGGTGGTGTTCATCGAGCACGGCCGCGTCGTCGATCGCGGGACGCACGCGGAGCTGCTGGAACGCTCCGAGGGCTACCGGAACCTCGTGAACGCCTACGAGCGCGCCGAGGCCGAGCAGGAGGCCCTCGAAGAGTCCGCCGCGGAAGTCGTGGAAGCCGACGACGCGCAGGCGATCGCCGAGAGAGAAGAGACCGGCGGCGCCCACGCGACCGGCGCTGCGCAGGCGACCGGCGCTGCGCAGGCGACCGGCGGCGGGCAGGCGACCGGCGATGTGGAGGAGACCGGCGGAGTGGGAGGCAGGGCATGACGGCGCTGAGCGAGTCGGCCTCGGCCGAGAGCGCGCTGAGCACGCTGCGGCGGGGGCTGCGGATCAGCCCCGAGTTCCGCGCCGGCCTGGCCGGGACGCTGCTGCTGGCGCTGGTCGCGACGGCGGGGCGGATCGTGGTCCCGGTCGCGGTGCAGCAGGTGATCGACAAGGGGCTGGGGAAGGGCGACGCGCATCCGGACCTGCCGTTCATCCGGACGGCGGTCGCGCTGTGCGCGGTGGGCGTGCTGGTCACGGCCGTCTGCGCGTACCTGATGAACGTCCGGCTGTACAGGAGCAGCGAGACGGGGCTGGCGGCGCTGCGGGTGCGGGCGTTCCGGCACGTCCACGACCTGTCGATGCTGACGCAGAGCGGCGAGCGGCGCGGCGGGCTGGTGTCGCGGGTCACCGGCGACGTGGACCAGATCAGCCAGTTCATGCAGTTCGGCGGGCTGATGATCATCGTGTCGGCGGGCCAGCTGGTGGTCGCGAGCCTGCTGATGGCGGTCTACTCGTGGCCGCTGATGCTGCTGGTGTGGGCGTCGTTCCTGCCGCTGGCGTGGGCGCTGCGCCGGTTCCAGCGGATGATCTCCGCGGCGTACACCCGCGTCCGCGAGCGCACCGGTGACCTGCTGTCGGTGGTCAGCGAGAGCGTGGTGGGCGCGCCGGTGATCCGCGCGTACGGCGCGGAGGAGCGGACCGCCCGCCGGGTGGACGAGACGGTCGACGCGACCCGCGCCGCGCAGACGCGCGCGCAGGGGCTGATCGCGATGACGTTCCCGTCCAGCGAGCTGGTCGCCGCGCTCGCGACCGCCGCCGTCGTGGTGTGCGGCACGCTGCTCGGCCTCGGCGGGCACCTGACCGCCGGGGAGCTGGTGGCGTTCCTGTTCCTGGTGACGCTGTTCGTGTCGCCGATGCAGACCGCGACCGAGGTCCTGAACGACGCGCAGAACGCGATCGCGGGCTGGCGGCGGGTGCTGTCCGTCCTGGACACCGAGCCGGACGTCGCCGACCCCGGCGAGGACGGCGAGACGCTGCCGCGCGGCCCGATCGAGGTGGAGTTCGAGCGCGTCGGGTTCGCCTACCCGGGCGGCCCGCCCGTCCTGCACGAGGTGAACGCGCGCATCGCGCCGCGCAGCCGGGTCGCGATCGTCGGCGAGACCGGATCGGGCAAGACGACGTTCGCGAAGCTGCTGACGCGGCTGATGGACCCGTCCGAGGGCGAGGTCAGGGTGGACGGGGTGCCGCTGCGCCGCGTCCGGTTCTCGTCGCTGCGGGACCGGATCGTGATGGTGCCGCAGGACGGCTTCCTGTTCGACGCGTCGCTCGCGGACAACATCCGGTACGGCCGTCCGGACGCGTCGGAGGCCGAGCTGCGGCTCGCGCTCACCGAGCTGGGCCTCGCGGACTGGCTGGACGGCCTGCCGCAGGGCCTCGCGACGCCGGTCGGGCAGCGCGGCGAGTCGCTGTCGGCGGGCGAGCGGCAGCTCGTGGCGCTCGCCCGCGCCTACATCGCCGACCCGGACCTGCTCGTCCTGGACGAGGCGACCTCGGCGGTGGACCCGGCGACCGAGGTCCGCATCCAGCGCGCCCTGGACGGCGTGACCCGCGGCCGGACGGCCGTCTCGATCGCGCACCGGCTGTCCACGGCCGAGGCGGCGGACGAGGTGATCGTGTTCGACAAGGGCCGGATCGTCCAGCGCGGCCCGGCGTCCGAGCTGGTCAAGGTGCCCGGCGTCTACGCGGACCTGCACGCCTCCTGGGTCGCCCAACGCAAGATCTGACTCCCCGTGCCCCGCCCCATATGAGCGCGTCCGCGCGGCAGCGGGCGCGGGGGCGGGGTGCGAGTGGGATCGGACACGTCTTCGGGAACCCGGGACGAACCGGGACGGCGCTCCGTGTCGTCTCGATCCGCGGCCGGGGCGGGGGGCGAGGTGGGTCCGGGAAGGGGTTCGCGGTGCCGGGGGCGGGGTACGGTCGGGGCGCGGCGCGGGAAAGCACTTGCCCGATATCTGGTCGAGTGCGCATTCTGCTGGGGTGAACAACGAGGTCGTGGTGGAATCGGCGAGCACCCTTCACGGGCAGCTCCAGCGTGGACTCGGCAGGGCGGCGCGCCGCGCCGCCGAGCGTCGCGGCGCCGGTGAGTACGTCTATGACTGTGTGCGGCGCGACCCCAGATGGGATCGCCGGTGCGAGTCTCGCGGCCTGTACTACGCGCGGTTGCTGGTCGATCTGGAGCTGCCCGTCGGGCCGCTCTCCGACCATCTGTTCGACGCCGCCGACCAGGACGACGAGGACGGCAGCCGGCCGGGACAGCGGGTCGATCTGGCGCTCGAGGTGCTCTCGGACCTGGTCCGGCTGAGCCGCCGCGAGGCCGCCGAGCCGCTGCGCCGGTACGCGCGGGAGGGCGCGCACTGGTTCGACGCGCTGAAGCTGCTCGTCGATCTGCGGGACCCGGCGCTGACCTGGGACCTGGACGACGTCGCGGACGGACGGTGCGACGATCACGAGCTGGCGCGGCTCGCGCTCGACACCGGCAATCCGGTGCTGGAGATGTGGGCGGCGCGGAAGCCGCGCGTCGCGGCGGCGCTCGCGGAGGAACGGGAGCGGAGGGCGCGGCGTCCGGTGGGGCGGTTCCGCGATTCCCGGGACCGCTTCGCGCGCGCAGGAGGGACCGCCGGGGTGGGCGGTGGTGAAGGCGGGCCCTCCGACACCGAACTGGTCGAGCTGGCCCGCCAGGGCGACGACACGGCGATCGCGGCGCTGTTCGAGCTGGGCCGCCGACGCGTCCCCGCGCTGCTGGACCTGGCCGAGGAGATCCTCCCGCAGCGCAAGCCGCGCTGGATCGGCGCGGTCGGGAAGGCAATCGAGTTCTACGGGCCGGACGCGCTGCCTCGTGCGCGCGTGTGGGCGAACTCGCCTGGTCCGTGCTCGTACGTCGGGAGGCGTCTGATCGCGAACCACGGCACCCGCCAGGACATCCCCCTGCTCATGGACGAGCTGACCGACGCCGTCGAGCGCGGTGAGTGGGGCTCGGCGGCCGAGCCCGTCGAGGGCCTCGGCAGGCTCCGCGCCGGCCAGGCCGTCCCGCTGCTGAAGTCGGCGTGGGTGGACACCGAGTACGCCTACCTGCGCCGCCGCATCCTGACCGCGCTGATCCGGACCGCGCCGCACACCGCCGAGTCCTACGCGGTCGAGGGCCTGTGGGACTGCGAGGAACCCGTCCGGCGGACGGCCGTGGAGGCCGCGCCGATCACCGAGGAGACCCGCACGCGACTCCAACGGCTCCAGCACGACTCCCCCGAGAGTCCGGAGGTCCGCGCGTCCGCCGCGTCGAGACTCGCGCACTGACTCCGCGCCGTTCCCGAACGCGGTGACGCCGGAGCCCAGACGTACTGAGGCGCGCGGAACTCGGGCGCTCTGAGGCGCGGAACTCGGGCGCTTCGCTGAACCGGGGCTCGGGGGGACGCGTACCAGAGCGCGACCCACACTCCGGGAGGCGCGATGAAACGCGAACTGGCGGCGATGCTGCTCGTCGGCGCGACTGCGGCGGCCTGCGGCGGCGGCGGAAGCGGAACCGGCGGCCGGGACGGCATGGCGGGCATGGGCATGGGATCGTCGTCCGGGCCCGCCGCGTCCATCGAGCAGCTCGCCGCGAAGACCGGCTGCACGCTGACCGGACGGCGCAGCTCCGACCAGCTGCGGCAGGGCGCGTGCCGGACGGCGAAGGGCCGGTACACGCTGGTCGGCTTCGACAGCGACAAGGACCGGGACGCCTGGCTGGACGAGGCGAGACCGTGGGGCGGTTCGTACCTGGTCGGGACGCGCTGGGTCGCCGTCGGCACCCCGGAGACGCTCCAGGCGCTCCGCGCGGACGTCGGCGGAACGGTCATGACGGGCGCCGAGCACGCCCACTGAGTCCCGGGACGGCACTACACTTCGCTCATGCGTTCGATCAGCGTCGCCGAGCGGCGGGCCCGCCTCGGCATCCGGCACAGGCTCGCCGCGGGTACGCGCAGCGAGGATCCGCTGGAGATCGCCCGGTCCCTGACCGCGCTCCACGCGACCGACCCGGCGACGGTGTACCTGCAGGTGGCGGCGCGCAGCCGCACCGCCGGGCCGACCCACGTCGAGCAGGCGCTGTACGGCGACCGCACGCTGCTGCGGCTGCTGGCGATGCGGCGGACGATGTTCGTCGTCCCGACCGACTTCCTGCCCGCGTTGCAGGCGGCCGTCGCCGAGCCGCTCGCCGTCAAGCAGCACCGCAGGTACGGCAAGCTCATCGCCGACGCGGGCGCCGTCGACGGCGACGTGGACGGCTGGCTGCGCGACGTCGAGGACGCCACGCACAAAGCGCTGCTCGAACTGGGCGAGGCGACCGGGGCGCGGCTCAGCGCGGCCGAGCCTCGGCTGCGCACGCAGGTGACGCTCGCCCCCGGCAAGCCGTACGAGAGCACGACCGGCATCACGACGTGGGTGCTGGTCACGCTCGGCTGCGAGGGGCGGATCGTCCGGGGCCGTCCGAACGGGTCGTGGGTCAGCAGCCAGTACGTGTGGTCGCCGGCCGAGACGTGGCTGCCGGACGGCGTGCCGTCCACCCTGCCGGTGGACGAGGCGCGCGCCGAGGTCGTCCGCCGCTACCTGCGCACGTTCGGCCCGGCGAGCGCGCTCGACGTCAAGTGGTGGACGGGCTGGACGGCGGGCGAGGTGAAGAAGGCCCTCGCCGGGCTCGACACGGCCGAGACCGACGCGGGGATCGTCCTCGCCGACGACCTCGAACCGGTCGCCGCGCCCGAGCCGTGGGCCGCGCTGCTGCCCGCGCTCGACGCGACGCCGATGGGGTGGAAGGAACGCGACTTCTACCTCGATCCCGGTCACATTCCGTCACTGTTCGACCGGAGCGGCAACATCGGCCCCACCGTCTGGTGGGACGGCCGGATCGTCGGCGGCTGGGGTCAGGACGCCACCGGAGCGGTCGCGTTCCGGCTCCTGGAGGACGTCGGGTCGGACGCGGAGGCCGCCGTGACCGCCGAGGCGGAACGTATATCCGCCTTCCTCGACGGCGTCCGGATCGTCCCCAGGTTCCGGACGCCCCTGGAACGCGAACTGTCGTCGTGACGGAGCGTGCGTCCGCGAAGACGGGGCCATGCCCGCTGAACGGATGCTCCCCACCCCCGGATCCGAGGACCTGATCGCGCTCACCCGCGGGCTGGCGGCCAGGGAGCTGGCCCCGCGCGCCGCGCCCGCCGAGGAGGCCGCCGCGTTCCCCCGCGAGGTGTTCCGGCTGCTCGGCCGCGCGGGACTGCTCGGCCTGCCCTACCCGGAGGCGGACGGCGGCGGCGGGCAGCCCTACGAGGTGTACCTCCAGGTCGTGGAGGAGATCGCGTCGGTGTGGGCGTCGGTCGCGGTCGGCGTCAGCGTGCACACCCTGTCCTGCCTCCCGCTCTGGACGCACGGCACCGGCGAGCAGAACAAGCGCCTGCCGGACCTGCTCGCCGACATGGCCGCCGCCGTCGAGTCCGCCCGCGCGTCCCTCCGTCCGCCGGGCGCTGGCGCCATGTGACGGCGGGCCGGCTTCCGCCCGGCCCGCCGTCACACCGTCATACCGTCATCTTCGTCATGCCGTCATGTCGTCACGCCGGGTCCGAGCGATCAGCCGGTCGCGCGGGCCGACTTCGCGGCGCGGTCGATGATGCCCGCGATCACCTGCGCGGTCTCCGGCGGATGGCGGGCCAGCCACCGCAGGACGGCCCGGTCGTATTCGCCCAGCTCGACGTCGTGCTGGGCGCAGACCGAGACGAGCAGGTCGTGCGTGCGGGCGCGCATGACCCCCCGCTTGCCGTGCGAGGCGTAGATGTCCCGCACCTCCATGTAGGCGTCGTTCTCGGTCTCGTAAGGTCCGCTCATCCCCTGGCCTCTCATAGCCCCGTTTACCTCTTATTCGCCGCAGCCGGAAATCGGTTCCCGGTCTCCGCTCAGCGGACCTTCGCGAGCTTGGCCGTCCGCCCGTCCTGCCAGAGCAGCCAGTCCCCGGCGGCGAACACGCGCCCGGGCCAGACGACGCGCTCGTGCGTGCGCAGGTCGTAGACGAACGACCCCACGCGTCCGCGCGAGTCGGTCACCGAGTAGGCGATGACGTCGTTCCCGACGGTCAGCTGCGAGGTTCCGCTCATGGTGGGAAGGTGGTCGACGCTGACGGGGGCATCGGAGGACCCGTTCATGCGGTCCTTGAGGTAGAGGGTCCGGCCGTTCACCCAGGCGAGCGTCTGCTTCGTGGCCGCGGCGACCCACGTGCGGCCGATGTCGGACGTCTTCGCCGGAAGCATGGCGCGCGGAACCGGGAGGCTCCGTGCGAACCGCGGTGGAGTGGTGCTGAGGTCGATCTCGTTCAGTGTCGTGAGCTTCGTGGAGTCCAGATAGAACAGCGTCGGATCCGACAGAGCGACCGGGAACGCGTGCGCTCGGGCGAGCATGTCGGAGGTGGCGAGGGTCTCGGCGTCCTTGGGAGAGGCGTGACCGCAGAGGCGGTAGGCCCTGATCGCCCAGGGTTGCTCGGTGTACACGACATGCGTCCCGTCCGCCCAGACTCCGTAACGGGTGTCGATCGGTCCGTAGCCGGCCTTCACCTCTCCGGCCGCGTTGGCGCAGCTCATCCCGTCCTGGAAGGCGTAGATCCGCGCTTGCGGTGTGATCGCGTACCGGGAGTTCGGCTGTGGGTTCTTCGCACTCGGGAAAGCACGCTCGAGTGAGTACAGGCGGGTGCTCTTCCCGGGGCGCGGCTGCCCGCGTGTCAGAGGGGCGCCGATCTGCCAGAGTTCAGAGCCGAAGCGGGCCAGGAACGAGCCGTCCGGGGAGAGGGCCACCGGGACCATGGGTCCGGCGGGCGAGGCGGGGACCTCGACCGGTACGGACTTCTTGGTGAGGTCGGCCGGGTCGCCCTTCTTCTTGACCAGGGCGCCGGACGTCGTGCCCGAGGTGATCCGGGAGATCGGCAGGTGGGCGCTGACCGCCATGGGGACGGTGACCGCGGCGACGGTCGCGGCGGCGGCGCAGGCCAGGGCGGCGTGGCGGCGGCGGGTGGCGCGGCGGACGCGGTGGCGGTTGTCCGCGGCGGCGTCCGGGCTCGGGCGGACGGCCGCCGCGCGGCTTTCGAACGCCTCCTTCAGGCGGCTTTCGAGGTCGGTCATGGCGTGTCCTTGAGTTGCTCGCCGAGCGCGGCGATGGCGCGGGAGGCGTGGGCCTTGACGGTTCCGACGGCGACGCCGAGGGTGTCGGCGGTCTCGCGTTCGGTGAGTTCGAGCCAGTAGCGGAGGATGAGCACCTCGCGCTGGCGGCGCGGGAGCGCGTCCACGGCCCGGAGGAGTTCCGCGACGTCCTCCTGGTCGAGGGCGGCGGTCTCCGGGGTGCCGGACGCGGCGGGCGCGACGGCGAGCTGGGCGTGGCGGCGGCGCGCCATGCGCAGGTGGCGGAGCCGACTGCGGGACGCGTTGCACACGCTCGCGCGCACGTAGGCGAGGGCGGCGTTGGGGTCTCGCAGGAGGCGCCGTCTTCGGTGGAGGCGGACGAACGCGTCCTGCGCGACGTCCTCCGGATCGTCCGCGCCGAGGAGCCGCGCCAGGCGGACCATGCCCCAGAAGTGCGCTTCGAACAGCTCGTCGTAGGGCACCTCGGGGACGGGCACCGCGACGCCCTCCGCTGTCAGGTGTTGGATCACGGACCAGAGACGAAGCTGACGCCTCGGGGTTTACCGTAAGCCGAGACTTTCTGCGAGAGGAGCGTGGCCGATGGCGCTGCCCGAGCTGGAACCCGGCGTGCTGCCGCCCGGGACCGAGCGGCTGCGCGGGGAGGTGCGGGACTTCCTGCGGGCGGCGGACTTCGAGCCGCGCTGCGACTCGTGGCTGACCGGCGCGGACCCGGAGTTCAGCCGGGCGCTCGGCGCGCGCGGCTGGCTCGGGATGACGCTGCCGGTGGAGTACGGCGGGCGCGGACGCTCGCCGCTGGAGCGGTTCGTGGTGATCGAGGAGCTGCTCGCGGCGGGCGCGCCGGTCGGGGCGCACTGGATCGCGGACCGTCAGATGGGACCGTCCATCCTCGCGAACGGCACCGAAGAGCAGAAGCGCCGCTTCCTGCCCGCGATCGCGCGCGGCGAGTGCTTCTTCGCGATCGGCATGAGCGAGCCCGACGCCGGTTCCGACCTGGCGTCCGTCCGGACCCGGGCCGAACGGGCGGACGGCGGGTGGCGGCTCAGCGGGACGAAGGTGTGGACGAGCGGGGCGCACATCGCGCACGCGATGGTCGTCCTGGCGCGGAGCACGCCGGGCGCGACGCGGCACGAGGGTTTGAGCCAGTTCATCGTGGAGCTGCCGTCGGACGGCGTGACGATCCGTCCGATCCGGGGGCTGTCGGGTGAGCATCACTTCAACGAGGTCGTGTTCGACGGGGCGCCCGCGGAGCTGTTCGGCCGCGAGGGGGACGGCTGGCGGCAGGTGACGGCGGAGCTGGCGTACGAGCGGTCCGGGCCGGAGCGGTTCCTGAGCACGTTCGCGCTGGTCAGGCTCATGTGCTCGCTGTCGCCTGGCGCCGCGTCCGGGCGGCTCCTCGGCCGGCTGTGGGCGCTGCGGCAGGCGTCGCTGGCCGTGGCGGGCGCGCTCGCGGACGGCCGCACGCCCGATCTCGAAGCGGCCATGGTGAAGGATCTCGGGACGCGTTTCGAGCGCGAGGTGATCGAGGTGGCGCGCGAGCAGCTCGGCGTCGAGCCGGACCCGGCTTCGCCCGACCAGGCGGCGCGGATGCTGGCGCAGGCCGTCGTGCAGGCTCCCGGGTTCACGCTGCGCGGCGGGACGAACGAGATCCTGCGCGGCATTGTCGCGCGCGGCCTGGGGGTGCGCTGACGTTGACGCCGGTCGAGAGGACGAAAGCGCTGAAACTTGCGTCGGTCGGGGAGATGAGGCCGCTCAGGAGCGCGTCCGTCGGAAGGCGGGGTCGTTCATGAGCGCGCCGGTCGGAAGGCGGGGTCGTTCATGAGCGCGCCGGTCGGGGAGAAGGCGGCCTGGTGGGTCGCGTCGGTCGAGGTGGGGGTGCGGTGAGCGTGGAGCTTCTCGAAGAGACCGCCGGCGCGATCTTCGCGGGGGACGATCCGTGGCACGGCCTTGAGGAGACGGGGCTGACGGGTGTGGGCGTCCCGGAGGAGGCGGGCGGCAGCGGCGGTGATCTCGCGGACGTCGCCGTCGTGCTGCGGGCGCAGGGGTATCACGGGGTGAGCGTCCCGTTGGCGGAGACGATCCTCGCCGGGCGGCTCCTCGCGGCGACGGCGCATTCGGTTCCGCCCGGTCCGCTGACCGTCGTGGCGGGACGGTTCGCGCGGCGCGTGCCGTGGGCGAGCAGCGCGCACCGCCTGGTCGTCCTGCATCGGGGCCGCGCGGCGATCGTCGATCCGGGGGACGTGGCGATACGGCGGGGATCGAACGTGGCGGGTGAGCCGCGCGACGACGTGACGGTCGCGAGCGATCAGGCGGCCGTGGCCTGTCCGGTTTCGGCCGAGGACGTGTTCCTGCGCGGCGCGCTGTTCCGGGCCGTCCAGATGGCGGGGGCGATGCGCGGAGTTCTGCAACGATCGGTGCAATACGCGGGCGAGCGGGAGCAGTTCGGACGGCCGGTCGGGCGGTTCCAGGCCGTCCAGCAGCAGCTCGCGGAGCTGGCCGCGGAAGTGGCGGTCGCGGACGTCGCGGTGCGGGCGGCTTTGCGCGTCCCGGACGACGAGTTCGCGGTCGCGGCGGCGAAGCTGAACGCCTCGCGCGCGGCCGGCGTGGTCGCCGGGATCGCGCACCAGGTGCACGGCGCGATGGGCGTGACCTCGGAACATCCGCTCGGCGCGCTGACCACGCGGCTGTGGGCGTGGCGGGAGGAGTTCGGCGGCGAGGTGTACTGGGCCCGGCGGCTCGGTGAACTCGGCCGGATGCCGTGGGACGCGGTCAGTCGAACCGGCGGCGCACCGACTACCGTTACTTGGTAGTAGCCCCCCGACGGAGACGAGAAGCATGGCTCTACTCGACCGCCTGCCGACTCCCCCGCTGCCCCAGCTCCGGGTGCCCCGCTACACCGTCCACCGGCGGATCCCGGTGACGATGCCGGACGGCGTGACGCTGCTCGCCGACCGGTACGTCCCGCGCGGCGCGAAGAAGCCGCCGCCGACGCTGCTCGTCCGCACCCCGTACGGGCGGCGCGGCCCGGCGGCGCTGCTCAACGGCCTGCCGTTCGTTCCGTTCGGGTTCCAGCTCGTCGTGCAGAGCGCGCGCGGGACGTTCGGGTCGGGCGGCGAGTTCGACCCGCTCGGCAGCGAGCGCGACGACGGCGTCGCGACCCTGCGCTGGCTGCGCGAGCAGCCCTGGTTCGGCGGGTCGCTCGGCCTGTACGGGGCGTCCTACCTGGGTTATTCGGCGTGGGCGCTCGCGGCGGACGCGGGCCCCGAGCTGAAGGCGATGGCGTTGCAGATCACCGCGTCGTCGTTCCGCGAGGCCGCCTACGTCGGCGGGTCGTTCGCCCTGGAGTCGACGCTGACCTGGACGGACCTGACGCACCGGCAGACCGGCCGGTTCGGCGTGCTGACCGCGCCGCTCGTGTCGCGCCGCCGGGCGCTGCGGGCGGCGGCGTCGCTGCGCCCGCTCGCCGAGCTGGACGTCCTGACCGGCGGCGCGCCGATGCGCTTCTACCAGGACCTGCTCGCCGCGCACGCGGACGGCTCCGACTACTGGCTCACGCGCGACTTCTCCGGCAGCGTCGGACGGGTCGAGGCCCCCGTCACGCTCCTCGGCGGCTGGTACGACGTGTTCCTGCCGTGGGAGATCAAGGACTACCTCGCGCTGCGCGCCGCCGGGCACCGGCCGTACCTGACGATCGGCCCGTGGTGGCACGCGGACGCCCGGCACGGCATCGTCGCGTTCCGCGAGTCGCTCGCGTGGTTCCGCGCGCACCTGATGAACGACCCGTCCGGGCTGCGCAAGCATCCGGTGCGGCTGTACGTCACGGGCGCGCGCGAATGGCGCGACTACCGCGACTGGCCGCCGCCGGGGATGCGTCAGGAACGCTGGCACCTGCACAAGGGCGGCGGGCTCGGCCCGGACGGTCCGCAGCGGCACGAGCCGAGCACGTACCGGTACGACCCGGAACGTCCGACGCCGGCGCTGGGCGGGCCGACGCTGCTCGGCAGCTCGAAGCCGGTGGACAACCGCCCGCTGGAGAGGCGTCCGGACGTGCTCGTGTTCACCTCGCCGCCGCTCACGTCCGACCTGGAGCTGATCGGGCCGGTATCGGCCGACGTGTATTTGCGGTCGTCCCGAGCGCACACCGACCTGATCGTCCGGCTGTGCGACGTGGACGAGGAGGGCGTGTCCCGCAACGTCTGCGAGGGCGGGCTGCGGCTCACGCCCGTCCACCCCGCGGACGGCGACGGCGTGCACCGCGTCACCGTGGACCTGTGGCCGACTGCGCGGCGGTTCAGGCGCGGGCACCGGGTGCGCGTGCACGTGACCAGCGGCGCGTACCCCAAGGTCGCGGCGAACCCCGGCACCGGCGACCCGCTGACGAGCGCGGCGCGCCCGCCGGTCCCGGCCGACCAGGAGGTGTTCCACGACCCGGACCGTCCCTCCGCGATCCTGCTCCCGGTCGTCGAGCGGTCCCCGGAGGCGTCCGTGCCCGCCGCCCCGGACGCCGAGATGGGCGGCGCCGCGAACGGGAACGGCGGGGCCGAATAGGGCACCGCCGAAACCTCCCCTCCGGGAGGGGCACCTTCGTCCCGGCGAACTCCGCCGGGGCGCCGGAGTAGCCTTCGATCATGACCGACTGGCGGACCACCGCCGATCCGTCCGCCTTCGAGGCGGCGGTCGGCGGCCTGCTGCGCGCGGACCCGGTCCGCCACACCACCCAGTTGACGATCCTGGACGCCTTCCGCCGCACCGGCCCGCACGCCTACGGCCTGGACGACCCGCTCTTCGGCTGGCTCGGCGAGCCCGAACCGGTGGCCGCGTTCCTGTGCACGCCCGGGTTCCCGGTGCTGCTGACGTCGGTCGCCGACGACGACGCGCGCGCTCTCGCGGACACGCTGCCGATCAGCCCGGCGGGGGTGAACGCCGAGCCGTCCGCCGCCGTCGAGTTCGCCGAGGCCTGGCGGAAGCGGACCGGCGCGGCGTCGTGGCCGCTCATGCGGCAGCGCCTCTACCGGCTCGGCGACCTCGCCCCGCCTCCGCCGCCGCCCGGGAGCGCGCGGACCGCGACGCCCGCCGACGCCTCGCGCGTCCTGACGTGGAACGCCCTGTTCGCCGACGAGGCGCGCGGCGGCGTCCCGCCGCAGACGATGATCGACCGGCTGCGCTCGGGCTGCGTCCTGCTGTGGGAGGTGGACGGCGAGGCCGTCTCGATGGCCGCGCGCACCCCCGCCGTGGACGGCATGACCCGCGTCGCGCCCGTCTACACGCCGCCCGAGCACCGGCGGCGCGGCTACGGCGCGGCCGTGACCGCCGCGCTCAGCCGCGCCGCGCTGGACGAGGGCGTGCGCGACGTCGTGCTCTTCACCGATCTCGCGAACCCGACGACCAACGCGATCTACCAGGCGATCGGCTATCGCCCCGTGGGCGACCGCCTCATCCTGGGCTTCACGGAGGCAGCCACGTGAACGGGACATCGAGCGCCGGCGACGAGGCGACAGACGCGAACGGCACGCCGGCGGACGCGAACGGCACGCCGGCGGGGGGACGGGCGACGGGGGTTGGGGTCCCGGCGGGGATCGATCCGTCGCGGCCCTCGGCGGCGCGGATCTATGACTACTTCCTCGGCGGTAAGGACAACTTCGAGGCGGATCGGGCCGTCGCCGAGCATCTGCTGAAGCTCGATCCGAGGACGGTCGAGGCGGTGCGGGAGAACCGGCGGTTCCTCGTCCGGGCCGTCCGGCATCTGGTGGAGGACGCCGGGATACGGCAGTTCCTCGACATCGGCACCGGCCTGCCGACGCAGGACAACGTGCATCAGGTGGCCGCGCGCTACGCGCCGGACGCCCGCGTCGTCTACGTGGACAACGATCCGCTCGTCCTCGCGCACGCGCGCGCGTTACTGAGCGGCGGTGGCGCGACCATCGTGCAGGGCGACCTGCGGCGGCCCGACGAGATCCTGGCCAATCCCGACGTGCGGGAGGCGCTCGACTTCTCCCGTCCGGTCGCCGTTTTACTTGTGGCGGTGCTGCATTTCGTCGCGGACGACGAGGATCCGCGCGGCGCGGTCGCGACGCTGCGCGACGCGGTGCCGTCCGGGAGCCGGATCGTCCTCACGCACGGCACGGCGGACGGCCCGTACGCGCGCGGTGAGGAGTCGACCGAGGCGTACCGGAAGGCCGACAGGTCGCTGACGCTGCGCTCCCTCGACGAGATCAGCCCGTTCTTCGACGGCCTCGACCCGGTGCCGCCGGGCCTGACGTGGGTCCAGCGCTGGTGGCCCGAGCGCCCCTACGAGGACGGCGACCTGCGCGGCATGTACGCGGGCATCGGCGTCAAAAGGTGACGGGCAGCCGTTCGGGACGGCGGACCATGAGGCCGCTGCGCCACGGGATCGCGTCCGCCGGTTCGGCGAGCGCGAGGCCCGGCAGGCGGCGGGCGAGCGTCCCGAAGGCGACCTGGAGTTCCATGCGGGCGAGGTTCGCGCCGAGGCAGTAGTGCGGCCCCTGCCCGAACGTCAGATGCGGGCATTCTTCCCGCGTCTGGTCGAAACGGTCGGCCCGATCGAACACCTCGGGGTCGCGGTTGGCCGCGGCCGACAAGGGCATGACGGCCTGGCCCTTCGCGACGCGTCCGGACGGCAGCTCGACGTCCTCCAGCGCGACGCGCAGCATCCCGCCGTCGCCGGGAACGTCCCAGCGCAGGATCTCCTCCACCGCGGTCGGGACGGACTCAGGGTCGGCGACGAGCGCGGCGTACCGGTCCGGCTCGGCGAGCAGCGTCAGCGCGCCCCGCGCGATCACGGTCGCGGTCGTCTCGTGCCCGGCGACGATCAGCCCGACGACCATCCGCAGCAGCTCCCGCTCGGACATCGCCTCGCCGCCGTCACGGGCCTCGATCAGCGCGTCCACCAGGCCGTCCGAGGGGTGCGCCCGGCGCTCGGCGATCAGTTCGGCGACGTACCGGGAGAACGCCCGGCCCGCCTCGGCGCGCTCGTCCGCGCCCTGGTCGGACGTCGAGAGGAACGCGTCCGACCAGACGCGGAACCGGTCCCAGTCCTCGGGCGGGACGCCGAGCAGCTCGGTGATGATCCGGATCGGCAGCGGGAACGCGAACGCCGCGACCAGGTCGGACGGACTGCGCATGGCGTCCACGAGGTCGTCGGCGATCCGCTGCGCACGAGGCCGCCACGCCGCGATCCGGCGCGGCGTGAACGCGCCCGACGCCAGCCTCCGCAGCCGGGTGTGGCGGGGCGGATCCATGTTGATCAGCGCGCTCGGGTCGTCGCCGACGTCGGTGCCGCGCAGCAGCCGCGGCGCGCCCGGATAGTGCAGCTCGCGGCTGAACCGCGGGTCGCCGTACACCTGCCGGACGTCGGCGTGCCGCACCGCGACCAGCGCCTCGTCCCCGCTCGGCAGCCGCACCGGCGCGAGCGGGTCGTCCGCCTGCCTGCGGTGCGGCTCCGACTCGTCCTCGAACGGGAACGCGCGCACGGCCCACCTCCTTGATCACGTCCGCGCCCGCCAGTCTCCCCGCCCACTGGACACCTGTCCAGGGCCCCGGAAAACCCTTCGCGCCGTCCGGCCGGCGCTTCCTACGATCGGGCCATGGACGATCCCGACGGCTACTTCGGTGAACAGGTGGCGGCCCGCTACGACGACGATTCCTCGGAAAGGTTCCGTCCGGAAACCGTGAACCGGACGGCCGACGTCCTGGCCGACCTCGCGGGCGGCGGCCGGGCCCTGGAGTTCGCCGTCGGCACCGGACGCATCGCGCTCCCCCTCGCCGCCCGCGGCGTCGAGGTGCACGGCATCGAGCTGTCCCGCGCGATGCTCGCGCGCCTGCACGCCAAGCCCGGCGCCGACAAGGTCCGCACCACCGTGGGCGACATGACGACGACCCGCGTGGACGGCCCGTTCTTGCTCGTCTACCTGGTCTTCAACACCATCACCAACCTGACGACGCAGGACGCGCAGGTCGCCTGCTTCGAGAACGCCGCCGCCCACCTGTCCCCGGGCGGCCGCTTCGTGATCGAGGTCGGCGTCCCCGAACTGCGCAAGCTCCCGCCCGGCCAGACGATGATCCCGTGGCACACCGGCGAGACGTCGTACTGCTACGACGTCCTGGACGCCGGCACCCAGTCGATGATCGGCCACTACATCACCGTGGACGGGGAGCGTTCGGAGCACAAGACGATCCCGTTCCGCTACGTCTGGCCGTCCGAGCTCGACCTGATGGCGCGCCTCGCGGGCCTGCGCCTCGTCCACCGCTGGTCCGACTGGACGCGCGAGCCCTTCACCCACGAGAGCACCGGACACGTCTCCGTCTGGCGCAAACCCGCCTAGCATCGGTCATGGGGAGCTGACCGTAATGGAGCGTGCTCATGACCGCATGGAGCGAGTACACGACCGGTGAGCGCGTGAAGATTTTGCGCGGCACCGAACTCACGCAAGCGGGGCTGGCCGAGGCGGCGGGGGTGTCGCTGGCGCTCGTCCAGAAGCTGGAACAGGGCGGGACCGTCAAGGTGGCCTCGCTCATCAGCGTCGGCGACGCGCTCGGAACGGACGTCTCGGTGCTGCTCGGGCAGCAGGCTCCGCGCCGTTCCATGTCGCGGGCCGAGCGGACGGCGTTGCGCACGATGTCGCTGGCCATCCACGACAGCGCGCTCACGCCGCCGGACGCGTCCGTCGAGCCGCCGCCGCTCGCCGATCTGAAGGCCGCGCTCGCGCGGGCGTGGGACGGTTACTGGCGCGGCGACTACCTGAACGCGTGCGCCATCGCGCCGCGGCTCATCGCGGAGGCGCGCGCCTTCGTCGAACGGCATGAGGGACGGCTGCGGGAGCAGGGACTCGCCGTCCTCGCCGACACGCTCCAGATCGCGGGATGCGTGGCCAACCTCTTCGGCAAGCCCGACCTCGCCTACGCGGCGATCACGCACGCGCTGCGCGCCGCCGACGGCTCCGGCGACGTGCTCCTCACGTCCGTCCTGAACTCGGCCCTCGCCTGGATCCACCTGCGGGACGGACGCGTCGAACGCGCCGTGTCCGTCTCCGAACAGGCGGCGGTCGCGATCGAGCCGAGTTTCGGGCGGGCCGATCCGGACCGGCTCTCGGTGTTCGGCAACCTGATGCTCCGTGCCGCCGTGTCGTCCGCGCGCTGCGACGATCGCGTCCGCGCGGAGGACTACCTCTCGCAGGCGCACGCCGCCGCCGCGCGCCTGGGCGTGGACGGCGACCGCTACCACACGCTCTTCGGCCCGACCACGGCGCGCACGCACTCCTTGGAGATCCATCTCGCCTTCGGCGACGTCGGCAAGGCCCTCGACCTGATCGCGGAGACCCGTCTCCCCCGCAACGTCCCCCTGGCGGCGTGGGGACGCCACCAGCTCAACGTCGCGCTCGCCTACAGTGACGCCCGGCGCTGGGACGCCGCCACCGACACGCTCCTCGAAGTCTGCGACCGGGCACCCAACTGGATTCGCCACCAGGTTCTCGCCGGAGCGGTGGCCCAGCGCATCGGCGACGGCTCCACCGCCAACCTCCGCAAGGTCACCCAGCACCTCGGCGTCCCCCTGCTGCCCCGCTGACTCTTACGGGTCGTAAGAGTCGGGCAAGGGCGGCGCTCCGGACTGGAGTGCACATACCTTAACTCTTCGTGTTCGCACTGCGACTGTGGGGGCATGAAGGCGCGAACCCCTGGCCTGGGACGGATCCGGGCGATCGTTTACGTGCGTGAGCGGGACGCCGAGCGGTGCCGCCGGTGGGCGGGCTGCCATGACTGGACGGTCGCGGCGGTCGTGCGGGAGATCTCGCCGGACGGGCCGCCGATGGCGCGGCTCGGGCTCCGGACGGTCTTCGGCCTGCTGGACGCCGGGTGCGCCACGGTGCTGCTGGCCGCGACGCGGACGGAGGTCGCCGAAGGCCCGGACGGCTTCCTCAAGGTGTGCGCGCGGGTCGAGCGGGCCGGCGGGTTCGTGCACGTGCTCGACGATCCCGAGGAGGACGGCCATGCGCCGTAGCCATGCCGACCACGCCCGCCGCGACGGGCTGCACGACTTCGCGGAGTCGCCCGCTCCCCCGCCCGTCGAGGCCCGGGCCGTCCACCTGGAGATGCTGGCGCGTGCGGTCGCGGAACTGACCGGGCTGCGGGCCCGGGTCGTGCCGGCGGGGCCCGCGTTCCTGCGGGTCGTCAACCCGAAGGCGGCGAGTCTCGCGGAGGACGTGCGGTGCGATCTGCTCGCGGGCGAGTGGTGGTTCGTGTGGAGCTGGGGTGACCGGCTCGGTCCGGCGGACGATCCGGACGGCGCGGCCCGGATGCTCGACCACGTGCTCAGTCCGGGGCGCTGACGGTTTCGAGCAGGCGGGCCGTCAGGGGGTTCGGGTCGTCGCGGCGCCAGGCCACGGCGACGCGGGTCCGGGCGGGCGTGTCGAGGGCGCGGAAGGCGACGCCCTTGAGGCGGACGCGGCGGATGCCCGCCGGGGCGATCGAGACGCCCAGGCCCGCTTCGACCAGCGCGCAGACGGTCTGCCATTCGACGGCGTTCTGCGTGACGTGCGGAGCGTGGGACGCCGCCGTGCAGAGGCCGACGATCCGGTCGTGGAGACCCGGCCCGGCCTCGCGCGGGAGGAGGATGAACGGTTCGTCCGCGAGGCTCGCGACCGGGACGGTACGGCGGGCGGCGAGGGCATGACCGGACGGCAGGACGGCCACGAACCGCTCGTCCAGCACGGTCGCGAAGTCGAGGTCCGGGTCGTCCTCGGGTGGTTCGCGGAGGAGGCCGGCGTCGATGGTCTTGTCGCGGAGCGCGGTGAGCTGCGGTGCGGTCGTCATCTCGTGGATGTCCAGGTGGACGTCCGGGAACCGGTCGCGGAAGCGGCGCAGCAGGTCGGGCAGGACGGTCAGGGCGAGCGAGGCGGCGAAGCCGATGCGCAGGCATCCTGACCGTCCCTCGCCTGCGGCGCGAGCGGCGGCGAGGCCGTCCGCCAGGCCGGAGAGGGCGCGCTGGGCGGCGGGCAGCAGCTCGCGTCCGGCGGGAGTGAGGGTGATGCGTCCGGGTTCGCGACGGAACAGCGGATGGCCGACCTTGTCCTCCAGGCGCCGGATCTGCTGGCTCAGCGGCGGTTGCGCGATGCCCAGCCTGGCCGCGGCGTGCCCGAAGTGCCGCTCCTCGGCGAGGACGACGAACGCGTGCAGTTGCGGCAGCGGCAGTTCGGGGCGGTCCATACGCCCAGAGATATCACGGCTGAGGCTCGCCGGTATTGGACGTATCGCCGCTGGTCATTCTAGGTTCGGCGGGTGACAGAGCGACGTGCGATCCTCAGCGGTTCGACCTTCGAGGAGCAGATCGGATACGCCCGCGCCGTGGTGGACGGCGACCGGGTGCACGTGTCCGGGACGACCGGTTTCGACTACGCGACGATGACGATCCCGGACGGCGTCCGGGAGCAGGCCGAGCAGTGCCTGCGCAACATCGGGGACGCGCTGGCGCAGGCGGGGTGCGGTTTCGCCGACGTGGTCCGGGTGCGCTACCTGCTGCCCGACCGCGCCGACTTCGAGCCGTGCTGGCCCGTGCTGCGGGCGGCCTTCGGGGACGTCCGCCCGGCCGCGACCATGATGGTGTGCGGGCTCGCCGACCCCAGGATGAAGATCGAGATCGAGGTGGACGCGCGCCGGCCCGGACCGGCTCGTCCGGCGGCCGGGGAGACTACGCCCGCCGTGGTAGGGCGGGACACTCCGCACGCATGACGACTCGGGGCGGCGGGGCGTCCGATGATCGGGCGATGGACACCTCGATCCCCCTCGGACGCCGCCGCTTCCTCCGGCTCTCCGGCACCACGGCCGCCGCCGTCGCCGCGGGCGGAGGGACCGCCTCGGCGGCGTCCGGCGAGAACGCGATCAGGCATCGGACGGTCCGGACGAACGGCATCCGCATGCACGTCGCCGAGGCGGGACGCGGACCGGTGGTGCTGCTCCTGCACGGCTTCCCGGAACTCTGGTACTCCTGGCGGCACCAGATCCCGGCGCTGGCGGCGGCCGGATTCCGCGTCCTGGCTCCCGACCTGCGCGGATACGGCCGGACGAGCGCGCCCGCCGAGCCGTCCGCCTACCGCCTGCGCGAGAACCTCGCCGACCTCACCGGCCTGCTGGACGCGCTCGGCGTCCGGACGGCGGCCGTCGTCGGCCACGACCAGGGCTCGACCATCGCCTGGGCCGCCGCCCAGCTCCACCCGGACCGCTTCCCCGCGGTCGTCTCGCTCGGCGTCCCCTACACCGCCCGGACGCCGATGCCGCTCACGCAGCTCCTCCGCAAGAACAATCCGGGCAAGTTCAACGTCGTCCTGTACTTCCAGGAACCGGGGGTGGCGGAGGCCGAGCTCGACGCCGACGCGTCGCGGACGCTGCGGATGACGATGTACGCGCTGTCCGGCCAGGCTCCGCCCGATCTCGTGCCGCGATGGCTCCTCGGGACGCCCGAAGGGTCCGGTTATCTCACGCCGCTGCCCGATCCCGGCGTGCCTTCGCGCTGGTCGCCCTGGCTCACCGACGCGGAATTCGGTCACTACGTGCGGGAGTTCCGGCGCACCGGTTTCGACGGGGCGATCCGGCGCTACCGGACGTTCGACATCGACTGGTCCGACCTGCCGATGGTCGGCACGATCGAAGTGCGCCAGCCCGCCCTCTACGTGACGGGCGACCTCGACTCGGCCTACCGGTTCCAGAGCGATCTCAGCGCCATGCGCGCCGGCGTCCCCGGCCTGCGCGGCGTCGAGATCCTGCCCGGCTGCGGCCACTGGACGCAGCAGGAACGTCCCGCCCGCGTCAACGAACTCCTCATCCGCTTCCTGCACTCGCACCACACCACCCCCTAGCCCGCCCACGCGAACACCACGCCGCGCAAACAACGCGGCACCCTAACAACGCGCCGCGCCGCGCAACCGAGGCCTCGCGCGAACGCCACGCCTCGCGTGAACGACGCGGCGCGCGAACGAGGCGGCGTGAACTAGGGGTGCTGGGCGTAGGACGCCAGGCGGTCGGCGAAGTCGGCGACGAGGTCGCGTAGTTCGTCCGGGCGCTCGATGACGAACGGGCGGTCGAGCGAGGCCAGCACCGGCGGCAGCCAGTCGAGCCGCTCCGCGCGCACCTCGACGCGCCGCCATCCCTCGGTCGCGTCGTCCTCGACGAGCGCGACACTCGCGGGGAGGCGGGCGCGGATCTGGTGGACCGTCGCCTGGATCCGCAAGGTCACTTCGTGCCGGTACTCGGCCGTGGCGAAGCCGGACAGGAGGCGCTCCGCCGGGTCCGTCCGCTCGGGCGGCGGCTCGAACGAGCCGGGGAGCGTCCTCGCGTCCTCGATCCGGTCCAGCCGAAAAGTGCGCGCCTCGCCGAGCTGCACGTCCTCGCCCGTGACGTACCAGCGGCCCGAGTGGGCGACGAGGCCGTGCGCGTGCAGCGTGCGCTCGCTGCGGCGCCCGTCGCGGCCGGTGTACCGGATCGAGATCGGCCGGTGGTTCCGGACGGCGTCGGCGACGGCGAGCAGGATCCCGGTGTCCGGAGCGTCCGGTTCGCCGGGGCTGTCGGTGAAGGCGACGGACTCCAGGACGGCGTCCACCCGCCGGGCCAGATGCCGGGGCAGGACGCGCCGGATCTTGGCCGCGGCCGTCTCCCCCGCCGTCCGCTCGGCCGCCGTCAGCCCCGTCCGGCGGCCCGCGACCAGGCCGAGCAGCACGGCGAGCGCCTCGTCGTCGCCGAGCATCAGCGGGGGCAGCCGGTAGCCGGGGCCGATCCGGTAGCCGCCGTAGCGTCCGCGCACCGACTCCACGGGGACGTCGAGGACGATCAACTGGTCCACGTACCGCCGCACGGTGCGTCCGTCCACGCCGAGCCGGTCGGCGAGCTCGGCGACCGTGCGCGTGCCGCCGGACTGGAGCAGCTCCAGAAGCGTCAGCACGCGGCCGGTGGGACGGGACATGTCTCCACTTTAATCCGAATACAGGACGGGTTCTGTCCAGTATCCCGCCTAGCGTGCGAGACGCGTCAGACCCCGACACCCTCGACAACTTCGGAGAACGTCATGGAATTCGTCTCGATCCGCATCATTACCGGCGATGTCGCCCGTCTCGTCGACTTCTACGAGCGCGCCACGGGCGTGGCGGCGGAGTGGGCCACCGAGGAGTTCGCCGAGCTCCGGACGCCGTCCGCCACCCTGGCGATCGCCGGAACCGGCACCGTGCCGCTGTTCGCGCCGGGCTCGGCCCGTCCGGCGGACAACCACACGGTGATCATCGAGTTCCTCGTGGACGACGTGGACCGGACGCACCGGAACGTGGCCGGTCTCGGCGCCGACATCGTCGCCGGGCCGACCACGATGCCCTGGGGCAACCGCTCCCTGCTGTTCCGCGACCCCGACGGCAACCTCGTCAACTTCTTCACGCCCGTCACCCCGGCGGCCGTCGAGAAGTTCGCCCGACGCCGCCCCGCCTGACCGGCCGCCCGCCCCAGCCCCGCCCGACCGGCGCACCCCCGGCCGCGCCCCGGCCAGGACGGGCAGCGCGGCCCGAGCACGCCCCGGTCACGCGGGCAGCGCGGCCCGAGCACGGCCCGGTCACGCGGGCGGCGCGGCCCGAGCACGCCTTGCCTGCTCGGGCCGCGGTCGCCACGACTGCGGAGTCAGAGGCGGCCGTTCGCGGCGGCCACCTCGGCCGGGACGCGCGGCTTCGCGTCGCTGTTCGGCCTGCCCTCGCCGGTCGTGAGGAGGGCGGGCAGGCTCTCGGTGACGAAGAACGTCCACGCGGAGTGGCACGCGTCGTAGCAGTCGTAGGACGGGACGAGCCCGTGCTGGGTGAAGACCAGCTCGGTCGCGCCGTCCTTCTCGGTGATGTCGAACGTGATCGTGTTGCCGATCCACTCGGTCTTGTCCTCGACGAACGCGAAGTCGTTGTCCAGGACGAGCCAGGCGACGCGGCGTCCGGGCACGGCCTCGGTGACGCGCATCCGGGTGCGGTGGGTGTCGAGGTAGTGGTAGCCGAACTCGGCGCCCACGCGGTCGGCCGGCCCGTCGATCTCCTCCGACCACCAGGCGCGCGGGTCCAGGACGGCGTCGTAGACCTGCCGCGCGCTGACCCCGTCCACGGTGATCGCGGTGGTGAAACTCTGCTCGGACATGGCGTTGCTCCTTCTGGCCGGACTACTGGTCGAGATGCTTCTTCAGCGCGTCCAGGTGGCCGTCCCAGTCGCGGGCGAGGGCGGCGAGGTACTGCTGCGCGACCCGCATGGGCGCCGAGCACAGCCGGTACCGGACGCGGCGGCGTTCGCCCGGCTCGGCCGTCACGAGGCCCGCGTCGGTGAGCAGCGCGAGGTGCTTCGCGACGGCCTGCCGCGTGATCGGCAGGCGTCCGGCGAGGTCGGTCGCGGTCGCCGGGCCGCCCGCCGCCAGCTCCGCCAGGACGGCCCGCCGGGTCGGGTCGGCGAGCGCCGCGAACACCTGCTCCGCGACCGCCTCCGCGCCCAGGCTGGCGCCCGCCTCCGCGCCCGGATCGGCGCCCGGGTCGGGGCCCGCCTCCGCGCCCAGGCCGGCGACCGGATCGGCGCCCGGGCCGGCACCCGCCTCCGCGCCCGCCTCCGCGCCCGGATCGGCGCCCGGGTCGGGGCCCGCCTCCGCGCCCAGGCCGGCGACCGGATCGGCGCCCGGGCCGGCACCCGCCTCAGCACCCGGGTCGGTGCTCGCCTCGGCGCCCGGGTCAGGCCGCATCGAGGTGGGCGGCGAGGTTGCGGAACTGCTCGGCCCAGCCGTCGCGGTTGCCGCCGAACGCCTTGCCGTGCGCGTCGTCCGGGAGCTGCGCGAAGCCGGTCTCGACGACGGTCAGGCGCGTGCCGCCGCCGGACGGCTCCAGCGTGAACTCGACATAGGTGCGGCGCGGGTCGTCGTCCGGCAGGCCGTAGACCTGCCAGGTGAAGCCGAACACCGCCGGCTCCTCGACGCGCTCGACGCGCAGGTGCTGCTCGAAGCCGTTGCCGAAGCGCAGCCGCCCGGCGCCACCGGGCTTCGGCTCCAGCGTGGCCTCGGCGGCGAACCAGGCGGCGAGGCCGTCGGCCGTGGCGAGGGCGCTCCACACCCTGGCGGGCGGGTGCGCGAGTTCCATGGTCCGTTCGATCCGGTCGGGAAAGCCCATGAGCCACCTCCGTGTAGCAACCTGTTGGTTGCAACACTATGGCAACCGATCGGTTGCGTCAATGGCTCCGGCTCACGGCACCTCGGGCAGCGAGCGGACGAACTCCAGCAGCCGGCGGACGGTCGGCAGCGCGTCGTCCAGCCCCTGCTCGGCCAGAGCGGCCTCCGCCCCTTCCACGAACGGCCGCCGGACGGCCCGGATCCGGTCCGCCAGTTCCCGTCCGGACGGCGTGAGCGCCAGCTCGACCTGCCGCCCGTCGTGCGGCGACGGGCGCCGCTCGATCCAGCCCGCCGCGCCGAGCCGGTCGGCCAGGCGGCTCGGATGGCCCGGGTCGGCGGCCATCCGCGCGCCGAGCCCGGCGATCGAGAGCGGGCCGTCCTCGGCGAGGATCACCAGCGCCTCCGCCTGCACGGGCGTGACGCCGAGCGGGCGCAGCAGCCGCGCGAACCTCCGCTCCAGCTCACGGTTGGCGACCTTGACGGCCATGACCAGTTCGAGCACGGGATCCACGCCGGGAGTCTATTGCCTTATGTGTCATGACATGCATATGCTGCCCGCGACCCCGATCTGTGTCATGACACACAAGGAGGTGGGGCGGCGTGCGCCGGATCAGGTTCTCGCGGACCCCCGTGTTCCACTTCGAGGCCCTGCGCGCGGTGTGGACCGCCGCCGCGGGCGGTGGCGACTTCGGCGAGGTCGCCGCCGTGCTGGAGCGGGTGCGGCCGAACGACTTCGAGTCCTGGTACCGGCGCTGGTCGGAGATGGCCGAGCGGGTCGTCGACGGCGCCCGCGCGACCGGCGAGCCGGTGTCCCGCGGGCGGGCGCTGCTGCGGGCGAGCAACTACGTGCGGGAGGCCGAGTTCTTCCTGCGCCCGGACGACCCGCGGCGCGTCACCGCCGCGCAGGCCCAGCGCAGGTTCTTCGACGCCGGGACCGCCTACCTCGGCGTCCCCATCACGCGCGAGCGCGTCCCCTACGGCGACGCCCACCTGGAGACCCTGCTCCTCACCCCGCCCGCCTCGCCCGCCCAGCCGGCGCCGCGTGGGCCGAGGACGCTGCTGGTCGTCCAGGGCGGCTTCGACTCGACGCTGGAGGAGCTGTACTTCATGATCGGCGCGGGCGCGGCCGAACGCGGCCACGACGTGCTGATGTTCACCGGCCCCGGCCAGGGCACCACCCTGCGCGAGGACGGCGTGCCGTTCACCCCTGAGTGGGAGCGCCCGACCCGCGCCGTCCTCGACTGGGTGGACGGGCGCGTCGAGGCGGACCGCACGGTCGGCGTCGGCATCAGCTTCGGCGGCCACCTGCTCGCCCGCGCCGCCGCGTTCGAGGAGCGCTACGACGGCATCGTCCTGTTCGACTACTTCCCGGGGATGCTCGACGCGTTCGTCCACAGCGTCCCGGCACCGCTGCGCGGCGCGTTCACCCGGATGCCCGCCTGGCTCCGCGCGTCCATCCCGGTCTACGCCCGGTTCGACGCGCAGGCCCGCTGGGCGATCCGCAACGCGCTCTGGACGTTCGGCGTCGGCACCCTGCCCGATCTCGTCGAGACGCTGCGCGCCTACGACGACCACGACTGGGCCGGCCGGATCACCGCCGACGCCCTGGTCATGGCCGGCGAGGGCGAGCACTTCTACGATCCCGAACTCGCCCGCGACTTCACCGGGCGCCTGACCGGCGCCCGCTCGACCCGGCTGCGCCTCTTCCCCGCCGAGGGCGGCGGCCACCTGCACTGCCAGGCGGGCGCGCTCGAACAGGCCCACGAGGTGATCTTCGAGTGGCTGGAGAGGACCGCCCCCGCCCCGGTGTGAACCGAGCGGACGTCAACCGGGAGGACGAACCGGAAAAGGTCCGCTAACCTGCCGGAATGGAGATCACCACGCTGGCCGAGCGGCCGGAGCTGGAGCCCGCGCTGCTGGAGCTGAGCGGCGAATGGCCGGGCTTCACCGGATACGAGGCGATCACGCAGAGCCGGTGGGCGGAGATCCCGCGATCCTTCCCCGAGTTCGTGCTCGTCGCGACCGAGGGAGGGGAGCTGGTCGCGCGCGCGTTCAGCGTCCCGTTCCGCTCCCGCGGCGCGCTCCCCGGCACCGGCTGGGACCAGGTCATGATCTGGGCCTTCCGCGACCACGCCGCCGGGACGCCGACCGACGCCGTCAGCGCGATCGAGATCACCATCCGCGGCGACCACCGCGGCGCCGGCCTCTCCTCGACCATGCTCGGAGCCATGCGCGACAACGCCAAGGCCCGCGGCTACACCGAGCTCGTCGCGCCCGTCCGGCCGAACGCCAAGCACCTGGAGCCCGCGACGCCGATGGCCGAGTACGCCTTCCGCACCCGCGAGGACGGCCTCCCCCACGACCCGTGGCTGCGCGTCCACATCCGCGCCGGCGGCGTCATCGACTCCCTCGCCCCCGCGTCCATGGTGATCGCCGGGTCCCTCGCCCAGTGGCGGGACTGGACGGGCCTCCCCTTCGACGCCGCCGGCCCCGTCGAGGTCCCCGGCGCCCTCGTCCCGGTGACCTGCTCGCTGGAACACGACCACGCCGTCTACGTCGAACCGAACGTCTGGATCCGCCACACCCTCTGAGCACCCCGCGACATCAAGCAGCGGCATCGCCGGGCCGCGACGTCACCAGGCCGCGCCCCCGCTCACGCCCTTCCCGGCGAGAAGGGGGAACGTGCGCAGGACTCCGGTGTCCAGGTCGTAGCGGGCGAGCCGGCCGTCCTTCTGCAACAGGACGTGCCGTCCGCCGCCGTCCGGGTCGAGGGTGCCCCACGAGCCGTTCCGCTCGTCCCAGGTCTCGGTGGACACGCGGATCGTGCCGTTCCTGAGCTCGTCCACCGACGTCGTGCGCCCGTTGGACGCGACGCTCTCGGCGATGATCGAGTCACCCGCGAACGCGGCCGCGACGACCCCCGCCGGCAGCGGTGACCGGCGCGTGCGTCCCGTACCGGCCGCCATGCTGACGATGTTCCGCCCGTCGAACGTGATCGCCCGCGCCCCGTCCAGCGTCGAGGAGGGGTCGATGGCCGAGACCCCGCCGATGGCGAACACGCGGGAGCGTCCCGTGGCCAGGTCGAGGACGGTCAGCACGCCGCGCATCGGATCTGTCCACATCAGCCGCGTCCCGTCCGGGGCCGCCGCCAGCACCGGGAGCGCGGACATGGTGAACGAGGCGCGGTCCACGGGTCGCAGGTCGGCGGGCTCGCCGCGGTCGCCGAGCCGCAGCCGGTAGATCCGCTGCGTGTTCTCGCCGAGGCCGAGCACGGCGTCCAGGAAGAACAGCCGGTTGTCGCGGGCGGCCGTCACCCCGGCGAACCAGGCCACCTCGCGGGGCGTCGGGACGGTCGCGACGACACGTCCGGCCGAGGCGTCCCTGACCTCGACGACCGACGTCGGCCGTTCCCCGGGGCCCCGGCCACCGCGCACCACGACGACGAAGTCCGGCGACGCCGGCGCCGGACCGGCCACCGGCACGGACTCCGGCCGCGGCGCGCCGGCGCGGTGCCCGTCCCCCGGCGCGACCAGGGCGACGACCGCGATGACGGTCACCAGCGCGGACGCGGCGGCCGGCACCGCCCACCTCCATGCCGACCCGCTCCGGAACCGGCGCCGCCGCCGGGCCGGGACCACCGGCACGGTACTCGGCACGGCCTGCTCCGCCAGCTCGGAGAGGACCTCGCGAATCGCCGTCTCCAGGTCGTTCATGCCTTCCCTCCGAGAGTCCGCGCGAGCGCCGCGAGCGCCCGGGACGTCGTCGACTTGACCGTGCCGGCGGAGATCCCCATCGCCTCGGCGATCTCCGCCTCCGTGAGGTCGAGGTAGTACCGGAGCACGAGCGCCTCGCGCTGCCGGGCGGGGAGCCCGGACAGGGCGGCGTGCACCTCGCGGTGCTCCTCGGCGACGATGGCCGCCGCCTCGGCGGACCACACCGACGGGTCGTGGGCCGGGCGCAGCCTCAGCCGCCGGCGGCGTAAGACCGAACGGCAGCCGTTGACGACGGCCGTGCGGAGGTACGGCAGCAGGTCGTCGCGGTCGGACAGCTCCGGCAGCCGCCGGTGGACCCGGGCGAACGCCTCCTGGACGACGTCCTCCGCGGTGGCGCGGTCGCCGACGATCAGCAGGGCGGTGCGGACGAGGTGCAGGTGGTGCCTGCGGAACAGGCTCCCCAGCACCTCGCCGGCATCGTCGGATGGGTTTCGCACGTCGAGTCCCACACCTCATACACGCGGACGCGGGGTGCGGGGTTGCTCGGCGCGGACGGTTTGGCGCAGCGCGGACGGGTCGGGCGCAGCGCGGACGGGTCGGGCGCGGCGCGGACGGGTCGGGCGCGGCGCGGACGGGTCGGGCGCGGCGCGCTAGAGGCGGGCGGCGATGGCCTTGGCGAAGCGGGCGGCGGAGTCGGGGGCGATGTCCAGGAAGAGGGAGGGCTCGGTGAGTTCCAGTTCCATCAGGACCGGGGTGCCGTCGGGGCCGGTGACCATGTCCACGCGGGCGTAGAGCAGGTCGGAGCCGCCGGGGACCGCGGAGAGCGCCCGGTCGGCCAGGGCGAGCTGGGCCTCGGTGGGCCGGGCGGGGGTGATCGCGCCCCGGCCGTCCGCGCCGGTGACCAGGCCCTCGACGCCCGCGCCCGCGCGGAGGATGGGGGCCTTGCGGGCGGCGTGGCTGAACTCGCCGTCGCAGTAGACCAGCGCCGTCTCGCCCTCGGTGTCCACGGCGGACAGGAACGGCTGCACCATCGCCGGGGCGCCGCGCAGCGCGGCGAGGTGGGCGCGGGCCTGCTCGTCCTCCACGCCGCGGCGCCAGCGGGCGGTGTCGCGGGAGCCCGCCGAGACGGCGGGCTTGACGACGAACTCGTCCCAGTCGGGCAGGTCGTCCGGGTCCCAGAGGGTGGGGACGGTCGGGACGCCCGCCGCGGCGAGGTCGCGCAGGTAGCGCTTGTCGGTGTTCCAGCGCAGCACGGACGCCGGATTCGCGACGTTCGGGAGGGAGTCGGCCCAGGCCAGGAACTCCGCGCGGTGGTCGATGTAGTCCCACGTCGAGCGGATCACCGTCAGGTCGTAGGACGGCCAGCCGGCCGCGGGATCGTTCCACACCACCGGCTCGGCGGTCACGCCGAGGTCGGCGAGGGCGGCGCGGAGCAGCGCCGCCTCCGCGCCGCCGTCGGGAATCAGGGAGAACGTGGCGATGGCGACCTTCATCGGACGGGGAGACCTTCCTGGCGCAGGGCGTCCTTCACGTCGGGGATCGTGAGTTCGCCGAAGTGGAAAACCGACGCGGCGAGGACCGCGTCGGCGCCGGCGGCGATCGCGGGGGCGAAGTCGCCCACGGCGCCCGCGCCGCCGGACGCGATGACCGGCACCGACACCTCGGCCCGGACGCGCCGCAGCATCTCCAGGTCGAACCCGGACTTGGTGCCGTCGGCGTCCATGGAGTTCAGCAGGATCTCGCCCACGCCGAGCTCCTCGCCGCGCCGCGCCCACTCGACGGCGTCGATGCCGGTGCCGCGGCGTCCGCCGTGGGTGGTGACCTCGAAGCCCGAGGCGGTGCCCTCGGCGCGGCGCGCGTCCACCGACAGCACGATGCACTGCGAGCCGAACCGGTGCGCGGCCTCGCGCAGGAACTCGGGACGGGCGATCGCGGCGGTGTTCACCGACACCTTGTCCGCGCCCGCGCGCAGCAGCCGGTCCACGTCCTCGACGGTGCGGACGCCGCCGCCGACCGTGAGCGGGATGAACACCTGCTCGGCCGTGCGGCGCACCACGTCGTAGGTCGTGGAGCGGTCGCCGGACGACGCGGTGATGTCGAGGAAGGTGAGCTCGTCGGCCCCCTCGGCGTCGTAGCGGGCGGCCAGCTCGACCGGGTCGCCCGCGTCGCGCAGGTGCTGGAAGTTGACGCCCTTGACGACCCGCCCGGCGTCCACGTCCAGGCAGGGGATCACTCGAACGGCGACGGTCACGATGCCTCCCGATTGCCGCGCCAGACGCCGCGCGAGACGCCGCGCCAGACGCCGCGCGAAACGCCGCGCGAGACGCCGCGCGAGGTGAAGGGCTCGGTCAACGCACGGCCTCCAGTGCCTCTTCCAGCGTGAACGCGCCCGCGTACAGCGCCTTCCCGACGATCGCGCCCTCGACGCCGACCGGCACCAGCTCGGCCAGCGCGCGCAGGTCGTCCAGCGAGGACACCCCGCCGGACGCGATGACCGGCTTGTCGGTGCGCGCGCAGACCTCGCGGAGCAGCTCGGCGTTCGGGCCGCGCAGCGTGCCGTCCTTGGTGACGTCGGTGACGACGTAGCGCGGGCAGCCGTCGTCCTCCAGGCGCGCGAGGACCTCCCAGAGGTCGCCGCCCTCGCGGGTCCAGCCGCGCGCGGCGAGCGTGGTGCCGCGCACGTCCAGGCCGACCGCGATCCGGTCCCCGAACTCGGCGATGATCTTGCGGCACCAGGCCGGGTCCTCCAGCGCGGCGGTGCCGATGTTGACCCGCGCGCAGCCGGTCGCGAGCGCGGCCTCCAGGGACGCGTCGTCGCGGATGCCGCCGGACAGCTCGACCTTCACGTCCAGCCGCCCGGTGACCTCGGCGAGCAGCTCGCGGTTGGAGCCGCGGCCGAACGCGGCGTCGAGGTCCACCAGATGGATCCACTCCGCGCCCGCCTCCTGCCAGGCGAGGGCGGCCTCCAGCGGCGCGCCGTAGGAGGTCTCGGTGCCCGCCTCGCCCTGCACCAGGCGGACGGCCTGGCCGTCGGCGACGTCGACGGCGGGAAGCAGCGTCAGTGACATGAGAAAGGGACCCTTACCAGGAAGGACGGGTGGATCAGGACGAGGCGGAACAGAGGTTGGTCGAGCGTGGCGGTCAGTCGACCGTGGCGAGCCAGTTCTCCAGCAGCTGCGCCCCGGCGTCGCCGGACTTCTCCGGATGGAACTGGGTGGCGCACAGCGGGCCGTTCTCGACGGCCGCGACGAAGCGGTCGCCGTGCTCGGCCCAGGTGACCAGCGGCGGCCTGATGTTGCCGGACGGGTCGGCCTCCAGCTCCCACGTCCGGACGCCGTAGGAGTGCACGAAGTAGAAGCGCGTGTCCGCGTCGAGCCCGGCGAACAGCGCCGAACCGGACGGCGCGTCCACGGTGTTCCAGCCCATGTGCGGCAGGACGGGCGCGTCGAGCCGCTCGACCGTGCCCGGCCACTCGTGGCAGCCCTCGGTCGTGACGCCGTGCTCGACGCCCTTCGCGAACAGGATCTGCATGCCGACGCAGATGCCGAGCACCGGACGGCCGCCCGCGAGCCGCCGTCCGATGATCCGCTCGCCCTTGATCTTCAGCAGCCCGGCCATGCACGCCTCGAACGCGCCGACGCCGGGGACGACCAGGCCGTCCGCGGCGAGGGCGGCGTCGAAGTCGGAGGTCACGGTGACGTCCACGCCGTGCCGCGCGATCGCGCGCTCGGCCGAGCGCAGGTTCCCCGACCCGTAGTCGAGGACCACGATGCTCTTGCCGGAGGCGCTCACAGCGCGCCCTTCGTGGACGGGATGCCGTGCACCTTCGGGTCGAACGCGACCGCGTCGCGCAGCGCCCGCGCGAGCGCCTTGAACTGCGCCTCGACGATGTGGTGCGCGTTGCGCCCGTAGGGCACGTGGACGTGCAGGCAGACGCCCGCGTTCGCCACGAACGACTCCAGGATGTGCCGGGTCATCGTCGTGTCGTACTCGGGGCCGATCATCGGGGCCATGTTCCCGGGCTCGCTGTGCACCAGGTACGGACGGCCCGCGATGTCCACGGTGACCTGCGCGAGCGCCTCGTCGAGCGGGACCGAGGCGTTCGCGAACCGGCGGATGCCCGCCTTGTCGCCGAGCGCCTCGCGGAACGCCTGGCCGAGCGCGATCGCGGTGTCCTCGATGGTGTGGTGGCTGTCGATGTACAGGTCGCCGGTCGTCTTGACCGTCAGGTCGAACGAGCCGTGCTTGCCGAGCTGGGCGAGCATGTGGTCGTAGAAGCCGACGCCGGTCGCGACGTCCACCTCGCCCGTCCCGTCGAGGTCCAGCTCGACGAAGACCTCGGTCTCCTTGGTCCCCCGCGAGACCCTGCCCGTGCGGCTCACTGACTCTCCTTGAGTGCGGTTCGGAAGGCGTCCATCTCGTCCGGGGTTCCGACGCTGACCCGCAGCCACTCGGGCGGTCCCACCTCCCGGATCAGGACGCCCCGGTCGAGCATCCCCTGCCAGACCTTGCGGCGGTCCGGGAATGTCCCGAAAAGGACGAAATTGGCGTCGGAGTCGGCGACGCGGAAGCCCTCGCCGCGCAGCCACCCGACGATCTCGTCGCGCTCGCGGCGCAGCGCCTCGACCGAGCCGAGCAGCTCGGCGCCGTGCGCGAGCGCGGTGCGCGCGACGGCCTGCGTGACGGCCGACAGGTGGTACGGCAGCCGGACGAGCAGCAGCGCGTCGATCACGGCCGGGTCGGCGGCGAGGTAGCCGAGCCGCGTGCCGGCCATGGCGAACGCCTTGGACATCGTCCGGGTGACGATCAGGCGCGGGTGGCCGTCCAGCAGGGTCAGCGCGGACGGCGTCCCGGCGCGGCGGAACTCGGCGTACGCCTCGTCCACCACGACCATGCCGGGGGCCGCGTCGAGGACGGCCTCGATCGCGGCGAGCGGCAGCGCCGTCCCGGTCGGGTTGTTCGGCGAGGTCAGGAACACGATGTCCGGCCGATACTCGCGGACGGCCCGGACCGCGGCCTCGGGCTCCAGCCCGAATTCCTCGTCGCGGAACGCGTTCACCCAGCGGGTGCCGGTCACGCCGGTGATGATCGGGTGCATCGAGTAGGACGGCTCGAAGCCCAGCGCCGTCCGGCCGTGCCCGCCGAACGCCTGGAGGATCTGCTGGATGATCTCGTTCGAGCCGTTCGCGGCCCACACGCGGCGCCCGGTCAGGCCGACGCCCGGCGTGTCGGTGTTCAGGAACGCGGCCAGGTCGTCGCGGAGCGCCACGGCGTCGCGGTCCGGGTAGCGGTTCAGGCCGCCGGCGACGTCCATGACGGCCTCGCCGAGCGCCTTCACGAGCCGGTCGGACGGCGGGTACGGGTTCTCGTTGGTGTTCAGCGCGTACGGGACGCCCAGCTGGGGTGCCCCGTAGGGCTCCCGGCCCCGCAGGTCGGCGCGGATCGGGAGGTCGGAGAGGGACGTCACGAAGGGATCTCCCAGTCGAAGCGGGCCTTCATCGCGGCTCCGTGGGCGGGCAGGTCCTCGGCCTCGGCGAGCGCCACCACGCGCGCGGTGGCGTCCGCGAGGGCGGTCTCGTCGTAGCGCACGACGTGGACGCCGCGCAGGAACGACTGGACCGACAGGCCGGACGAATGGCAGGCGCACCCGCCGGTCGGCAGGACGTGGTTGGAGCCCGCCAGGTAGTCCCCCAGCGACACGGGCGCGAACGCCCCCACGAAGATCGCGCCGGCGTTGCGGACCCGCGCCGCGACGGCCTCGGCGTCGGCGGTCTGGATCTCCAGGTGCTCGGCGGCGTAGGCGTCGACGACCTTCAGCCCGGCCTCCACGTCGTCCACCAGGACGATCCCGGACTGGCGGCCCGCGAGGGCCTCGGTGATCCGCGCGGTGTGCCGGGTGCGGTCGGTCTGGATCTTCAGCTCGGCCTCGACCGCGTCCGCGAGCTCCACCGAGTCGGTGACCAGGACGGCGGCGGCGAGCACGTCGTGCTCGGCCTGGCTGATCAGGTCGGCCGCGACGTGCACCGGGTCGGCGGTGCGGTCGGCGAGCACGGCGATCTCGGTCGGACCGGCCTCGGAGTCGATGCCGATCACGCCCTTGAGCAGGCGCTTGGCCGCCGCGACCCAGATGTTGCCGGGGCCGGTCACCAGGTCGGCGCGCGGGCACTCCTCGGTGCCGTAGGCGAACATCGCGATCGCCTGGGCGCCGCCGGCCGCGTACACCTCGTCCACCCCGAGCAGCGCGCACGCCGCGAGGATGGTCGGGTGCGGCAGCCCGCCGAACTCCGCCTGCGCCGGCGAGGTGACCGCGAGCGAGCCGACCCCGGCCTCCTGCGCCGGGACGACGTTCATCACGACGCTGGACGGGTAGACGGCGCGTCCGCCCGGCACGTACAGGCCGACGCGGCCGACCGGGATCCACCGCTCGGTCACGGTGCCGCCGGGGACGACCTCGGTCGTCACGTCCGTGCGGCGCTGGTCGCGGTGGACCTTGCGGGCGCGGCGGATCGACTCCTCCAGCGCGTCGCGGACGGCCGGGTCGAGCCCGGCGAGCGCCCGGCCGATCTCCTCGACGGGAACGCGGGTGCGCTCCAGCTCCACGCCGTCGAACCGCCTGGTGTACTCCCGTACGGCCGCGGCCCCATGATGGCGCACGTCCTCGCAGATCGGCCGCACCTTCTCGAGGGCGGCCTCGACGTCGAGCTCGGCGCGGGGCAGCACGGAGCGCAGGTCGCCGGGAAGCGAACCGCGCAGATCGATACGGGAAATCACCCCGCCAGTCTACGGAGTGAGTCCATCGGGTGAGGTACCGTCTCGCCTGCCGAGACGCGCATCACCGGAGTTTCCGGGACGCATGTGACACACGCGACCCGCGTGGACGACACGCGACCCGTGTGAACCGTTCCAGCGGGCGATGCGTCGATCATGAGGCAAGCTCCCTCGGGTAGAAAGAGGATCCATGCGCAAGATGACGGTGGTCGCGGTCGCCGCGACGGCCACGATCGGCGGGGCCGGCCTCGTCGCCGCCCCGGCGAACGCCTCGGAGATCACCTCCGCCAAGGCGTCCTTCGGACGGCTGACCGAGTTCCGGACCCCCACGGGCGGGCTGTTCTACACGGCCAGCGCCAAGGAGGCCAAGCTCGCGGTCGCCAAGTACAAGTTCCGCCCGACCGGCGCGAAGCTGGGCTACCTGAGCGCCAAGCCGTTCCGGGGCGGCCTGCCGCTGTACCGCCTGCGGACGAACGGCAAGAGCGCGAACTACCTGATCACGATGTCGGCCAAGGAGCGGAACAAGCTGGTGGCCAGCCACCGGTTCCGCTACGAGGGCGTGCTCGGCTACTCCTCGACCAAGTCCGCCACGACCCGCACGCTGCTGCTCCGGGTGACCAACGGCAAGGTCTGGAAGCTGGCGCTCAAGTCCCAGTACCCGTGGCTGAAGAAGCACGGCTACAAGCTGGACGGCCCGCTCGGCTACGTGTGGTATCGCGCCTGACCACGCCCCGCTGACGCCCCGGCCGCGGGCCGCCGACCAGCCCCGTTCGGTGCTGCCGGCGGCCCGGTCCAGGGCGGCCGGCGCCCGGGTCTGAGCGCCTGACGCCGGGCTCGGAGCGCCTGACGCCCGGGCTCGGAGCGGCTGACGCCCGGGCTCGGAGCGGCTGACGCCCCGGTTCCCGCCCTCCCAGTGCGGGAGCCGGGGCGTAGCGCGTTCCAAAGGCGATTTCCGATCGCGGGCGGCCGGCGTTACGTCCGTCCGGGACCGGGGTCGCCTTCGGCGCTCCCTCAGGCGGTGAGCGTGCCGTCCAGGATCGTGACGGCTCCCCCGGTGAGGACGACCCGGTCGCCGCGCAGCTCCGTGCGGACGTACCCGCCGCGCTCGGACGCCTGGTACCCGGTCAGGTCGTCGCGTCCGAGGCGGGCGGACCAGTAGGGCGACAGGGCGCAGTGCGCGGAGCCGGTCACCGGGTCCTCGCCGTCCGCCCGGAGCCCGCGGGCCCCGAAGAACCGGGACACGAAGTCGTGGTCGGCGCCCGGCTCGGCGGGCGCGGTGACGATCACGCCGCGCGCCTCGATCGCGCCGAGCGCCGCGAGGTCGGGCGCCAGCCCCCGGACGGTCTTGGCGTCGGCGACCTCGGCCAACACGTCGTTCACCGGCGTCCGGCCGGTCCAGGACACCGGGGCGCCGAGGGCGGCGGACAGGCCGTCCGGCTCGGTGGTCTCCTCGGGCGGGCAGGACGGGAAGTCCATCGCCAGGCCGCCGCCGGGCGCGGGCGCCACGGTCAGCACGCCGCTGTGCAGCGTCCGGAAGCGGAGCGGCCTGCCGGCCTCGGCCGTGCCCGTGCTGAACAGGGCGTGCGCGGCGGCCAGCGTCGCGTGCCCGCACAGCACGACCTCGACGACAGGGGTGAACCAGCGCAGCTCGAAGTCGGCGTCCGGGTCGTCCGCGCCGAGCGGCCGGACGAACGCGGTCTCGGAGTGCTTCATCTCGGCGGCCACCCGCTGCATCCAGTCCGGCTCGGCGGGACCGTCCAGCAGGCAGACTCCGGCGGGATTGCCCGCGAACGGGCGCTCGGTGAAGGAGTCGACGACAAGCAGTCTCATGCCTTCGACGCTAATCGCGCGCCGCGTCGCCGGGAAACGGCCAATCCGCGCGAGTGGCCTGCTCGCCGCTCGTGATCGAGCGGAGCAGGTCAGGCGCGGGTGGTCAGGCGGGCGAGGGCGGTGAGGCGCGCGCGGACGGGGACAACGGGGACGGAGACGGGAACGGGCACGGAAGCGGTGGCGGGCACGGAAGCGGGGACGGGCACGGCAGCGGGGACGGGCACGTGCTCGGCGGTCGGGACGGCGGCGGCGGGCCGAGGCGCGGCGGCGCGGGGCGCGGCGGCGCGGCGGGGGGCGGCGTCGTGGCGGTGGCCGGGGCCGGGCGCGGCCTCGTCGCAGTAGTGCGCGTCCCAGCGGCGGGGGCAGGCGACGATCCAGCCGAGCACGAAGCCCACGGCGAGGCTCGCGACCCCCATCATCAACAGGTTGAGCCACATGTCGGGCGCTCTCCAGGTCTTTCCGGGGGGCGAACCCCCCGGGACGTGGGACGACGTTAGCGGCCCGCGCACCCCCGCCACCGGCGCTTCCACCGGAACTGGCCCGTGGTGACCATAGGCCCATGCCCCGTTCCGGCCATGTCGGAGTGCCCGTCGCGCGCCTGCCCACGCCGGGCGGGGCGACGTAGGCTGGCGGGGAGGGCACCTGTCGCGCCCGAGGGCCCGGTACGGCCGCGAGTGGGGAGGACGCGATGACCGATCGGATCGCCCTGTTCCCGCTGAGCGCGGTGCTGTTCCCCGGGGTCGTCCTGCCGCTGCACCTGTTCGAGGACCGGTACCGGACGCTCCTGTCCGACCTGATGAACGGCCCGGAACCCCGCCGCTTCGGGGTGGTCGCGCTGGAGCTCGGCCGCGACACCGACGACTTCGGCGAGGCGGGCGGCGGATCCGGCCCCGCGGAGCCCCCCGGCGCACCGGACCTGCCCGGCGCGGCGGTCACGCCGCGGCTGGCGGAGGTCGGGTGCGTCGCCGAGCTGCACGATGTCGTCCCGCTGCCGGACGGCCGGTTCGACGTCGTGACGGTCGGCGGGCGGCGGTTCCGGCTGAAGGAGCTGGACCGTTCCCGGCCCTACCTCCGCGGGGACGTCGAGTTCCTGCCGGAGGAGCCGGGGGACGCGACGGGCGGGCTCGTCCGGCGCGTCCGGCAGCTGTTCCACCTGTACCGGCACCGGCTCGCGGCGGCGGGCGCGGCGGCGGGCGACCCGGGCGACCTCCCGGACGACCCGGTCGCGCTGTCCTACCTGGTCGCCGCCGCGACCGTGCTCGACCCGGCGGACAAGCAGCGCCTGCTCGCCGCCGAGGACGCCGCGCACCGGCTCCGCGCCGAGCGCGACCTGCTGCTGCGCGAGACCCGCCTGCTGGACGCGCTGCCGACCGTCCCGGCCGGGCAGTTCCTGGACTCCTCGTTCCATCCCAACTGACCGGTGCCCGCGTCCGTCCGCCGGCGGCGGGCCGTCCGCCCCGCAATGATCGCCGGTTGCGGCAGACTGGGCGCATGGCGAAGGGGAAGAGGCAGCACGGCGGCACCGGCACCCCGGCGACCGTCGCCGCGACCAAGGCGAAGATCGAGTTCGAGCTGCACCCGTACGAGGTGGACCCCGCCGCCGAGTCCTACGGCGAGGCCGCCGCCGACGCGCTCGGGATCGCGCACGACCGGATCTTCAAGACGCTGCTCGCCGAGGTGGACGGCGACCTCACCGTGGGGGTCGTCCCGGTGTCGTCCTCGCTGGACCTGAAGGCCCTCGCCGCCGCCGTCGGCGGCAAGAAGGCGCAGATGGCCGACCCGCACGACGCCGAGCGCGCCACCGGGTACGTGGTGGGCGGGATCAGCCCGCTCGGCCAGCGCAGGCGGCTGCCGACCGTGGTCGACGAGTCGGCGTCAGCCCTTGCGACGGTCTACGTCTCGGCCGGTCGGCGCGGACTGCAGATCGAGCTGGCCCCCGCCGACCTGGTGCGTCTCACCGGCGCCCGGCTCGCCCCCATCGCGCGCCGCTAGCCCGCCGCCGCCCGCCGGACGGTCACCGTCCTCGATCGCCTGGCCGCCGCCACCGCCGCCGTCCGCCGGAAGCTCGCCGGCGCCGGCGGCGGGGAGCCGCTTGACGATCATCTCCAGGACGGCGTACGCGCCCACGGCCAGCAGTGGCCAGAAGACGAGGACGCCCCGGGCCCGCACGTCGGCCGGGCCGTTCACCTCGGTGCCGTCCGTCGCGGTGCGGACGACGTGCTCGTAGTGCGACAGGCCGAACTGATGGCCCACCCACCAGGCCAGGAGCGCCGCCGCGACGCCGCCGACCGCCAGCCCGGCGATCAGCGGGACGTCGTTGTCGCGTCCGCCGAAGCGGTAGGCGATCACGCCGCACACGATCCCGGCGACGACGCCGATCAGCGCGAACCGGGCGTCGGTGCCGATCGGCCCCTGGCCCTCGCCGTCGGCGAAGAACGCCTCGCCGCGCAGCACGACGAACGCGACCTTGGGCGACACCGCGTGCCAGAGCACCCCGGCGAGCGGGCCGAGCACCGCGACCAACACGGTGGTGACCGCGAAGGTCCGCACCGCTCTGAGGGACCGTCCCCGCACCTCGTACGCTCCTCACGGGCCGGAGAGTCGCGCCCGTCGCCGTCCGTTACCGATCAACAGCGAAAGCCTAACCCGCGCGTCCGGACCCCACGACCGCGCCCCCGCACCGCGCCCCCGCGGAAGGCGCACGCCGCGCGCCCGGCCGGCAGGGATGCCGCCCGGCCACGCGGACGCGGGCCGGACGGGCCGGAAGCGGGACCGGTCTTTCGGCGGAATCTCCCCTCCGAGCCGTCGGTTTCTTGAGATAATGTTGCCCGACATGTCCGGATTCAGTCCCGCGTTCGAGCGCCTCGGCGCCGCCCTCGCCGCGGTCGTCCTGCAGCAGCAGGAGACCCTCGCGGAGTTCCTGCCGCGCGAGGACTGGAGCGCCGACCTGACCGCGCGCACCTACACCAGCGGTGGCGTCACGGTCCGGGTCGGCCTGCTGGGCAGCTACGCGACCCGCGAGCGCACCTGGCTGTGGGGCTGGGCCAACCCCCAGTTCGGCGAGGACCACCCCGCCGTCCGCCCCACCCTGCCGATCCGGGCCATCGGCGAGCGCCTCGGCATCCCCGAGTTCACCACGCCCGAGGTCGACCTGTCCTGGTACGAGGGGCCCGCCGGGCACGGCGGCGAGCTGGTCGCGATGGCGGCGGGCGGCGTCCTCGGGGGCGGCGGCTACATCGGCGCGGGCTACGACGGCGGCTCGGCCTACCTCCACGTGGACGACCCGCAGGCGCCGCCCGCCGGCTGGGACCCGGTCCCCGTGCCGCGGCTGCTCACCAACGCGACGAGCCTGTTCGCGCGCGAGCCGCGCCTCACCCTCGCCCGGCTGCTCAGCCGGCACCGGGTGCCCTACCGCGAGCGCGGCGAGGTCACCGAGGTCCTGCTTCCGGGCGGCGGCACCGCCCGCGCGTTCTTCGACAACCGCGGCCGGTTCGTCCGCTGGGAGTCCGACCTCGCCGCCGCGCCCGTCCCGGACGACCACGGCGTCCCGCTCGTCCACTGACCCGGCACGGCGGGAGACCGCGCGGACGCCCGTCCGGCGCGGCCTCGCTTCCAGTGCCCGAGGTCGCCGCACGTCGAGGTGCCGTCGCAGTCCCCGACCGAGGAACCGTGCCCCCCGCCCGCGGACACGGGCGGGGGCCGAGCGTCAGGATTCGAGCCAGGGCAGCGTGACGCGGGCGAAGACGATCCCGCCGGTGTCCCCGATCTCGTAGAGGACGCCGACGGAGCCGTCCGGCATGACCGCCATCGTGGAGTAGCCCGCGGTGCCCGGCTTGACCAGGGCCGAGTGCGGCCAGCTCGCGCCGTCGTCGCGGCTGACCCGGACGGTCAGCTCGGTGCGGCTGCTCGCCGCGTTGTTGCTGTGCAGGGCGACGTCCGTCAGGCCGGGCGCGCCGCTCGCGGGCCGCAGGTAGGAGATCTCGTCGCCGTTGCAGCCCGGGTCGACGAGGCCGCTGTTCCAGCTCGTCCCGAACGGGGCGGTCACGTCGGCGGCGGTGGCGTACCAGCGGTCACCGCCGGCGTTGGAGCGCATGTTCTGCGCGATCCGCCCGGTGGCGCGCTGGACGGCCTTGCTCTCGTTCACGCCGGTCCCGGCCGTGGTGCCGTCGTGCCAGGTGGCGCCGTGGTCGTCGGAGTAGATGTCGGCGGCGTGGTCGCCGCCCGCGTCGCGGTACACGATCGGCTGGACGAGCCGTCCGGAGGCGAGCTGGATCCCGTGCCCGGACGAGGCGAACATGCCCGCCCAGTCGCTCTTGCGGACCGAGGGGTTGAGGTCGACGGGCGCGCTCCAGGTGGCGCCGTCGTCGGTCGAGGTGATGTACCGGATGTGCGTGTTGGTGGTCGCCGTGGCGGAGGTGTCGCCCGCGGTGGAGCCGTTGTAGCCGACGCCCGGCTTCGGGGAGTAGGTGAAGAACGCGAACAGCCGGCCGGTGACGCGGTCGACGATCAGGCTCGGATCGCCGTAGCCCTCGGACGTCGTCGGCGCCTGCGCGATGATCTTCGGGGCGGAGAAGGTGGCGCCGCCGTCGGTGCTGCGGACCATCGCCAGCCGGATGTCGTTGGTGCCCCCGCCGAGGTCGTACGAGCCGTCCACGCGGGCGTCCGCGACGGCGACGACCGTGCCGCCGCCGGTGACGGCGAGGGCGGGGATGCGCACCGACTTCGCGGCCTTCCCCAGCCCGTCGATGACGGTGGACGTCGTCAGCACGGTCTGCGCGTTCATGCCGGGCCTGCCGCTGCCGACGCCGCACCCCGACGTTCCCGAAAGCGTCCGGCTCCAGCTACCGGACGAGATCTGGAACGTGTAGGAGGTGCCGTCCGGGACCGTCCAGTAGAGGCCGTCGTCACCGCGCCCGGCCGGGACGGCCACCGACCAGGGGGAACCGGTGCCGCCGGGCCAGGCGACGGTGAAGGTCCTGGCGTCGGCGGAGTGGTTCTCCAGGACGAGGCGGAGGCGGTGCGGGCTGCCGCAGTCCATCGCGGCGCGGGCGCTCAGCGCGCCCGAGCAGTCCAGGGTGCCGCCGTCGGTCTGGTCGAAGCCCTCTGGCGTCGTCGTCCGGAACGTGTAGGCGGTTCCGGACGGCCTGGTGAAGGAGAAGTGACCGCTGTCCCCGGCGGCGACGGCGGCCTTCCATGTGCCGACGCCCGGCCAGGTCAGCGTGAACGTCGTGGCGGCGGAGGTCCGGTTGGTGACGGTCTCCTGGATGCGGCCCGACGTGCAGTCCGTCGTGACGACGGCCGACTGCGCGGTGGCGGCGTGCGCGGGCGGCGCGAGCAGCGCGGACGCCGCCAGCAGGACGCCGGACGCGGCGGCGAGCGGGAACCGGGGGAAGGGGAATCGCGGGGGCAGGGGTCTGCGGGACATGGCCTCACCCTTTCGATCGGAGATGGGACATGGGATGTCCCATCCGCCCGACGAAGGTAGGCCCGGCGGCCCGGCCCGTCAATGGCCGGGCCGCCGGGCCCTCAGGCGCCGGCGGCCCGGAGGCGGTCGCGGATGCCCTTGAAGTGCGCGGCCATCGCGGCGACGGCGGCCTGGCGGTCGGCGGCGCACAGCGCGTCGTAGATGTCGCGGTGCCGCTGCGCGACCTCGGCGGCCTCCTGGGCGACCGGAGCCAGGTCGTGCTGGAGGGTGCGGTACACGTCCCAGAACGCGCCGAGCAGCCGGTTGACGATCGGGTTGGCGAGCGGCCGGTAGAGCAGCTCGTGGAACAGGCGGTCGGTCTCGGGCGTCACCAGCCCGGCCGCGGCCTCCTCCTCCATCCGCCGCATCACCGCGTCCAGCTCGGTGTTGCCGGTCGCCAGGCCGCGGTCGACGACCTGCTCGATCAGCCCGCGTTCCAGGAGCTCGCGGATCTCCACGAGGTGGGCGAGGTCGTCGCGGCCCTGCTGCTTGGAGATGCGGGCGTGGAAGGTCAGCTCGTCGACCAGCGCGCCGAGCGACATCGTCCCGACGTACATCCCGAAACCGTGCCTGATCTCGACGATCCCGACGGCCTGGAGGGCCTTCAGCGCCTCGCGCAGCGAGTTGCGGCTGACGTCCAGCTCCTCGACCAGCTCGAACTCGGTGGGCATCGGATCGCCGACCGCGAGACCGCGCTCCAGGATCAGCTGCTTGACGCGCTGCTGCACCTCCTCGGTCCGGCTGCTGCGGCCCCGCGTCGTCCGGCCTCGCGTCCGACCAGCGGTCATCGGTTCACGCTCCCCATCCCCGTTCGTCAGTCCCTCACCGGTCCCTCGGCGGCGCGGCACTTGACCTCGCCGGGACCGCGCCCTACGGTACACCGACGAGTGACGTTGGATGTCCTACCTCCCCTCTCACCTGCGTCGCTCATCCTCCCACCCCCCGCAATCGATCTCCAGGAGTCGACGTGACCGAGCTCCAGACCGGCCGCGGCGTGAACCGCCGCGACTTCCTCCGCTACTCCGGCCTCCTCGGCGCGGCGGCGACGATCGCGGCCGGGCTGTCCGCGTGCGGCGGCCCGTCCTCCACCGGCTCCGGCGGGAGCGGCGGCGACAGGGACACCATCACGGCCGCGCTCGCCTACGCGCTGTCGGGCGGCTTCGACCCGATGACCGCCTCCAGCGCCGTCGCCGTGGCCGCCAACCTGCACGTCCTCGAACCGCTGGTCGACCTCGACCCGGTCACCCGGCAGCCCTACAACGCGCTGGCCAAGGCGGCGCCGGAGAGGATCGACGACACCACCTACCGCGTGGCGCTCCGGGACGGCGCGACCTTCCACGACGGCTCGCCCGTCACCGCCGACGACGTCGTCTTCTCCTTCGAGCGCATCCTCGATCCCGGGAACGCGTCGTTGTTCGCCCAGTTCCTGCCGTTCCTGGACGGCGTGCGCAAGGTCGACGCCGGCACGGTCGAGTTCAAGCTCAAGTACGCGTTCGCGCTGTTCAGCGAGCGGCTGGCCGTCGTCCGCATCGTCCCGAAGAAGCTCGTCCAGGCGGGGCAGCGGAAGTTCGACGCGCAGCCGGTCGGGTCCGGGCCGTACCGGCTGACCGCCGCGAACGCGGGCACCGGCCTGACGTTCGCGAAGTTCGACGCCTACAACGGGCCGCGCCCGGCGAAGACCGCGAAGATGACGTGGCTGCTGCTGACCGACCCGTCCGCGCGCGTCACGGCCCTCCAGTCCGGCCGCGTCCAGGCGATCGAGGCCGTCCCCTACCTGAACGCCGACCAGCTGTCGAAGACGGCGGAGGTCCGGTCGGTGCAGAGCTTCGGGCTGCTGTTCCTGATGTTCAACTGCAGGATGAAGCCGTTCGACGACGTGCGGGTGCGGCAGGCGCTGCACTACGCGATCGACACCGACAAGCTGATCAAGACGGCGCTGCTCGGCAACGCCACCGCCGCGACGAGCTTCCTGCCCGCCGACCACCCCGGCTACTCCAAGGCCGCGACCGCCTACGGGTACGACCCGGAGAAGGCGAAGGCGCTGCTCCGGGAGGCCGGCGCCGGCGGCCTCAAGGTCGAGCTCATCACCACCGACACCGACTTCGTCAAGGACTGCGTCCCGCTGATCAAGCAGAACTGGGACGCGGTCGGCGTGCAGACCACGCTGAACGTCGGGCAGTCCGGCGGCCAGTACGCCAACCGCGTCGACACCGGCAGGTACCAGGTGATGGCCGCGCCCGGCGACCCGTCGGTGTTCGGCAACGACGTGGACCTGCTGATGCGCTGGTTCTACGTCGGGACGTGGCCCGAGAAGCGGCACTACAGCTCCGGCACCGAGGAGGGGAAGAAGGTCGTGCGCCTGCTCGACCAGGCGGCCCGCGAGACCGACGAGGGCGCCCGCAGGAAGCTGTGGGCCGAGGCCATCGACGTCGTCGCCGAGCAGGCCGCGCTCTACCCCGTCTTCCACCGCAAGCTCGTGACCGGCTGGAACGGCAAGGCGCTCAGCGGGTTCCGGCCGGTGCCGACCACGGGGTTGTCGTTCCAGAACGTCGGACGCGCCTGACCCCGGCCCCCTCCGGGCAGAGAGAACGGACCCCACCCATGGCAACCATCCTGCGGATGGCGCTCGGACGGCTGCTGACCCTCGTGCCGATGGTGCTCGGGATCACGCTGTTCGTCTTCGTCGTCCTGCGGTTCTCCCCGAACGACCCCGCCTACAACGCGCTCGGCGAGGGCTCGACGCCGGAGGCCCGGCACGCCTACGCGGTCGCCCACGGCCTCGACGACCCGCTGCCGGTCCGCTACGTCCGCTTCCTCGGCGACCTGGTGCACGGCGACCTCGGCGTCACCGCGCCGCCGAGCCGGCCCGTCACCGACGCGATCGGCACCGCGTTCCCGCTCACCCTCCAGCTGACGGTCCTGTCGGTGCTGGTCGGCGTCGTCCTCGCCCTGCTGCTCGGGGTCACCGCGGCGCTGTTCCGGGACCGCTGGCCCGACCAGATCATCCGGGTGGTGTCCATGGCCGGGGTCGCGATGCCGTCCTTCTGGCTCGGCATCCTGCTGATCCAGCAGTTCGCGCTGCGGCTCGGCTGGTTCCCGACCGGCGGCTACGTCAACCCGGCCGACTCGGTCGGCCAGTGGCTGCGCAGCCTCGCGCTGCCCGCGCTCGCGGTCGGGTTCCCGGTCGGATCGCTGCTGGCCCGCGTCGTGCGGACGGCGATGGTCGAGGAGCTCGACCGCGACTACGTCCGCACGGCGGTCGGCGGCGGCGTGCCCCGCGCCGTGGTCGTCGGACGCAACGTGCTGCGCAACGCGCTCATCACGCCGCTGACCGTCCTCGGCCTCCAGGTCGGCTACCTGCTGAGCGGCGCCGTCGTCGTCGAGGCGATCTTCGGGCTGCCCGGGCTCGGCACGCTCATCATGCAGGGCGTCACGGCCGGCGACCCGGCGCTCGTGCAGGGCGTGGTGCTGTCCATCGCGCTGACCTTCCTCGTGGTGAACCTGCTGGTCGACGTCCTCTACCTGTTCGCCAACCCCCGGCTGAAGGGAGCGACCCGATGAGCCTCCCGGGTGCCCTGCGGCGGCTGCGGCCGGCGTCCCGCGCCGCGCTCGCCGTGCTGCTGGTGATCGTGCTCGCCGCGCTGTGCGCGCCGCTGATCGCGCGGCACGACCCGCTGACCACGGGCGTCGCGGGCCTCGGCCCGTCCGGCGACCACTGGTTCGGCACCGACCGCGTCGGCCGCGACGTGTTCGCCCGCGTCCTGTACGGGGCGCGGTGGTCGCTGGCCATCGGCGCCGGCGCCGCGCTGCTCGCGCTGGCCGCCGGCGCGGTGCTCGGCTCCCTGGCCGCCACCTCGCACCGGGCCGTGGACGAGATCGTCATGCGCTGCCTGGACGTCGTCATGGCGTTCCCGGCGGTCGCGCTCGCCGCCGTCCTCGTCACCGTGTTCGGCAAGAGCCTGCCGGTGCTGATCGGGACGATCGCGTTCCTGTACGTCCCGCAGATCTCCCGCGTCGTCCGGGCGAACGTGCTCTCGCAGTACGGCGAGGACTACGTCGCCGCCGAACGCGTCATCGGCGCGGGCCGGGCGCACATCCTGCGCCGCCACGTCATCGTCAACTGCGCGGCGCCGATCCTGGTGTTCGTCACGATCGTCGTCGCGAACGCCATCGTGTTCGAGGCGAGCCTGTCGTTCATCGGCGCGGGCGTGCAGGACCCGGATCCGTCCTGGGGCAGCGTCATCGCCTACGGCAAGACGCTCGTGCTGTCGGGCGGCTGGTGGGCGACCTTCTTCCCCGGCCTGTTCATCCTCGTCACGGTGCTGGTGCTGAACATCCTCTCCGAGGGCGTGTCGGACGCGTGGGCGGCGCCGTCGGCCCGGTCCGGCGACGACGCGTCCGCCGCGCCGCCTGTCGCACCGGCGACCACGGCGCAGGCGACCAGCACTCCGGCGACCGCCGCGCCGCCGACCCCTGCGCCGCCGACCGCCGCACCGGCGACCACGGCGCCGGCGGCCGAGGGCGGGGCCGCCGCCCTGCCCGCCACCGTGGACGAGGGGCTGCACGAGGCGGGCCGCCGCCTGGCCGAGCGCGCCCGCCCGCTGCCGCAGGGCGAACCGCTGCTGCGCGTCGAGGACCTGACGATCTCCTTCCCCGGCCGGTACGGCGACGTGGACGTGGTCGACGGAGTCTCGCTGGACGTCCGCCCCGGCGAGGTCGTCGGGCTCGTCGGCGAGAGCGGCTGCGGCAAGAGCCTCACCAGCCTCGCGATCATGGGCCTGGAGCCGGACGCGGCGCGGATCGGCGGACGGCTGCTGTTCGACGGCCGCGACCTGCGGACGATGCCCGCCCGCGAGCGCCGCCGCCTGCTCGGCCACGACATGGCGATGATCTACCAGGACGCGCTGTCGTCGCTGAACCCGGCGATGACGATCCGCGCCCAGCTCCGCCAGCTCACCCGCCGCGGCGGCACCCGCACCCCGGCCGAGCTGCTCGGACTCGTCGGGCTCGACCCCGTCCGGACGCTGCGCAGCTACCCGCACGAGCTGTCGGGCGGCCAGCGGCAGCGCGTCCTGATCGCGATGGTGCTGTCGCGGGACCCGCGCCTGGTCGTCGCCGACGAACCGACCACGGCGCTGGACGTCACCGTCCAGGCCGCCGTCATGCGGCTGCTGCTGCGGCTGCGCGAGGAGCTCGGCTTCGCGCTGATCCTCGTCTCGCACGACCTCGCGCTCGTCGCCGACGTCACCGACCGGGTGGTCGTCATGTACGGCGGGCAGGTCGCCGAAGCCGGCGTCACGCCCGAGGTCGTGGCCGCGCCGCGCCACCACTACGCGCGGGGCCTGCTCGGGGCGGTGCTGTCGCTGGAGGCGTCCGGGTCGCGGCCGGTGCAGATCCCGGGCACGGTCCCGTCGCCGTCGCACTTTCCCGCCGGATGCCGGTTCGCCGACCGCTGCGCCGCCGCGACCGCGGACTGCGCGCGGATCCGGCCGGAACCGTCCGGCGACCCCCACCGGCACGCGTTCGCCTGCCACCACCCGATCGGCGCCGCCGACCCGGTCACGACGGGAGACCCGCGATGAACGAACCCGCGCCGAACGAACACGCGGCGAGCGAACCTGTGCCGAACCAACCCGCGCTGAACGAACCTGTACCGAACGAACACGCTCCGAACGAACCTGTGCCGAACGAACACGCGCTGAACGGCCCCGTGAGGGACGAACCCGCGCCGAACGCGCCCGTGATGGAGCTGCGCGACGTGCACGTCCGGCTGCCCGCCCGCGGTGGCCCGGCGTTCCGCCGCTCGGTCGTCCACGCCCTGACCGGCGCCGACCTCGCGATCGCGCCCGGCGAGACGGTCGGGGTCGTCGGCGAGTCCGGCTGCGGGAAGTCGACCCTGGCGAAGGTGCTGATCGGGCTCCAGAAGCCGACGTCCGGGACGGTGCTGTTCGAGGGTTCCGACCTCGGGTCGCTCCCCCGCAAGGAGCGCGCGGCCCGGCTCGGCGCGTCCGTCGGGATGGTCTTCCAGGACCCCTCGACCGCCCTCAACCGGCGGCTGACCGTCCACTCCGTCCTGCGGGACCCGCTCGACGTGCACCGGCGCGGCACGCCCGCCGAACGCGACGAGCGCGTCCGCGAGCTGATGGCGCTGGTCGGGCTGCCGCCGTCGGCCGCCGCCGCGCTCCCCGGGCAGCTGTCGGGCGGGCAGCGGCAGCGCGTCGCGATCGCCCGCGCGCTCATGCTGGAGCCGTCGCTGCTGGTCGCCGACGAGCCGACCTCGGCGCTGGACGTGTCCGTCCGCGCGCAGATCCTCAACCTCCTGCTCGACCTGAAGGACCGGCTCGGGCTGTCGATGGTGTTCGTCTCGCACGACATCCAGACCGTCCGCCGCATGTCCGACCGGGTCGTCACCATGTACCTCGGCCGGATCGTCGAGGACGTCCCCGCCGCGGCGCTCGCCGACACCCGCCACCCGTACACGCGGGCGCTGCTGTCGGCGACGCCGAGCCTGCTCGACCCGATGGAGCCGATCCGGCTGGAGGGACCGGTCCCGTCCGCCGTCCACCCGCCGAGCGGCTGCCCGTTCCGCACCCGCTGCTGGCGCGCCACCGACGCGTGCGGGGAGGCCATGCCGCCGTTCACTCCCGCGTCCGAACCCGGGCACCTGTTCCGCTGCCTGCATCCCATCACCGACACCGATACCGGCGCCGGTTCCGCCGTTCTCCAGGAGAAGACCCCGTGACCACCGCTCCCCCCGCCTCCGTCCTCCGCGGCGTGGTGCCGCCCGTCTGCACCCCGCTCACCCCCGACCTGGAGATCGACGTCCCGTCCCTGAAGCGGCTCGTCGACCGCCTCGTGGACGCGGGCGTGGACGGGCTGTTCGTGCTCGGCTCCACCAGCGAGGTGGCGTTCCTGCCCGACGGGCACCGCCGCACCGTCCTGGAGACGGTGGCCGGGCACGTCGGCGGGCGCGTCCCGGTGCTCGCCGGGGCCATCGACATGACCACCCTGCGGGTGATCGGGCACGCCCGCGCCGCCGCCGACGCCGGCTGCGACGGCATCGTCGCGACCGCGCCGTTCTACACGCGCACCCACCCGGCGGAGATCGAGGCCCACTTCCGCCAGGTCGCCGCGGCCGTCCCGCTGCCCGTCTACGCCTACGACCTGCCGGTCTCGGTGCACTCCAAGCTGGACGCCGCGATGCTGCTGCGCCTCGCGTCCGAGGGGGTGCTGGCGGGCGTCAAGGACTCCAGCGGCGACGAGGGCGGCATGCGCCACCTCATGCTCGCGCTGCGGGACGCGGCCGTTCCCGGCTTCAGCGTCCTGACCGGCTCGGAGCTGACGGTGGACGCGGCGTTCGCGATGGGCGCGCACGGCGTCGTGCCCGGCCTCGGGAACGTCGATCCCGCCGGTTACGTCCGGCTGTACGGGCACTGCCGCGCCGGGCGCTGGGACGAGGCGCGCGCCGAGCAGGAGCGGCTGCTGCGCCTGTTCGACATCGTCAACTCCGGCGCCGCCGACCGCATGGGGCGCGGCTCGTCCGCGCTCGGCTCGTTCAAGGCGGCGCTGCACCTGCTCGGCGTCATCGACTGCCCGGTCACGGCCCCGCCGCAGATCCAGCTCGACGCCGGCGAGACCGAGCGGGTGCGGCGCATCCTCGCCGAGGCCGGTCTCCTGTGACGGGACCCCGCTACGCGGCGCTGGACATCGGCGGCACGAAGATCGCGGCGGGGCTGGTCGCGGGCGATGGAACGGTCCTGGACCGGGCGCGCGTCCCGACCCCCCGCGGCGGCGGGGCGGCCGTCCTCGCCGCCGCCGCGGGCCTGCTGGACGGCCTCGGCCCGTTCACCGCGCTGGGCGTCGGGGCCCCGGGCGTCATCGACGCGGCGACGGGCCGCGTCGTCTCGGCGACCGATGTCCTGCCGGGCTGGGCGGACACGCCCGTCCGGGAGGTCCTCGCCGCGCGCACCGGGCGGCCGGTCGCGGTCGTCAACGACGTCCGCGCCATGGCGTTCGGCGAGGCCTCGGCGGGCGCGGGCGCCGGGTTCCACCGCGTCCTGCACGTCTCGGTGGGGACGGGCGTCGGCGGCGCGATCACCACCGGCGGGCGGCTCGACCCCGGCGCGCACGGCACCGCCGGGGAGCTGGCGCACCTGCTCGTCCCCGAGGACGGGCCGGTGCCGTGCGGCTGCGGACGCCGCGACCACCTGGAGGCGGTCGCGTCCGGCCCGGCCATCGCGGCGACCGGTGACCCCGCCCGGGCGGGCGCCCTGCTCGGCCGCGCGCTCGCGGGCCTGCTGGCCGTCCTCGACCCGGACGCCGTCGTGATCGGCGGCGGCGTCGCCCAGCTCGGCGCCCCGTTCCTGGACGCCGTCACCGAAGCCGTCCGGGACGAGGCGCTCCCCCCGCTCCGCGCGACCCCGATCCTGCCCGCCCGCCTCGGCACCGACGCCCCGCTCGTGGGCGCGGCGCTCCTCGCCCGGACCGAAGAGAGGGACCGATGACCCCGCACGCGTTCGCCGCGGCCGTCGCCGGACGGCTGATCGTGTCCTGCCAGGCGGGCGACGGCCACCCGCTGCGCGACACCGCCGCGCTCACCCGGATGGCGCGGGCGGCGGCCGGCGGCGGCGCCGCCGCGATCCGCTGCGGCGGCGTGGGCGGCCTCCCCGACGTGGCGGCGATCGTCGCCGCGGTCGACGTGCCCGTCATCGGCCTCACCAAGGACGGGACGGACGGCGTCTTCATCACCCCGACCGTCGCGGCGGCCCGCGCGGTCGCGGAGGCGGGCGCGGACGTCGTCGCGGCCGACGCGACGGCGCGTCCCCGCCCGGACGGCCGTCCCCTCAAGGACTCGGTAGCGGCCGTCCACGACGCGGGCGCCCTGTTCATGGCCGACGTGGCGACCCTCGCGGAAGGCGTCGCCGCGCTGGCGGCCGGCGCCGACATGGTGGCCACCACGCTCGCCGGCTACACGCTCCCCGGCCCGCCCCCGGACGGCCCCGACCTGGACCTCGTCCGCGCCCTGCGCGCCGAGCTCCCGGACGCGGTGATCGTCGCCGAGGGCCGCTACCACTCCCCCGCGCAGGCGGCGGCGGCCCTCGGGGCGGGCGCGACGACGGTGGTGGTCGGCACGGCCATCACCGACCCGCGCTGGATCACCTCGCGCTTCGCGGCCGCCCTGGCGTGACCTCAGCCGAGGAGGCCGCGCAGGTCGGCGGCGGCCTGGCGCGCGGCCTCCTCGGCGGCGGCGGAGACGCCGCCGAGCCCGAAGTACCCGTGGTTGAGCGTCGGCCACTCCCGGTGCACCACCTCGACCCCGGCGTCCCGGAGCGCGGCGGCGTACGCGGCGCCCTCGTCCCGCAGCACGTCGTATCCGGCGGTGTGGACGACCGCGGGCGCGACCCCCGACAGGTCGGCGGCGCGCAGCGGCGACACCCGCCAGTCCTGCCCGTCCCCCGGCGCGTACAGCTCGGCGAACCAGCGCATCCCCGCGAGCGTGAGGCCGTATCCCTCCGCGCGTTCGGCCCGCGACGGGTACGAGGCGTTGACGCCCGGGTCGGCGTACCCGCCCAGCACGTCCACGACCGGCACGATGAGCAGTTGCGCGGCCAGCGGCACCCCCTCGTCGCGGCAGGCGAGCGCGACGGACGCGGCGAGCTGCCCGCCGGCGCTGTCCCCGGCGACGACGACCCGCTCCCCCGCCGCCGCGAAGTGCCGGGCGACGGCGAGGCAGTCCTCGAAGGCCGCCGGGAACGGGTGCTCGGGCGCGAGCCGGTAGTCCACGCCGGCCACGGTCCATCCGGTCCCCGCCGCGAGGCGGCACATGTGCTGCCGGTGCGTGCCGGTGTCCCCGGCGATCCACCCGCCGCCGTGGCAGAACACGACCACGGTGCCGTCCCGCCGCCCGGCGGGCTCGATGACGCGGACCGGCACGCGTCCGCCTCCGGCCGGCACCCGCTCGTCGCGCTCGGCCGCGGGCACGGGCGGATCGGCCAGCAGCGCCCGCGACCGTTCGTTGACGGCGACGGAATGGAGCCGCGCCCCCTCCACCGACGCGTCGGCCGCGGTCGGGTCCTGCTCCCGCTCCCGCAACCACTCCGCGATCGCCGCGTCGAAACCGTCACCGGACATCAGGCCACCACCTCCACATAGGACATGGGACATCCTATGTTCGACTCCCCGACGCCGCACAAGAGCCGGCGGACGTTTCGTCCCGGTTCACCCCGGACACGGCGAAGGGGCCGGACGGTCGTTCCGTCCGGCCCCTTCGCCGTCAGCGTGCCGCGCGCCCGAGCGTCAGCTCAGGCAGGACGGCCCGAGCAACTGCTTCAGGTCGCCCATCAGCGCCGGGGACGGCGCGACGCGCAACCGGTCGTCCAGCCGGACGACGGTCGTGCGCGGGCCGTTCTGGATGTGCAGGTGCACCTCGGAGTTGCCCGGGTGCGTCGTCAGGACCTCCTTGAGGCGGCTGACGACCGGCGGGATGCAGCGGCCGATCGGCAGCGTCACCGACAGCGGGCCGACCGAGTCGGTGACGGTCAGGTCCGGCTGGGTGACCTCCATCGCGATGATCTTCGCGACGTCCTCGCGCCGGTCGAGGCGGCCCTTGACCACCAGGATCGCGTCCTCGGCCAGCAGCGTGGAGCAGAGCTGGTAGGACGACGGGAAGCACATCACCTCGATCGCGCCGCCCAGGTCCTCCAGCTGGAACATGGCCCACGAGTTGCCCTGCTTGGTGACCTTGCGCTGCAGGCCGCTGAGCAGGCCCGCCACGACCACGACCTGGCCGTCCGGACGCTCGCCCTCGTTCAGCGACGCGATCGAGCAGTCGGCCTCGCGCTCCAGCACGTGCTCGATGCCGAGCAGCGGATGGTCCGACACGTAGAGGCCGAGCATCTCCCGCTCGAACGACAGCAGGGTGGTCTTGTCCCACTCCTCGTCCTCGGGGATGGCGACGGCGAACGCGTCCTCGCCCGAGTCGGCCTCCAGCGCGCCGAACAGCGAGTCCTGGCCGATGGCCTCCTTGCGCTTGATGTCGATCACCGAGTCGATCGCCTGCTCGTGCACCATGAGCAGCGCCTTGCGCTGGTGCCCCAGCTCGTCGAACCCGCCCGCCTTGATCAGCGACTCGACCACGCGCTTGTTGCAGACCTGCGTCGGCACCTTGTTCAAGAAGTCGTTGAAGTCGGTGTAGTCGCCCTTCTCGCGGCGCGCGGCGATGATGCCGTCCACCACGTTGACGCCGACGTTGCGGACGGCGCTCAGGCCGAAGCGGATCTCCTTCTCCCCGATCGGGGTGAAGTCGGCCTCGGAGGTGTTGACGTCCGGCGGCAGCACCTTGATGCCCATGCGGCGGCACTCGTTCAGGTACAGCGCGCTCTTGTCCTTGTCGTCGCCGACGGAGGTGAGCAGCGCCGCCATGTACTCGGCGGCGTGGTTCGCCTTGAGGTAGGCCGTCCAGTACGAGACCAGGCCGTACGCCGCCGAGTGCGCCTTGTTGAACGCGTAGTCGGAGAACGGGACGAGGATGTCCCACAGCGTCTTCACGGCCTCCTTGGAGAAGCCGTTGTCGAGCATCCCCTGCTCGAAGCCCTCGAACTGGGCGTCCAGCTCGGCCTTCTTCTTCTTGCCCATGACGCGGCGGAGCAGGTCCGCCTTGCCGAGCGTGTAGCCCGCGACCTTCTGCGCGATCGACATGACCTGCTCCTGATACACGATCAGGCCGTAGGTCGTGCCGAGGATCTCGGCGAGCGGCTCCTCCAGCTCGGGATGGATCGGGGTGATCTCCTGCTGGCCGTTCTTGCGCAGCGCGTAGTTGGTGTGCGAGTTCGCGCCCATCGGCCCCGGCCGGTAGAGCGCGCCGACGGCGGAGATGTCCTCGAACTCGGTCGGCTTCATCAGCCGCAGCAGGGACCGCATGCCGCCGCCGTCCAGCTGGAACACGCCCAGGGTGTCGCCGCGGCCGAGCAGCTCGTAAGTGGGACGGTCGTCCAGCGGGATCTTCAGCAGGTCGAGGTCGATGCCCTTGTTCTTCTTGATGTTGTCGACCGCGTCCTGGATGATCGTCAGGTTCCGCAGGCCGAGGAAGTCCATCTTCAGCAGGCCGAGCGTCTCGCAGGTCGGGTAGTCGAACTGCGTGATGATCGCGCCGTCGGAGTCGCGCCGCATCACCGGCACGTGGTCGGTGATCGTCTCACCGCTCATGATCACGCCGGCGGCGTGCACGCCGGTCTGCCGGATCAGTCCCTCCAGGCCCTGCGCCAGGTCGATGACCTGCTTGACGTCCGGCTCCTCCTCGTACAGCTTGCGCAGCTCGCCCGCCTCGCCGTAGCGCGGGTGCTTCTCGTCGAAGATGCCGGAGAGCGGGATGTCCTTGCCCATGACGGCCGGGGGGAACGCCTTGGAGATGCGGTCGCCGAGCGCGTACGGGAAGCCGAGGACGCGGCCCGCGTCCTTCACGGCGGCCTTCGCCTTGATGGTGCCGAAGGTGGCGATGTAGGCGACCTTGTCGGCGCCCCACTTCTCGGTGGTGTACCGGATGGCCTCGGCCCGCCGGTCTTCAGGGAAGTCGATGTCGATGTCGGGCATCGACGCGCGCTCGGGGTTCAGGAACCGCTCGAAGATCAGTCCGTGCGGGATCGGGTCGAGGTCGGTGATGCCCATCGCGTAGGCGACCAGCGAGCCCGCCGCGCTGCCTCGGCCCGGCCCGACCAGGATGCCGTTGCGCTTGGACCACATGATGAAGTCGGCCACGACGAGGAAGTACGAGGGGTACCCCTTGCCGATGATGACGTCCATCTCGTACTCGGCCTGCTCCTTGTAGCCGTCCGGGAGGCCGTCCGGGAACCGCTCGTGCAGGCCCTTCCAGACCTCCTTGCGGAACCAGCTCTCCTCGGTCTCGCCCTCCGGGACGGGGAACTTCGGGCTCAGGTCGCGGAACTCGAACATGCCGGTCGGGTCGACCCGCTCGGCGATCAGGAGGGTGTTGCGGCAGCCCTCCTGCCAGGCGTCGGAGGTGTCGATCGACCGCATCTCGTCGGCCGACTTGATGTAGTAGCCGCTGCCGTCGAAGCGGAACCGGTCCGGGTCGGCGAGCTGCTTGCCGACCTGCACGCACAGCAGCGCGTCGTGCGCGGTCGCCTCGGACTCGTGCGTGTAGTGCGAGTCGTTGGTCACGACCGGCTTGATGTTCAGCCGCTTGCCGATCTCCAGCAGGCCGTCGCGGACGCGGTGCTCGATGCTGAGCCCGTGGTCCATCAGCTCCAGGAAGTAGTTCTCCTTGCCGAAGATGTCCTGGAAGGTGGCCGCCGCCTTCAGCGCCTCGTCGAACTGGCCGAGCCGCAGCCGCGTCTGGATCTTGCCGGACGGGCAGCCCGTGGTCGCCATGAGCCCCTCGGAGTGCTCGGCGAGCAGCTCCTCGTCCATGCGCGCGTACTTGAAGACGAACCCCTCCATGTACGCGCGGGAACTCAGCTTGAACAGGTTGTGCAGCCCCTGCTTGTTCCGCGCCCAGATCGTCTTGTGGTTGATCAGCCCGCCGCCCGAGACGTCGTCCCGCTTCTGGGACGGATCACCCCAGGTCACCTTCTTCTTGTGGAACCGGGACTCGGGCGCCATATAGGACTCGATACCGATGACGGGCGTCACGCCGACGGACTGGGCGTGCTTCCAGAAGTCGTAGGCGCCGTGCATGTTGCCGTGGTCGGTCATCGCGATCGCGGGCATCTTCTGCCGCTCGACCTCGGCGAACATCTGCTTCAGGCGCGCGGCGCCGTCCAGCATGGAGTACTCCGTATGGACATGCAGATGCACAAACGAGTCACCCACGACTGACGCGCCTCCTGAGTTGTCGCATGCGACCGCCCGCGTGCGGGGCGGCACGCGTCGGTTCGGTCCTGGCCCGGGGAAGATCGTCGCTCCGGAGACCCTCCGGGACGAAGTGGCTCCAAGAGCCTAACCCCGCCCGCCGACACTCCGGACCCCGACACGCAGACGCCCGGCTCGTCCCGAAGTCGGGTGATCGTCACACCCGTTCGGGGGCCGCGCCCGGCCGGATGCGGTCAGTTCGGGTCCCGGACGCGTCCGGTTCGGTTCCGGCCTCGGGCACGGGTCGGTTCGGTTCCGGGTCAGTTCGGTCCGGAGTCGGGCGAGGGAGGGTCGGTGGCCGTCAGGGTGGCGGTGCGGGGGACGTCCGGGTCGTCGTCGCGCGGGCCGCCGCCGGGGTCCTCGGCCGGGGTCGGCTCCGGTTCGCCCCGCAGAGCGGGCCAGGCGCGGTAGACGACGGCGACGATGGGGACGGCCACGGCCGCGCCCGGGATGCCCGCCAGGACGCCGCCGACGGTGATCGCGATGATCACGGCGAGCGGGTGCAGGCGGACCCAGCGGCCCACCACCATCGGCTGCAGCAGGTGGGACTCCAGCTGGTGCTCGACCAGCAGGATGCCCAGGAAGATCAGGGCCGCCACGCCGCCCTTCGCGCCGAAGGTGACCGCGACCGCCAGGCCGCCGCCGACGAAGATGCCGACGATCGGGATGAAGCTGCCCAGGAAGATCACCACGGCGAGCGGGGCGACCAGCGGGACGCCCATGATGGCGAGGACGATCGCCAGCACGACCGCGTGGATCGCGGCCACCAGGCAGGTGCCGTGGACGTACTGGGACAGCGTCTCCCAGGCGGCGCGGCCCGCGCGGTCGATCCGGTCGCGGTAGCCGCCGGTGCCGCTGATCGTCCAGCGCCAGATGTTCGGGCCGTCCTTGAGCAGGAAGAACGTCACGAAGAGCAGGAACACGATCGCGGCGAGCGCCTCGATCGTCGCGGTGCCCCAGTCCAGCGCGGTGCTGGCGAGCTTGCCGCGCCGCGCCTCGACCCACTTGCTGCCCTGGTCGACGGCGTCGTTCAGCTTGGAGTGCTGGACGTGCAGCGGACCGTTCTCCAGCCAGTGCTGGACGGACTTGGCGGTGTCCTGCACCTCCGAGACGAGCTTGGGGAACTCGTCGTTGGCCTGGATGCCCACGTAGGTGCCGATGCCGCCGAGGACGGCGAGCGCGAACAGCAGCGTCAGCCAGGTCGCGGCCAGCGGCCCCATGCCGATCCGCTGGAACCGGATGGTCAGCGGGCGCAGCAGCGCGGTCAGGAACAGCGCGACCGCGCACGGCAGGAAGACGATCTTGAGGGTGCCGACCACCCAGGTCAGGCCGTAGACGACGATGCCGATCGCGATGAGCCGCCAGGCCCACGCCGCCGCCGAGCTGAGCAGCGGCGGCACCAGTTGCGATCCGCGTCCGCCCGTCGTCCGATCGTTGGCCACTGCGCGCCCCGTCCGTGCATGGTCCCGAAACCGTCAGGCCCAAGGTTATGCGCCTTCGCGGCGCCGTGCGCGTTCGCGCAGGCCGCCGAGGGGACGTCTCAGGAGGTGAGACGTTCGTCCGGGTGATTGGCGCGCGGCCACGGCGTCCCCTAGCATCGCGGTCATGGCACGTCGCTATTTCGGGTTTACGCAGCCGGCTCCGGGTGAGCCGGTCGGCGCGACCTGAGCGACGACCCCGGAGCCGGCGAGAAGGCGGAGCCCGCTGGGCTTCGCCTTCTTTCGTGGAAGCGCGCGGCCCCGGGCGAGCATCACGCGGGGGCCGCCCATCGTGGAGAGGGACCCTGCATGAGCGAGGAGCTGCGGATCGGCCTGCCCGACCCGGCGGAGATCACCGACCTGGCCGAGGCGCGCACCGCGATCGACGCGATCGACGCCGCGCTCGCCGACCTGCTCGCGCGCCGCGCCGAGGTCGCGGCGGTCGTGCAGCGCCTCAAGCCGGTCGGCGGCTTCGCCGGGCGCAACCCCGAGCGCGAGCGGGAGATCGTCGCGGCGATGGCCGAGCGCGCGCCCGCGCTCGGCCCGCGGCGCCTGGCCCGCATCATGAACGCCGTGATCGAGGCGGGCCTGGAGGTCGCCGAGGAGTCGTCCGCCCCGGCGTCCTGACGGCGCGGCTGCCTGACGGCGGCGTCGTGACGGCGCGGCGTCCTGCCAGCGCGGCGTCGTGACGGCGCGGCGGGCGGGAGCGCGGTCAGACCTCGGAGCTCAGCACGCCGCCCGCGCGCCGACGGTTGATCAACTTCCAGCCGGCGAGCAGGAACACCACCAGGAACGGGATCGCCGCGACCGCCCACTTCTGCTCGCCGTCGAAGACCATCAGCACCAGCACGAGCAGGAGGAAGCCCAGGGTCGCCCAGTTGGTGTAGGGCGAGCCGGGCATCCGGTAGTCGGGCCGCCGTACTTCGCCGCGCTCGGCCGCCCGTCGGAACCGGATCTGCGCGTACAGCAGCGTCGCCCAGGTCGTCAGGACGCCGAGGGACGCGACGGACGTGGCGATCTCGAACGCCTTGTGCGGCAGGAACGCGTTCAGCGCCACCCCGGCGACGTAGACCACCGAGGTGAACAGGATCCCGCCGTACGGGACGTGGTGGGAGCTCATCCGTCCGGTGAACGCCGGCGCCTCGCCGCGCTGCGACAGCGACCGCAGGATCCGTCCGGTCGAGTACAGGCCCGAGTTGCACGACGACAGCGCGGCGGTGAGCACGACCAGGTTCATGATGCCGCCGATGCCCGGCACGTTGAGGTAGGTGAACACCGTCACGAACGGGCTCTCCTCGGGCGTGTACACCACCCACGGCAGGACGACGACCAGCAGGAACACCGCGCCGACGTAGAACAGCGCGATCCGCCACACCACGCCGTTGATGGCGCGCGGCATGACCGTGCGCGGCTCCTGCGCCTCCCCGGCCGAGATGCCGACCATCTCGATCGCCGCGTAGGCGAAGATCACGCTCTGCAGGCTGAGCAGCACCGCCCACAGGCCGCGGGGCAGGAACCCGCCGTGGTCCATCAGGTTCGGCAGCTCGGCGTGGTAGGTCGGGCCGACCCCGGCGTGCGTGGCGACCAGCACGATCCCGACGACCAGGAAGGCGAGGATCGCGGCGACCTTGAGCAGCGCGAACCAGAACTCCAGCTCGCCGAACAGCCGCACCGAGACCAGGTTGACGCTCAGCAGGACCGCCAGCGCGAGCAGCGCCGACAGCCACTGCGGGAAGCGCGGCGCCCAGTAGTGCACGTAGATCCCGACGGCGGTGATCTCCGCGACGCCGGTCATGGCCCAGTTCAGCCAGTACATCCAGCCGCTGGCGAACCCGGCCCAGTCGCCGATGAAGTCGCGGGCGTAGGCGACGAAGCTGCCCGCCGTCGGCTTGTAGAGGACGAGCTCGCCGAGCGCCCGCATCACGAAGAACGCGGCGACGCCGGCGACCGCGTACGCCACCACCAGCGCGGGCCCCGCGTTGTGCAGCCGCTGCGAGGTGCCGAGGAACAGGCCGACGCCGATCGCCCCGCCCATGGCGATCATCTGGACGTGCCGGGGCTTCAGCGACTTGTGGTAGCCCTCGTCCTCGTCCTCGAACTCGTCCGGCGGCTCGCGCGGCATGCCGAGCGGCGGGCGGACGGCCCGGGCCGCGTCGAGCGCGAGCCCGGCCTCCTCGCGCGCCGCCTGCGCGATCTCCACGGCCATCTCCCGGGCCGCGTCGGTGGCCCGGTTGAGGCCCCGCCCGCGGTCCCGTTCCCGTTGCCGGTCCCGTTCCTGATCCCGTCGCCGGTCCCGTTCCTGGTACCGGTCCCGTTCCCGGTCCGGCGCGGGCGGAGCGGCGTCCCCGCCCCCACCGGCGCCCCCGCCCCCTCCGGCGTCCGCGCCCCGCCTGATGTCCCGGCCCCGGCCGGCGTCCCGCCCGCTCCCGCTGTCGTCGGTCACGCACTCCCCCGTCGTCTCGTCCGGTATCGGTACTGTGACGCCGGACCTGGAGGAGCGATACCCGACCGCGCCGGGCGGACGGTCAAATCAAGATCAAGACTCGGCGGCGACGATCTCCAGCGCGCGGGCGAGGTCGTCCGGGTAGGGGCTCTCGAACTCGACCCACTCGCCGTGCACGGGGTGCTCGAACCCCAGCCGGACGGCGTGCAGCCACTGCCGCTTCAGCCCGAGCCGCGCGGCCAGCGTCGGGTCGGCGCCGTAGGCCATGTCCCCGACGATGGGGTGCCGGATCGCGGACATGTGCACCCGGATCTGGTGCGTCCGGCCCGTCTCCAGGTCGACGTCCAGCAGCGACGCCGCGCGGAACGCCTCGACGGTGTCGTAGTGCGTCACCGACGGCTTGCCGCCCGCCACGACCGCGAACCGGCCGTCGTGCGAGGGGTGCCGGTCGATCGGGGCGTCCACGGTGCCGCGGAACGGGTCCGGATGGCCCTGGACGAGCGCCTGGTAGCGCTTGTCGATGCGGCGCTCCTTGAACGCGCGCTTCAGCCGCGAGTAGGCGGCCTCGCTCTTCGCGACGACCATCGCGCCGGTGGTGTTGGCGTCCAGCCGGTGCACGATGCCCTGCCGCTCGGACGCGCCGGACGTCGCGACGGTGTGCCCGGCCCCGAGCAGCCCGCCGAGCACGGTCGGGCCCGTCCAGCCGGTCGTCGGGTGCGCGGCGACGCCGACCGGCTTGTTCACCACGACGATGTCGTCGTCCTCGTAGAGGATGCCCATGCCCGGCACCGGCTCGGCGACCGGGGCGGGCGCGGCGGGCGGCGGCGGGAGGGTGACCTCCAGCCACGAGCCGCCGGTCACGCGGTCGGACTTGGCGACCTCCCTGCCGTCGAGCAGGACGTCCCCGGCGGCGATGATGTCGGCGGCGCGCCCGCGCGACAGCCCGAACAGCCGGGCGAGGGCCGCGTCGACGCGCTCGCCCTCCAGGCCGTCCGGCACCGGGAGGCTCCGCACGTCGCTCACGCGGCGCCCTCCTTCTCGTCCGAACCGTCCCGCTTCCCGTCGCTCACGCGCGTGCCGTCCACCTGGAGGCCGCGCGCCGCCAGCAGGACGGCCAGCACGCCGCCGCAGCAGATCGCCGAGTCGGCCAGGTTGAACACCGGCCAGTGCGGCAGCTCGATCCAGTCGACGACGTGCCCCTTGAACAGCCCGGGCGCGCGGAGCACCCGGTCGACCAGGTTGCCCAGCGCCCCGCCGAGCAGCAGCCCGAGGCACAGCGCCCACGGGACGCTGCGCAGGTTCCGCGCCGTCCGGACGATCGCCACGACCACGCCGAGCGCGATGATCGTGAAGATGAAGGTGTAGCCCGTCCCGATCGAGAACGCGGCCCCGCTGTTGCGCGTCTGCCGCAGCGTCAGCAGCCCGCCGAGCATCCGGACGGTGTCGCCGTCGGTCAGCGTCGCCACCACGACGATCTTGGACACGATGTCGGCGGCCAGCGCCGCCGCGGCGACCGCGACGAGCACGCCGATCCGGCGCGGCCGTACGCGCCCGCCGTCCTCCGGGGGGGTGGGGCCGTCGCCCCGCTCGTCACTCAGTGGGGCTCCTCGCGTCTCCGGCGCACCGGCCGGCGGCCTGGCTGGGGTCATTCGGCCATCCTCTCAGGATTCTCCCCCGACCGTTCCGGGGAGCGGCTCCTGGCCCCAGGGGACGCGGACGTTCGGGTACGTGCGCAGGGTATACAACCCCGCGCCCCGCCCGCGCAGGCTCGCGGCCCGCGTCACGGTGCCGTCCGCGCCGGCTCGCGTCTCCTCCCTCATCCGGCCTCGCGGACGGCGATCAGCGCCGCTCCTCGCGTTGCTTGCAGGTCACGCACAGGGTCGCGCGGGGATACGCCTGGAGGCGGGCCTTGCCGATCGGCTTGCCGCAGAACTCGCACACCCCGTACGTGCCGGCGTCCATGCGCTGGATGGCCCGCTCGTTCTGCGCCAGCAGGTCGCGGGAGTTGTAGGTCAGGGAGAGGTCGTGCTCGCGCTCGTAGGTCTTGGCGCCCGCGTCGGCCTGGTCGTCGCCCGCGCCCTCGCCGCCCTCGTCCGCGATGTGCGAGGACAGCTCGGCGATCTCCGCCTCCAGCGCGGCGATGTCGGCGCGCAGGACGGCGCGGACGTCGGCGAGCTCGGCCTCGGTCCAGTTCTCCTCGCCTTGGCGGACGGGGAGTTCCGCGGCCTTCGCCTTGGGTACGGCCGGGGCCTTGACCTTGGCCTTCACCGCCTTCGCAGCGACCTTCGCGGGGGCTTTCGCAGGGATCTTCGCCTTGGCCGCGGGTTTGGCCGCGGGCTTGGGGGCGGGCTTGGCCGGGCGCTTGGCCGGGGCCTTCACCTTGGCGGCGGTCTTCGCCGGGGTCTTCGCCTTGGCGGCGGCCTCGCGCTTGGCCGCGGGACGCTTGGTGGTGCTCCTGGAGGCCGTCCGGGTGGGGCGGGACGCGGCCTCGCCGGTCCCTCTCGCAGCGGTCTTCTCGACGGACGGTGCGGGCAGCATGAGGTCCCCTTTTCCCCTGGTGGTGATGGGTCCGGACGGCGCCGTCCGGCCCGAGTACGACCCGCATATGCCCCGTCCGCCCGCGCGGAGAAACCCCCGGCCCGGCAGCGATGCCCAAGCTTTGCCCGTGTGAGGCGGCTCACATCGACCGCCCGCGGGCGCGGTGGCCGGGAAGAGTTCGGCCCCGCCGTGCGTTACCCTCGGATCCAGCAAGTCACGTCGGCAGGCGGAGATGGGGACACCTGCCGCCGCAGGCAGTCAGGAGCGACCCGGGGACGGTGCGAGCCCGGGGACGAGCGCGGCGGTCTGATCACCCCGGAGCCGCCGGAGGAACGGCCCGCGAGGGCCCAGTAGAACCGGCAGCCGAGCGGCTCAACGAAGCGGACCGCGCTCTCGCGCGCGGTCAAGGAGGGTGGTACCGCGGGGCTCGCGCCTCGTCCCTCCGGAAACGTCTGACACGTCGATCCGGAGGTCCGCCGACCGTGAGCCGTCAGTTCCGGCCCCTGCCCGCGCAGGTCGATCTGCCCGCCCTGGAGCGGGACATGCTCCGCCGCTGGCAGGAGAACAAGATCTTCGAGCGGTCGCTGGAGCGCACCGCCGGCGGCCCCCGCTGGGGCTTCTACGAGGGCCCGCCCACCGCGAACGGCATGCCCGGCGTGCACCACGTCGAGGCCCGCGTCTTCAAGGACGTCTTCCCGCGGTTCAAGACCATGAAGGGCTACCACGTCCCGCGCAAGGCGGGCTGGGACTGCCACGGCCTGCCCGTCGAGGTCGCCGTCGAGAAGGAGCTCGGCCTCACCGGCAAGAAGGACATCGAGGAGTACGGCGTCGCGGCGTTCAACGACCGCTGCCGCGAGTCGGTCCTGCGCCACGTGGACGCCTTCGAGGAGATGACCGAGCGGATGGGCTACTGGGTCGACATGTCCCAGGCCTACCGCACGATGGACCCGTCCTACGTCGAGGCCGTCTGGTGGTCGCTGAAGCAGGTCTTCGACAAGGACCTGCTGTTCCGCGACTTCCGCATCACGCCGTACTGCCCGCGCTGCGGCACCGGCCTGTCCGACCACGAGCTCGGCCAGCCCGGCGGCTACGAGACGATCACCAGCCCCTCGGTCTACGTGCGGATGCCGGTCACCGGCGGACCGCTCGCCGACCTGGACGCCACGCTGCTCATCTGGACGACCACCCCGTGGACGCTGGTGTCGAACACCGCCGTCGCCGTCCACCCGGACGTCACCTACGTCGCCGCCCGTCCGGCCGGCTCCGACGAGGTGCTGGTGGTGGCCGAGCCGCTGCTCGCGCAGGTCCTCGGCGAGGACGCGGAGGTCCTGGCGTCCTTCCGGGGCCGCGAGCTGGAGCGCACGCCGTACAGGCGCCCGTTCGACCTGGTCGAGATCCCGGGCGCGCACTACGTCGTGCTCGGCGACTACGTCACCGTCGAGGACGGCACGGGCCTCGTCCACCAGGCCCCCGCGTTCGGCGCGGACGACATGACCGTCTGCAAGAACTACGGCATGCCGATCGTCAACCCCATCGGCCCCGACGGCCGGTTCCTCGCCGACGTCCCGATGGTCGGCGGGAGGTTCTTCAAGGACGCCGACGAGGAGCTGACCGAGGACCTGCGGATCCGCGGCCTGCTGTTCAAGGGCGGCCACTTCGACCACAGCTACCCGCACTGCTGGCGCTGCCACACGCCGCTGCTGTACTACGCGCTCCCCGCCTGGTACATCCGCACCACCGCCGTCAAGGACCGCCTGCTGGAGGAGAACCAGAAGACCAGCTGGTTCCCCGAGACGGTCAAGGAGGGCCGGTACGGCGAGTGGCTGCGCAACAACGTCGACTGGTCGCTGTCGCGCAGCCGCTACTGGGGCACGCCGCTCCCCCTGTGGATCTGCGAGGACGACGAGGACCACGTCACCTGCGTCGGCTCCCTCAAGGAGCTCGGCGAGCTCGCCGGGCGCGACCTGACCACGCTCGAACCGCACCGCCCGTACGTGGACGACGTCACCTTCGCCTGCCCGGCCTGCGGCGGGACGGCCCGGCGCGTCCCGGACGTGATCGACGCCTGGTACGACTCCGGCTCGATGCCGTTCGCCCAGTGGGGCGCGCCGCACGTCAACCTGGACGAGTTCGAGAAGTCCTACCCGGCGCAGTTCATCTGCGAGGCGCAGGACCAGACGCGCGGCTGGTTCTACTCGATGATGGCCGTCGGCACGCTCGTGTTCGACCGGTCGTCCTACGAGAACGTCCTCTGCCTCGGCCTGATCCTCGCCGAGGACGGCCGCAAGATGAGCAAGCACCTCGGCAACGTGCTCCAGCCGCTCCCGCTGATGGACGACCACGGCGCGGACGCGCTCCGCTGGTTCATGGCGGCCAGCGGCCTGCCGTGGGCGGCCCGCCGGGTCGGCCACAACGCGCTGGAGGAGATCGTCCGCAAGGTGCTCCTCACCTACTGGAACACCGCGTCGTTCTTCGTCCTGTACGCGAACGCGGCGGGCGAGGGCGAGGGCAAGCGCGCCTGGACGCCGGACCGCGCCGCCGAGGCGCCCGCCCCGGCGGACCGTCCGCTGCTGGACCGGTGGGCGCTCGCCGAGCTGCACCGCACGGTCCGGGAGGTGGACGACGCGCTGGAGCAGTTCGACACCGCGCGCGCCGGACGCCGCCTCGCCGAGTTCGTCGACGACCTGTCCAACTGGTACGTGCGCCGGTCCCGGCGGCGGTTCTGGGCGGGCCCGGAGACGGCCGAGGGCGCCTCGGCGTTCGCGACCCTCTACGAGTGCCTGGAGACCCTGACCCGGCTCATGGCCCCGATGGTCCCGTTCATCACCGACCACGTGTGGGACGTGATCCGGCCCGAGGACGCGCCGGAGTCGGTGCACCTGGCCTCCTGGCCCGAGGTCCGCGAGGACCTGCTCGACCCGGCGCTCACCGAGCGGATGGCGCTCGTCCGGCGGCTGGTCGAGCTCGGCCGCGCCGCGCGCGTCGCGTCCGGCGTCCGGACCCGGCAGCCGCTCGGCCGCGCCCTCGCCGGCGCGTCCGGCTGGGCCGACCTGCCGGACGAGCTGCGCGCGCAGATCGCCGACGAGCTGAACGTGCAGTCCGTGCAGGACCTGGCGTCCATCGGCGGCGACCTGGTCGAGTACGAGGTCAAGCCGAACTTCCGCTCGCTCGGCGGCCGGTTCAAGAAGGACGCGCCGAAGGTCGCCAAGGCGGTCACCTCCGCCGACCCGGCCGCGCTGGTCGGCGCGCTGCGCGGGCCGTCCGGCACGGCGAGCGTGGACGCCGAGGGCGTCGGGACGGTCGAGCTGACCGCCGGCGACGTGATCGTCACCGAGCGGCCGAAGTCCGGCTGGGCGGTCGAGTCCGGGCAGGGCGAGACCGTGGCGCTCGACCTGACCGTCACGCCGGAGCTGCGCCGCGCCGGGCTCGTGCGCGAGGTCGTCCGGCTCGTCCAGGACAGCCGCAAGGCCATCGGCCTGGACGTGAGCGACCGCATCGACCTGTGGTGGGACGCCCCCGGCGGCGACCTCGCCGAGGCGCTGCGCGAGCACGCCGACGTCCTGGCGGGCGAGGTGCTCGCGGCCTCGGTCACCGAGGGACGCCCCGACGAGGACCTCCAGGTCTTCAACGACCCCGAGCTCGGCCTCACCTACCGCCTCCGCCGCGCCTGACCCGCCCCTGACCCGCCCCCGGCCCCGCGCGTCGCGAAAGCCGCGCGGGGCCGGGGCGGGCCATCGCTGAGGCGGGACATGGCGACGCCGGGCGTCCCTTTACGGGGGCGCCCGGCGTTCCGCGTGGCCACTTCCGACCGTGTCCGGGTGTTTTCGGTGGCGGGTTTAGACACGACGTATCGCGTTTGCCATGATGTCGGGGTGAACCTTCCCGACTCCCCACCTCCCGCCGAGCCGGAGCGGACCCCGGACGCGGCGCAGGGACCGGAACCGGCCCCGGCGGCACGCCCGGGGGCCGGCGGCATGCGCGCCTCCGACGCGGACCGCGACCGGGTCGCCGACCGGCTCCGCGAGGCGCTCGCCGACGGCCGGATCACCGCGGAGGAGCACGCCGAGCGGATCGACGCCGTCTACAAGGCCAAGACCTACGCCGACCTCGAACCGGTGCTGGCCGACCTGCCCGGCGGAGGCGGCTCGGCGCCGTCCGCGCCGGTGGACCCGGCGGGCCGGAACCCGGCCGCGCCGCCGCGCACCGAGCCCGGCACCGTCGTCGCGATCCTCACCGAGTCCAAGCGCGGCGGTCGCTGGCTCGTCGAGCCGCAGACCCATGCCAACGCCCTGCTCGGCAAGGTGATGCTCGACCTGCGGCAGGCCGTGCTGTCCCAGCGCGAGGTCACGATCAACTGCTCGTGCGTGCTGGGCGAGGTCGAGATCATCGTCCCGCCGGGGGTGCGCGTGCTGAGCTCCGCCACCGCCGTCCTCGGCCAGGTGGACGTCCCGTTCGACGACCCCGAGGACCCCGACCCGCCGACCGTGCGGATCACCGGGTTCACCCTGCTCGGCCAGATCGGCGTGCGGCGCCGGGCGGTCGGGGAGGCCACCCTCTCCGAGCGGGTCAAGCAGCTCACCGAGGAGCACGTGAACGCCCGGCTGCTCGGCCACCAGCGGCACCGGGAGGTCGTCCGCGAGGCGCGGGACCAGCACCGACGCGCGGTCGAGGAGGCCCGCGAGGAGCGGATGCGGATCCGCGACCAGCGCCGCGCGCACCTGCGGGAACTGCGCGACGAACGCCGTCGGCACCGCTACTGAGCCCCGGCCCTCACGCCGCCGAGAACACCTCGAATACGCCGAAACGGCCGTGCCCCTGACGGGGACGGCCGTTTCGGCGGTTCCGGCGGATCAGTCGCGGGCGTGCTCGCGGTCGGGCTGGCAGACCAGGCACGGCGTGCAGCCGCGCTCCTTGGCCTCGCTGCGAGGCAGGGTCTCCAGGTCCTCGGCGTCGTCGCCGATGTCCTCGATCAGCGCGCAGTCGGGACGGTGGTAGCGCTTGGTGCCGCTGAGGATGCGCACCTGCGGCTCGGCTCCACCCTCGGCCTTGCTGGCGGCCTCGGCCTTCGTGGCGGCTTCGCCCACGCCCGTGGACTCGGGGCCAGCGGCCGGCTCGGGCTCGGCGGCGGGTTCGGCGTCCGGCGTCGCCTCCGTTGTCTCGTCGGCCGTCTCGGCGTCCTCGGACGCGGCGGTCGTGTCCTCGACCTCGTCGGTCTTCGCGGGCGCGTCGGGCTCGGCCGCGGGCAGCTCCGCCTCGGCCTCGGCGACCTCGTCCGTCTCGGACGGCTCGTCCCGGTCGGACGACTCGCGCGGGCGCGGCGGGGCGGCGGCCACGGCGGCGGGCTCGGAAGCGGGCTCCTCGGCCGGTTCGGCCGGCGCGGCCTTCGCCTCGGGCTCCTCGCGCTCCCTCGCGGTCTCCTCGACGGGGGCCGCAGCGGCCTTCTCGGCGATCGTGGCGGCTGGAGCCGACTTCTGTTCCGGTTCGGGCGTCTCGTCCGCACTGGAGAGATCTGAGGGCTTCTCGGGGGCTTCGTCCTGCGCCGGGGCGGCGGCCTCGGGATCCGGAGCGGCCTCGGGTTCGGGCTTCGGCTCGGGCGGGCTGACGACCGGGATGTCGGTGAGGGTCGGCGACACCGGCGGCGGGTCGGCGACCGGAATGTCCGGCAGCGTGACGTCGCCGCGCCCAGCAGCGCTCGACGGCGCGGGCGGCGGCGTGGCCGGCGTGCTCGGGGGGCCGCTCGGAACCGGCGTCGGCCAGGCGGACGGCACGGACGGAGAGGCCGCCGGAGAGTCGGACCTCGGGGGCGCGGGCGGCGCGGACGGGGACGCGGCGGACGCCACGGGGCCGGACGAACCGGCGCCGGACGGCGCGTCCTCGCGCTTCGCGGTCTCGGCCGAGGAGCCGCCGCCGACCGACACGGCCGCGCGCGCGGCGAGCGCCGTGTCCGGGAGGCAGGCGGTGCAGGGGCTGAAGCCCTCCTCGCGCGCCTCGGCGTAGGTCAACTCGTCCTTCTCGCGCCCGGCGAGCTGGCGGCAGGTGTCCAGGTGGTAGCGCTTGCGGCCGCGCACGACGTAGACGAGCGCGTCCTCGGGGACGTCCACGGGCTGGGGCGGGATCGCGACCTCGTCGTCCGGGTCGCCGTCACCGCCCGCGGCACCGGGCTGCGCGGCTCCCGCCGCGGCCGGACGGCCCGCGTTCGCGGCCTGCTTGCCCTTCTTGCCCTTGGCGGCCTTGCGGTCGCGGCGGGGCGAGGCCGCGGTACCGCTCCCGAAGATCTCCTTGCGCCGCAGGAACACCCCGATGAGCAGGCAGAGCGCCGACACCAGGCTGACCGCGATGGAGGTGTAGATCACGACGATGGCGTCCACGCCGAAGACCTGCGCGCTGTCGCCGTTGCCCGCGACGATGCCCGCCACCAGCAGGGCGATCGCCACCACCACGAGTACGCCACTCAGGATGATCACAGGGTCTCTCTCTCCCTACTCGCCGCGCTCCGGGCCGGGTCAGGTCCGGTGAGCACCGCCGATGTGCCCGTACGCCGACGCCGCCGGGATGGCCCGTGGCCATCCGCGGCGCGGCGATCGACAAGACACTATCGCCTGCGGACCGGGCGTCAGCGCCTCTCGTGCGGCGGGTTGTCGCCGCCGGAGTGGAACGCCCCGGTCGCCGAGTGCTGCACCTGCTGGGTGTGCTGGGGGGCGTCGGGGGCGCCGAAGGGGGAGGTACCGGTCGGGGAGCCGGCGCCGGACGGCGCGCCGTTGCGCTGGTCGCCGGGGGTGGCGATGGGCTGCGGGCCGGTCTGCGCCGCGCCGGCGGACGGGTTCGGGAACGCGCCGTTCTCGGCGGACCCGGCCTCCAGGTCGCGGAGCTGGCCCTCCAGGTAGACCTTCAGGCGGCTGCGGTACTCGCGCTCGAAGGCGCGCAGGTTGTCCACCTCGCGCTCGAGCTCCTCGCGCTGCTGGACGAGCGAGCCCATGACCTGGCGGTGCCGCTCCTGGGCGTCGCGGTCGAGGGCCTCGGCGCGGGAGCGCGCCTCGGAGACGATCTGGTCGGCCTGGCGGCGCGCCTTGCCGAGGATCTCCTCGGCCTCGCGGCGGGCCCGGCCCAGCGTCTCGTCCGCCTCCCGGCGGGCGTCGGCGATGGCCTGGTCCGCGGTCTGCTGCGCGAGCGCCAGCACGCGGGCCGCGGTGTCCATGTTGTCCTCACCGGACGGCTGCCCCATGCCGAGGCCGCCGAGCTGGCCGCCCAGCTGCCCCCCGCCGAGCTGCGCCGGCTCGGGCTCGGGCTGCTGCTGTACCGGCTCGGGGCGCGGCGGCTCGGGGATCTTGGTGACGTCCGGCTTGGGCTCGACGATGGGCGCGGCCATGGCGGGAACCTTGCCGCGCAGGCACTCGGCCAGCTTGGCGCGCAGTTCCTCGTTCTCCTGGATGAGGCGGTCCAGCTCGGCCTCGACCTCGTCGAGGAAGGCGTCCACCTCCTCCTCGTCGTACCCCGGCCTGAGCCTGGTGGTACTGAACTGCTTGTTCCGCACGTCGGCGGGTGTCAGCGGCATGTTCGTCTCCTTGGCGCGCTTGGAGTCTGTCCGGTAAGGACGGTATCTGATCAGAGCATCTGCACGAAGATGATCAAGACCCAGACCACAAGGAAGAGGAATGTGAAGCTGAGGTCCAATGCCACGTTACCCAGCCGTACGGGTGGGATGAAACGCCGGAGAAGTTTCAGTGGCGGATCGGTGACGGTGTAGACGGTCTCGGCGATGACCAGGACCACCCCCGTCGGCCGCCACTCCCGGGCGAACGACCGCAGGACTTCGAGGACCAGCCTCCCGATGAGGAACAGGAGGAACAGGTACAGGACGTATTGCAGGATCAGTCCAACGATATGCACGGACGCTCTCTCGGTCTCGGCTGCTCAGCTCTGGTTGAAGAACCCTCGTTCCGCCATCCGGGCCTTGTCCTCCGCCGTCACCTCCACGTTGGCGGGCGACAGGAGGAACACCTTGTTCGTAACACGCTCGATGCTCCCGTGCAGGCCGAACACCAGACCTGCCGCGAAGTCGACCAGCCGTTTGGCGTCACTGTCGACCATCTCGGTCAGGTTCATGATGACGGGCGTGCCCTCACGGAAGTGCTCCCCGATGGTCCTGGCTTCGTTATAGGTCCTGGGGTGCAGCGTAGTGATGCGCGCAAGGTCGGCGGTAGCGGAGGACTCGTAGAGCGCCACCGAGCGCCGGTCCGGGGCCGCCGGGACGAGATCGCGTTCCCGGTCCGCCACGTCGTCGGCTCGGGTAGGCTGACCGCCGGGCTCGTCCTCGCGGAGGCCGCCGCGCCGGCCGGGGGCCGGGTCGGTCTCGTCGTCGTAGACCTCGTACTCGTCGTAGTCGTCGTACTTGTCGTACTTGCTGAACTTCTCGTCGTAGCGGTCGTCCTCCACAAGGCCGAGGTAGACCGCCATCTTGCGCATCGCGCTGGCCATACGCCCCTCCGTCGTCCTGTGGCCGCGGCGCCGGCGCCCCCTGCCGGGCCTGACGCCGCCGTCGGACTCTTCCGCCTGCCTGTGGAAACCGCCGTCCTGACGGCCGCCACTGGGGGGACATTACCTGACGATTGCGCTCCGGCCTCCGAGCAACGCCGTACCGACTCGCACGTGTGTCGCGCCACACGCGATCGCGGCCTCCAGGTCGCCGCTCATCCCCGCCGACACGATCGTGGCAGCCGGATGGGCCTCCCGCACCTCATTTGCGAGCCGGGCCAGCCGCTCGAACGCGGGCCGCGGCTCCTCGCCGAGCGGCGCGACGGCCATCACCCCGCCCAGTTCGAGGCCGTCCGCCGCGGCGATCTGGTCGGCGAGGGCGGGCACGTCGGCCGGGGCCGCGCCGCCCCGGCCCTCCTTGTCGTCCAGGGAGACCTGGACCAGGCAGCGCAGCGTGCGGCCCTCGTTCGCGGCGGCCTTCGAGAGCGCCCGCACGAGGCGGGAACGGTCCACCGACTGGACGACGCCGGCGTAGGACGCCACCGACTTGACCTTGTTCGTCTGCAACTGGCCCACGAAATGCCAGGTCAGGCCGAGATCGGCGCACTCGGCCGCCTTCGGGGCGGCCTCCTGGTCGCGGTTCTCGGCGACCTGGCGGAGGCCGAGTCCGGCCAGCAGCCGCACGTCGGACGCCGGGAACGTCTTGGTGACCGCGACGAGCGTCACGTCCCCGGGGTCGCGGCCCGCGGCGGCGCAGGCGGCGGCGATCCGCTCCCGGACCTCCGCGAGGTTGGCCGCCAGCTCGTCCCGGCGGCCCGCCGGCGCGTCAGAGATCCTCGGGGTCATCGCTCTCGTCGTCCTTCAGCCATACGAACCCGGCGAAGCGGCCGGTGGTGCCGTCGCGCCGGTAAGAGAAGAGGTCGGGGGTCTCGATGGTGCAGCGGGGGTCGACCCGGACGCCGGTGACACCGCAGGCGGCGAGCTGCTCGACGATGCCGGCGCGGAGGTCGAGGCCGGGCGTCCCGGCGCGGGTGGTCGCGTGGGCGGCGGGGACCTTGGCGGCGACCTCGGCGCGCATCTCGGCGGGCACCTCGTAGCAGGAGCCGCAGGCGGCCGGGCCGATCGCGGCGGTGACGCGCTCGGGCTCGGCGCCGTGCTCGCGCATCCGCTCGACCAGCGCGGGGACGACCCCGGCGAGGGTTCCGGGGCGTCCGGAATGGGCGCCACCGACGACGCCCGCGACCGGGTCGGCGAGCAGGACGGGCGCGCAGTCGGCGACCAGCACGGCCAGCACCAGGCCGGGGACGGTGGTGACGATGCCGTCGACGGCGCCGTCCGGGCCGGCGGGGGAGCTGACGAACGCGACGTCGGCGCCGTGCACCTGCCGCATCCACACGGTGCGGCCGGGCTCGACGCCGAGTTCGGCGGCGGCGCGCTCGCGGTTGGCGCGCACCGCGGCGGGGTCGTCGCCGACCGCGCCGCCGAGGTTCAGGCCGGCGTACGGCGCGCGGCTCACCCCGCCGGTCCGGCCGGTGAACGCCGCGCCCACCCCGTCGCCGAGGGCGACGCTGGTGATCACTCGGGGGGAGGCGGTCACGGTCACTTCAGGAAGTCGGGCACGTCGAGGTCGTCCTCGTCCTCCTCGAACACGACCCGGCGGTTGCGGGTCGGCGCGGGGGCGTTGCCGGACTCGCCGGCGTGGACGCGGGAGGGGGCGGGCTCGGGCCGGGGCGCGGGCGTGCGCGCGGAGTCGGCCGCGGGGGCGGCCTCGGCGCGGCGGTCGGCGCGGACGGCGGCGTGTGCCCCCGGCCCGGACGGCGCGGGCGCGGGGGGCACCGGCGCGGCCTGCGGCTGGACGGGGGCCGGAGCGGGCCGCTCGGTCTGCGGCGGCACCGGCGCGGGGGCGGGGGCCGGGGCCGGCGCGGCGGCGGCCTGCACCACGGGGGTGTGCGCGTGCGGCTGGCCGGACGGCTGGTGCCGCTCGGCCCGGTCGTGCTGCGGCGCGCCGCCGGACGGCTGCCCGGCGCCGGACGCCGGCTCGGCGGAGCGCCCGACCCGGCTCGGGATCGGGTTCGCGGCCGGCGCCGGGGCGGGCGCGGGCTGCGAGGCGGTCGGGTTGGGGGTGTTCTGCCGGGCCGGAGGAACCCGCCGCGCGTCAGCCTCCGGCGCCGGCCTGGTAGGGCGGCCCTCGTCGAACCCCGCGGCGATCACGGTGACCCGGACCTCGTCGCCCAGCGCGTCGTCGATCACCGCGCCGAAGATGATGTTGGCGTCCGGCGCGGCGGCGTTGGACACCAGCTGCGCGGCCTCGTTGATCTCGAACAGGCCGAGGTCGGAGCCGCCGGAGATGGACAGCAGCACGCCGTGCGCGCCGTCGATGCTGGCCTCCAGCAGCGGGCTGGAGATCGCCATCTCGGCGGCGGCCACGCTGCGGTCGTCGCCGCGCGCCGAGCCGATGCCCATCAGCGCCGAGCCCGCGCCGGACATGACCGACTTGACGTCGGCGAAGTCCAGGTTGATCAGGCCGGGCGTGGTGATCAGGTCGGTGATGCCCTGGACACCGGAGAGCAGCACCTGGTCGGCCGCCTTGAACGCGTCCAGCACGCTGACCTGCCGATCGCTGATCGACAGCAGCCGGTCGTTCGGGATCACGATGAGGGTGTCGACCTCGTCGCGCAGGGTCTCTATACCCGCCTCGGCCTGCATCGCGCGGCGCTTGCCCTCGAACGAGAACGGCCGGGTGACCACGCCGATGGTGAGCGCGCCGAGGGAGCGGGCGATGTTCGCCACGACCGGCGCGCCGCCGGTGCCGGTGCCGCCGCCCTCCCCCGCGGTGACGAAGACCATGTCGGCGCCCTTGAGCACCTCCTCGATCTCCTCGCGGTGGTCCTCGGCGGCCTTGCGGCCGACGTCGGGGTTGGCGCCCGCGCCGAGGCCGCGGGTGAGCTCGCGGCCCACGTCCAGCTTGACGTCGGCGTCACTCATCAGCAGCGCCTGGGCGTCCGTGTTGATCGCGATGAACTCGACGCCCTTGAGTCCCTCCTCGATCATCCGGTTGACGGCGTTGACGCCGCCGCCGCCGATGCCGACGACCTTGATGACCGCGAGGTAGTTCTGCGGTGCTGCCACGACGAGGGGCCTTTCCGCTCGCTATCTAATCGAGTCGCGGGCGGGACCGGGCCGGGCGCAGAGCCCGGCACAAACCCTCACCCTCAACTTGAGGCTTACAGTTATGTCAACCTGATGACTGATACGGACAGTAGGGCGGGCCAACGGCCAGGGTCAACTAACCTCCCGCCCAACCGCCCCGGCGTGTCGCGGTGCGCGGACTTGGCGAGACTTGCCCTGGTTGGTACGGCCGGTCCTGAAGCCCGTCCCCGGTCCGCTCCAAGCTTCCCCCATCGCGCCGTCCGAAGCGCTCCGACACACGGGAACTGTGCGTTCCGGAAGAACGACCCAGCGTGACGGCGGCGAGCGCTCAGTGCGTGGTGACCACTTCGGGCGAGCTGACGTCGATCGTGTTCGCGGCGCGCCCGGCGGCCGAACGGCGCAGCGCGTCCACCAGCCGCAGCTTTTCGGACGTCCGCTCGGCCGAGCCCCAGACGAGGGTCAGGCCGTCCGAAAGGCGCAGGGTGACCGCCTCCGGGGACGCCGCCGACACCTCGGCCAGCTTCTGCCGCAGCGACGCCGGCAGCGCCTCCACCACCCGCAGCGCGGCCAGGCTGGACGGATCGGACGGCCCCGGCGCGGCCACCGTGAGCAGCGGCAGCCCGGCCGGACGCGCCGGGCCGTCGGTCACCGTCACCCCGGACGCGTCGAGCTGGTAGAACCGGCCGTCCCGGCTCACCACCGCGCGTGGCGTCCGCTCGGTGACCTCGATCCGGACGGTCCCGGGCCAGCGGCGCTCGACCTTCGCCGACGCCACCTCCCGCAGCCGCTCCACCCGGCCCCGGATCACGCCGAGGTCGAGCCGCGCCATCGGCGACCCGAGCGAGATCCCCGCCGCCGCCTCGACCCGGTCCCGCGGCGCGAGCCTGCTCCCGCTCACCTCCACGTGCCGGACGACCAGGAGCTTCGACCCGAGCAGGACCCATCCGGCCGTCCCCAGCAGCCCCACGACCAGCAACGCGACGAAAACGACCTTCCACCGATCCGGCCGCCGCCGTCCGGCCGGCCCGTCCCCCGCCCCCCGAGGACGCCGCCGCCCCCGCACCGCCGCAGACTCCGGGCCCGCGCCACGCCCCCGCGCACTCCTCGACTCGCGCACCATCCCGGCCCCCCAATTCCCGCTCGACTCCCCCGCGGCCCTGCCGGGGACACCGTCCCCCCGCGCACGCTCCCGCGCCGCACCGGCCTCACGGCCAGTGCCGCCCCGCGGGCCACTGGAATCGCGCGCCCCGCTGACCTCGCGCGCCGCCCTCAACTTCCCCGCGTCACCGCGCTGCCGCCTAACGCTCGGCTCCTCCACGCTTCCGCGCTGACACCCGGCGCTCAACTTCCCCACGTCACCGCGCTGCCGCCTAACGCTCGGCTCCTCCACGCTTCCGCGCTGACACCCGGCGCTCAACTTCCCCACGTCACCGCGCTGCCGCCTAACGCTCGGCTCCTCCACGCTTCCGCGCTGGCGCCCGGCGCTCGACTTCCCCGCGTCGCCGCGCTGACGCCCGGCGCTCGGCTCTTCCGCGCTTCCGCGCTGACGCCCGGCGCTCGACTTCCCCGCGTTCCCGCGCTGACGCCCGGCGCTCGGCTCCTCCGCGCTTCCGCGCTGACGCCCGGGGCTCGACTTCCCCGCGTTGCCGCGCTGACGCCTAACGCTCGGCTCCTTGGCGGGGGCGGGGTGGTGCGGAGGGTGCGGGGCGCGGTCTCGCGTGGGGGGTGGGGGGCGCCGTTGGCCGGTGCGTGCCGTGGGCCGCCTCGCCCGGGGGTCGGTCATGGTTCCAAGGATGGCCGCCGGACGGGCCGAAGCCACGTCTCCACGCCGCGCCGGCCGCCGGAGCGTTCCCGCGTCCGGGGCCGGCGTGCGGGTCAGCGGGCGGCCAGGCGGTCCAGGATGCGCGGGCCGAGGCGGGTGACGTCGCCCGCGCCGAGCGTGATCACGATGTCGCCGGGGCGGACGAGGCCCGCCACGACGTCCGGGACCTCGTCGAACACCGGGGCGTACACGGTCTCGGTGCCGGACGGGACGCGGGCGGAGATCAGCTCGCCGGTGACGCCGGGCTCCGGGTCCTCCCGCGCGCCGTAGACGTCCAGGACGACCGCGACGTCGGCGAGGCCGAGGGCCGCGCCGAACTCGGCGGCGAAGAACCGGGTGCGGCTGTACAGGTGCGGCTGGAAGACCGCGACGATGCGGCCGTCTCCGTCGCGTCCGTCCAGGTAGTCGCGGGTGGCGGACAGGTCGGCGGTCAGCTCGGTCGGGTGGTGGGCGTAGCTGTCGAACACCTCGGCGCCCGCCGCCTCACCCTTGCGCTCCAGCCGCCGCATCGCGCCGCCGAACCCGCGCAGGCCCTCGCGGACGGCCGCCAGGTCGAGGCCGAGCGCGTGCGCGACGGCGACGACGGCGGCGGCGTTGAGGGAGTTGTGCCGTCCGGGGACGCTGAGCACCACTTCGCCGAGCCCCTCGGCCGCGCCTTCCAGGACGAACCGGGACCCGAGCCCCTGCGGCGTGAAGCCGGTCACGCACAGGTCCGCGTCGGCGGCCTCGCCGTAGGTCAGGACGCGGAGCCCGCGCGAGCGGGCCAGGGCCGCGAGCTCGCGCGCGACCGGGTCGTCCGCCCCGGCGACGACCGCGCCGCCGTCCTCGACCCGGCCCACGAACTTCGCGAACAGCTCCTTGACCTGCTCGAACCCGCCGTAGTTGTCCAGGTGGTCGGCCTCGACGTTGGTGATCACCGCGACGTGCGGGGTGTACATCAGGAACGAGCCGTCGCTCTCGTCGGCCTCGGCGACGAAGACCTCGCCGGTGCCCTCGTCCGCGCCGAGGCCGGTCGTGACGAGCTGCCCGCCGATGCAGTAGGACGGGTCGGCCCCCGCGTGCTGGAGCGCGACCGTCAGCATCGAGGTGGTGGTGGTCTTGCCGTGCGTCCCGGCGACGGCGACCGCGCGGCGGCCGGCCATCAGCGACGCGAGCGCCGCCGACCGGTGCAGGACCCGCAGGCCCCGCGCGCGGGCGGCGGCGAGCTCGGGGTTGCTCTCCCGGATCGCCGAGGACACCACGACGGTCTCGGCGTCCCCCAGATGGGACGCGTCGTGCCCGACGAACACCTTCGCGCCGAGCCCGGCGAGCTGGCCGAGCAGTTCGGAGTCCTTGGCGTCGCTGCCGGACACGGTGATCCCGCGCTTCAGCATGATCCGCGCGATGCCGGACATCCCGGCCCCGCCGATCGCGACGAAGTGGACCCGGCCGAGCTCGTCCGCCGGGACCACGGCGGCCGGGTCGACCAGGCTCATCGGGCCTGTCCCTGCTGGTGCGCGGCCCGGACGACGTCGTAGACCATGCGCGCGAGCGCCACGTCGGCGTCGCGGCGGCCCATCCGCCCGGCCGCCTCGGACATGTGCGCCACCCGCGCGGGGTCGCGCAGGATCGGGATGAGCTGCCCGGCGATCCACTCGGGCGACAGCTCCGCGTCGTCCACGACCAGGCCGCCGCCGTTCTGGACGATCGGGTCGGCGTTGAGGCGCTGCTCGCCGTTGCCGTGCGGGAGCGGTACATACGCGGCGGGCAGCGCGACGGCGGTCAGCTCGGCGCAGGTCATCGCGCCCGCGCGGCACATGGCCATGTCGGCGGCGGCGTAGGCGAGGTCCATCCGGTCGCAGTAGGGGATGGTGACGTACTGCGGGCCGCCGCCGGGCGCCGGGTCGGGGACCTCCTGGTTCTTCGGCCCGACGATGTGCAGGACCTGGATCCCGGCCGCGCGGAACGCGGGCGCGGCGGCGACCGCGGCCCGGTTCAGCGACCGCGCGCCCTGCGACCCGCCGAAGATCAGCAGGGTCGGCAGCTCGGGCAGCAGCCCGAAGTAGGAGCGGGCCTTGTCGCCCATCGCCATCCGGTCCAGGTTGGCGATGTCGCGGCGCAGCGGGATGCCGACGAACCGGGCGTTCGGCAGCGGCGAGTCGTGGTGCGAGACGGCGACGTGGTCGGTGAACCGGGCGCCGAGCTTGTTGGCCAGGCCCGGCTTCGGGTTCGCCTCGTGCACGATGATCGGCACCTTGCGCTTGCGCGCGGCCAGGTAGCCGGGGGTGGCCACGTAGCCGCCGAAGCCGACCAGCACGTCCGCGTGCGCCTGGTCCAGCACGTTCGCCGCCGCGTTGATCGCGCCGCGCAGCCGGCCGGGGACGGTCAGCAGCTGCGGGGTCAGCGCGCGGGGCAGCGGCACCGGGGGGATCAGGGCGAGCTCGTAGCCGCGCTGCGGGACCAGCCGGGTCTCCAGGCCGCGCTCGGTGCCGAGGCAGACGATCCCGGTGTTCGGATCGTGGCGGCGCAGCGCGTCGGCGAGGGCCAGGGCGGGCTCGATGTGTCCGGCGGTGCCGCCGCCGGCCAGGACAACCCTCATGCTCGTTGACAACTCCTCAGCGTGTCCTCAGCGTGTTCGTCCGCGGGTGCGAGCGCCAGTGCGGACGGTTCGACCCCCGGCTCCGTCCGGTCAGGATCCCCGCGGTCCGATTCCCAGCCAGCTTAGGGCCCGTGACAGCGGTCCGGGGCCGCGCGCCGCCAGCGCCTGCCGGGCGCCGGGCTCGCGCTTGGCGAAAGCGAGCAGCATCCCGAGCGCGATCAGCGTCGGGATGAGCGCCGATCCACCATAGGAGACCAGGGGCAGCGGGATGCCTGTGATGGGAAGCACACCGATCACCGCGCCGATGTTCACGATGGCCTGGACGACCAGCCAGGCGGTCGCGCCCGCCGCGGCGAGCCGGGTGAACGGGTCCTTGACGCGGCGGGCGATGCGCAGCCCGGCGTAGGCGAGCAGCCCGAACAGGCCGAGCACGACCAGCGTCCCGACCAGCCCGAACTCCTCGCCGATGATGGCGAAGATGAAGTCGGTCTCGGCGTGCGGGAGGAAGTCCCACTTGGCCCGTCCCTCCCCCAGCCCGGCGCCGAACAGGCCGCCGGACGCCAGCGCCTGCAGGCCCTGGGTGCCCTGGTAGTTGAAGGTGAGCTGGTTGCCGGACTGGTCCAGGAAGCCGGTGAGCCGCTGCATCCGGTACGGCTCGACGAGGATCAGGATCGACACCAGCAGGCCGACGAGCCCGGCGATGCCGACGAACAGCCGGCCGGGCGCGCCGACCACCCACAGCAGCGCCAGGAAGATCGTGAGCAGCACCAGCGTGGTGCCGAGGTCGTTGCCGAGCATGACCAGCAGCACCAGCAGGCCCGCGCCGGGCAGCAGCGGCATCAGCAGCGGCCGCCACTCGGTGAGCTGGCCGAGCCTCTCCTTGCGGGCGAGCAGGTCCGCGCCCCACAGCACCAGGCCGAGCTTGGCGGGCTCGGACGGCTGGATCTGGATCGGTCCGAGGCTGATCCAGCGGGTCGCGCCGCCCGCCGCGCGGCCGAGGCCCGGCACCAGCACCAGGGCGAGCGCCGCGACCGACAGCAGCAGCATCGGGAACGCCAGCGCCCGGAACCCCTTCAGCGGCAGTCGGGACGCCGCCCACATGCCGGGCAGGCCGATCGCCATCCAGATCGCCTGCTTCTGGACCAGCGTGTACGCCGACCCGGTCTCCTGAAGCTGCTTCACGCTGGACGCCGACAGCACCATGGTCAGGCCGAGCGCGAGCAGCATCACCGAGCAGCCGAGCACCAGGTAATACGAGGTGAGCGGGCGGTCCAGCAGCCCGACGGCGGCGGCGACCTGCTCGCGCGGACGGGCCCGCGCGGCGCGCCCGCCGCCGGTCTTCGCCTGGTCCCGCTCCGCCGCGGGGGCCGCGCTCATGCGCGCGCGGACGCCTGCGCTGACGCCTGGGGGAAGAGCCGCCGGACCGCGTCGGCGAACGCGTCGCCGCGCGCCCCGTAGCCGGTGAACATGTCGAAGGAGGCCCCCGCCGGGGCGAGCAGCACGGTGTCGCCGTCCTCGGCGAGTGCGGCGGCGTGCGTCACGACTCGGTCCATCGCCCCAGTGTCGGTGTCCGGAACGTCCACGACGGGGACATCCGGCGCGTGTCGCGCGAGCGCTTCGGCGATCCGGGCCCGGTCGCGGCCGATCAGGATGACCGCGCGGAGCCGGTCCGCGCAGGACGCGACGAGGTCGTCGACGTCCGCGCCCTTCAGCAGGCCGCCCGCGATCCACACCGCGGACCGGCAGGCCGCCAGCGAGGACGCGGCGGCGTGCGGGTTGGTGGCCTTCGAGTCGTCCACGTAGTCGACGCCGTCCACGGTCGCGACGTGCGCGATGCGGTGCGGGTCGGGCACGAACGCCCGCAGGCCCTCCCGGACGGCCTCGGGCGGCACGCCGAAGGCGCGGGCCAGGGCCGCCGCCGCGAGGGCGTTGGCGACGTTGTGCGGCGCGAACGGCTTCACGTCGCGCAGCTCGGCGAGTTCGGCGGCGGACGTCTCCGGGTCGTCCACGAAGGCCCGGTCGACGAGCAGCTCCTCGACGACGCCGAGCTGTCCGGGGGCGGGGACGCCGAGGGTGAACGCCTTGGCGTCCGCCGGGCCGAGGCCGGCCGAGACCGGGTCGTCGGCGTTCACGACCGCCACCGACCCCGGCGCGAAGATCTTGCCCTTGTCGGCGGCGTACGCCTCGAACGAGCCGTGCCAGTCGATGTGGTCGGGCGTGACGTTCAGCACCGCCGAGGCGAGCGGCCGGAGCGTGGACGACCAGTGCAGCTGGTAGCTGGACAGCTCCACGGCCAGCACGTCGTGCTTCTCCAGCACCGCCTCGACGATCGGCGTGCCCACGTTCCCGACCGCGACCGCGTCGTGCCCGGCCGCGACCAGGATCTGCGTCAGCATCCGCACGCAGGTGGTCTTGCCGTTGGTGCCGGTGAGGGCGAGCCAGGGCGCCGCGCCGGCGGGGCGCAGCCGCCACGCGAGCTCGACCTCGCCGTAGATCTCGATCCCGGCGGACGCGGCGGCGGCGAGCAGCGGCACGTCCGGCTTCCAGCCGGGCGAGGTGACGACCAGCTCCGTCCCGGCGGGGAGGGTGTCGCCGTCCCCGAGCCGGACGGCCACGCCGCGGCGTTCGAGATCGGCGGCCTGCTCGCGGGACGCGTCGTCGTCGCGGGCGTCCACGATCGTCACGTGCGCGCCGCGCTCGGCCAGGACCCGCGCGGCGGCCCGTCCCGAGACCCCGAGCCCGGCGACGACGACCCGCCGCCCCTCGTACGACTCACCTTCCGTGGAGGACGGCCCGCCTTCTGCGGAGGGACGCTCCTGCCCGGCTGCGTCGGTCACTTCTTGGGCATCCATTCCAGGTAGAACAGGCCGAGGCCGATCGCGGTGAACAGCGCCGACATCAGCCAGAACCGCACGACGATCGTGGTCTCCGCCCACCCCGACAGCTCGAAGTGGTGCTGGAGCGGGGCCATCTTGAAGACGCGTTTCTTGGTCAGCTTGAACCCGCCGACCTGGATGATCACCGACAGCGTGATCATCACGATCAGGCCGCACAGCACGCCGAGCAGGAACTGGGTGCGGGTCAGGATCGCCAGGCCCACCAGGACGCCGCCGAGGGCGAGCGAGCCGGTGTCGCCCATGAAGACCTTCGCCGGCGGGGCGTTCCACCACAGGAAGCCGAACACGCCGCCGAGCACCGCCGCCGCGACGACCGCGAGGTCGAGCGGGTCGCGCACGTTGTAGCAGTTCGGCGCGAGCGCGAACTCGCAGGAGTTGCGCAGCTGCCAGTTGCCGATCAGCACGTAGGCGGCCAGCACCATCGCGCAGGGGCCGGCGGCGAGGCCGTCCAGCCCGTCGGTGAGGTTCACGCCGTTGGACGTCGCCGCGATCAGCAGCAGCGCCCAGATCACGAACGGGATCGCGCCGATCGCCGGCCCGAAGTCGCGCAGGAACGACAGGTGCGCGTCGGCGGGCGTGACGTCCAGGTGGTTCGGGAAGTTCAGCGACCCGACCGCGAACACCACCCCGACCAGGATGATGCCGATCATCTTGGCGCCGGAGCGCAGGCCGAGGCTGCGCTGCTTGAAGACCTTGATGTAGTCGTCCACGAAGCCGACCGCGCCGAGCCCGGTCATCAGGAACAGCACGAGGCCGCCCGAGACGGTCGGGCTGGTGCCGGTCAGCAGGTGCGCCGCGCCGTACCCGACGAGCGACCCGAGGACGAAGACCGTGCCGCCCATGGTCGGCGTGCCGCGCTTCTTCAGGTGGGCCTCCGGGCCCTCCTGGCGGATCATCTGGCCGTAGCCGAGCCGGTTCACGATCCGGATCCAGACCGGCGTGCCGACCATGCCGAACAGCAGGGCCACCCCGGCGGCGATGATGATGTTGGTCATGCCCGGGCACCCCCCGCCGCGCCGTCCTGCGACCTCGCCGGACCGTCCTGCAGCAGCGCCGCGGCGACCCGCTCCAGGCCCGTGACGCGGGAGCCCTTCACCAGTACGACGTCCCGCGGCCGGAGCCGCCCGCTGAGCGCGGTCACCGCCGCGCCGACGTCATCCACCTGTACCAACTCTCCCGTCCATGCCGCCACCTGCGCGGCCCCTTCGGCCACCGGCGCGGCGGCGCCGCCCACGACCACGAGGCCGGCGACGCCGCTCCGCGCGACATGCTGCCCGATCTTGGCGTGTTCCGCGACCGAGGCGTCACCGAGCTCGGCCATCTCGCCCAGCACCGCGAACGCCCGGCGGCCCCGGGCGACGTGCGCGAGCACGTCCACCGCGGCGCGGGTCGACTCGGGGTTGGCGTTGTACGCGTCGTTGATCACCGTCACGCCGTCCGGGCGCTCGGTGATCTCCATCCGCCACCGGCTGCGCGGCCCGGCCGCCGAGAGCGCCTCGGCGATGTCCGCGACGGGCATGCCCGCGGCGCGCGCCACGGCGGCGGCGGCGAGCGCGTTCGGGACCATGTGCGCGCCCATCAGGCGCAGCGCCACCGGCGCCGAGCCCTCGGGCGTGACCAGGGTGAACCGGCCGCGCCCGGCGTCGTCGAGCGACTCGTCCACGGCCCGGACGGTCGCGTCCGCGCTCCGGCCGAACGTGACGACCCGCGCCACGGTGCGGCTCGCCATCGCCGCGACGATCGGGTCGTCGGCGTTCAGGACGGCCGTGCCGGACGCGTCCAGCGCCTCGACCATCTCGCCCTTCGCCTGCGCGACCGCCTCGCGGCTGCCGAACTCGCCGAGGTGCGCGGACCCGACGTTCAGCACCACGCCGATCGACGGCCGCGCGATGCCGCACAGGTAGGCGATGTGGCCGATGCCGCGGGCGCCCATCTCCAGCACCAGGTTCCGGGTCGCGCCGTCCGCGCGCAGCACGGTCAGCGGCAGCCCGATCTCGTTGTTGAACGACCCGACCGGCGCGATCGTCGGCCCGCACCGCTCGACCACCTGGGCGATCAGGTCCTTGGTGGACGTCTTGCCCGCCGAACCGGTGATCCCGGTCACGGCGACGTCCGGGAGCCGCTCCAGCAGGCCGCGCGCGAGCAGGCCGAGGGCCTCCCGCACGTCCGGCACCACCACGGCGGGCCCGTCCACCGGACGGGCCGCTAGGACCGCGCTCGCGCCTCCGGCGAACGCCGCCGGGGCGAAGTCGTGCCCGTCGGCGCGCTCGCCCGGCAGCGCCGCGAACAGCGCGCCCGGCCCGGCCTCCCGGGAGTCGATCACAACGGGCCCCCGCACCACCGGCTCGGGGCCGTCCGGCGGAAGGCCGGTCACGACGCCGCGGGTCAGCTCGGCGACCGTCGACAGCGGAAGTGGGATCACGCCTGCGTCCCGTCCCCTCTCACGTCCTGCCCGTTCGACGCCCCGGAGGCCGCCGGGGTTCGCCCGGACGCCTCGCCCGGGTCCGCGGTCCGGTCGCGATCGCGCGCGCGGTCCCGCTGGGCCCGGATCGCCGCGCGGACGACCCGCCGGTCGTCGAACGGATGTACCTCACCGGCCACGTACTGGCCCTGCTCGTGGCCCTTGCCCGCGACGACGACCACGTCGCCGCGCCGGGCCCGGCCGATCGCCAGCGCGATGGCGGCCGCGCGGTCGGGCTCGACCACGATGTGCGCGCGCTCGGACTGCGGGACCTTGAGCCCGCCCTCGACCATAGCGGCGAGGATCGCCAGGGGATCCTCCGACCTCGGGTTGTCGTTGGTGAAATACGCCATGTCGGCCAGCCGCGCGGCGGCCTCGCCCATGAGCGGCCGCTTGCCGCGGTCCCGATCGCCGCCGCAGCCGAGCACGATCGTCAGCCGGCCCTCGGTGACCTTCCGCAGCGAGGTCAGGACGGCCTCGACCGCGCCGGGCTTGTGCGAGTAGTCCACCAGCGCGACGTACTCCTGGCCCTCGTCCACGCGCTCCAGGCGGCCGGGGACGCCGGTCAGCGACCCGACGCCGCGCACCGCCACCGGCAGCGTGATCCCGGCCTCCACGAGCGCCACGATCGCGCCGAGCGCGTTCGCCACGTTGAACGGGCCGGGGAGCTGGACGGCCGCGTCGGCCTCGATCCCGCCCGGGCCGAGCACGCGGAACACGCTGCCGTCCGCGCCGATCCGCACGTCCACCGCGCGCCAGTCGGCCGCCGGGTCGCCGGTCGCGGAGAACGTCGTGGTCGGGACGGTCGCGATGCCGAGCAGCTCGCGGCCGTACTCGTCGTCCAGGTTCACCACGCCGACCCGGCTGTAGCCGGGCGTGAACAGCCTCGCCTTGGCGAGGAAGTAGTCCCGCATGGTCGGGTGGTAGTCCAGGTGGTCCTGGGACAGGTTGTTGAAGATCGAGACGTCGTAGCGGGCGCCGCCGACCCGGTGCTGCTCCAGCGCGTGGCTGGACACCTCCATCGCCGCCGCGCCCACCCCGCGCTCGCGCATCATCGCGAACAGCGCGTGCAGGTCGGTCGACTCGGGCGTGGTCAGCTCGCCGGGGACGGTGTCGTCCCCGATCCGGATCTCCACGCCGCCGACCAGGCCGGTCGTGTACCCGGCCGCGCGCAGGCCCGCGTCCAGCAGGAACGTCGTGGTGGTCTTGCCGCTGGTGCCGGTCACGCCGATCAGCGTCAGGTCGCGGACCGGGTCGCCGTACACCCACGAGGCGGCCCGGCCGAGCACGGCGCGCGGGTCGTCCACCACCAGGACGGGCAGCCCGGCCTCCGCGGCCTGCTCCCGCCCGGCCGGATCCGTCAGGATCGCCGTGGCGCCCTTCTCGGCCGCCTGGACGGCGAACCGGGCGCCGTGCACGCGCGCGCCCGGCAGCGCCGCGTACACGTCCCCGGGGAGCACCGCCCGCGAGTCGTGCGTGATCCCCGAGACGGTCACCCCGGACCACTCGTCCGCGGCCGGGAGCCCCAGCGTCGACGCGAGGCCCGTCAGCGGACGGGCCGGGTTGGAGGTCGGGCGCATGGCGTGTCTTTCGGTGCGGGCCGGAGCCGGGTCCTGGCGGATGTGCGGGGTCAACGGTGCGGAGTTCACGGCGGGTTAGGGTACCGGCTGCGCTCAGTCGTCGGCGTAGATCTTGACGGACGGGGCCTTGCTCCCGCTCGGCGGGATCTTCCGCGTCTGGAGCGCGAAGCCCATCACGTCCCGGAACACCGGGGCCGCGACGTCGCCGCCGAAGTAGCTGCCCCGGGTCGGATGCTGCAACACGACCTGCACCACGAGCTGCGGCGCCTCCGCCGGGGCGAACCCGGCGAACGACGCGGTGTAGCCGCCGTCCTCGTAGGTGCCGGTGCTCGGGTTGATGATCTGCGCGGTGCCGGTCTTGCCCGCCACCCGGTAGCCGGGGATCTGCGCCTTCGGCGCGGTGCCGTCCTTGGTGGTGACGCCCTCCAGCATGTCCCGGATCTCCTGCGCGGTCCGCGCGCTGATCACGCGCTTCTGCGCGGGCGCGGCGGCCGGGGTGAACGAGCCGTCCTCGCCGGTGGTCCCCGCGATCAGGTTCGGCGCGACCCGCACCCCGCCGTTGGCGATCGTCGAGTACACGCTCGCCATCTGCAGCGCGTTGACCGACAGCGACTGGCCGAACGCCAGCGGGTACCGGTCGGTGCCCGACCACTGCTTCGGCGGCCTGAGCTGCCCGGCCGTCTCGGCGGGCAGGCCGATGTTCGTCTTCTGCCCGAACCCGAAGTCGCGCAGGAACCCGTACAGCGTGTCCTGGTCGATGTGCTCGCTGGCCAGGATCGTCCCGACGTTGCTGGACTTGGCCAGCACCCCCGCGAACGTCAGCCGCTCGGTCCCGTGCTGCTCGGAGTCGTGGAACGTCCGGTCGTACCGGCGCACGCTGTAGGGCACCTTGAACACCGTCTCGGGCGTGATCCCGCCGCGCTCCAGCACCGCCGCCGCCGTGACGACCTTGCCGGTGCTGCCCGGCTCGTACGCCTGCTGGACGAGCGGACTCCCCCACAGCCGGTGGTCCGACTTGCCGTACTCGTTCGGGTCGTACCCGGGCGCGGACGCCATCGCGAGCAGCTGCCCGTTGCGCGGATCCATCACGATCACGCTGCCGCTGCGCGCGCCGGTCGCCTTCACCTGCGCCTCGATCGCCTGCTGCGCCTTGTACTGGACGTCCCGCATCAGCGTCAGCCGGACGCCCTTGCCCGGCACCGGCGGGCGCTTCTGGTCCTCGCCCATCGGGATGTGCTGGCCGTCCGGGCTGATCTCGATGCGCTGCCAGCCGGCCCGTCCGGCGAGCTGCTTGTTCAGCGCGTACTCCAGGCCCGCCCCGCCGCGTCCCTCGGCGTTCACGAACCCGATCACCCCCGCGCCGAGCGAGTCGTTCGGGTACTCGCGCCGGTACTCGGGGTAGGTGCCGATGCCGAGGAACTTCATCCCCAGCACGAGCCGCGCCTGGTCCGGGCGGACGCCGTGCGCGAGCACCTCGTACCTGCTGCCCGGCTTGGACAGCTGCTTCATGAGCGTGCCGGGATCGAGGCCGAGCATCGGCGCGAGCGCGTTGACGATCTGCTGCCGCTTCGCCGGCTTGATCACCCCGGGGTCGGCGTAGACGAGCCGCGCCTCCACCGTCATCGCGAGCGGGTTGCCCTGCGCGTCGGTGATGTCCCCGCGCACGGCGGGCAGGTCGATCTTGCGCAGCCGCTGCTCCAGCGCCCGCGCCGTGTAGTGCCCCGACTCGATCGTCTGGAGCTGGACGAGCCGTCCGGCGAACAGCGACAGCACGAACGCCACGGCGAGCAGGCCCGCGTTCAGCCGCTTCATCGGATCGCGCCGCCGGAACGGCACCCGGATCCGCCGCCGGGGCGGCCTCCGGGGCGGCCCGCCCCGCCCGCCGGGACGGGGCCGCCGCGCGCCTGCCGGCCGGGTACTGCCTCGTCCCCCGTCCGCCGGCCGCGTCCGGCCGCCTACCTGGCTCCGGCCCCGACCACCTTCCGCCCGACGCCCCTGCGCCCCCGCGCGCGCGTCACTCCGGCGAGCCGCGTCCCCACGCCCTCGCGTGTCACCTCGTCCAGCCCCGTCACCACGCCCCCGCGCGGCACCCCGGCCAGACGCGTCTCCACGCCTGTTCGCGGCGTCCTCACGCCTCTCGCGCGCATCGCTCCGCCCCTGCACGTCACCACGCCTTCGCGCATCGCGACGCCCGGGCGTGTCGCCGCCCGCAAAACCCCCACGCCCCTCAGCCCCACCGCGCCCCATGAAGCCGAGGCGCCCGGTGGAATCGCCGCGTCCTTCGGAGCTGCCGCGTCCCGCGGAGTCGCCGCGTCCGGCTGAGCTGCCGCGGGCCGTGGAATCGCCGCGTCCTGCGGAGTCGCCGCGGCGCTGGGAGCCACCGCGCTCTGTGGCGTCGCCGTGTCCTCGGCCCTTTCCGCGCCGCTGGACGTCACCGCCGCCGTGGCCGTTTCCGCGTCCGGGCGCTTCGGCGCGTCCTTCGGAGTGGTCGCGCCCCTGGGCGTCCCGGGCGTCGGCGCGGGAGTCGGCGGGGTCGGCGCCCTTCTTCGGACGCGGCGGGGGGATCATCCCGTTACGGGACGATCGCCGGGCGGGTGAGCCGCCCGGCGACCGGGGTGGTGTGCTGCCGGTGGGCGGAGTGCCCGAACCGCGTCCCGACGCGCGCGCCCCGCCCGGACCGTTCTTCTCGTCCCGCCCGGCCGAGCCGCGCGGTCCCCGTCCCTGGGGTCCCCGCCCGCGCCCGGACGGCGGACCGGCCGGACGCCTGCTCACCGTGCCTCCCGAGCCGTCCTCACGGCGTCCCCCGACCGCCGGCGCCCGTGCCGGACGCGCTCGGCACGCCCTCACCCGGAATGATCGCGCCCGGCACGCCGAGCACGCCCACCGCTCCAGCCGTGGCGGCGGCGGCGTTCGGCACCGGACGGAAGCCGCGGGTCCCGGTGACCGTGCCGTCCGGCGAGATCCACGCGGGCTGCGTCGGCGGCTTCATGCCGAGCTCCCGGGCCTTCTCGTCCAGCGACGCCGGCGACTCCTCGCGGGCGATGTCGCCCTGCATCTGCTGCCGCTGCTGGTCGAGCAGCTTGTTGTTCTGCTGCAGCCGGGACAGCGTGAACGCGTCCTCGGCGAGCACGGTGTTGAGCAGCAGCAGGCTGGCGAGCGCGCCACCCAGCAAACCCACGATCAGCAGCACGAACGGCGCGCGCGGCGGCGCGGACTGCCGCACCACCCGTCCGGCCCGCCGAGCCGCGCCCTGCGCGACGTCCCGAGACTTCCCGGCCCGGCCGCCGACCGCGGCCTTCCTGCGCGTGGCCACCCGACCACGCGCAACGTCCTCATCCCGCGTAGCCACGCGCCCCCGAGCGGAGCCCGCCTCGCCCCCAGCCACGCGGCCCCGCCCGCCCGCGCCCTCGCGCGCAGGCCCGTTGTCCCGCGTGGACGCGCGTCCACGCCTCGGCGTTTCGCCCGCAGACGCACGCCTCCGCCCAGACACACGCCCACCCGCAGACGCCTCCTCGCGCGCGGTACCGCGCCCACCCGGAGACGCCTCGCTCACGGATGCACGCCCACGCGCGGCTGCGCCCTCGCGCCCACGCGCGTCCTCACGCGAGGCCGCACTCTCACGCGCAGACGCACTCTCACGCGCGGATATGCGTTCACGAGCGGACGCACTCTCACGCGCGGATGTGCGTTTACGTGCGGACGCACTCTCACGTGCGGATGTGCTTCCGCGCGTGGATGTGCGTTTACGTGCGGACGTACTCTCGCGCGTGGATGTGCGTTCGCGCGTGGATGTGCGTTCACGTACGGACGCACTCTCGCGCGCGGATGTGCTTTCGCGCGTGGGTGTGCTTTCGCGCGTGGGTGTGCTTCCGCGCGTGGGTGTGCGTTCGCGTGTGGGTGTGCTTTCGTCCGTGGGAGGGGCTTCGGGCGCGTCCGGGGTACGTCCGGGGGCGGAAGGTGCCGCGCCTCGCGCGGCGGCGCCCTTGCCGCGCCTGGCGGCCTTCGCCCCGCGCCTCTCGGCCTCGCGGCCGCGGGCGGAGGTCTTCACCCCACCTGGTGTCTCGCGCACGTCAGCGTCCCTCCCCGCGCTCGGAAGCCCTCTCCCCGCGCCCCTCAAAGTCACCGTCCCGCGCCGCGCCCCCAAGCACCCGCGCGCCCGCCACCTGCCGCGTATCGGCATTGCCGAAGGGCGGGGAAGTTCCCGCGGCCCGCGCGCCGCCGGCCCGCTGGGCGAACGCCGCCTCGGACGCGTCGGCCTCGCAGGCGGAGGCTCTCCCGTCTCGCGCGGCCTTGGCCCGCTGCGCGGGCGTCACCTCTCGGGCGTCCCGGCGAACCTTCGCGAACAGCGCCTTTCGCGCGTCGCTGCGAGGCGCAACGAGATGCGTCTTACTTGAGCCCTTGTGCGCCTTCGCGACGTGGATGCGCGGGGGTGTCGGGACGCGCGGGGCCGTGCTCATGGCGTGCGGACGGGATTGCGCGTCCGCGGGGGGATCGCTCGGGGGAACGAAGTCGCGGGGGCGGAGGGGCCCGAGGACGTGGGGGGGCGGGTGGGCGGACGTGGTGGGTTGGTCGGGCCGGGGTCGGCGCTCGCGGCCCTGCCTCGCCGCGGACGCGGGCGGGGTCGCGGACACGGGCGGGGTCGCCGACGCGGGCGAGGTCGCGGATGCGGAGGGGGCCGCGGGCGCGGACGAGGTCCCGGACGCGGGCGGGGTCGCGGGCCGGAGCGCGGGGTGGGGCGGGGGCGCGGGGTGCGGGTGGCGGGTCCGTGTGCTCATGTGGCCTCCCGGACCCGCTCGGCGGCGCGCAGCCGCACCGACCCGGCCCGTGGGTTGGTCTCGGTCTCGGACGCGGACGCCACCTCGGCGCCCCGGGTCAGCAGCCGGAAGCGCGGCTGGTGCTCGGGCAGCGGGACGGGCAGGTCCGGCGGGGTGTGGTCGGCGGCGGCCGCGGCGAGGACCTGCTTGGTGATGCGGTCCTCCAGCGACTGGTAGCTGAGCACGGCGACCCGGCCGCCGACCGGGACGGCGTCCAGCGCCGCGGGCAGGGCCCGCCGCCAGATCTCCAGCTCGCCGTTCACCTCGATGCGGAGCGCCTGGAAGGTGCGCTTGGCCGGGTTGCCGCCGGTGCGGCGGGTCGCGGCCGGGATCGCGGCGCGGACGAGTTCGGTGAGCCGCGCGGTCGAGTCGAGCGGCTGCTTGGCCCGTTCCCGGACGATGGCGGACGCGATGCGCTGGGCGAACCGCTCCTCGCCGTACTCGCGCAGGATGCGCGTGAGCTCGCCGGGCGGGTAGGTGTTGACGACCTCGGCGGCGGTGAGGTCCTGGGTGCGGTCCATCCGCATGTCGAGGGGCGCGTCGTAGGAGTAGGCGAAGCCGCGGTCGGCCTCGTCCAGTTGCGGGGAGGAGACGCCGAGGTCGAACAGGAACGCGTCCACCACCGGGACGCCGAGCCGGTCGAGCACCGCGGGGATGTCGTCGTAGACGGCGTGTTCGAGCGAGACCCGGTCGCCGAAGCGCTCCAGCCTGGCGGCGGAGCGCTCCAGCGCGTAGGTGTCCCGGTCGAGGCCGATCAGGCGGAGCGTCGGGTGGGCGGCGAGCATGGCCTCGGCGTGCCCGCCCATGCCGAGCGTCCCGTCCAGGTAGACGGGCGTGCGCCCGGCGTCGGCGGCCGCGCGGACGGCGGGCGCCAGGATCTCGAGAACGCGGTCGAGCAGTACCGGAATGTGACCGGCCTGCGCCGCGTGGTCGCCCACGTCCATGCTCAACCCCCCATGTCAGTGCCACCTCGCTCGCGGAGTCCGTGGCATCGTCCGCCCGGCCCGCCCACGGGCCGTGCGGCCGGTTCGCGTCGGCGCCGGTGCCCTGTGAAACCCCCTGGCGGGCACCCCGGCGGCCTCGCCCGGCCAGGTCCCCATCCGCTGCCCTTGAGGAAGATCACCGCGTCACCGCGGGGGGTCGCCTTCTGGCGCCGGGGAAGCTGCGCCAGAGGGCCTGGAGAGCGGCTGGAGACCTGGCCGAACGCGGGCCAGTGCCGGTCGTCGCGACCGACGCTCAGCAGATCGTCAGAGAATCCCGGGCAACACCTCCTCGGAGATGTCGGCGAACGCCTGCTCCTCCTGCTCGAGGTAGGACTCCCAGGCGCCGCTGTCCCAGATCTCCAGGCGCGAGTTCGCGCCGATGACGGTGCAGTCGCGGGTGAGCCCGGCGTACTTCCGCAGCGGGGGCGGGATCGTGATCCGGCCCTGCTTGTCGGGGACCTCGTCGGAGGCGCTCGCGAAGAAGACCCGGCTGTAGGCCCGCACGGAGCGCTCGGTGACCGGCGCGGCACGAAGCGCCTCGGTGATGCGCTGGAACTCCGCCATGGGGAAGACGTACAGGCAGCGTTCCTGGCCCTTCGTGATCACCAATCCCCCCGACAGCTCCTCGCGGTACTTCGCCGGCAGGAACAGTCGTCCCTTGTCGTCGAGGCGCGGCGTGTGGGTGCCGAGGAACACCGGCCCCACCTCCCGCGCCGCATGGGGCGCTACTGCTCCCCACGGCGCCCCACTCTACTCCACTCTTCCCCACCGTCAACTACGAAAACACCGGCCGCGCGCAGATTTCGCGAACGATTCCGCAGGTCAGGCGGGGTGGTGCGGGGAGGGGGGCGCGGTGGGGCGGGGCGGGCGGCCACTCGTCCGGGGGGACTTGACAGCGCGTCCTGACGCAGCCCGGAGCCCTCCCGGCCGTGCCGCGCCGGCGTCCCGCGGGCACCGGAGGCCCGCCGGATGGGGGAAAGTGGAACGTCCGGCGGGCTGTGGCGCCCGCTCGGGTGGAGCACAATGGGCTCCCGTTCCCCATGACCATCGCGGCCGTCGGCCGGGAGACGTACTGTCGGTGGAGCACCGGCGCTGTCGGTGGAGCACCGGCGCCGTCGGTGGAGCACCGGCGGCCCGCCGGTGCCGGACACCGGCGGCGGCTCCCGCCGAGGGGCGCGGCCGGTGGAGCGGCGGCGGCTCGGCGCGTCCGGAGGCGGACGGGCCGCGCGGTCCGCTGGCGGGGGGCGCACCGCGGCGCCGTCGGGGCGGCGGGACGGCTGAGGAGGGTTGTTGGTGTCAGTAGGGATGCACGGGGATCGTTCGACCGGGGCCGGACGCGCGGCGTCGGTGCCCCGTCCCGCGGGCGGTTCCCGGGGCGGGTTCTCCGGCGGGCTGGACGACCTGGCCCGGGTCAGCGGGCGCATCCGGGACGCCGTGGAGACGGTGGTCGAGGGCAAGCCCCGGGCGGTGCGGCTCGCGCTGACCGTCCTGCTGGCCGAGGGCCACCTGCTGATCGAGGACGTGCCCGGCGTCGGCAAGACGATGCTCGCCAAGGCGCTGGCCCGGTCGGTCGACTGCTCGGTGCGGCGCGTCCAGTTCACGCCCGACCTGCTGCCCAGCGACATCACCGGGGTCAGCGCGTACAACCAGGAGCTGCGCGAGTTCGAGTTCAAGCCGGGACCGGTGTTCGCGAACATCGTCGTCGGCGACGAGATCAACCGCGCCTCCCCCAAGACGCAGTCGGCGCTGCTGGAGTGCATGGAGGAGCGCCAGGTCACGGTGGACGGCACGACGTACCCGCTGGAGCGGCCGTTCATGGTGATCGCCACCCAGAACCCGGTGGAGATGGAGGGCACCTACCCCCTCCCCGAGGCCCAGCGCGACCGGTTCACCGCGCGGATCTCGATGGGGTACCCCGACCCGTCCGCCGAGCTGGAGATGCTCGACGCGCACGGCGAGGCGAACCCCCTGGACGACCTGGAGCCGGTCGCGCACGCGTCCGACGTGCGGGACCTGATCGAGGTCGTCCGGCGGCAGCACGTCGCCGAGTCCGTCCGGCAGTACGCGATCGATCTGGTGACCGCGACCCGCAACCATCCGGAGCTGCGGCTCGGCGCGTCGCCGCGCGCGACGCTCCACCTCGTGCGCGCGGCGCGCGCGTACGCGGCGCTGGACGACCGCGACTACGTCCTGCCCGACGACATCCAGGAGCTGGCCGTCCCGGTGCTGGCGCACCGGCTCCTGCCGACCGCCGAGGCGCAGGTCGAGCGGCGGCGGCCCGAGCACGTGCTGACCGAGCTGGTGCACCGGCTGCCCGTCCCGTCCCCTCGGGGGTGACGCGGTGCGACGGGCCCTGGCGGGGCTGACGACGCGGGGCCGGTCGTTCGTGGCGGCCGGCGCGACCGCGATCGTCTGCGCGTTCGTGCTCGGCGAGCGGGACCTGCTGCGCGCCGGGGTGCTCGTGCTGGCGCTCCCGCTGATCTGCACGTGGGTCGTCTCGCGGACCCGGTACCGGCTGGCGTGCGCGCGCCGCCTCGACCCGCCCAGGCTGCCGGTGGGGCACGAGTCGCGCGCGGAGCTGCGGCTGGAGAACGTGTCCCGGCTGCCGAGCGGGCTGCTGATGATCGAGGACAGGGTGCCCTTCGCGCTCGGCGGGCGGCCCCGGTTCGTCATCGACCGGATCGAGCCGCGCGGGACGCGGGAGCTGAGCTACCGCATCCGGTCGGACGTGCGCGGACGCTTCCGGGTCGGGCCGCTGACCGTCCGGCTCGCCGACCCGTTCGGGATGGTCGAGCTGGTCCGCTCGTTCAGCCTCACCGACACCCTGACCGTGACCCCGGCGATCGTGCCGCTGCCGTCGGGGCGGCTCGCCGGGGCGTGGGCCGGGGGCGGCGACAGCCTCGCCCGGACGGTCTCGACCGCCGGCGAGGACGACATCGCGCCCCGCGAGTACCGGCACGGCGACGATCTGCGGCGCGTCCACTGGCGGTCCACCGCGCGGCGCGGCGAGCTGATGGTGCGGCGCGAGGAGCAGCACTGGCAGAGCCGCGGCGCGCTGTTCCTGGACACCCGGCGGCTGGCGCACCGGGGCGAGGGTCCCGGCGCGACGTTCGAGCAGGCGGTGTCGTCGGTCGCGTCGATCGGGGTCCACCTCGGCCGGATGGGCATGGCGCTTCGGCTGGTCACCGACGCCGGGGAGAGGCTCGCGCCGTCCGCCGACTACGCGGGCGAGTTCGAGGGCCTGCTGCTGGACGCCCTGGCGGTCGCGCGGCCCGGCGACGGCAGCGTCCTGGACGCGGGCCTCGCCGCCCTGCTCGGCGGTTCCGGACGGGACGGCGACGGCCTCGTCGTCGCGGTGTTCGGCCTGCTCACCCCGGACGAGGCGCGCGCGGTCGCGTCCGTCCGGCGGGGCACCACGGCGTGCGTCGCGGTGCTCGTGGACCCGGAGGCGTCGTCCGCCTCGTCCACGGCGCACGTCCCCTCGCCACGACGCTCCGGCGACCACGCGACCGTCGGCTCCGCCGGGACGGCGACGCCCGGCGGCGGCGCTGGGGCCGGCGGAGGCGCGGCGGTGCCGGGAGGCGGCGGGGCGGCGGCGGTGCCCGGGGTGGGGGCGGCGCGGGTGCTGCGGGCTGCGGGGTGGCGCGTGGTCATCGTCCGGACGGCCGCGGAGCTGGCGGCGGCGTGGGCCGTCGCGTCCGAGCCGTCCGACTCCGGCTTCGGCCACCTGGACGGGAACGGCGGCGGAGGCGCGGCATGAGGATTCGCATGACGGTCATGGCCGCGCTGGCCACGCTGGCCGGGTCGGTCGGGCTGTACCCGCTGTTCATGGGCGGGCAGTGGTTCTTCCACGCGCTCGGCGCGGTGGTCGCGGCGGCCGTCGGCGCGGTCGCGGTCCGGCGGCTGCGCGTCCCGGCGGTGTTCGACCCGCTCGGCCCGGCGCTCGCGCTGCTGCTCTACTGCACGCTGGTGTTCGCGCCCGGCACGGCGCTGCTGGGCTTCCTGCCGACGCCGTCGTCCCTGCGCGCGCTGGGGCAGCTCGTCCAGGACGGCTGGTCCGCGGCGAACAAGTACGCGGCGCCCGTCCCGGACGGCCGCGGCCTCCACCTGCTCGTCACGATCGGCGTCGGCGCGGTCGCGACGATCGTGGACCTGCTCGCCGTCCGGCTGCGCCGTGCCGCGCCCGCCGGGCTGCCGCTGCTGGCCATGTACAGCGTCCCCGCCGCGATCCGCGAGCACGGCGTGAACTGGATCGCGTTCGGGCTCGGCGCGGCCGGCTACCTCGCCCTGCTCATGACGGACGCGCGGGAGAGCGTCGGCGGCTGGGGACGGATGGTCTTCTCGCCCCGCTGGCACGAGGAGACGCCCGCCGAACGGGAGCGTCCGGACGTCACGGCGCTCGCCAGCAGCGGACGCCGCATCGGCCTCGCCGCCGTCGCCGTCGCCGTCCTGCTGCCGATGGCGGTTCCGGGCATCCATCCGCGCGGCGTGTTCGGCGGCAAGGGCTCCGGCGGGACCGGGGAGGGCACCCGGACCGTCACCACGCCCGACCCCATGGTCAGCCTCTCCAAGCAGCTCACCAACCCCGACGACGGCGTCGTGCTGACGTACCGCTCCGACGACACCGACCGTCCCGACTACCTGCGGTTGTACGCGCTCGACAAGTTCGACGGCGACCGGTGGACCTACAGCGTCCCCAGCACCGCCAAGGACCGGCTGACCGACGCGCCGCTGCCCGCCCCGCCCGGCCTCACCGTGGTGGCGACCCGCACCGTCAACACCCGGATCAGGTTCAGCAAGGACCTGCGCGACCTCCAGTTCCTGCCGCTCCCCTACGCGCCCGTGCAGGTGCGGATCAAGGGCGACTGGCGGGTCCACGCGCCGTCCCTGATGGTCTACTCGCTGCGGGACGGCGCGGGCGGCAGGACCGTCGACGTCACCAGCCGCCGCGTGCTGCCGACGGCGTCCGACCTGGCGGCGGGCGGCTCCTACACCGACGACCAGCTGACGGAGTTCGCCAGCGTGCCCAAGACCGTCCCGCGGAAGGTGCACGACCTCGCCGTCGAGGTGACCAAGGGCTCGCGCAACGCCTACGAGTCGGCCGTGAAGCTCCAGACCTGGTTCACCGACACCGGCGGCTTCCGCTACGACCTCAGCGTCGGCACGCCCGAGCACGGCTCGGACCTCCTGCACTTCCTCACCGACCGCAAGCGCGGCTACTGCGAGCAGTTCGCCGCCGCGATGGCGGTCATGGCCCGCGAGCTCGGCATCCCGGCGCGCGTCTCGGTCGGGTACACGCCGGGACGCGAGATCCGTCCGGGCGAGTGGGAGGTGCGCGGACGCGACGCGCACGCCTGGCCCGAGCTGTACTTCGACGGCGCCGGCTGGGTCCGGTTCGAGCCGACCCCGACCGGCGACCCGGGCCAGGGCACGGCGAACGAGCCGGGCTACTCGGTGCCGCCCGGCGGCCCCGGATCCAACGGGAACGGCGCGTCCTCGCCGCTGCCGCAGTCGTCCTCCTCGGCGGGCCCGAACGCCCGCACGACGTCCGGGCCGCGCCACCGTAACGACCTGCCGGGCGTCGGCGGCACGCCGACCCCGAGCGCCAAGAAGCACCACGGGGGGCCGGGCTACGCGCCGTGGATCGCGGGCGGCGTCCTGGTGCTCCTGCTGCTGGCCGCCGCCCCGGCCGTCCGGATCCTGACCCGGCGCCGCCGCTGGTCCACGGCCCTCGAACCGCCGCCGGGCCCCGAGACGTCCCGTCCGGGCGGACCGCGCGGCCCGCGCCCCCGGCCGAAGGGCCAGTCCGACGCGGCGCACGCGGCGTGGCGCGAACTCCGCGCGGACGCGATCGACCACGGCGTCTCCTGGCCGTCCAGCGAGACGCCGCGCGCCACGGCCCGCCGCCTGGACGACCTCCTCGCCCTGGACGACACCGCCGCGGGCGCCCTGCGCCGCATCGCCCGCGCCGAGGAACTCGCCCGCTACGCCCCGTCCGACCGCACCCCGCCGTCCGCCGACGTCCTGCGCGCCGACGTCCGGACGATGCGTTCCGCCTTCGCCTCGTCCGCCACGACGACCACCCGCTGGCGCGCCCGCCTCCTGCCCGCCTCCACCGTCGCCGAAGCCCGCGACGCCGCCCGCGCCGCCGGCGAACGCACCGCCCGCGCGACCGGCCGAGCCGAACACGCCCTGTCCCGCGTCCTCGCCCGCCTCCGCGCCCTCCTCCCCACCAAACCCCACTGACCCGCGCCGGCCCCACAGCAGGACGCAGTTGGACGGGCGCGGAGGGAGCACGGACGCAGCGCCCGGCTCGCCTGATGCCGGACGGGCAGACCCGGCGCGAACCGCAGCCGGTCGCGCGCTGAACGGGCGCGGGCCAGGGCATGGCTCGCCTCATGACGCGAGCGAGGGCGCGGCGGCCTCGTGTCGACTGACTCGCACGGGGCCCCGGTTCATCACGCGCGGAACGGACGCAGCGACAGGATGCGACTCGGCTGATACAGCCGCGATTCAAGCGCAGGACGGGGCTTCGCCCCGCGTGGAGCGGAGCCAGGCCGCGAGGCGGCCCCAGCACGGCGGCGGCGCGGGCAGCGGCGGGGCACGACGGGGCACGACGGGCTGGGCAGGGGGCGCGACGGGGGTCGGCGCGGGTGAGGCGGGTCAGGGGCAGGGGGCGGCGTCGGCTCCGGGCGTGTAGGGACGGCTGGGCCGGTTGCGGCGGGACGAGGTGTCCGGAGGCGGGTCAGGGGCAGGGGGCGGCGTCGGCTCCGGGCGTGTAGGGACGGCTGGGCCGGTTGCGGCGGGACGAGGTGACCGGAGGCGGACAGCGGTCGGCCCGCCTCGCGCGGGTGGGGGGACGCGCGGGCGGGCTCGGTGGCGTTGTCAGCGTTCTTCGGTGCGGCGGCGCCAGCGCTCTTCCATGCGCTCCATGAAACCGGCGCGGGCGGGGCGTCCACCGACGGTGCGGCGCCTGCCGCGGGCCGGTTCGGCGACGCCGGTCATGCGCTTCCAGCTGGTGAGCGCCCAGACGCAGCAGGCGACCATGAGCAGGAACCCGGCCACGCTGACCGCGATGGTGACCGCTCCCGCGTTGGCCACCAGTCCGGCCATCAGGGCGCACACGCCGACGGCGAAGCCCAGCGCGGCCTTGATCATTTGGCGCTTGTAGTGCACCTGAGGACTCGTGGAGCGCACCGCATGGGCGAACTTCGGATCCTCGGCGTACAACGCCTGCTCGATCTGGTCGAGCATGCGCTGCTCGTGATCAGAGAGCGGCACGGCGCCTCCCAACGACTGCCCCGCGACGGGCTATCCGATGCAGGACGAGAACCTCAACGGTGATATGCCCAGAATACGAGCCCGGACAGGTCAACGAAAGCGAACGGCCCACCGCGGACCCTTCACCGTTCATCTCCGCATCCGCCTCATCCCCTCCCGTCACCGCTCTCCCGTCCGTCCCGGGCGGCGGGCCGGCCCTCGCCCCGCCGGACCAGCGCGGCCGGACGGACCGCGCCACGCCCGAACCGGTGCGCCACCTGGTCGATCACGCGCTCCGCCTCGCGCCAGCCGGTCTCCGGTTCGTCCAGCGCGAGCTGCCGCGGAGCGTCGTCGGCGGACGTGAGGTTCTCCACACGCACGCCCACCAGCCGGAGTCGTACCCGCTCCCAGCCGGACGCCTCATACAGCTCGCAGGCTGTGACATAGATCACTCTCGCTAGATCGGTGGGCTCGCGCAGGGTCCGGGCGCGGGTGATCGTTTTGAAGTCTCCGTCGCGCAGCTTGACGCTCACCGTCCGCCCCGCGTGACCGCCCGCCCGGAGCCGCGCCCCGACCTTCTCGGAGAGCCGCAGCAGCTCGCGGCGGATCTCGTCCGGGTCGTCCAGGTCGGTGTCGAAGGTCTCCTCCGCGCCGATGCTCTTGTCCACGCTCTCCGGGACGACCGGACGCGGATCGCGTCCCCACGCCAGCTCGTGCAGGTGGCCGCCGAGCGCGTTGCCCAGCTCCCGCTGGAGCGTCGCGAGCGGCACCCGGGCCAGCTGCCCGACCGTCCGCAGACCGAGCCGGGCCAGATGCTGCTCGGTACGCTCCCCCACGCCCCACAGCGCCGCGACGGGCAGCGCGTGCAGGAACTCCTCCACGCCATCCGCCGGGACGACCAGGAGCCCGTTCGGCTTGCACCGCGTGGACGCCAGCTTCGCCACGAACTTGGTCGGCGCGACCCCGACCGAGCAGGTCACCCCCTGCTGCTCGAACACCTTCTCCCGGACGAGCCGCGCGATCTCCGCGGGCCGCCCGTAGAGCTTGCGCGCCCCGGCGACGTCGAGGAACGCCTCGTCCACCGACAGCGGCTCCACCAAGGGCGTCACCGACCGGAAGATCTCGAACACGGCCTTGGACACCGCCGAGTACCGCTCATGCCGCGGCGGCAGCACCACCGCGTGCGGACACAACCGCCGCGCCCGCGTCATGGGCATCGCCGAGTGCACGCCGTACTCCCGCGCCTCGTACGACGCCGCCGACACGACCCCGCGTCCGCCGAGCCCCCCGACGACCACCGGCCGCCCCCGCAGCTCGGGCCGATCGAGCAACTCGACACTCACGAAGAACGCGTCCATGTCGACGTGCAGGATCGAACAGCCCGTGTCGTCCGCGGGCGGACCGGGCTGCGGCCCCGGACGATGCAGCTGCTGCTTGCGGCTCATGCCCCCAACCTAGATCCCCGTTCGGACATTCTCACCAGCCACTCCCGACTGCTCGCAAGAGCGCCGCACGTCCGCGCATTCCTGCGGAGTCGTTGCGGCCTCGCGCGCACGACCGCCCCGCGCGCACGACCGCCCCGCGCGCACGACGATCCCGCACGCACGACGGTCTCGTGCGCACGGCGGCCCCGCGCGCACGGCGGCCCCGCACGCACGACGATCCCGCGCGCACGACGGTCCCGCACGCACGGCGATCCCGCACGCACGGCGATCCCGCACGCACGGCGGTCCCGCGCGCACGCGGGCGCTGGGGCAGGCGGGCGGTCAGGGACGTTCGGCGACCAGGTGGAGCTGGGTGGCCAGCTCGCGGAGGACGGGGTGGACGGAAGCGGCGCGTTCCAAAGCCAGGAGGTCGTCGGTGGCGCCGGTCTCGTCCAGCAGGGCGCTCGGGACGAGATCGGCGAAGATCCGGACGCCGTGCAGCTCGCGCGCGGTGAGGCCCGCGCGGCCCGCCAGCTCGGCGAGGGTCTCGCGGGTGAACCGGCGCGGGACGCGGTCGTGCTCGCCCCAGCGACCGTCCGGGTCGGCGAGGACGCGGCGGGCGTCGTCGAAGCGTCCGGCGGCGGCCCGGTGCAGGGCAGCGGCGATCTGCCCGGAGACCAGGACGCTGACCGCCCCGCCCGGCCGGACGACGCGGGTCAGCGCGGCCATCGCCGCGTCCGGGTCGTCCACGTACTCCAGGACGCTGTGGCAGAGCACCAGGTCGGCGGCGGACTCGCCGAGCAGGGCGGGCAGATCGTTCGCGTCCCCCTGAAGGGCGCGGACGCTCACCCCGGCCTCGGCAGCGCGCCGTTCGAGCGCGGCGAGTGCGTCGGGGCTGGCGTCCACCACGGTCACCCGGTGGCCGAGTTCGGCGAGCGGCACGGCGAACCCGCCGGTCCCCCCGCCGACGTCCACGACGTCACACGGGCCCTGCGGCGCCACGCGGGCGAGCACCTCGCGCAGCACGTCCCAAAGGACGGCGCCGCGCACCCGGCCGCCGCCCCGGTTCCGCCACGTCTGCTGGGCGGGCGCGCCCGCCCCCAACTCACCGCTCATGTCCCCCCACCCTAGGCCCCGGCTCCCGCTCCACGCCGCACCTGACACTCGAACGCGCCCGCGCTCGCATCATCCCGCCGTCCCGCGCCCGGGCCACCTCGCCCGCGACACGCCACCCGCACCCTCCCACGCGCGAACGCGTCCGTCCGCGTCAGACGAAAGCATCACCATCCGAACGCGCCACTGCACCGCACAGCACGGCCACGACACCGCCACGCGCGAACGCGTCACCACGACGGACGCACCCGCTACCAACGCGCTGGCTCCCGATTGGGAGCGTTGCCGTGTCGTGGACGGGCCGTCGCAGAGCAGCGCCGTGAGGCGTGGACGGGACGCCGCACCGGCAAGAGGCGTTGTCGCCGTCTGCCGAGCGGGTCGGCGTGCCGCAAGCGTCGTTCCTGGCGCCGCGAGAAGTCGAAGCCTCACAGCGACGCGTGGCGGGCCAGTGCAACGTCGGCGTCGCCACGCGGCGGACGGGTCATACCGACAGGGACGGTTTGAGTTGCTGGATGCGGGCGAGCAGGCCGTTGACGAAGCGCGGGGACTCGTCGGTGGACAGCTCGGTGGCGAGGGAGACGGCCTCGCTGACCGCGACGCCGTCCGGGACGTCGTCCACCCAGAGCAGTTCGAACAGACCCATCCGGAGGATGTTGCGGTCGACGACCGGCATGCGGTCGAGGGTCCAGCCGGTCGCGTAGGTGGAGATCAGCTCGTCGATGCGCTCGGCGTTGCGCTCGACGCCCTCGATGATCCGCACGGCGTGCGGGTACTCGGCGAGCTCGCCCTGGTTCGGCCGGCCGCGCTGCGCGAGGACCTCGGAGGGCTTCTCCTCGCGCAGCTCGGCGGCGAACAGGACGTCCAGGGCGAGCTTGCGCGCCTTGGTGCGAGCGGCCATCAGGCGCGGCCGAGGTACTCGCCGGAGCGGGTGTCGACCTTGATCTTCTCGCCCGTGGTGATGAACAGCGGGACCTGGACCTGGGCGCCGGTCTCCAGGGTGGCGGGCTTGGAGCCGCCGGTGGAGCGGTCGCCCTGCAGGCCGGGCTCGGTCTCGGAGATCTCCAGCACGACGGCGGCGGGCAGCTCGACGTAGAGGGGGTTCTCCTCGTTGAAGGCGATCACCGCGGTCTGCTCGGGGAGCATGTACTTGGCGGCGTCGCCGACCACGGCGGCGGGGATGCGCGGCTGGTCGTAGGTCTCGGTGTCCATGAAGATGAAGTCCTCACCCTCGCGGTACAGGTACTGCATGTCCCGCTTGTCGACCGAGGCGACCTCCACCTTGCTGCCGGCGTTGAAGGTCTTGTCGATGATCTTGCCCGTGAGCACGTTCTTGATCTTCGTGCGGACGAACGCGGGGCCCTTGCCGGGCTTGACGTGCTGGAACTCCAGAACGGTCCAGAGGTTGCCCTCCAGCCGGAGGGTCATACCGTTCTTCAGGTCGTTCGTCGTCGCCACAGATGCTCTCCCGGTCGCGGACCTCTTCCCGTCCGCCGGTCGGCTAGAGGACGAGCAGGTCCTTGGTGGTCTTGGTGAGGAGTTCCGGCCCGCCCGTCCGCGCCACGAGCGTGTCCTCGATGCGGACACCGCCCCGGCCGGCGAGGTAGACCCCCGGCTCGGCGGTGATCGGAACTCGATCCACCAGCTTACCGGTCGCGCGGGGGCTCATGAGCGGGGCCTCGTGGATCTCCAGGCCGACGCCGTGCCCGAGCCCGTGGGTGAAGTCGTCCGCGAACCCGGCCTCGGCGATGAGGTCGCGCGCGGCGGCGTCGACGTCCCGGTGGTCCGCGCCCGGACGCGCCGCCTCCACGGCGGCGGCCTGCGCGCGTCTGACCAGCTCGTACAGGTCGCGCTGCCAGTCGGCGGGCGGGCCGACCGCGACGGTGCGGGTCATGTCGGCGTGGTAGCCGCCGACGAGCGCGCCGAAGTCGAAGGTCACCAGGTCGCCGGACGCGAGCTCGCGCGCGCCGGGTGAGTGGTGCGGGATCGCGCCGTTCGGCCCGGACGCCACGATGGTGTCGAACGCCAGTCCGTCCGCGCCGAAGTCGATCATGTGCCGGTCCAGCTCGACCGCGAGCGCGCGCTCGGTGACCCCCGGCCGGACGGACGGCAGCAGCGCCTCGAACGCCTCGTCGGTGATCTCGCACGCCCGCCGCAGCAGGTCGATCTCGGCCTCGTCCTTGACCACGCGCAGCTCCTCGACCGGGTGGCCGAGCGGCTTGAACGCGATGCCGCCGTCGAGCGCGACGAGCTCGGCGTGGCGCTCGACGGTCAGGTCGTGCGCCTCGAAGCCGAGCGTCCCGGCGCCGGCGTCGGCGGCGAGTCCGACGAGCGCGCCGTCCGGGTTCCGGTCGATCACGATCTTCAAGTCGGACGCGACCTTTTCGGCCGTCCCGGCGTACCGGCCGTCCGTGCACAGCAGGTCCGGGCCGTCCACGCGGATGAGCGCGGCGGCGTTCGAGCTGTCCAGCCCGGTCAGGTAGCGGACGTTGACCAGCCGGGTGACCAGCAGCGCGTCCGCGCCGGCGGCCTCGACCAGCGCGGCCAGCGCCCGGCGGCGTTCCCGTTGTCTCTCCCCCATGATCGGACTGTAGTTCATCGCGGAACATGAACAACTCTCGACTTCGCTCCGGCGGTGCCCTACGGTGTCCCGCGCACCTGATCATTTCCCCTCTCCGCCGCGTGGCACGGCCGGCCGGACGCGCCGGATCGCGTTCGCCCGGGCCTCCGCCGCCCGGACGGGCGCGGCCCGGCGCGTCCGATGGGACATGTGGCGCGGCCCGTCCCCCCACAGGAGATGCTCATGTCCGCCCTCAGCCGCCGCAGGCTGCTCGGAACCGGCGCGCTCACCGCCGCCGGAGCCGCCGTCGCCACGGCCACCGCCTCCCCCGCGCGCGCAGCCGTCCCCACCGGCGCGACCTCCCCTTCCGGACTTCCGGCGCGCGAGGCGTCCGCTTCGGTGGACGTCGTGGTGGTCGGTGGGGGCCTGTCCGGCCTCACCGCCGCCCGCGACCTGATCGCCGCCGGACGGTCCGTCCTCGTCCTGGAGGCCCGGGACCGTCCCGGCGGACGCGTCTACGGGATGCCCCTCGGCGACGGCACGACCAGCGAAGGCGGCGCCGAGTTCATCGGCCCGACCCAGAACCGGATCGCCGCCCTCGCCAAGGACATGGGCGTCGCGACCTTCCCGACCTATAACTCCGGCAAGAACGTTTACTACCGCGAAGGCAAGCGCTCTCTGTACGCGACGGACGGCCTGCTCGGCGCCGTCCCGCCGGACTGGGGCGTGCTGGACCTGGAACCCGCCCTGCTCTCGCTCGGCGGCATGGCGAAGAAGGTCCCGGTCGGCGAGCCCTGGAAGGCCCCGGACGCCGAGGACTGGGACAGCCAGACCTTCCACACCTGGTCGCGGTCGCATTCGCTGAGCGCCGGCGCGCGCTTCCTTCTCGACGAGTTCGTGTCGAGCACGCTTTCGGTGCGGTCGAAGGAGGTGTCGCTGCTGTACGTCCTCAACTACATCGCGTCGGCGGGCGACGAGTCGAACCCCGGCACCGTGGACCGCCTGATCAACACCAAGGGCGGCGGCCAGGAGACGCGCTTCGTGGGCGGATCGCAGGAAGTGCCGCTCCGGCTGGCCGCCAGGCTCGGCGACCGGATCCGGTACAACGCGCCCGTCCGCTCCATCACCGTGGACGGCTCGACGGTCACGGTCGCCGCCGACGGGATCACGGTCTCCTGCAAGCGCGTCGTGGTCGCGATGTCCCCGGCGATCGCGAACAAGATCGACTACTCCCCGGCGCTGCCCGCCGCCCGCGCCCAGCTCATGCAGCGCTACCCGATGGGCTCGATCGCCAAGTTCGTCGCCGTCTACGACACGCCGTTCTGGCGCGCGGACGGCCTGACCGGCCAGGCCGTCGCCGACAGCGGCGCGATCGACGCGACCTTCGACAACAGCCCGCCGGACGGGTCGCGCGGCATCCTGATGGGCTTCATGAACCAGTCGAACATCCGGAAACTGGACGGCGCGTCGCCCGACGACGTCCGCGCGGCGGGGCTCGCGGCCTTCACGGCGCTGTTCGGCGACAAGGCCACGTCGCCCGTCCGCACGGCCTTCCAGCGCTGGGACAACGAGACGTGGAGCGGCGGCGGTCCGGTCGGCGTCGCCCCGCCCGGCGTCCTCACCGAGTTCGGCCCCGCACTGCGCACGCCGTGCGGCCCGATCCACTGGGCGGGCACCGAGACGTCCACCTTCTGGACGGGCTACATGGACGGCGCGGTCCGCTCCGGCGAACGCGTCGCCGCCGAAGTGACCGCCGCCCTGTGAGGTGAACACTCACCAACCCCACGCCCCGCCCGCACCCGGTAGGTGAGCGCCCACTCACCTCTCCCCGCGGAAAGCCGCTCGCGGCGGGCGAGTGCTCACCCACCGCTCCGCGGAACACCGCCCGCGGCGGGTGAGTGCCCACCCACCTCGCTGCGGAGCGCCGCTCGCGGTGGGTGAGCGTTCACTCACCTCTCGCGGAAGCGGCCCGCGGTGGGTGAGGGTTCACTCACCAACCGCGGGCGGGGCGGCGGCGCGGAAGCGAGGATGCTCAGACCTCGTCGGCCATCTTCTTGATCTTCTCGATCAGGGCGATGCGGCCCTTGTGGTCGCCCGCGATCGGGGTGACGTTCAGCGTGGTGACGCCGGACTCCTTCATCGCGGCGAGGCGCTCGCGGACGTGCCCCTCGGAGCCGATGAGCGACATCTTCTCCAGCAGCTCGTACGGGACCTTGGCGGCGGCCTCGTCCTTCTTGCCCGCGAGGTAGAGGTCCTGGATCTCCTCCGCCTCCTTCTCCCAGCCGTAGCGGCGGCAGAGGTTGTTGTAGAAGTTCTTGCCCTTGGCGCCCATGCCGCCGATGTAGAGGGCGGCCATCGGGCGGCCGAACTCCAGGAAGCCCTGCACGTCGTCGCCGATCGCGAGCGGGGCCTGGCCCACCACGTCCAGCTCGCCGAGGGACGGGTCGCGCTTGGCCCTGCCCGCCGCGAGCGCCTCGCCCCAGACGTCCTTGGCCTTCTCCGGCAGGTAGAAGATCGGCTCCCAGCCGTTGGCGATCTCGGCGGTCATCTCGACGTTCTTCGGGCCGATCGCGGCGATCAGGACCGGGATGTCCGCGCGCACCGGGTGGTTGATGATCTTCAGCGGCTTGCCGAGGCCGGTGCCCTGCCCCTCCGGGAGCGGGATGTTGTAGAACTTCCCCTCGTGCTGGAGGCGCTCGCGCCGCCACACCTTGCGGCAGATGTCCACGATCTCGCGCGTCCGGCCGAGCGGCGCGGTGTACGGGACGCCGTGGAAACCCTCGATCACCTGCGGTCCGGACGCGCCGATGCCGAGGGTGAACCGTCCTTCGGAGACGTAGTCCAGCCCGGCGGCGGTCATCGCCATCAGGGTCGGGGTCCGCGAGTAGATCTGGAGGATGCCGGAGGCGATCTCCAGCCGCTCGGTCTTCGCCGCGATGTAGCCGAGCTGGCTCACCGCGTCGAAGCTGTACGCCTCGGCGACGTAGACGATGTCGAGCCCGGCCTTCTCATAGTCGGCCAGCTCGGCGACGGTCTCCTTGAAGCCGCCCGAATAGTTCAGGGCCATCCCGATGCGCATGCCCGGCATCCTTCCCACTGACGTACCGAATCTGACTTCTGACGCGAATCCGCCCCGCCGCCGAAGCGGATTTTCCGCCCCGGAGGCGAGAGGCCGACCAGGAGAACCGGTGGCCGCCTCGCGCCTCCGGCCGAATCCGGTTCTGCTGGACGTAACGTAGCGGGTGGCGCCTACTCCGGCAGGGCCGGGCCTCGCAGCGCCGCGATGGCCGGCTTGTAGAGGCCCGTGCGGATGGCCTTCACGGTCGCGCCGTCCTTCCCGGCCAGCGACGCGGCCAGCTCGACCGCGGCGGGGAGGACGTCGGCCTCCGCCGCGACGCGCTGGACGATCCCGGCCTCGCGGGCCTGCTCGGCGGTGTAGCGGCGTCCGCTGATCATGGCCTCGTGCGCGACCGGCGCGGTGAGGCGGGACTGGATCAGGGCGCTCATGCCGGGCGTGAAGCTCATCCCGAGGTCCACCTCGGGCAGGCAGAAATATCCGCGATCATCGCGCATGACCGCGAAGTCGTGGGCCAGCGAGAGCATCGCGCCGCCCGCGAAGGCGTGCCCGTTGATCGCGGCGACGGTCGGCGCCGGGAGCTCCAGCAAGCGCGCGTAGAGCGCGTTCACCGACTCCAGGTACGGGACGAACTGCTCCCGGTTCGCGCCGAGCCACTCCAGGTCGAGGCCGTTGGAGTAGAACTTCCCGGCTCCCGTGGTGACGAGCGCCTTGGGCCCCTCGGCCCGCTCGACCTCGGTGAGCGCCTCGCCCGCGGCCGCGAGGAAGTCGGGGTGGAAGCGGTTCTCGCCCGCGTCCATCCGCAGGACGAACACGTCGCCCTCGCGCTTGAGTTCGATCACGATGCTCTCCCGTCCGATGACTGCCATCCGAACCCTACTGCTCAGTAACGGGCGGGAAGACCATGCAGGTGGTCGTGCCGTGCGCGACGAGCCGGCCGCGCTCGTCCACGACGCGGCCCTCGGCCGTCGCGACCCGCCGCCCGACGTGGATGGTCGTCCCCTCGCAGGTCAGCCGCCCGCCCTCGGTCGACACCGCGCGGACGAAGTTGACCTTCAGCTCCAGCGTCGTGTAGCTCGCGCCGTCCGGCAGCGTGGTGTGGACGGCGCAGCCCATCGCCGAGTCCAGCAGCGTGGACAGGATGCCGCCGTGCACCGTCCCGAGCGGATTGGCGAACCGCGCGTCCGGCGTCAGCGCGAACACCACGCGGCCCGGCTCCAGCGTCTCGGCGGTCATGCCGAGCAGCGCGCCGACGCCGATCCCCGTCTCCGCGCCCATGTTGATCGCCTGCTTGAGCTGTTCCAGACCCGCGGTCACCGTCCACCCTCCACCCGGTTGCGACCTCGACGGCTATGACGACCGTCATGCCCCAGCGTCGCTATGACGCTCGTCATGGTCAACCCGCGAAGCTTATGATGAATGTCATAATCGCTGGTATGGGTACCGACAGCCGGGAACGCATGGTGCGCAGCGCCGCCTACCTCTTCCGCGAACGCGGCTACTCCGGGACGGGCTTCCGGGACGTCATCGCGCACAGCGGGGCCCCGCGCGGCTCGATCTACCACCACTTCCCCGGCGGCAAGGTGCAGCTCGCCGAGGAGGCCGTCCAGTACGCGGGCGAGTTCCTCAACGCCGGCATCCAGGCCGCCGTGGAGAGCGGCGACGCCGCCTCGGCCGTGGACGCGTTCGTCGGCTGGTGGCGCGGCGTCCTGCTGAAGAGCGAGTTCCGCGCCGGATGCCCCGTGGTGGCGGTCACCGTCGAGTCCCACGACGACGCCCCGCAGCTGGTCAAGGCCGCCGCGAGCGCCTTCGCCCGCTGGCAGGACACCCTCGCCACCGGCCTGGAGAACGCCGGCGCCTCCCCCGGCCGAGCCGCCCGCCTGGCCACCCTCATCGTCTCCGCCGTCGAGGGCGCCACCATCCTCTGCCGCGCCGAACGCGACCTCCGCCCCCTGGACGCCGTCGTCGCCGAACTGAAGGCCCTCACCCGCACGGCCGTCGAGTAACCCGACACCCCACCCGAAAGACCCCGAGCGCCCCGCCCCGACTCACCCCAACCTCAACCCCGCCCGAACCAGCCCAGCTTCCCCGCCCGACCCCAGCTCCCCCTTAGCGGATGTGCTGACTGGATGCTCCAACGGACACGTGTCCGCGTGAAGCCTCCAAAGGCACACAGATGCTCAATCGAGCGCATGCGCGCAGCGCTGCAACAAAAGCGCAGGACCTGCTCGATAGGACGCCGGGCTGCTCGATAGGACGCTGGGCTGCTCGATCGAACACGTCGCTGAGCGCTTGAGCGGACGGGCGCGTGTTGCTCCGGCGTGACGTATCGCGGGGCGGGGGCTGGGTCAGCCGCGCGGGGGCCGGGTCAGCCGCGGGGGGGCTGGGTCAGCCGCGGGATTCTTCGGCCAAGAGTTCGGCTATCGCCTGGAGGGCCAGGACGTAGGATATGAGGCCGAAGCCCGCGATGGTGCCGGTGGCCACGGCGGCCACGACCGAGGTGTGGCGGAACTCCTCGCGGGCGGCCGGGTTGGAGATGTGCACCTCGACGAGGGGGGCGGTGCGCTGGGCGAGGGCGTCGCGGAGGGCGTAGGAGTAGTGGGTGAAGGCGGCGGGGTTCAGGACGACCGGGAGGCGCTCGTCGGCGGCCTGGTGGATCCAGCCGATCATCTCGGCCTCGTCGTCGGTCTGCCGGACGTCGACGTGGAGGTCGAGGCGGCGGCCGGTCTCGCGGCAGAGGGCGACCAGGTCGTCGAAGGTGTCGGCGCCGTAGACGTCCGGTTCGCGGGTGCCGAGGCGGCGCAGGTTCGGGCCGTTCAGGACGAGGACGGAGTTCACGGGGCGACCCTCCGGTAGGCGGCGGCGAGCAGGTCCTCGGACGGCCCTTCGAGGCGTCCCGGCTCGGCGAGGCCGTCGAGGACGACGAAGCGGAGCGTCGTGCCGCGCGACTTCTTGTCGATGGTCATCGCGGCGCGCAGCACGTCCCACGCGCCGGCGTCGTAGGTGGTCGGCAGGCCGACGGACGCGAGGACGCGCTCGGTGCGGCCGACCAGGTCGGACCGTCCGGCGAGGCGGGCCAGCTCGGCGGCGTAGACCATGCCGATCGCGACGGCGTGACCGTGCCGGAACCGGTAGGCCTCGGCCTTCTCGATCGCGTGCGCGAGGGTGTGGCCGTAGTTGAGGATCTCCCGGAGCCCGCTCTCCTTGAGGTCGGCCGAGACGACGTCGGCCTTGACCTGGACGGCGCGTTCGACGAGTTCGAGCGTGTGCGGGCCGTCCGGGCGGGCGGCGCCGTCGGGGTCGTCCTCGACCAGTTCGAGGATCTTCGGGTCGCGAATGAACCCGGCCTTGATCGTCTCGGCGAGGCCGCTGACGTAGTCGACGCGGTCCATGGAGGCGAGCGTGGACAGCTCGCACAGCACTCCGGCGGGCGGGTGGAACGCGCCGACCAGGTTCTTCCCCTCGGGGATGTCGATGCCGGTCTTGCCGCCGACCGCCGCGTCCACCATCGCGAGCAGCGTGGTCGGGACCTGCACGACCTTCACGCCGCGCAGCCAGGACGCGGCGGCGAACCCGGCGAGGTCGGTGGTCGCGCCGCCGCCGACGCCGACGACCGCGTCCGTCCGGGTCATGCCGAGCCGGGCGAACGACGACCAGAGCCCGGCGAGGACGCCGACGTCCTTGGCCGCCTCGCCGGACGGCACCGCGAGCTCGTGCACCGCGTATCCGGCCGCGTTCAGCGCCGACGACACCGGGCGGACGAGCCGGGGCAGCGCCTCGTCGTGGACGACCGCGACCGTCCGGACCCGCTCGCCGAGCAGCCCCGGCAGCGCGTCGTGGACGCCTTCGCCGATGACGACGTCGTACGGGTCGGCCCCGCCGACGTGCACGCGCCGGGTCACTCGGCCGCCTCCAGCGCCGCGACGATCTCGTCCACGATCTCCTCGGGGGTGCGCTCGTCGGTCTTCACCCGGACGGTGCCGAGCCGCTCGTAGATCGGGAGGCGCTCCTCCAGCAGCTTGCGGAGCTGGCTGCGCGGGTTGAGGACGAGGAGGGGGCGCGCCTGGTTCAGCCCGATGCGCTTGACGGCCTCGGCGAGCCCGACCTCCAGGTAGACGACCGTGTGGCCGTCGGCGAGGAGCTCCTGCGTCTCGGCGGCCAGCACCGCGCCCCCGCCGAGGGCGACCACGCCGTCGTGCTCGGCGACGGCGGTGGCGACGGCGGCGCGTTCCAGCTCGCGGAACCGCTCCTCGCCGTCGTCCACGAAGATCTCGCCGATCGGCTTGCCCGCGGCGGTCTCCACGTCGGCGTCGGTGTCGCGCAGCGGGACGCCGAGGCGGGCCGCGAGAGCGGTGCCGACGGTGGTCTTGCCGGAGCCGGGCGGGCCGATGATCACGGCCTTGGGACGGGCCATCGTTTCCTCTACTTGATCGTGAGGGAGGACAGGTATCCGGTCAGGTTGCGGGTGGTCTCCTCGACCGAGTCCCCGCCGAACTTCTCCAGCGCGGCGTCCGCGAGGACGAGCGCGACCATCGCCTCGGCGACCACGCCGGCGGCCGGGACCGCGGTCACGTCGGACCGCTGGTTGATCGCCTTGGCGGGCTCGCCGGTCGCGACGTCGATGGTGTCGAGGCGGCGCGGGACGGTCGAGATCGGCTTCATCGCGGCGCGCACGCGCAGCGGCTCGCCGGTGGTCATGCCGCCCTCGACGCCGCCCGCCCGGTTCGTCCGCCGCCGGACGCCGTCGCCGGTGTTGTCGATCTCGTCGTGCGCGCGCGAGCCGGGGCGGCGGGCGGTCACGAAGCCGTCGCCGACCGCGACGCCCTTGATCGCCTGGATGCCCATGAGGATCCCGGCGAGGCGGGCGTCGAGACGCCGGTCCCAGTGGACGTGGCTGCCGAGCCCCGGCGGGAGGCCGTAGGCGAGCACCTCGACGACGCCGCCGAGCGTGTCGCCCTGCTTCTTCAGCTCGTCGATGTGCGCGACCATCTTCGCGGACGCGTCGGCGTCGAAGCAGCGGACGGGCGACTCGTCCACTGCGGCGAGGTCGTCCGGACCGGGCGCGACACCTTCCGGTGCGTCGATCTCACCCAGTGAGACGACATGGCTCACGACGTCCACGCCGAGAGCCTGCTTGAGGAACGCCTTGGCGACCGTGCCGAGCGCCACGCGCGCGGCCGTCTCCCGCGCGCTCGCCCGCTCCAGGACGGGCCGCGCGTCGTCGAACCCGTACTTCTGGATGCCGACGAGGTCGGCGTGGCCGGGACGAGGCTGGGTGAGCGGCGCGTTCCGGGCCTGCGCGGCCAGGACGTCCGCGTCCACCGGGTCGGCGGACATCACCGTCTCCCACTTCGGCCACTCGGTGTTGCCGACCTGGATCGCGACCGGTCCGCCGAGCGTGCGGCCGTGCCGGACGCCGCCGAGGATCGACACCTGGTCCTGCTCGAACTTCATCCGGGCGCCCCGCCCATGTCCGAGCCGCCGGCGGCGCAGGTCCTCGGCGATGTCCGCCGAGGTCACGCGCACACCGGCCGGAAGGCCCTCCACGATCGCGGTGAGGGCCGGGCCATGGGACTCCCCCGCGGTCAACCAGCGCAGCATGTCCACGATCCTATTGACTCCCCGGGCTCGCTCGGGCCCGGCGTCCAGCCTGTGAGACCCACCACCTTGCCGGGGCCGCCGCATCCCCGCTCGGTGCGGGGTCCGCATCATGGCGTCCTCTCGTCGATGCGGAGCGCGCACCCTTGGCTGCCGCGCCGGGGACGTCCCGATAAGCGAGGCGGACCGGGTGAGGCCCCCGCACGTCCGAGTGCGAGGGCCTTGTCACTCGGGTCAGTCCTCGTCCATGGACGGGTGGACGGCGAGCTTCGGGGCCGGGGTTCGGAGCCGCTTGGCCGGATCGGCGGGGGCGATGTCGGACGTGTCGACGGCGAAACGGCCGGTGGCCCAGGCCATGCCCGCGCCGAGCTGGCCGAAGATCGTCCGGTTGACGTTCCGCAGGTCGTCGCAGGCGGAGTGGTAGCACCAGTCGAGGGACTGCCCGGCCCGGCCGCCGAACAGCCGCGCCCACTCGGCCGTCTTGATCAGGTTCGAGCCGCTGGTCTCGCCGCCCGCCGGGATCCCGGCGGCGATGAACGGGCCGTAGTCGGAGCGCCCGTCGAAGTCGCGGCCGACGGTCGGCAGGCCGCGCGAGCCGTGGAAGTCGGTGAGGACCTTCTCGATCCGCGCCGAGCCCTCGGGACCCGGGCCCGCGCCCTCGTGGTCGCTGTCGTCGCCGTCGTAGACCATCCGGGCGAAGTTCGGCGAACCGATCATGTCGAAGTTGAGGTAGAGGGCCAGGTCCGCCCTGCCCTGCTCGGACAGGTGCGCCACGTAGTGGCCGGAGCCGAGGTCACCGTGCTCCTCCGCGCCCCACCAGGCGAAACGGACCTTGTTCCGGATCTGCTTGAAGTGCCGGGCGAGCTGGAGCGCGGTCTCCAGCTCCATCGCGCTGGACGAGCCGTTGTCGTTCAGGCCCGGTCCCTCGGTGACGCCGTCCAGGTGGGCGCCGAGCATGACGACGTTGTCGGCGCGTCCGGTCGGCGTCTCGGCGATCACGTTGAACGTGGTCACCGTCTTGGCCTTGCCGCGCAGGTCGACGGTGAGCGTGACCGGCCCGCGCGCGGCGTCGGCGGCCAGCGCCTCGGCCTCGCCGCGTCCGATGGACGCGACGGGGATCTTCACGTCCGCCGCGGTGAGGCGGGTGCGCAGGATCATGTCCGGGTTGGGGTTGTTGGTGTTGATCAGCGCGGCGGCGGCGCCCGCGGCGGCGGCCGCCTTCTGCTTGACCGTGTTGGTGCAGCCGCCCGCGTTGATCAGCGCGATCCGGCCGGTGTAGTCGGCCCCGGCGTAGTCGGACGGCTCGCAGCCGGGCGTGGCGTCCGTCCCGGACGGGACGACGGCGAGCCGCGCGGTCAGCCCGCCGTCCGGCGTGTTCGCCGAGAACCGCGCGACCAGCGGGTGCAGCGTCCGCGCGGACGGCGCGACGACCCGTCCCGCAGAGACGTGGAACTCGTAGTCGTCGTGAGTGAACGGCTGCCGGATCGGGCGGTACCCGGCGGCGCGCAGCCTGCTCTCGACGTACTCGGCGGACGCCACATGGCCCCGCGTTCCGGATGCCCGGATCCCGCCGTTGCGGTCGGCGATCCACTGGAGCGCCCGAAGGTGCCGCCAGGCGTTGTCCGTCTTCACCTCCCGGACGAGCTTGCGAGCGAGCCCGGTGTTCCCGGTCCGTCCCGAATCGGCGTGCGCGGCCGGTGCCATCCCGGCGGCGAGGGCCGCCGCCGCGAGCACCGCGACGGCACTCCTGCGGCGGTGCCGACCTCCGTGTCGGTCCGTGGGCGTCATCGCGCCTCCCTGTTTCACTCCTCGCGGAGCCGTTTCGCTCCTCGCGGAGCCCCCGATCGCGGATGTGAGTGGTCGAAATCGTCCCAATCAAGATCTTTTGGGTCAACGGTGGAGAATGCGGTGCATGACGACCGCGATCCGTGACGCACTGCTCGCCCAGGCCCTGACCTGCGAGCACGGCGGTTCCCCCATGTACGCCGAACTTTTGCGCCGCGCCGCCGACGAACCGGACGGCCCGATCGCCGCCGTCCTCTCGGACGGCCCGGACGCCGGCCGCTGCCTGCGCCTCCTCGGCGCCGTCCACCGGCTCGTCCTGGAAGGCCGCGCGCCCGACCTCGCCGCGCACTACCCGACCGCAGCCACAACGCCCACGAACGCCCTGGCTACAAGCGCGCCCCCACCCACGACAGGGGCCGGCACGACCAGGCACGCGACGGACGTCAGCACGGCCGGGGACGCGGCGAACACGAACGCGGCGATGAGCGGCGCGATCGCGTCCCCGACCACGACGAACACGAACACGAACACGACGAGCGTCAGCGCGGCCAGGGCCGCCACAGGCGCGAACACGACGACGGGCGCGACCACCGCGGGCGCGGCTGGAGGAGGGACGGCTGATCCGCTCGACGCGTGGCCCGCGTTCCGGGCGCTGCTCGCGGAGCGTCCGGACGAGGTGCGCGCCGCGATGGCCGGTGCCCCGCAGACCAACGAGGTCGGACGCGCCGCCCCGCTGGTCGGCGGCCTGCTCTCGATCATGGCGGCGATCGGTGAGCGGCCCGTCCGGCTGCTGGAGGTCGGGGCCAGCGCGGGCCTGAACCTGCGCGCCGACCACTACCGGTACGAGTCGGGCGGCCTGGGGTTCGGCCCGGCGGACTCACCCGTGGTGCTCCGAGACGCATGGCTCGGCTCACCACCGCCGCTGACCGGCGGCCTGTCGATCGTCGAGCGGCGGGGCTGCGACCTCGCGCCGGTGGATCCGGTCGCCGACGCGGTCCGGCTGCTGTCGTTCGTCTGGCCCGACCAGCACGAGCGGGTCGCCCGGCTGCGGGGCGCGCTGGAGATCGCGGCGCGCGTCCCGGCGACGGTCGTGCAGGCGGACGCCGCGACATTCCTCGCCGACCTTGAGCCGCGTCCGGACGTGGTCACGGTCGTCTGGCACTCGCTCATGTGGCAGTACCTGTCGCCCGCCGAACAGGCGCAGGTCACGGCCTCGATCGAGCGCGCCGGATCGCTCGCAACCCCGGACGCGCCGGTCGCCCACCTGTACCTGGAGCAGGCGAACGACGCCGATTTCCACAGCCTCCCCGTGCTGACGCTACGGCTCTGGCCACACCACGGCGGCGAGCGACGCATCCTCGCCGACACCCCGCACCACGGCGTCCCCGCAACTTGGCGTTAGCGCGCCAGCGCCAGTTCGGCACATGCGCATGCCATAGCCGAGCTCAACCACGCTCCGCCTAACAGAGATCAGCTCCGCTGGGTCGCGCCCGGACGCTTTCCGGCGCGCCCCAGCCCGCGCGGTAAAGCCGCCCAATCGCGGCGCGGCCAAACCACGCGTTCCCGCAGCAATTCAGCCGCCCGGACACGGCGCGCACGAGCCGCCCGGACACGGCGCGCACGAGCCGTCCGGACGCAGCCCAGTCGAGCTCCTCGGACGCGGCACAGTCGAACCATCCGATCGCAGTGCGACCGAGCAGTCCGGACACGGCGCGGTCCGCGCCACGCCGTCCACTCGCCGCCCTCAGCCTGGCGAACCCGGCGCCGTCCTCGGCCTCGTCAGTCGGCGGCGAGGTCGGGCTCTACATGCGCACCGCCCGAGGGCACGCCGCCAGAGGACACGCCACCGGAAGGCACACCACCAGTAGGCACGCCGTCCGAGAGGACGCCGCCGGAGAGCAGGCCATCTGCGGACATGTCGAACATCGACGTGGCGTCGATGTTGTACGCCGAGGCCTGGAGGCTGTACAGGTCCGCGTACAGCCCCTTCTGTGTCATCAGTTCGGCGTGCGTGCCGTGTTCGGTGACCTGGCCGTTCTCCAGGACGTAGATCCGGTCGGCGTGCCGGACGCTGGCGAGGCGATGCGTGATCAGCAGGACGGTCCGTCCGTGCTCGGCCGCGTGCGTGCGGATCTGCTCGAACAGCCGATGTTCGGCGCGGGCGTCCAGCGCGGCGGTCGGTTCGTCGCAGATCAGCAGCGGCGCGTCCCGGTAGAAGCCGCGCGCGGCGGCGAGGCGCTGCCACTGCCCGCCGGACAATTCCTGCCCCTGTTCGAAGCGCTTGTCGAGCAGCGTGTCGTATTTGAACGGAAGCGTCTCGATCACCTCGTCCGCGCCCGAGCCGGACGCGGCGTCGTGGACGGCCCGGCGCGCGGCGGGGACGCTGAGGTCGTCGCCCATCGCGATGTTGTCGGCGGCGGTCATGGGCCAGTGCGTGTGGTCCTGGGCGACGACCGCGATGTCCCGGCGCAGCACGTCCGGGTCGAGATGCGTGACGGCGATATCGTCCCAGCGGACGACGCCGTTCTCCGGCGTGTACAGCCCGGCGAGGATCTTCGCGAGCGTCGTCTTGCCCGAACCGTTCTCCCCCACCAGCGCGACGACCTCGCCGCGGCGCAGGTTCACCGAGACGTTCCGCAGCGCCGGTCCGTCCGCGCCCGGATAGGTGAACGTGATGTCCTCGACGCTGATCGTCCGAAAATCGCGCAGCGAGACGCCATCCGTCGTTCGTTCGAGCATCTCGTGTTCACGTTTGATCGAACGCTCGGCCCTCTCGACGTAGCTGAGGTAGTCCGCGAAGTACAGACCGTCCTCATAGGTCCGGTTCAGCGCGTGGACGAGGTTCAGGAGCGACTGCTGACCCGTCCGGATCGCCAGCACGGCCGTCCCCGCGACGGCCAGCGGCATCATCCCCTGCCACAGCAGCACACCGAGCACCCCGTACAGGACGGCCGTCGCGACGCCCCGCAGCACGTCCCCGTACACCTGCGTGAGCGTCCGCCGCCGGGCCACCCCCACCAGGACGCGCCGGACATGGTCGGCGAGCGTCCCGTACTGACGCAGCAGATGCGGCCGCACCGTGAACGACCGGACCTCGGCGGCATGGTCGCGCCCGGTCATCAGGTCCGTCATGATCCAGCTCCGCCGCCGCGCCTCCACCAGCGACAGCTGCGCCAGATACCCCAGGCGCGCCGACCGGACGGCCGCCCACGCCTCCGGCAACGCGGTCAGCACGAGCAGCGGCAGCAGCACCGGATGCAGCACCCCGAGCGCCCCGGCCGCCGCCGCGACCCCGACCACGGCCGTCCCGAGATCCACCGCGTTGTCGACCATGGACGACGCCGAGTCGAGCCCGCGCAACCGCGCCCGGTGCAGCGCGTCCTGATGATCGGCGTCGTCGAACCAGGCCAGGTCGATCGCCGTCGTCGCCTCGTAGAGCCGCTGCTCCACGATCCGCTCGACCTGCGGTCGCAGGCGCGCCTGCGACCACTGCGCGAGCAACGAACACGACGCCCGGACGGTGATCGCCGCACCGACCAGCACGAGCGCCGGCGCCGCCGCGCGCACCCGGTCCGGCGTCGGCCCGGCCGCGAACAGCGCCGTCAGCACCCGCGTCGTCGCGAGCAGCCCGAACGCGGTGAACACCCCGGCGACCGCGTTGAACACGACCGTCACCACGAGATCTCGCCTGCTGGCCCGCCACCCCAGCCGCGCCACCTGCCCGATCAGCCGCGGCAACTGCCGCGTCATGGTGAGCATGTCCGTCCGCGCCATCTGGGCCGCCCGCCCGTACCAGCCGCTGGGCTCCGACAGTTTCGGCCCCAGCAAGGCCCCGCTCTGACCGTTCTCGTGCGGGCTCTGACCGTTCCCTTGCGGGCTCTGACCGTTCTCGTGCGGGCTTTGACCGTCCTCCCCGACGCTCTGACCGCCCTCCTCCGGGCACTGATCGCCCTCGCCGACGTCGACACCGCCGTCAGCCTCACTTCGCGACCGATCGGTCGTCGGACGCGCCCGTCGTCTGATCAGCCTCATCCGGCGTCCCCACCGCCCTCCGCCCCTGCCGAGCCCCGTCGGCGCGGCATCTCCAACGGCGAGTAGGTACCCGGCCGCCCCTCCCCACCTACGCCCGACAAGCGAAAGGTGCCGTGAATGTGACCCCCACCGCCGTCCCCGCCCGCCCCTCCCGCCCCTCCCGACCAGCGGCCACGCCCACCGAACAGGCCAGACATCTCCCCCAACAACCCCGGCATGCAAACCAGATCCTGCGAAGACCGCAGCCCGCAACGCCCCACTACAAAAGCCCGTTAAGCGCCAAGCCCAGACCACCCCCACGAAGCCGCAGCGAGGCCCCGGCTCGGCGCTTCAACCTGCGAGTGCCATCCCGCGCGGCGACTCAACTCCGGAGAAGGGACGCCAACGGCTGCGCACTGCGGACAGGACGTCGTTGCGCCCGGAAACCCATCAGCGAAATCCTCACCACGCGAATCCCGGACACGCCAAAGCTTCAAACCCGCTCAAGCACCGGAACGCCCGAACGCTCCGGATGACAGCTCGACCGGCAACGGCTCACCAGCGCAACCCCGCAGAGACGGGCTCAGCCGGCAAATGCTGCGCGATGCGCGCCGGCCCAGTCGGCGAAAGAGCGGGGCGGACGGCCCAGGACGCGCTCCACATCATCGGTCACCCGCTCGTTGCCGCCGGAGGCGACAAGGCGCGAGCCCTCGACGGCGGTCGTGACGAAAGCCGGGTCAAGCCCCGCCTCGGTAAGGCGCTCACGGTATTCGTCCAGCGACAACGGCACCGTCCGGACGGGACGACCGACGACCGTCCCCAACGTCTCCGCCATCTGCGGGACGCTGATCGCCTCCGGCCCGGTCAGCGTGTAGGTCCGTCCATCGTGCTCGGACGATACGAGCGCCCGCGCGGCGACCTCGGCGACATCGGCCGGATCGACGACGCCCTGCCGCCCGTCGCCCATCGTGTTCGGCACCGGCTGCCCGGCACGGATCGCGTCAGCCCAGCTCAACGTGTTGGACGCGAAGCTGGACGGCCGCAGGATCGTCCAAGCCAGCCCGCTTCCCTTCAGTGCACGCTCCCCGGCCAGATGCCAGTCTCGATCTTCCGGATGGTCACCGGTGCCGATCGCGGACAGCTTCACCACTCTCCTCACCCCCGCGGCCCGCGCCGCCGCCACAACCGCCGCGTCATTCCGTGGAATCCACGGCCCGGGAGCGCTGAGCATGAAGATCGCATCAGCCCCTCTCGCCGCGTCCTTCAGCGTCGCAGGCTCATCGAAGTCCGCCCGGACGGCCTCCACACCGTCCGGGAATGTCGCCTTCGCCAGATCGCGCGTCACCGCGCGGACCTGCTCGCCCCACGCCGCCAACACCCTGACCAGCTCTCGACCGACGGTTCCGGTCGCACCCGTAACGAGAATCACGGCCTCAGCCTCTCGGCCGGACGACCGTCCCCTCTTGGAAAATTCGGCACGTCCGCAACCCTCGTCGCGGCGGGTAGCGTGAGGGCGTGTTGATCGACGCGGTGGAGGAGCTGAGCGCCACGGCCGCAGCCGGGCTCACGCATCTGCCGGACACCGCCACCTCGCTGATCTTCCGCCTCACCACGACAGGACGGGCCGACCTGCTGGTAGCCGGTCCGCGCACCCGCGCCGCCTACTTCTCCGGCAAGGACCTGCCCGTCTGCGTCCGAGCGCGGCTGCGTCCCGGCGTGGCACGCGCCGCCCTGGGCATGCCGATCACCGAACTGGTGGATCGAGTCGTCCCGCTCACCGACGTCTGGCATCCGGCGGACGCATCGCATCTGGAGCACCGCCTCAGCACTCTCGACGGCGATCCGGCACTGATCGCCGAGCAACTCGACGCGGCGTTGCGCGCGAAACTCGTAGCCCAATCGACGCACAGCCCCGACTCCTCGCCGAACGTTCGCTTTTCGAACGACGCACGCCTCGTCCACGCGGCGGCACACGACCTGGCGTCCGCGCGACCGACCCGCTTGCCCGACCTCGCGCATCGCCTGGCCATCAGCGAGCGCCGCCTCCGGAGTCTGTTCACCGAGAACGCAGGACTGCCACCGAAGGTGTTCACCCGCATCAACCGCCTGCGCGCCGCGCTGACCAAGGGCTCCTCCGAACGTCTCGCCCAACTCGCTGCGACCACCGGCTACTACGACCAGTCCCATATGACGGCGGACTTCCGCGCCATGCTCGGCGTCTCCCCCGCCGCCTTCTTCGCGGGCCGGCTCCCCACTCCGTCCACCTGCTGAAGCACCACCGCCCCCGACCGAACGCTCAGACGATCAAAACTCGATCACCGCGAACACCGAACGCCCGAGCGATCACCTTCCGCACCTCCCATGCGCGGAATCCAGGGCGCACGCACACTGCCAAACCTCAGGCGCACCCCCACACCGCAACGCTCATCGAGCATGCACATCCTCAATCAAGATTGCGCACGCACGCCCTGCATCACCGCTCACACGCACTCCGCCCCGCCCACTCCTCACGCGTGGCCCCCATCGCCCACGCACATCCTCGAAGCGCTGGCACGAACTCAATCTCTCGAACCACCGACGCCCACGCACGTCCCCGCACGGCCAATGCAGGCTGAACAGCCCAGGCGTCTTCCCAGTCCGCCGCCAGTGCGCTCGGCGAACAGCGAACGATCGGTGTTCACACACGAACAGCAAACGATCGACGCTCACACATGAACACGACTCGCCCGGCGGCGTCGGCTCGAACATCGCGCCCGAAGCCGCCACCCGGCGCCCGAGGGGCTCGACGCCGCCGAGCGGGTCGCGTCACCGAAGTGTCGCGTCCCCCGAGGTCAGGACTCCCAGAGCATCGCCAAGGGACCCTGGCGAGAACGGAAGGCGTCCACGAACAGGCGGTGGTCGTCGCGGACGATGGCGGCATAGCCGGTGCCGAAGGCGACCATCGCCTCGACGAAGTCGTTCTCGTCCGGGCCGATCGCGGCGGACACGGCCTCCTCGACCTGGAACCCGACCAAGGTGTGGTCGGAGTCGCGGTCGGAAACACAGTGGATCTTGGCGGTGGCGCGACCCAGGTGCTCCAGGACGGGGACCATCTCGTCCGGCTCGGTGAGCGCGGACCAGTCGAGGTCGGCCTCGTACGGAGAGAGTTCCTGGACGACGTAGCCGATGCCGTCCAGTTCGGCGTAGCCGAGCCACGGGTCGGTGGCGGCCTGGAGGGCGCGCCGCGAAACCGCCGTGCGGTGCCCGTGATGCTGGAAGTAGTCGCGGATGACCGGGTCGTCCACCACGCGCGAGGGAGCCGCGACGTTGCCCTGCTTCATCGACAGAACGACATCGTTCTCCAGCGCCTGCGTCTTGCCCTCGACGAGGATCGTGTAGGACGACAGCCCCGCCGAGCCGATCCCGAAGCCGGACGAGCCGACGACGTCCTTCACCGTGTACGTCAGGCTGCCGAAGCGCCGGTCGTGCGGGATCGTGTCCAGGTAGCCCTCGTACGCCTTCTCTACCCGCGCACGTTCGGCGTCGTCGAGCCGCCGCACGCCCGGGCCGTCCGCGAAGCGCCGCTCGTCCCGCTCGACCAGCGTCATCGAGTCCAGAAGCGCGACGCGCGTGGACCTGAGCGCATCGATCAGGACGTCTCGAACGTAACCGTCGGCGGTGTCCAGCGTGATGGCGAACTTCTCATCGCCTTCGTGCGTGGCGAAGTATCGGACCTGGTCCACGTACGCCCGCACGTACGTTTCGATCAGCCGCCGGATGGACGCGTCCGAGATCGCCTTTCCCCACGCCAGCAGCGCCAGGCTGGCCACGAACCGCTTCACGTCCCAGGTGAAGTGCCCGAGATACGCCTCATCGAAATCGTTCACATCGAACACGAACACGCCGTCGGCGCTCATGTACGTGCCGAAGTTCTGCGCGTGCAGATCACCCTGGATCCAGACGCGGGACGTCCGTTCGTCCGCCCAAGGGTCGTCGTCGCGCACGATGTCCGCGTAGAAGAGCGGGGCGCTGCCTCGATAGAACGCGAACGGGTCGGCCGCCATGCGGCGGAACCGGCGCCGGAACTCCGCCGGGCTGCGCCGCATCAGGTCGCGGTACGCCTCCACGAGGACGTCCACGATCCGCTCCTGACGCTCCTCAGGCGTCAGGTCGCGCAGAACCTCGGTGATGCTCGCCATCCGGCACTCCTCCATGCGGGCCTCCGTCCCGCCTCTTCCGGCAGGACAACGCGCCTATTCTGCCGGTCCAGAGTCCCGCAAAACCCCGCAAACACGGGCTATCTCGCACAGTCCGCCCTGCCAGCTCCAGCATCCGGCCGGACGAGCCCGCCGGTCGCCTCGTTCCCACCTCCACCCCATCGAAGGCCAGAAAACCCATCAAACAGCCCCGCTGACGGTTCCTCTCAGCACCGCTCACCGCACTGGCGTCAGTCCCCGTGGGAACAAGCCGCCGAAACGATCGCTCTGCACCATCTCCGAGCGTTCGAACCTCTTTGATCGTTCGCTCAGCGACTTGATGCGGAGAGGTTGTTCCGGGCTTGGAGGGTCACCTCGGCCGGCGCCGCGTTGATGACTCGTTCCAGAAGGGATCGGGAGTTCTCGAGCTCGGTGATGGCCGCCGTGATGCGGTCGCGTTCCCGGCAGAGGTCGGTGACCAGGTCCGGGCAGGTGGGGACGAGATGGTCGGCTTCCTCTCCCAGACAGGGAAGGACGGTCGCGATCGTCGCGGTGTTGAGCCCGGCGGCGAGAAGGCTTCGGATTCGGCGGACGGTGTCGACGTCCGCTTCGGCGTACTCGCGGTAGCCGCTCGGGCGGCGAGCGGGACGAAGAAGTCCCTGCTCCTCGTAGTAGCGAAGCAGCCGTTCGGGCACGCCGGTCCGACGGGCCAATTCTCCGATGCGCATGTGACCTCACTCACCACGACTTGACTCTCACATCTGTGTGAGACTTTAGCGTCCTCAGCATGAGCAGTGAGAAAGTGCGAGCCGTCCAGATCGACCGACACGGCGGACCGGAGGTCCTCGAAGTGCGGCATGTGGCCGCGCCACGGCTCGGCCCGGGCGAGGTCCTGGTGCGCACGGCCGCGAGCAGCCTCAACCCCGTGGACTGGAAGACTCGCGAATGGCAGATCGGCGACCTGCCCGCCACGCTGGGCTGGGACCTCGCCGGAACGGTCGCGGTGAGCGATGACGTTCGCTTCCGTCCGGGTGATCGAGTGATCGCCATGTCCGCACAGATGGCCACCAAGCGCGGCACCTGGGCCGACCTGGTCGCCCTGCCCGGTGACCTGCTCGCCCCCGCCCCGATCAGCGTCCGCTTCACGGAAGCCGCGACACTTCCGCTCGCCGGCCTGACCGCGCTCCAAGCCCTCGAAAAGGCGCAGGCGAACGCAGACGATCGAATACTGATCATCGGAGCCGTGGGCGGCGTCGGCGGGCTGGCAGTCCAGCTGGCCCGCCGCACAGGTGCTCGGGTGGACGGCCTGGTATCGCGTCCTGAACATTTGAACGCCGCCCGCGAGCTGGGCGTAGAGACCGCCGCATCCGATCCGAGCACACTGCCAGATGCCTCCTACCAGGCGGTCCTCCACACCGGTGGCCCGCACGTGACACGAGTCCTGGCACCCGGCGGACGCTATGTATCGATCACAGACGATCCGCTTCCGAGCATCCCCGAGGCGTCCACTTCATACGTCGAGCAGAGCGGTGAACAACTGGCCGAACTCGCCGGCCTCGTGGACCGCGGCGACCTACGCCTGCGCGTGGCCGCCACCTACCCCGTCGAGGACGTCCGCAAGGCCCATGAGATCTTCGAGTCCGGCGGCCACCTCGGCAAGATCGTCATCACCTTCACTCCAGACGACAGGCCACCTGCCTGACGCGCGGGAGCCGAGCCCACCGCCCATCCCCCTGGACACCGTTCGCGAGTTCGACCGCCAGTGGCATAGACGACTCGGAGGGACGGAAACGGGACGAGCTGCCTCTATGCCGCAATCCGTGAACTGTGGCGGTCGCGGGACTCGGCTTTCAGAGGCCGGCGAGGCCTCGACGGATGGCTTGTTCGACGGGGGACGGGCCGTCCACGGACAAGGGGACGGCGGGCTCCAGGCCGGGCTGGGCCATGAACTTCACCGTGTCGCCGGAGTGGCGTTGGGCGGCGTGGACGAGGAAGGGGTGGCACAGGTAGACGTCGCCCGCGCGCCCCGTCGCCAGGGCTACTTCCCGGTACTCAGTCGCGGCTGCGGCCTTTTGCGCGATTTCCATGAAAGCGAGTCCGTCTTCCCCCGCGGGTTCCAGGAGCGGCGGGACGTCCATGTGCGAGCCGACGCGGATGCGGGTCGGAGCGTCGTGTTCGCTCACGTCCGAGAAAAGGAAAAGGACGAGCAGGGCGCGCCCGCGCGAGTTCAGGTTCACGCGGTAGGTCATGTAATCGGACGGGTCGGGTCCGGGGAAGCTCGACTCGATGTGCCAGCCGTCGTCGCCCGGGGCGTCGTCCGAGGGGAAGCGCACGGCGACGCTGCCGCCGACCGTCCGCCTCGGCACCCATCGTCCTTCCCCCACGAGAAGGTCGTAGGCCTCGAGCAGGCGCGGGCTCTGCGCGGCCTCGCGGAACGGTTGCTGTCCCTCGTCGACGAGGCGGATGACCGGTCGAGTCCAGGTCGTCCGATCGTCCGGGTCGCAGCCGGACGCCTGCCAGAGCAGCGCGCGGGCCTCGTCGGCGACGGCGCGCGGGAACGCCTCGGGGAGGTGAACGAAACCTGTGCGAATGAAGCTTTCGATGTCCATCGTCGCGCAGCCTGCCGGAGGGCCCGGCGGCCCGTCCAGCGAATATTCAGGCGTGGAGGAACACCGCGAGCAGCGTGCCGGCCAGCATGAACGGTCCGTAGGGGATCTGGTCCTTGCGTCCTGCGCAGCGGAGCAACATCAGCCCCAAAGCGAACAGACCACCGAGAACGAACATGCCGAACAGGCCCGTGATCCACCCGGCCCGGCCGAGCCAGCCGAGGTAGAGACCCAGGACGGGGGCGAGTTTCACATCGCCGAGTCCGATCGCGTTCGGAACGATGAACCATTGCACGGCGAACACGAGGAAGAGCAGACCCGAGCCCGCGAGCATCCCCACCCAGCGGGAGGGATCGGCGATCACGAGCAGGACGGCCGCGATGGGAAGGGACGGCAGGGTCAACGGATCCGGCAGCCGCTTCAGCGCCACGTCCACGACGCCGAGCAGCACGCACAGGACACCGAGAAACGCGAATGCCGGTAGCGCCGCCCCGAACCCGACGCGAACTGCCAGGACCGAGGCGAGCGCGACACACCCCGCGAGCGTCCACGCGCTGCGCAACGGCTCGGTCCAGTCGGCTCGGACCGACCACACGGGGGGACTCATGGCCTCGCAGCCTAGTGGCGGAAAACGCTCAGCTCGACGCCGCCGACGATACGTCCGCGGAGGACCTCGGCCAGCCGGTCGGACACCCGCTGCGCGGTCACCCGCTCGTCATGACCCGGCGCGACCGCGAACCGAACAGAAAGGTCCGTGTGCTCACCTTTGAACACTCGAACACCCTGAACGCTCGGTTCCGCTCCGAATGCCGCATCGATCGCGGCGAGCACGTCCGGGTCTTCGTGCGGGGGCGGGATGGGCCGTCCCTCGGCGAGCAGGTGCAGGCGCAGACCGTCCACGGCGAACGGGACGGGACCCGCGACGTCCACGACCAGCGCGTGCGCGTTGTCGTCGAGCGCGGCCGCGGCCGCCTGCTGCGCGGTGACCGCGACGGGCCGCGCGTCCGGTCGCCACGCCGCCATCGACTCCATGGACGTGAACCCGAGCACGCCGCGCCGCCCGTCCTCGCCGACGAGCGTGGGCAGGGCCATGTCGCTGGACTTCTCCCGCCGCAGCTCGCCCGGCGCGACGTCCTCCTCCTCGGTGAGGACGGCCACGATCGGCACGAGCAAACGTCTGCCGACGATCTCCTGGAGCACCACGTGACCGCCGACCCGTCCCGCCGCGTAGGCGGCGAGCGCGTCCCGCAGTCGGGGGTCCGCGCTCCCGTCGTCGTCGGGGAACTGGGGTTCGGGAATGGTCAGGTCCGGCACGGCACGAAGGTTACTGCGTCCGGCGGTCACGTTGGGACATGAGCCCGGCACGTCCCGTGATGGACGCTGCGGGCGGCTCGCCGCGAAACGCCGGATGTGATGTAATCCGCAGGTTTCCCGCCGTCCCTGCCGACCTGCCCGGACGCGCTCCGCGTCCGTCCCGTGGATGGCCTTCGCCCTCCTGCTGGGAGCTCCACGTGTCCGATCAGGCCTCTGAGCTGCGCGCTCGCTGGCTCGCGCTCGCCCCTTTCATCCGCCGCGAGATCCTCAGGACCGGCCGCGCCGGGGAGCCTGAAGCGCAGTGGATCGCGGTCAACTTCGCCCGGCTACAACTCCGCCGGGTTCGCGCGCAGATGCGGATCGCGCTCCTGGTCTACGTTGTGATCCTCGGCGGTTCCCTCGGCTTGCTGAAGGCGGCGGGCGCCTTCGGCAACGGAGAGGTCGTGGCGATCGCGATCGTTCTCACCGTGCCCTTCGTGTTCGGTTTGTTCGTCTGGGGGCGCGGACGTGTGATCGCGTTCAGTCGGATCATCACCTTGAACGAGTCCGTTCGAAGCAACACGTCCAGCGGGAGGCGGTTCGAGGCAGGCGACGTCCACCTCGGGACGGCCCCTGAGACACCCGCAGCCGCGGCCGGAGGGGTCGAACGGTTGGAGGTCCGGCTCGCACTGGGCAAGCTCGTCGTCCGCTTCGGCGGAATCGCGCTGGCGCTGGCGATCGCTGCGGCGATGCTGGCGGCGTTCGACCGGAGCATCGCCGCGGTCGCCGTGTGCGGAGTGGGCGCGGTGATCGTCCTCGCTTTGCTCCTCTGGACGCTCATTCGTGCGCGAAGGCACAACCCCATGGTGGTTCTGGCCGAAAACGGTGTTCGTGTTCCTGGATGGAACAAGACCGTCCCTTGGAACAGGGTGACCGGCGTCCGCGTCATCACGGTGAACGAACGACGCGGCGGCTCTCGTGTCCTCGCCCTCGTCGTGGACGATCCGGAAGCGCTCATCGCCGACCTCTCCGGTGCCTATGGGAGAGCGGCGAAGCGCTCGCTGAGCGCATACGGCACCCCTCTGAGCTTCGGCGACCACTACGCCGACACCACGGCCCACACGATCGCCGCCACGGCCTCCGCCTGGACCGGACTGCCCATCCGCTCCAGCTGAAACGTGTTCCGAACGCTCGTCGCGGATCACCCTCGGCCGCGCCTCTGAGAGGCAGGGCGTACCTGAGGCGGCCACATGCACGAAGCAACTGCGGTCTCGGTAATGCGCGCGTCCAGAACTGAGGGTGGTGGGGCGAGCCCGCGCCGCAGGAGCGCCCGATCAAGCCAGGCTGCTCATGTTCGTTTGTTCGTGCGGGGCCCGTTGGCTCGCGCGCTTGGACATTTGGCCAGGTGAGGGGGCGTCCGCTCTGCGGCCGAGTGGGCTGCCTGCCCGAAGATGCTGGTAAGGGCAAGTTGCCGGGAGAGGGAACGACGGGGCCGGGGTAAACGGCGTGAAGCTTCGGCGGGTGAATGTCAAAGGCGTGCGCCCGCCCGCTTGTAGGCGGGTCGGGCGCACGCGTTGTCCTGGTGGGGGCCTCACCAGGAGGTCGTTCGGGCGTATCGCCCCTGGACCGGTTACTTGAGGATCTTGAGGAGGTGGGCCGTGTCCGGGGTGCCGAGGCGGACGAAGAGCGGGACGGTGCGCAGGTCGGCGCGGTATCCGCGCAGGTCACCGCCCTTGATGACGCGGTGCCGGACGACGTCGTACCAGCGGCCCGGTGGCAGGTGCACGTCCCGGGTCGTCCCGGAGGCGAGGACGGGCGCGGCGAGCAGCGAGTCGCCCAGGAGCCACTCGTCCGAGACCGTGTAGGACGCGGCGTCCGCGGGGTGCTGGAAGAACAGCGGCTTCATGATCGGTTCGCCCGTCCGGACGGCGCGGGCCGCCTGGACGCGGATGTACGGCGCGAGCGCGGCGTGCAGCCGGGTCGCGGCGGCGTAGTCGCGGACGACTTCCGGCGGGTAGGTGACCCACTTCTTGTTCACGAAGTCGTAGACCTTGAGCGGCGAGGTCGACGAGTACTCGATCGGCATGACGGCGGCGGCCTGCGCCCAGCGGACGAGGACGTCGGAGGAGGGCGGCGGCATGCTGTCCGAACCGCCGATCATGTCGGTCGTGACGAACGGGTAGCCGATGACCGAAACGGCGAGGTTCTGCTTGACGGCGGCGTTCAGCGAGGCCCAGTCGGTGCCCTTGTCGACGGTGCGGGTGACGAAACCGTATTTCTGCGCACCCGTCCAGTGCACGCGGATGCCGGCGCCCTGGAGGTCGAACTGCTGCGCGAGTTCCGCGCCGAGCTTCCGGTAGGCCGCGGCGTCGAGTCCGTTGGACGCGGCGCAACGCTCATCGAAGAAGCGGGTGTCGAACTTGAAACCGTCCACGCCGTAGTCGCGCTGGAGCTTCTTGAGCTGGTCCTCGTACCACTTGTAGGCGGCGGGGTTGCCGAGGTCGATGAGCCCGGCCTTGCCGTTCCACCAGGTGACGGTGCAGGGCTGGGACGGATCCTGCTTGGACTTCAGAAGGTATCCCTTGTCCTTGGCGACCTGGTAGTCGTCGGCGTCGAGGTTGATCCACTGGGTGATCCAGACGCCGAACCGGTACCCCATGGCGTGGATCTGGTCGGACATGCCCTTGGGGTCGGGGAACTTGCTGTTCCAGGTGTAGTCGCCGTAATGGGTCATCCAGCCGTCGTCCAGCTGCATGGTGTGGCCGGGGACGCCCGCGTCGTGCAGTGAACGCGCGTAGTCGAGGAAGCCCTTCTGGTCGACCGTGGAGTAGAACTGCGCCCACGAGTTCCAGAGCGGCTTCTCGAACTGGGCGGGCGTCGCGCCGATCTTCTGCGGCTTGCCCGCTATGCCGATGTAGTCCTGGTAGACCTCGCGCGGTGTTCGTTCGACGAACACGGTCGTGTCCATGTTCGAAGTGTCGGTGACCTCGAAGTCCGCGACGCCCGGATGAACACGACCGAGCGAAACGTGCATCAGGTTCCCGGTGTTCACGTACAGTCCGGCGGATGTCGCGGTGAACCAGAACGGCTCGATCATCAGGTAGGACGCCGGTCCGAACGCGGTGTCGTTGACCTGCTCCTTGCCGGTCGCGGCGTCCAGCGGCCAGGGCTGCCGCGTGTCGGGTTCGCCCTCGGCGTCGGTCTTGGCCTCGCCGTGTCCGTACCAGTGCTTTCCGGACGCCATGTCCAGATGCATCGCGGCGGCGGTCGCCGTCGCGCCGGTGATTCCGGTCTGCACGCGGTACCGGTCGGCGGACGGCGTGATCTTCACGTTGAGCGTCGCCGCGGCGTCGGACGTCGCGACGTCGAGACTCAGCGTCCCATGCGACCAGCGAGCCTGGCGGACGCTCGTCGGCGTGATGTGCGACCCGTCCGCGCGGGTCACGTCGAACGCACCGCTGGACGCGGTCGCGAGGACGGTCTTACCGCCTCGGCGTGTCGTGATCGAGAAGGGGCTGCGTCCGATGTCGATGCGGTAGGCGCGAGCTCGGATGCTGACCGTTCGAGCGTCCTGGTGAACGGCGACGCGGGCGGCATCCGCGCCCCCGGTCTCGGCGGCGCCGGCGGCCTCGGCTTGGGCGGGCGAAGTTGCGACAACGGTCAGGGGCGCGATGAGCGCAGCCGCAGCGGCGGTGGCTGCTGCGGTGCCTCTTCTCCGGCGGTTTACTGGACGGCTGCGTCGGGTGACACGCGGCACGGGCACCTCACAGGAATGCTCGATAGTGAGCGTTTCTCAAGCATCCCGAGCGTAAGTGCGCAACCACCGGAGATCAATACTCACCACGCCCCCAACCGTCCCTACTGTTCAACCGAAGCACCCTCCACCCATCCGATCTCCGCCCTCACCCAGCGCAACCGATCCGCGCCCTGCCCCGTCCGCAAGACATCGCTCATCCGTCACGTGCGTGCGCACAACTTCGTGCACGACGGCCCCACTCTCCCAACACGGCATCACCCCGTGCACGCCATCCGCGCCGCTCGCCCCAGGCCGTGTGCATGGTTTCTGCGCTCCCCGGCCCTACGCGAAGTGCACCCGCTCATGGCACCGGCCGGCGCGACACCCGCAGGCTCAACACGCCGCCTGATGAACACGCCGCCTGCTCAACGCCCGCAATCTCAGCACGTCAGCGGCTTGCGCCGATCGGGGAGGCGTTCAAGCGTTCAAAGGCACGCTCGAATCGTCAAGTGTGCGAACCTGTTCATTTCCGCTCGGAATAGTTCTGTTGTGCTCGTCCGTGCTCGACCGGTCTCGCTGCGTGCTCGTCCGTACGCTTCCCCGCTTGGAGGAACGAGTCGCGCCTTGCGGCTCGTTGGCAGCGGTTCAGGTCTTCGTCCGCTGCTCGGGGCTTTCAGCGCCGGGGTTAGGGCGCGAGGCGGCGGAGGCGCTCTACCGCCTCGTCGATGACGGCCTCGCGTTTGCAGAAGGCGAAGCGGACGAAGTGGGCGCCGGCCTCGGCGTGGTCGTAGAACACCTGGGTCGGGATCGCGACCACTCCGGCACGTTCGGGAAGAGCGCGGGCCAACTCCAGACCGTCGGTGAAACCGAGCGGGCGGATGTCCGCTTGGACGAAGTAGGTTCCCTGCGGTCGCAGAGTCTCGAATCCGGCCGCGTCCAGCCCGCTGATCAAACGGTCGCGTTTGGACTGCAGAGACTTGCGCAGCTTCTCCACCCAGGCGCCCTCCTCGCGCAGCGCGTAGGCGGTCGCGCGCTGGTAGGGAGCGCTGGCGGTGAACGTGACGAACTGGGCAACCGTCCGGACGGCGTTCACGAACGGCGCGGGCGCGCATACCCAGCCGGTCTTCCAACCCGTCACCGAAAACGTCTTGCCGGTGGACGAGATGACGACCGTCCGCTCGCGCATCCCGTCCAGGGTGGCGAGGCTGATGTGCTCGGCGTCGTCGAAGGTCAGGTATTCGTAGACCTCGTCAGTGATCGCCACGAGGTCGTGTTCGCGACAGACGGCCGCGATCTGCTCGAGCTCTGCGCGATTGAACACCGTCCCGGTCGGGTTGTGCGGTGAGTTCACCATGATCAGCTTTGTGCGCGGAGTGACGGCGGCGCGCAGTTCGTCCGGGTCGAAGGTGAAGCGACCGTGCTCGGGACGCAGCGTGACCGTCCGGCGGACGGCCCCGGCCATCGCGATCATCGCGGCGTACGAGTCGTAGTACGGCTCGAAGACGATCACCTCGTCGCCAGGCTCGGCCAGGCCCAGCAGCGCGGCGGCGATTCCCTCGGTCGCGCCGACGGTCACGAACACCTCGGTCGCCGGGTCGTACTCCAGCCCGTACCTGGCCCGCCGCTGCTCCGCGACCGCCTCCCGCAACTCCGGGACGCCCGGACCGGGTGGGTACTGGTTGTCTCCGGCGAGGATGGCGTCCGCCGCGTGCTCCAGCATCGCGGTGGGGCCCGACTCGTCCGGAAAACCCTGCCCGAGGTTGATCGCGCCGGTCCGCACCGCCAGCGCCGACATCTCCGCGAAGATCGTCTCGCCGAACTCGCGCATCCGGCGGACCAGTGGCTCACTCACCCCGGCACTCTAACCGCCGCACCGCCTTCGCCTCCTCCCCGACCGCGGCCGAACCTGGGGCGCGTGAGCGAACGGGGCGGCGCCGACAGCGCTGAGGCCTTGACGTCGAAGGTGCTTTCGAACTGCCATGCACAAGTCTGGGTACGGGAGCCGGCCTGTGGAATCGGTGCGTTGTTCGACAGCGCGCGGGCCACCGCACGGCCTTTGGTATCAGTTCGAGTTGGACGCGGTCTTCTGGCGTCGTCCGGGGCGCCGAGAGGAAGTGCGAACGGCCGAACTCGGTATTCGTGTGCGATGACGTCCCAGGTGTGACCGTCGGGTGGACGGTTGTGCTCGACATGAGCCGGACAGTGTCTTTCTTTGGCGCGGTGCTGGTCGTGGAGCACGTGGACCGGCGTGTTTGAAACGTGGGGTTGGAATTCCGGAAGCGCCGGGTCCTAGGACGCAGGGACGGAGGAAGCCGAGGTCGCGGGATGCGGGGACGGAGGAAGCGTCGGGGGCGCGGGAGGCGGGGACGCTCTGTTGACGGGGACGCAGGCGGAGGGCCGGCTCGTTAGTGAGGCGTCAGGGTGGTTATTGCGGCGGCGACGGTCGTCGGGTCGGAGACGAAGGTCATGTGTTCGGCGTGGGGAATGAGAGTCGGGGGCGGGGCGCCTATGCGGGCGGCCGTTTCGGCGGGAGTGGATTTACTGAAGACGAAGTCGTCCGCGCCGAAGACGACGGACTTCGGGATGGTCAGGGAGCGGAGTTGTTCGAGGCGCTTGGTCGGGATGCCGACGACGCCGTTGCGCAGCATTTCCCAGACGGCCTTTTCCGCGCCGGGGACCATGAAGGGGCGGCGCCATTGGTCGACGCCTTGTTCGTCCAGGCGGGGGCAGCGGGGACCGCAGGCGCGAGCGTAGGCGGTGCGGACCAGCCAGTCCGAGCGGAGGGCCAGGCGCAGGACGGCCGTCCGGTACGGGTCGATGATCACATAGGCGGCAGGGTTCTTCTGGCCGGCGCCGGTGAGCAGGGCATCGCCGTCCAGGAGCATGAGGCCGCCGATGCCGGACGGACGGCGCAGCGCCGCCTCGGCGACCACGGCCGCGCCGCTGGAGTGTCCGACGATGACGGGCTTGGTCAGGTGCATGGCTGCGATGAACGCATTGACCTGGTCCGCCATGTGCGCGGCGTTGTACGGCGATTTGTGTTCGCTGTAACCGTTGCCGGTGAGGTCGATCGCGTAGACGTGGTGGGTGCGTCCGAGGACTTCGGCGGTGGGCGCCCATGCGTCGGCCGACTCGAACGCGCCGTGAACGAGGACGACCGGACTCCCTCCGCTCCCCCACTCGCGGTACCGCGTGCGGACGTCGCCGGCCTGGACGTACGACAGCCCGGCCGGGACGGCGGCGCGTTGCTCGGTCGTGAGGACGACGACCATGCACGTCGCCGTCACCAGACACCAGAGGGTCACCATGACCAGCAGCGTCCGCCGAGTCCAGCGCCGGAGCCGCGTCTTTCGGACGGGCGCGGCGCTCACGGCCGTCGCGACGTCCGGAGAGGACGCTTTGTGCGGTAGTTGGTCGGTCACGAACCCAAGGTACGGCTCTTGAACTCCCAGACGGTGGTCAGCGGGATGCAGAGTCCGGGCTGGACGACCTCGACGCGCAGGACGCCCGTCGCGCTGTCATAGTCCAAGCCCTCCGTCTCGAAACTGTGCTGAGCGTCCGCCTGGCAGGCGCTGACCAGCGGAATCCTGCCGAGCGCGGTGACCTTCCCGGCGACGTCGCGGCCGTCGGGCTCGTTGGCGAGGTCGATCTGGAGGAGCGGCCGGACGACGCCGCCTACGATGCCGTTCGCGTCGTCCGAGGAGCAGACGAGGCGGGTCGCGGTGGTGAAGACGCAGCCCTGCACGTTTCGGACGGGCTTGTCGAGGACGACGCGTCCGGTGAGCGGAAGGTCCTTCGACGGGTCGGCGGCGGACTTGTTGACCCTCGGCATCGGGGTGATGAGCAGGCGGTTCTCGGTCTCCCACTCACCGGAGACCAGCCACTGACCGTCCCGGCTGACGGCGGCGAAGGAGTTGTTCATCGCCTCCCCGGGGACGAGCTTGTGCACGAAATCGGACGACCGGAAGCCGTGTGCCGTGTCGTACACGCGGAACATCTTCGAGGTCGGCGTCGCGGCGCCGGACTGGTACGGCTCGACGACGTAACCGTGGGAGAAATCGGGATCGCCGACGTGGTTCCAGCCCTTGAGCTGGGCGTCCGGGGCGACGACGTTCCCGGTGTACCAGAGGTGGGAGCCCCCGAGAGCGCGGACGGTCGCGAGGCCCTGGTTCTGGAAGATGCTGCTGACCAGGTACGACCCGGTCGCCTGCCACGGGCCGACGGTCGGAAGCGACGCGGCCTTCGCCGTCGGCGTCCCGAGAACCTGCGCTTTCGGTGTCGCGGCGGTGTTCGACGTCGCGGCTTTCGGTTTCGCATCCGGCGTCGCCGCGGCGGCCGGGATGGACGGGGTGAGGGCGGCGCCCACGGTCAAAGTGCCCGTAGCGGCCAGGATCGCTGTGCGGCGCGGCATGTCGTCTCGTCCTCCCGGTGCCGGAACCGGGACAGAGTACCGACGATCTTCGTCGCGCCTGGGTGGATCCGGTGAAAATGACATGAAGCGGTCGTTCACGTCCTCCGCTGCCCGACTACCGCTCACGGCTCCTCCCGGCCCAGCGACGGGGTCAGGTTCGAGCGGTGTCCGGGGCGTCTGTCGGAGGGGTAGAGGGGCTGATGCGGGAGAGGAGGGAGCGGTAGCGTCTGGAATGTGACTGATGTGGTGGCGCGGACTGATCTGGGCGCGGTGCGCGGGGTTGAGGCGGACGGGCTCGCGGTCTTTCGGGGAGTGCCTTACGCGGCAGCTCCGGAGGGCGAACTGAGGTTTCGGCCGTCCGTTCCGGCGGAGGCTTGGGACGGCGTGCGGGACGCCACGCGATTCGGTACTCCCCCGCCGCAACTTTCGCCGTTGCCCACCACGCCGCCGGTCTGGCATCCCGGGGACGGGCTGGACTGTCTCAGCGTCAATGTGTGGACGCCCGACCTCGGCGGTGGCGGTTTGCCCGTCATGGTGTGGTTCTACGGCGGCGCGTGGCGGGTGGGGGCCAGCGTGATGCCGCATTACGACGCGGCGCGGATCGCCCAGGCGGGTGTGGTCGTCGTGACGTTCAACTACCGCACGGGGTTCGAGGGTTTCGGACACCTTCCCGGTGTTCCGGACAACCGCGGGCTGCATGACCAGATCGCCGCGCTGGAATGGGTGCAGCGCAACATCACGGCGTTCGGCGGCGACCCGGACCGGGTCACGGCGTTCGGGCAGTCGGCCGGGGCGGCGTCGATCACGCTGTTGATGGGCGTGCCCGCCGCGCGTGGCCTGTTCCGCCGGGCCATCGCGCACAGCGTTCCGGAGGGGTACATCGATCCGGACGAGGCGACCGAGATCACCGGGATCATCGCGGCGGCGGCCGGGGTCGAGGCGACGTGGGAGGGGTTCGCGGCGCTGCCGCCCGAGGCCGTCCTCGCCGCGCAGGACGCGGCGGTGGATCCGGTGACGCGGCCGGTCACGGCGTTCGCGCCGGTGATCGACGGTGAGCTGGTGACCGGGCCGCCGTGGGAGCAGGTCGCGGCCGGACGGGACGTCGAGCTGGTCTGCGGGTTCGTCCACGAGGAGTCGCGCGGGTTCCTGCCGTCCCCGGTGCCGCCTGAGCTCACCCCCGAAATGGTTTCGGGGTCGACGAAACTCGGCGCGGCCGGAGCCGGGCGGTATCGGGCCGCGTATCCGCAGGCCGGGGATGTGGAGCTGGCCGTGGGACTCCTCTCGGACGCCATGTTCCGGATGCCGACCACGCTCGTCGCGGAGGCGCACGCCGCGGCCGCCGGACGCACCTGGCTGTTCGACTTCACCTGGCGCAACCCGGCGGGTGGTTCCGGACACTCGATCGACGTGCCCTTCGTGTTCGGAATTCCGGATTCGCGCTTCGCGATTCGGCAACTGGGGTCCCCGGTGCCGGACGGGTTCGAGCCGCTGTCCGAGGCCGTCCGCAAGGCGTGGACGGCCTTCGCCGCGACCGGAGACCCCGGCTGGGCGCGCTATGAGACGTCCTCACGGATCGCCCGCGTGTGGGGCGACGCCATTACGGACGAGCCGCTCCCCGTGGCACCGTCCATCCCGATCTGGAAGGACGCTCTTAATCTCGGCTGACGTCTCGTCCGATCGCGGGGGCCGGGGAAAGACGAGACGGGGACGGGGACGGCGCGAGGTCACCCGACCGTGAGCTGGAGTCCCGAAGCGGCCCCGGCTCGGCCACGGAAGGCAGTCGTATCGCATTCAGATATCGCGGCTCGTGGCGGGTTGGTTGCACATGCTCAGGCTCTGCTGCGTCAACGGCGCTTGAGGGCCATGTCGAGACGCTGCCGGAACGGCTTGTAATCGTGATCCGGGAACCACTTCGGAAACAGCTCGAGCATCGTGCTGAGCCGCGTTGCCGTGCCGTCGTCGTTCCTGAGCGAGGTGCCGGCGAACAGGTACTGCCAGCCGAAGGTGCCCTTGGTGACGCGTAGGGCGTCCAGGTAGCCCCGATAGTCGAGATCCAGCTTGTAATAGCCGTCGCCGGTCTTGTCGAACCAGATCTCGGGCTCGGCGACACCCGCCTGGACTCTGAGGGCGGCGAGGTGTCCGGTGCCCCACTCGGGCGTTCCGTCGATGCCCCGTAGTTCGGACTGGAGTTGCTCTTCTTCAGGTGTCATGTTCGCCCAGAGTTCGAGCGGTCGGCGGTTCAGCACGGTGGTCTCGAGGGGCTCCATGCAGAACTCCCCGGCGATGAAGTGGTCCGCGCCTTCCGCGCTCTGCCAGGCGCTGCCGAGATACTCGAACCGCAGGTGGCAGTCGTAGAAGGACCGTCCCAGCGGCATGTCCGTGACGAACGAGACGGTGCCGACGCTGGTCTCGGCGTCCTCGATCTCGGGATCGATGTCCCGGTACTCGTTGAGGACCTCGATCTCGGGGCAGTTGTTCAGCTCGTCCAGGACGTCGATCCAGGTCTGTTCATAGCTGCTCAGATCGGTCATCGAGCGATGATAGGGGGTGAGGCGGAACGGCGCATCCGAACGCGAGAGGGATGCCGCCGACCGGGTGAGCGGAGTTCAGACGTCCAGAGGAAGGCGAACCGGCCGAACTAAGTGACAGGACACCCGACGGCTTCTTTTAGCGGACCTACTCGGCCGCATAGGCCCGGCGCGCTATTACGAGGTTGATATCGCGGTGTGTCTGGGCGTCCGCGGTCTCGCAGTGGCCCATGCTCAGGCCTCGAATTCGCACGGCGTCGGCTGCGTCATAAACGGACGGGAAGTCGTCCGGAGGTCAGATCCAGCCCATGTCTCGGGCGGCGCGGACGGCGGCCACACGGTTGGGTTCGTTCAGCTTCGTCATCGCCGTGGAGAGGTAGTTGCGGACCGTTCCCTCGGAGAGATGCAGGAGTTCCGCGATGCGTGCCGTCTCGGTGCCCGCGCCGATCAGACGGAGGATCTCGCGCTCGCGATCGGTGAGGGGGTTGTCGCCGGCGGCCATCGCGCTGGCGGCGAGTTCGGCGTCCAGGTAACGGCCGCCGCCGTGGACCTTGCGGATCGCGGCGGCGAGTTCGTCGGTCGGGGCGTCCTTCGCGACGAAGCCGCGCACGCCGGCGGCCATGGCTCGGCGCAGGTAGCCGGGCCGGGCGAAGCTGGTCAGGACGCAGACGGCGGAGCGCGCGCCGTCCTCGTGCAGGCGTTCGGCGACCGTCAGGCCATCCATTCCGGGCATGTCGATATCGAGGACGGTCACGTCCGGATCGTGGGCAGCGACCGCGGCCGCGACCTCGTCGCCCCGGCCGACCTCGGCGACGACTTCCAGGTCGGGTTCCAGTCCCAGCAGCGCCGCGACCGCGCCGCGGATGAGGTGCTCGTCGTCCGCGAGCAGGATCCTGATCACGACGCCCCCTGCGGCGCGCGGACCGATCCGTCCAGCGGAAGGACGGCGCGGAGGAGGAACCGGTCACGGCCGTCCGGTCCGGCGGACAGTTCCCCGCCGAGGACCGCCACGCGCTCGCCGAGCCCCGCCAACCCTGAGCCGGGTACGGGCTCGGCACCGGCCCGGACCCCGGATCCCGACCCGGATCCGGATTCGGGTCCCGACCCAGATCCGGACTCGGTTTCGGGTCCCGGCCCGGAGCCGCGGGAATCCGTGGCTGGTCCGCCCTCGGATGCTCCGCGTACGCCGGTCCTGAATGCTCCGCGGACGCCGTCGTTGGCCAGCTCCAGCACCACCGTGCCACCGTACCGGGTCAGGCCGATCGCGCAGGAGCGCGCGTCGCTGTGCTTGATCACGTTCGTCGCGCCCTCGCGGATCACCCAGGCCAGGACGGCGCGGACCTCGGGCGGCAGGTCGTCCGGAACGGGGCCGACCTCGCACCGGACGCCCGCCGTCTCCAGCACCGCCCGGACCCCGGCGAGCTCGGCGTCCAGCTCGATCGCGCGATACCCGCGGACCGCCGCGCGGACCTCGCGCAGCGCGTCCCGGGCCGTCCGCCGCACATCGGACATCTCGGCGCGGGCGCGCTCGGGATCGGATTCGGTCATCCGCATCGCGAGCTCGCTCTTGACCGCAATCAGCGACAGGCTGTGCCCGAGCAGGTCGTGGAGATCGCGGGAGAACCGGAGCCGCTCCTCCGACACCGCGACCCGCGCGAGCGCCTGCCGGACGGCGTGCGTCTCGACGTGCAGGTCCCAGATGCGGCGCTGGTACCGGTTCACGAACGCGACGACGCCCGCGGACCCGGCGAACGCCACGAAGGCGACGGGCGGCACCCACCAGCGCACCGGACGGTGCTCGGACAGCGACCAGCCCACGGTCGCGAACGCCACCTCGACCGCTCCGATCGCTAGGCAGAGCCAGACGATCGTCCGCAAGCGCATCGGTGACAGCACCACCGCCGCCAACCAGAAGTACGGAATCATGATTCCCAGCGGGTGGGCGACGATCAGCGGCGCCAGCAGCAGCGCCACCGCACCGCCCGCCAGGACGTCCCGGCGTTCGGCCCCGCCGTCCAGCCCGTCCCGGACGATCCGCATGTAGAACCAGAACAGGACGCCGAGCCCCGCGACGCCGAGCAGGAGCAACGGCATCGCGAGCCGGCCATCGCGATTCCCCAGGAACAGGCCGATGACGGTCGGACCGATGATCCCGGCGCCCGCGAGCAGGAATGAACGGTACGTGACCCGCCGATACCGCTCGAACCGCGCGGCAGCGCGTTGTTCCAGCTCAGCTGATGTGGTCACGTCCATGTGCGAAAACCTTACTTGTCGAGCTTTCCGTCAACGACGAACGTTCCGCGCGCCAAACGCTCAGCCCGCGCACGCAACGCTCAGCCCGCGCACGGAACGCTCAGCCCGCGCACGGAACGCTCAGCCTGCGCACGGACGCTCCCAGGGCGGCGCCAGGGCAGGGCCGCGGGGTGGACGGCGGCGGAGTCCCGGTGGCGCGGAGGTCAGGAGCGACGGGGTTCCCAGCGGAAGCGGCGTTCGGCCAGCCAGCGGCCCACGCCCGTCCAGACGGCGAGGATCGCGAAGGACGGAAGGCAGGCGATCCAGCCGCCGCCGATGCCGACGGTGGGCGCGACGCCGTGAGCGGTGAAGTCGCGTCCGAAGTAGCCGGTGCGGACGATCTCGACGACCGGTGTCAGCGGCAGCGCACGCAGGAGCTGCTGCACAATCTGGGGCAATTCACCGAGCGGGAACATCACTCCGGCTCCCGCCATGCAAGCGAACATGACCGGCAGGACGGTCAGCTGCGCCAGTTCGGCGTTCGGGGTGATCCCGGAGACGAGGAACGCGATCAATGCGAACACCACGACGCCCCAGGTCAGCCCGGCGAGCAGGAGAATCGGGTCGGCCGGGATCCGGCCGCCGAGCGCCGTGGCCAGGACGATGGCGAGTACCAGCACCTGCGCCGCGTACAGGACGGTCGCGGTCAAAACGCTCCCGCCGAGGATCTCCGCGTCGCTGAGCGCCGTGCCGCGCAGCCGCTTGAGCGTGCCGTCCTCACGGCGCGTGGTGAACACCGTCGCAAGGTTCATGAACACGGCGAAGAGCAGGAAGAACGCCAGATGGCCGGTGCCCTGGAGGAGCGCGGCGTCCACGCCCTGGATCCGCTGGCCGCGCATCGGGAACAGCATCCCGACGAACAGGAGCGGCAGGCCGATCGTGGTGAACAGGGCGGTCCGGTTCCGCCAGAGCAGGGTCGCGTCGAGACCCGCGACGCGGATCAGATGCTCCCTGCGAATGCCGGGGCGAGGCCACGGAGACCTTGCGAGGCGGCGGTCGCGGCGCGGTCCGGATTCGGTGATCATGACGGTGCTCCCGCCGTGCTGAGGAAGACGTCCTCCAGGGACGCGCTGTCGACGCGCAGGCCGGACAGCGTGAGGCCGCGTTCGTCCGCCCAGCGCAGCAGGCCGTAGACGCCGGCTTGCAGGTCGTCCGGCGGGAGGGTGTAGGTGGCGGTGGCGTGCCCGGCGTCCACCTCGATTCCGGCGGCGACCCCGCGCAGCAGCGGCAGGTCCGCGACCGGAAGCCCGGCCGGGACGCGGAACCGGACCCGGTCGCCGTGCCCTCCGACGACCTCCGCGACGGTGCCGGACGCCACGATCCGCCCCCGGTGCATGATCGCCAGGCGGTCGGCGAGCAGCTCGGCCTCCTCCAGGTAGTGCGTCGTGAGCAGGACGGTCAGGCCGTCCCGGACGAGCTCGGCGACCGTCCGGCGGGTGGCGTGCCGGGCCTCGGGATCCATGCCGGTGGTCGGCTCGTCCAGAAAGAGGATTTCGGGTCGGCCGGCGAGGGCGAGCGCGAGATCGAGGCGGCGCTTCTGCCCGCCGGAGAGCTGCCGTGTCCGCACCCGGGCCTGCTCGCGCAGCCCGGCCAGTTCGAGCAGTTCGTCGCGCGGACGCGGATCCGGGACGAACCCGCGCCAGTGGTCGATGGTCTCGGCCGTCGTCAGGTCGGCGAAGAACCCGCCCTCCTGCAGCATGATCCCGAGCCTCGGCCGGACGTCCCGGCGGTCCCGGTACGGGTCGCGGCCCAGCACCCGCACCTCCCCGGCGTGCGCGGCCCGATGCCCTTCGAGCGTCTCCATCGTGGTGGTCTTCCCGGCGCCGTTCGTGCCGAGCAGCGCGAACAGCTCCCCGTGCGCCACGTCGAACGACACGCCCGCCACGGCCTCGAACTCCCCGTACCGCTGCCGCAGCTCCCGGACGCGGACGGCCACCCCGTCCGCTGCTGTGATCTCCATGTTCCCAGGGTCGCGAGCGGCCGGTCCGGGCCGGTAGGCGCAGCCGTCACCGGTCCCGCGGGCGGACGTCAGGCGATCCGGATGACACGTGTCATATCCGCACGTCACGGAGGTCGCGCGGTTCCTTTCGGGCGGCGAGTCCGGGCCTTGGACTCGCCGGGCGTGGCACGTGACATGTCGGCGTGCGATCCGGGCAGAATGGGGGCATGCGCGTGGCTCTGTGTCAGATCGAAGTCGGGGACGATCCCAAGGAGAACCTGGACCGCGTCCTGGCGGCGATCGCCGAGGCCGCGTCCACACCCGGCGGCTGCGACCTCGCCGTCCTTCCGGAGGCCGCGCAGATCCGCTTCGGCAACGATCTCGCCGAGGCCGCCGAACCTGTGACCGGCCCGTGGGTCAGCGCCGTCCGCGACGCCGCGCGCGAACACCGGGTGAACGTCGTCGTCGGCGTCTTCGAACCCACGTCGGACGGACGCGTCTACAACACCGTCGTCGGCATCTCCGACACGGGCGAGATGGTCGGTTCCTACCGCAAACTGCATCTTTACGACGCATTCGGCGACCGCGAGTCCGAACGCGTCGCGCCCGGTGACCGGCCGGTCGTCATGGACCTGGCCGGCGCGCGCCTCGGCATCATCACCTGCTACGACGTCCGCTTCCCCGAACTGGCCCGGGCCCTGGTGGACGAGGGCGCCGACATCCTCGTCATCCCGGCCGCCTGGGCGCAGGGCGTCTTCAAGGAAGAACACTGGACGACCCTCGTGCGCGCGCGGGCCATCGAGAACACCGCGTGGGTCGTCGCCGTGGACAAAGCCCCCGACCGCACCCGACCCCCGCGCGGCCTCCCCGGCGGCGTCGGCCGAAGCAGCCTGATCGACCCTATGGGCACCGTCCTGGCCGACCTGGGGCCCTTTCCGACCGTCCGCGTCCTCGACCTGGACCCGTCCCTCACGTCCCGAGTCCGCGAGACGCTCCCGTCCCTCTCCCACCGCCGCCGCGACATCCTCTGACCGCCCGCCCCCGAACCTGGGAAAGCTGCCCCCGGCGCACCCGCCCGACATCGGCGAGCGCGCAACCGCCCTCGTCCCCCGACAGACATCCGCCAAGGTGCGCGGCATGGCGCGGGGGGTGCGGGGGTGGGGTGGCGGGTCGGCTAGGACGTTACCCAGGCGACGTGGTGGATGGAGGCGGGGTCGTCGGCCAGGTCGAGCATGGCGTTGGCGAGGTCGGCGCGGCGGATGGTGCGGGCGCGGGGTGGGGTGCGGTCCAGGCCCAGGCGGAAGGTGCCGCGCGGCGGGCCGTCCTGGAGGCGGGGCGGGCGGACGATGGTCCAGTCGATGTCGGTCGCGTTCTCCACCAGGTGGTCGGCCTGGAGCAGGTCCTTGTAGGGCTCGGCGAAGATGCGGCTGACCAGTGGCTTCACGAGGAGGCGGCTCAGCGTGTCGTCGCCGGGGTCGGGGTAGGGCGCGGTGGCGCTGATCACCAGTAGGCGGCGGGTTCCGGCGGCGCGCATGCCCTCGATGATGGACGTCGCGCTGTCGGTGCAGACGGTGGTCGGGGCGCGGCCGGTGCGGGTGCCGAGGCAGGACAGGACGGCGTCGCGGCCCTGGACGGCGGGCTCCACGGCCGCCGGGTCCATGACGTCCGCGACGAGGACGCCGGCACGGTCGCGGAGGTCGTCGGGAAGGCGCGAGGCGTCCCGGACGACGGCGGTGACCTGGTGACCTCGCTTGAGCGCCTCGCGGTAGGCGGCCGTCCCGGTGCCGCCGCTCGCCCCGAAGATCGTGAGCTTCATGTGATTCCCCCTGGGGTTAGTAAACGCTCACTCACCTCTAGAGTGGGTAAGCACTCACTCACCTGTCAAGGGGGTCCCCGAGAATGACGACCGCTCGCGAGCGCCTGCTCGACGCCCTCGCCGAGATCATGCGGACGCGCGGGCTCGCCGAGGCCACGACGAAGGAGATCGCCCGGGTCGCGGGCTGCTCCGAGGCGCTGCTGTACAAGCACTTCCGCGACAAGGAAGAGCTCATGCTGTGCGTCCTGCGCGAGCGGATGCCGCCGTTCACCCATCGACTCACTCCGGGCGACGGCACCGTCCCCGAGAACCTCGTCGCCACCGTGCACGGCGGGCTGCGTTTCTACCGGAGGGCCTTCCCGATGATGGCGGGGATGCTGGCCCAGCCTCGCGTCATGGCCGCGACCCGCGAATCCCTGGCCAAGTACGGCGCGGGTCCGCAGGAGCCGATCGCGCGTGTCGCCGCGTACCTGGACGCGGAGATCAAGCTCGGCCGCGTCCGCGCTGACGCGAACGCCTCGTCCGTCGCCGCGCTCCTCGTCGGCGCGACGTTCCAACAGGGCTTCCTGCTCTTCTTCACCTCCGGGCCGGAAGGCCCCGAACCGGCCGAGGAGGATGCCGCCCGCCTCGTCCGCCCGCTCCTTCCCGCCCTGCTCCCCAAGCCGCCAGGACGGGTCGACTAAGGCGCTTTCCCGCGAGTGGCGCGGCGAGCGCAACGGGTGGACGACTGCTTGAACTTGCTTTCGAAACGCCTGGTCAGAACCTTCGGGCGCGCCGGATGCACATGCGCGCCGGAGGCGGCCGGATCGAACACCGGCCGGCCGATTGCCGCGCATTCTGTCTGCTTAGATCGTCGGACGCTGAAACCAATTACCGAAGGGAGCATTGGGCCGGCGACCGGCGCATATCGGCCCGTCCTCGGAGGACAGCGATTCGCCGCAACCCTACGGCGCGAAGGCCTGTGAGCGGTCGTTACCGGACCCGGGGTTCTCGACGTCGAACCGGACGGTGCCTCGCTCTGCGGATGAGCGCGGGAGGGGCGGGGCGACGGGCTCGGCCGGTATGCGCGCTTGTCGTCCACTACCCGGCCTTGCGGTTACGGTGCGTGAAGGCTTCCGGAGCGTCCGGTACGTTCTTGCTGGTAAGAATGATTCCGTCGATCGAAAAGGGGGTTCGGCGCGACCTCGCTCCGTGACCTCGCTAGCCTCGTGCCGAGGACCGATGCGTCGTCCAGTGGAGGGAACCGGACGGAGATGGAGGCACCGTACGGCGAGTCCGACCGCTCCTCGCCCCCGCCGGGCCGGACGGGTACGCCTCGCAGGCCGACGCCCGACACCGTCCAGAATCCAGCGGTTCCGAAACAGCAGCACGGCTCCCCGAGGACCGACGCCTCGTCCTTCCGGAGGCCTTCGGCCGGTCCCGACAATCCGTCTTTCACGGACGCGCCGGCCCGCGCGGACGGTCCGCTCCCCCCGGTGCCACAGTCCCGGACGGAAGATTCGTCACGGACGGGCACGCCCCACCGAACGCGCAAACAATCGGACACGAACACGCCGACGTTCGAAAGCGCGATCGCTTCTTCGAATGTTCCTTACCCGGTCGCTCCCGCAGAAGCGGAGGCGAAGAGGGAGGCGGAAGGTCGGTCGATGTCGTTTCGGAACGACCTGCTCGTCGTCTGCGGTTTCGTGGCGGGCGAGGCGGCTCGGTACGGCGTGATCGGGAACCGCGCGGCGATGCTGGTGATCGCTGCGGGAGAGGTCGCCGGACGGCTCATCGAGTCTCATCCCGTGCGCTCCGGCGGCTTGGCGTCCGTCCACGTGTGGGCTCGGAACGGCGCGCTCCACTGCCGTTTCGAAGGCCCGAGCGGATGGTGCGCGTCGGAGGCTCCCAAGTCACGGCTCCGCGACCATGTGCAGGTCACCGCCGACGGCCCGACCGTCACGCTCACCCTCCCGCCCGCATCGAGCACCTGATCGAGCTTCGCCGAGCAGCGACGCGCGCCAGCGCACCCCGACGCGGCCGACGCGCGCAGCACGGCCAACGCGACTCGAAATGCCGCGCTCACACTTCACATTTCGTACCGGGCCGTGCCAGAGATCACAGGTTGCCGCCTTTGGTCTGGAGCCGTCTAGGAAAAAGTGTCGTCCTGAGAGTCTTCGCTTTTGCTGTAGCTTTCGCTGCAGGTCGCTCACCTGGTCGAAGCATGAGCGCTCCTGGGGCGCTGAACCACTCAGCGACGCCTCGGTTTCCAGCAGGGACCGACTGCGGAAACCGAGGCGGGAACGACCTGTCACGCGACTCAGCGAGGCAGTTGCGTTTTCACGACCTTGCCCATCGCATTCCGCGGAAGGCTTTCCACCAGATGGACGACGCGAGGGCGTTTGTGCGCAGAAAGATGCTCGGCCACGAAATCGGTCAGGTCCTTCTCGCGGACACCCTCGTCCGCGACGACGAAGGCGGTGACCTGTTCGCCCAAATCCTCGTGGGCGACGCCGATCACGGCGGCCTCACGGACGGACGGGTGCGCCAGCAGCGCGTTCTCCACCTCGCCCGCGCCGATCCGGTAGCCGCCGCTCTTGATCAGATCGGTGGACGCGCGCCCGACGATGCGGTGGCGGCCGTCCGGTGAGATGACCGCTATGTCGCCCGTCCGGAACCAGCCGTCCGCCGTGAACGACTCGGACGTGGCCTCCGGGCGTCCGAGATAGCCGTCGAAGACGGTCGGCGCCGAGACTTCGAGCTCGCCGGGCGTCTCGCCGTCGGACGGCACCGGAGCGCCGTCCTCGCCCACCAGGCGGGTACGGACGCCGGGCAGCGGAAAGCCGACCGAGCCCGGGACGCGCTCACCGTCCGCCCGAGCGCTCACGGTGATCAGGGTTTCGGTCATCCCGTACCGTTCGACCGGACGGTGGCCGGTCGACTCCGCGAGCCGCTCGAAGACGGGAACCGGCAGCGGCGCGCTCCCTGACACCAGGAGCCGCGCGCTGCGCAGGGCCGAAGCGGCCTCGGCGTCGCGGGTGATCCGTGACCACACCGTCGGCACGCCGAAGAACAGCGTTCCCCCGGCCCGTGCCGCGTCCGCGTAGGCCTGTGGCGTCGGACGTCCGGTGTGGACGAGCCGCGACCCGACCCGGAGCGGCCCCAGCACGCCCAGCACCAGTCCGTGCACGTGGAACAGCGGCAGGCCGTGCACGACGACATCGGACGACGTCCACTCCCACGCCTCGGCCAACGCGTCCAGCCCGGCGGCGACCGCCGCACGCGAGATCAGGACGCCCTTGGGCGCGCCGGTCGTCCCGCTCGTGTACAGGATGAACGCCGTCGATCCGGCGTCCGTTCCGGGGAGGGCCGAGGTGCGCTCGGTGCGCGCGACGTCCGCCCGACCAGGCGCTGCCGCGGAGCTGAGGCCCTCGGGATTCCCGGGCGGACGCAGCCGATCGACGGCGACGAGCGGCGGGACATCCGGCCCTTCGATGACGGTGTCGCTCGTGCCCAGCAGGTGCGTCGCGCCCGAATCGCGCAAGATGTGGGCACGCTCGTCCGGCCCGGAGTCCGGCGGCAGCGGCACCACCGGGATCCCGGCCGACAGCCCCGCCACGACCGCGACGATGGTCTCCAGCGAAGCGGTCGCGTGCACGGCGACGGCGCGCGCGTCCCGGATCTCCTCGGCGACGGCGACCGACCAGGCGTACAGCCCCGGGCGGGACAGAGTGCGTCCGGCCACGGTGATCGCCGGCTGTCCCAGTTGGTCCCGTCGAGGTCCGCCGAGCAGATCCAGCGGACGACCTGCACCGACTCGATCCTGCGCATCCGAAGAACGAGCAGCGCCAGACGAATTCGCCGCACTGGCTCGGTCCGGCGTGTCCGGTGGAGGAGTTTCGTTCGACGGTTCCAGCGGACCGCCTTCGGCAGGCGGTTCCGGTGAGTGGGGTTGGCCGGGCGGGTCCAGCGGGCCGTGTCCGCCGGAAAGGGCCTCTTCCGGGTTGCCGAGCGAGTCCTTCGGACGGGGGTCGCCGGGCAGGTCCATCGGGCGCGTCCCTTCGCTTCGGGCCGGGCCGGGAGGACGGGCGGAAGACGCGCGTCGACTCGGTCCGGAGAGGACGGAAACACCCGGCAAAGGGTGTCCCGCGATGCGGGATCATCCGGCATCTGCTGGAAGTATGCCGTCCGTGACGGACGACCCGACGACCTACCCGGCCCTGGCCGCGCGGTTGCGCGCGCTGCCTCCCTCGGCGGGCCCGGTGCGGCTCGTCGCCGTGGACGGGCCGAGCGGGTCCGGAAAGTCCACTTTCGCGCCGAGGCTCGCTGCGGCGCTCGGGGACGGCGTGCCGCTCATCCGGTCGGACGACTTCCGCGTGCCGTGGGACGCCGACCCGCTGACCTGGTGGCCGCCGTTCGAGCGGGACGTCCTCGCGCCGCTCGTCGCAGGAAACCCCGGCCATCTGCGCCGATATGACTGGCACCGCGACGAGTACGGGCCGTCCGAAAAGATCCCGCCCGCCGGGGCGCTGGTCGTCGAGGGCGTCGGCGCGGCCTGGCGCGGCTCGCCCGCCGCGTTCCGGATCTGGGTGGACGCGCCGCGCGACCTGCGTCGGGCCCGCGCCCTCCAGCGCGACGGCCTCGCCTACGCGGACGCCTGGGACGAATGGGCCGAAATCGAATACCGCCACTTCGCGTCCGACCGCACCCGGGATCGCGTCGACCTCTTCGTGGACGGGACGGCCGTCGCGGGTCCGGCCTTCCGCGCCACCGACGCGCCGACCCGGACGTGACGCGTACCGCGAGGCCGGAGGGCCGCAACCGGTGAGATCGGCCTCGACGGGCCACTAGGCTGACCGGGTCCGTATTCACATGAGCAGACGGGTGGAGCCAGCCGATGGCGCTTGAACGTCCCGAGATCGAATTCCCCGAGGGCCAGCCCCCGCAGAACCTGGAGATCACCGACATCAAGGTCGGGGACGGCGCGGAGGCCACGAAGGGCTCGACCGTCTCCGCGCACTACGTCGGCGTGTCCTTCTCGACCGGCGAGGAGTTCGACGCGTCCTGGAACCGCGGCGCCCCGTTCGACTTCCCGCTCGGCAAGGGCCGGGTCATCAAGGGCTGGGACATGGGCATCCAGGGCATGAAGGTCGGCGGCCGGCGCAAGCTGGTCATCCCGCCCCACCTGGCCTACGGCGACCGCAGCCCGTCCCCCGCGATCAAGCCGGGCGAGACCCTGATCTTCGTCGTGGACCTCGTCGGCGTGAGCTAGCCCGCCCCCTGAGGTCGAACGCCCCCCGCACGCCGGGCTAGAACGCCCCTCGGACGTCGAGGCCGGACGCCTTCCGTACGCCGGGGACGTACGTACGTCTCTCGGACGCCGGGAACGGACGCCTCTCGGACGCCGAGTTCGAACGCCCCCGTACGCCGGGGGACGGACGCCTTTCGGACGCCGAGGCCTGAGGCTCCCGGACGCCGGGAGTCCGAAGTTCCGCGCCCGAACCCACGTTAAGGCGGGCCGGAACTCGCGTGCGTGAGGCCGGAACTCAGCGAGCGCATGACCCTGATGCCTGCGCGCGGGGCTCGAACCTCACATCGCCAAGCCTTCCCCGCGCCCGGCGTCCGCGGGGCGCCGAGAGTGAGCCCCATGGATGCGAGGTCCGGAAGCTACGCGCGGGCAGGGGTCCGAAACCCCCTCGACAGGCGTTCCAACGGCGGGCAATCCCGGAGTGAAATCCTGCTTCGGGTGCCCGCCGTCGCCGTTTCCGGCACGGAATGCGTCGGTATCAGCCCTGCATGATCGAGGCCCGGGGGCTGACGAAGCGGTTCGGCGAGAAGACGGCGGTCGACCACGCGACGTTCACGGTGCGCCCCGGGCACGTGACCGGATTCCTCGGGCCGAACGGCGCGGGCAAGTCGACCACGATGCGCATGATCCTCGGCCTCGACCGGCCGTCCGACGGGACGGTCGCGGTCGCGGGCGTCCCCTACTCCGGGCTCGGCGCGCCGCTGCGCGAGGTCGGCGCGCTCCTCGACGCGAAGGCCGTGCACGGCGGGCGCAGCGCCTACAACCACCTGCGCTGCCTCGCGCGCAGCAACGGCATCCCGACCCGCCGCGTGGACGAGGTGCTGGAGCTGGTCGGCCTGCGCGCGGTCGCGAAGAAGCCCGCCAAGGGGTTCTCGCTCGGCATGGGGCAGCGGCTCGGCATCGCGGGCGCGCTGCTCGGCGACCCGGCCGTCCTCATGTTCGACGAGCCGGTGAACGGCCTGGACCCGGAAGGCATCCTGTGGATCCGCACGCTGATGCGGAGCCTGGCCCGGGAGGGCCGGACGGTGTTCGTGTCCAGCCACCTCATGTCGGAGATGGCGCTCACCGCCGACCACCTGGTCGTGATCGGACGCGGCAGGATCCTCGCCGACACGTCCGTCCAGGAGTTCATCGACACCAACGCGACGAGCCACGTGAAGGTCCGCTCCCCGCAGCTCGGCGAGCTCGGGCCGCTGCTCGCGCGGCACGACTGGCGCGTCGAGGTCGATTCGGACGGTTCGCTCCGCGTTCACGGCGCTTCCCCGGCGTCCGTCGGCGACGTCGCCGCCGACAACGGCATCCGCCTGCACGAACTCTCTCCCGTCCAGCCCTCGCTGGAGGAGGCGTTCATGCGCCTCACCGGCGACACCGTCGAGTACCACGCTGGCGGCGCGCCCGGCCATGTCCTCACGGACGCCGCTTCTTCGCCGTCCACCTCGTCCGGCGCCCCAGATCCCGACCCGCTGCCGCCGCCGTTTCCCGCGCCTCCGCCCCCGGACATGCCCTACGACTCCGAATCGGACGGGACGCACGCGTCCGATACGCGATCTGACGAACGTCCAGAATCCGGCCCGCCGCCCGCCGGACCGACCGGAATGTGGAACGGAGGACGACCATGACGGCGACCAGCGGGAAGACGGGCGCCACGCACCGTCCGGCCTCGTTCATCGACGCGGTCGCCGCCGAGTGGATCAAAATCCGCACCGTCCGCTCGACGTTCTGGACGCTGCTCGCCGGGATCGTCGTCACGATCGGGCTGAGCGTCCTGCTGGCCTCGTTCTTCGTGTCCACGTTCGACCGGCTGACCCCGCACGACCGGGCCCAGTTCGACCCGGCCGCCTACGGGCTGGTCGGGATCAACTTCGGGATGGTCGCGTTCGGGGTGCTCGGCGTGCTCGTCGTCACCGGCGAGTACGCGACCGGGATGATCCGGACATCGCTCACGGCCGTTCCGCGCCGTCCCCGCCTGCTGGCCGCGAAGGCGCTGGTGCTCGGCCTGGTGGTGCTCGTGGTCGGCGAGGTCGTGTCGTTCGCCGCGTACTTCCTCTCCCAGCTGATCTTCTCCGGGAAGCACCTCGACGAGGGCCTCGGTCACGACGGCGTGCTGCGCGCGGTGATCGGCGGCGGGCTCTACCTGACCCTCATCGCGCTGCTCGCCCTGGCGGTCGGGACGCTGCTGCGACACACAGCCGGATCGGTCACGACCGTCCTCGGCCTGCTGTTCGTCCTGCCGATCATCGGTTCGTTCCTCCCGGGCGACTTCGGCCGGACGATCCGCAAGCTACTGCCGTCCAACGCCGGCGGCGCCGTGATGGGCACCCGCCCGTCGGCGGACATGCTGTCCCCCTGGACCGGAATCGGCGTGTTCGCGCTGTACACGGTCATCCTGCTGGCCGCCGCTTTCGTGATCTTCCAATGGCGAGACGCCTGACCCTCCCCTTCACGGACCGCCTGGCCGGGGTGCCCCTTCCCCTTTCCGGCCCATGCCACGAAGCGACCATCGTGGTCGTCCGGTCAGGGACGCTTCCTGGGCACCCCTTCGAGTAGCAGCACGGTCCCCAAGGGAACGTCGGTGATCTGCGCCGCCCGCGTCCGTGCCCGTGCCCGTGCCCGTCTCCGTGTCGTTCGCGCATCGGCAGTTGTGTGCGCGAGCGTGTTCGGTCACTGAGCGGACGGCCTGCGGCCTCGGGCCGTAACCGAACGGGCCCCTGCCCTTGCCCAGCCACCGCTTCGAGGTCGGCGAACGTCCTGTTCGACTGCTCACCGCGAACATTTGGACGTGCGATCTCGCGGGCTGCGCGTTTGCGCGACTCCTGCACCTTTGTGCGGGCGAGGAGAGTTCGGACACAGGTGTGCAACGCGGGCGCGCGTCGATGTCTCAGTTGATGGGCGGACGTGATCAGATATGTCCGTTCTTGTTCGTCAGACAGCACGATCACGGGGGACGCGGGATGCGCGGGGGTGTGCCGAAGGGGTACACGGCGGTGGCGGCCGTGCTCGGAATCGCGGTCGGGATCTGGCCCGCCGCCTCGGCGTTGCCGTCCGGGGACGGCGGAGGCGCCGACACGCGAGCCGACCTGACGGCCGCGCTCGCGGATCACCAGTGGGAGCACCCGAAGCCCGGTTCCTGGAATCCGCCGAAGCCGTCCGCCGACGGCCTGCCGCCCGTGATCAGCAAGATCGACACCCAGGACCGCGTCGTGTTCCTGACGATCGACGACGGCTACGAGTACGACCCGGAGTTCGTCAACATCGTCCGGAACGAGAAGGTGCCGATCCTCACCTTCCTGACGACGACGTACGTCCGAGGGCACGGCCAGTACTTCTGGGCCCTGCGCAACGCGGGTTCGCGGATGGAGAACCACACCGTCACGCACCCCGACATGAAGACGCTGTCACCGGACGCCCAGCAGCGGCAGATCTGCCAGTCGTCCGACACCATCGCCACGCAGTACGGACGCCGCCCCGAGATCTTCCGACCGCCGTTCGGGTCGTACAACACCGCAACCAGGCAGGCCGCGAAGGCGTGCGGGATCAAGTCGATCCTCACCTGGACGGCCGAGTTCTACAACGGAACGACCGGCCCCGGCGTCGGTTTCAACGGATTCGCTCGCGGAGACGGCCTCGGCAAGGGCTTCCGCCCCGGCGACATCGTCCTGATGCACTACCGGAAGGGCCTGGCCGGAGAGTTCCGGATGCTCCTCGGATGGATCCGCCAGCAGGGCTTCCGCCCAGCCGCCGTCCAGAACTACATCCCCCGCTCCCTCGGCGGCGAAGCCCCCGACGCCCCCACCTCCTAACTCCCCCGCCACGCCACCTGCACAGGTGCCCGGCCGCGCTGCGTCCGCCTGCGCAGTCCCGAACCACTCCATACCACCTGCGCAGCTGCCTGGCCGCGCTGCGTCCTCCGCAGTGCCCGGCCGCGCTGCGTCCGCCTGGGCGGTTCGGAGCCGCGCCACGTTCTGCCGCGCTGTCCACCTGTGCAGCCTCACCCGCAGCGCTTCCTCGTCCCCTCCGCGGCGCTCCTGCGCCTCTATCGTTTGCTCGCTTCGCTCAACTCACGCGCGTCCGATCGCGTTCGAGCACGGCGTGACCAACTGATCATGACCGATGGACGGTGTCCAACGCGCTGGGGCGGGGCGTCGGGGCGGAGTGGCCGAGCGAGTGAACGCGGCGTTGAACAATGCGCAGGTAGTGCCGCTTATCCGGACGATTCGCGATTGCGCTGAGCGGGTGCGTGGAGGAGCACTAGGGTTCACACGCTGGCGGGGTTGAGGTCCCCCGCTCCCCGAGACAACCCCGCCAGCGCTCAGCTATTCGACGGTCCGGCGGACGTCGCCGCCGATCTCCGTCTCCATCGGGGCGATCAGGCCGCCGCCCGTGTCGGCCGGCGAGCGGCGCTTCACCACCGCGTTCAGCACGTGGTAACCCAGCAGCAGCACGACCGTGCCGAGCGCGATGCCCTGCAGCGGGAAGTCGTCAGTGATCTTCAGCGTCACGTTGCCGATGGCGAGGATCAGTCCGGCGGCGACCGGGACGAGGTTGACCGGGTCGGCGAAGTCCACCCGGTTCTCGACCCAGATCTTCGCGCCGAGCAGGCCGATCATCCCGTACAGGACGACCGTGATGCCGCCGAGCACGCCGCCCGGGATCGCCGCGACCAGCGCGCCGAACTTCGGGACGAACCCGACCGCGATCGCCACGACGGCGGCGACCCAGTAGGCGGCCGTCGAGTAGATGCGCGTCGCGGCCATGACGCCGATGTTCTCCGAGTAGGTCGTCGTCGGCGCGCCGCCGGCCGCCGTCGCGAGGGCGGTGGTGAAGCCGTCGGCGGCGAGGGCGCGGCCGAGGTAGGGGTCCAGGTCGTCCCCGGTCATGGCGGCGACGGCCTTCACATGGCCGGTGTTCTCGGCGATCAGCGCGATCACCACGGGCAGCGCCAGCAGGATCGCGGACATCTTGAAGTTCGGGCCGTGCAGGTGCGGCAGGCCGAGCCAGTCGGCCGACTTCACCGCCGAGAGGTCCACGCGGTCGTGCGGGAAGGCGGTCGCGATGCAGTACGGGCCCTCCTTCGGGCACGGGTGGCCCGCCGCGTCCAGCAGGTGCTTGCCCGACTGGACGGAGGTGACCTTGCCCGCCGTCTTGTCCAGCACCCACGACAGCGCGAACCCGAACACGAGCGCGAGCAGAACGTTGATCCGTGCCCAGAAACCGCGCAGAAGAACAGCACTGAGCACGGCGAACGCCATGGTCGCGACGGCCACCCACTGGTCCTGCGGCCAGTAGGCGTTCGCGACGACGGGCGCGAGGTTGAAACCGATCAGCACGACCACCGCGCCCGTCACCACCGGCGGCAGGACGGCGTGCAGCACGTTCGGCCCGAGGAAGTGGATCACCAGCCCGACCGCGAGCAGCGCCACGCCGACCCAGAGGATCGCGCCCGTGACCGTCCCCGAGTCCCCGCCCGCCGCGCGGATCGCCGCCGCGACCCCGACGAACGACGCGCTCGATCCCAGGTAGGACGGCACCTTCCCGCTCGTGATGAGCAGGAACAGGATGGTGGCGATGCCGGACATCATGATCGCCAGGTTGGGGTCCAGCCCCATGAGCACGGGGAACACGAACGTGGCACCGAACATCGCCACCACGTGCTGGGCCCCGATGCCCGCGGTGCGCGGCCAGGACAGCCGCTCGTCCGGGCGGACGACCTCTCCCGGCGGCGGCGTCTTCCCGTCGCCGTGCACCTTCCAGCCGAACACCATCCAGAACTCCTGAAATTCTCGTTTACGCTACGTGAACGAGAATGCCGCAGCGAGCCCGGCCGCGCACCACCGGGGGTGGCGCAGCGGCCGGGGCCCGCGCGCGGCCGCTAGATTCCCCGCATCCGCAGGACGTGCAGGGCCAGCGTCAGGTTCAGGCGAAGGTGGGCGTCCTCGGTGAACGGTCCGAGCAGCCGCTCCAGCTTTCCGATGCGGTAACGCAGCGTGTTGTAGTGGAAGTGGAGCCGCCGGGCGGTCTCGGCCACGTTGAGGTTGGTCTCCAGGAGCACCTGGAGCGTCCGGCGCAGGTCCACCAGCTCCGGCTCGTCGTCGGCGGCCAGGTCACCGAGCGTCTCACGGACGAACGCGTGCAACTCCTCCGGATCCGGGACGAGGCTGAGCAACCGGTACACCCCGAGCTGGTCGAAGTGCGCCCGCGCGCCGTCGCCGTGCAACTGCCGCCCGACCCGGACGGACTTCAGCGCCTGCTCGTACGCCTCCGGCAGCCGGGACGGCGACATGACCGTCCGGCTGATGCCGGTCGAGAACGTCCGGCGGACGGACGAGTGCTCGGCGAACAGCGCGGTGGCCTCCTTGACCAGGGTGTGGACCGGTCCACCGTCCATGTCCGGGTCGTCCCCGTCCGCGCCGACCACGGCGACCACCTCGTGCGCGAAGCTCGCCACGGCCGCGCCCCGGTCATGCCGCCGCACCGCCGCGGCCCACGCCGCCGCGAGCCGTTCCTGGGCCGCCCGCTCCTCGGCCCCCCGCCCGCCGCGAACCCCGCCGCCGCTGGGCCGACCGGCCCCGCGCGCGCCGGACACCCCTCGACGGCCAGCTCCCTCCGCAGTCCCGCGCCCGGCCGCGCCCATCTCGCCAACACCACGTCCCGAGCCGGCCACCTCGGCCCCGCCCCGGCCCGGGCCGCCCGCATCGCCTGCGCCACGGCCCGAATCACCTGCGCCACGTGCGGGAATGTTCACATCGCCCATGCCGCGGACGGGACCGCCTGCGCCGCTCGCGCCATAGCTCGCGCCACCCGCGTCACCTGGATGTCCAGGATTGTCGGCGTCACTGGGACGTCCTAGAGCGCTTGCTTCGGCGGGGCGGCGGCCTGCGCGTCCTGCGTCGTCGTGCGTGCCATTCGCAGCTCTGCTGGTCTGCGCCGAGGCAGGCGCTTCGGTTGCCTTGTGCGTCGGCTGTCCGGTTTCGATTGCCTCGGCCGAACGAGCAGACGTGTTCGTGTCGTTCGCTCGTCCCTTCGCGGTCCGTCCCGCCAGCTCGGCCGCGCTTTCGTTTGTTTCGGAAGCTGCCGGGATGTTCGTTTCCAGCGCGGTACGAGCGATCGTGTTCGGTTCTTCGTCGGCCCGTCCTCGAACAGTAGATGCGCGCCGCACCGTGCCGCCCGTGACCTCCACGGGGACACGGGTGTCCGATGTGTAGACGGCGGCCGACGCGTCGCTCGCCGAGGTCAGATCGGCGTAGGCGTCCACGCGGGCCATCTCTGAAGCAGCGGGCACCTCGCCAAGAGCCGCGCGCGCGGCGTCGGGTTTTCGGGACGTTCCCGGACGCGGCGTCACGGCGGACGCGAGGTCCGAGTGCAGCTCAGGCTTCGCCGGCGCCGAACGGGCACGCGCGCGCGGATCGCCCGAGACCGGACGCGTCGGACGTCCCTGCGACGCCTGCTCAGGTTCGGCCGGGCGCGGGCGTCCGTCCAGCTCAGCGACGATGACCAGGACCGGACGGTCGAGGTCCCAGCCGAAGCCGGAGCAGTGCGCGATGACGCGGTCGTCGTCTCCGGCGCGTCCGGCCAGGATGTCGCGGAGGAAGTCGGCGCGGTACTTGCTCTCGACGGCGGCGACGGCCTGCTGCTTGGTCAGCACGAGCGCGGCGACGGTCGCGGCGCGTTCCAGTATGCCGAGCGCGCCTTCGCCGAGCGCGCCGTCCGGACGGTGCGCGATCAGTCGGCCGTGGTCGAAGCCGCCCGCGACGACCGGGACGACCACGTGGTCACCCTCGGCGACGATCGCCGCGTCCCCGCGCAGGGCGACCGCGCGGACGGCCCTGACCTGCTCTTCCGTCCCGGAGGCCGCCAGGACGCGGCGCTCGCCGTCCAGGACGGCGACGACCGCGCCGAGGTGCGCGGCGACCTCGTCCACCACCTCGCGCAGTCCACCGCCGCACAGGACGGTCTGCACGAGCGCGCGGTGCACCTCCTCGGTGCGGGCGAGGACGGCGGCCTGCCGGTTCAGGATGTCGGTCAGGACCTGGTTCAGGACGTCGTCGAACGCGACGTCGGCGGGGAGCAGGATCAGCGGGAAGCCGCGCCGGTCGGCCTGCTCGATCATCTCCGGCGGCGGCTCGGCCAGGTAGCGGCCGGGCTTGATCGCGAGCGCCGCGACGCCGCGCTCGTCCAGCCCGCCGACCAGGTCCGGGAGGCCGCCCGGGGTGCCGCGCAGCGGGTACCCGGTGGTCAGCAGCAGCTCGTTCGGCTTGACCCACGGCAGGATGTCGGGGACTTCCATCACGTTCAGCCGCTGGACGACGCGGCCGAGTCCGGCGCGTCCGGCGATGAGCCGCGCGCCGCGCAGAGCGGAGACTTCGAGGACCTCGCCGACCGGCAGGCCACGGGTGAGGGTGCCGGTACTCGCGAAACGGTGGGCCGGTGGGCCCGCCTCCACGCGGATGTCACTCATGCCAGGGGTCACCTCGCCTTTGGTGCGTCGATCGCCGGATGAGGCGCGATCGCTACCGTTTTCGCGATCAACCCTGACAACAAAGACGAACCATGACAAGCAGTCTTGGCAGCTTTTCCCATACGCCCCTCGCGTACGGCGGTCTACGGTCGCCGAGAGGCTCGGCCCGCAACGTCGCGGGCGGGGGACGAATCCCGGGAGGCTGGGTGGGCGTGCCGGTCCGCGAACCGCTGCGGCTGACGGCCAGGCAGGGACCCTCTCCGGCGGGCGCCGCGGCACTCCCGCTGCGCCGGCTGCTGGACGCACCGCGCCGTCCGGCGCGCGTGATCGCGGTGTTCCCGGCAGCGATGTACCTCGAGGTCAGAGGCGTGCCGGAGCCTCGCGTGCTGGCCGTGGTCGCCGAGGGCGCGGTGCGGCTCCCGAACGCGGTGGTGCTGGTCGTCCCGGTGCGGGACCGGCCGTTCGCCCGCGTCCGCGAGGGGGCCGAGGCGTGGATCGGCGAGGGGCGCGTCGAGACCTGCGGGCTCCGCGTCAAGGCCCGCCGCTGGTGGGATCCGACGCCGGTTCTGGCCGGTATGTCCCCTGCGTCCCTGGCGCACGGGATTCGCGGCCTGGAGGTCGCGCTCCGCGACGCCGGACCCGCCGCGGTGGGCGGACTCGCCGGACATCGCGGCCCCGCGGAGCTCGCCGAGGCCTGCGCGGACGGCGACCTCGCCGGCGCGGTCGAGGCGGCCGAACGCATCGTCGGCCTCGGTCCCGGCCTCACTCCGAGCGGCGACGACGTCCTCGCGGGCCTGCTGGTCGCGGCCCGCCTGCTCGGACGGGCCGTCCGCGGCGGCGGGGCCGCCGTGTGGCTCGCCGACTGGCTCGGCGCCGCCGTCGTGGAGGACGCCGACACCCGCACGACCGCGCTCGCCGCGACACTGCTGCACTGCGCGGCGAAAGGACAGGCGGGAGGCGAGGTCGCGGCCGTCCTGCGCGGCGTCGCCGGTCACGAACCGCCCGGCCCGGCCGTCCGGCGCCTGCTCGCCGTCGGCCACACCTCGGGCGCGGACCTCGCCTGGGGCGTCCTGGCGGGCTGCCGCGCCGCCCTCTCCCTCACCACCCGGAACACCACCGCCCACCCGAGCCCCGAACACCTCCCCACCCCCCGCCTCCCCGCCGCCCGCTGACCCCACCTCCGTCCGCGCCCGGCCACTGCCGCCTGCCGCCTGCCACCTGCACCCCCGCTGAGCCACGCCGCCGCGCTCACCGGTGAGCGTGCGCACACCGGTGAGCGTTCGCGCGTCGGTGAGCGATCGCGCGTCGGTGAGCGATCGCGCGTCGGTGAGCGATCGCGCGTCGGTGAGCGATCGCGCGTCGGTGAGCGATCGCGCGTCGGTGAGCGATCGCGCGTCGGCGACCCATTCGCTCATCAGTGACCGCTTGGTCGTCGGTGACCATTTGCGCGTCCGTGACCGCTTGCGCATCCGTGACCGCTTGCACGCTGGCGACCGTTTGCTCGTCGATGACCGCTTGCACGCTGGTGACCGCTTGCACGCTGGTGACCGCTTGCACGCTGGTGACCGCTTGCACGCTGGTGACCGTTTGCTTGTCGGTGATCGCTTGCACGCCGGTGATCACTTGCACGCCGAAGCGAGCGACGATGTTCGGTCGCGCAGCGATCGGCGTGCTTGAGCTCGCTCGATCGCTGGAGGCATCCCGCAGGTCGGGGACGGCGTCGGGGCGGCGGCGGGATAATCTGCCCGGCATGAGTGAGCAGCGTCCGATCACCGGCACCCAGCACCTTCTCACCGCGGGCCCCTACCGGGCGGTGGTGACCCAGGCGGGCGCGGGGCTCCGCAGCCTGACCCGCGACGGGCACGATCTGGTGCTGACGCACGACGCGGACAGGCTCGCTCCGGCCGGCTTCGGCCAGATCCTCGTCCCGTGGCCGAACCGGGTGGACGGCGGCAGGTACTCGTTCGACGGCGAGTCGTACCAGCTGGCGCTCTCCGAGCCGAAGTTCGAGAACGCGATCCACGGCCTGGCCCGGTGGTCGCCGTGGACGGCGGTCGAGCAGGCGGATGATCGCATCACGCTCTCCCTCGACCTGCTGGGCTCGCAGGGCTATCCCTTCCGGCTGGCCTTGACCGTCGAGTACGTCCTGGACGCCGAGAAGGGCCTGACCGTCCGCCTCACCGCGGAGAACACCGGAACGCGGCCGGCGCCGTACGCGCACGGCGCCCACCCGTACCTCACCGTGGGCGTCCCGATCGACGAGTGCACGGTCGAGCTCGATGCCGATCGTTTCCTTCCGGCCGGTGATCGAATGATCCCGCTCGACGCGGCCGTCCCGGTGGACGGAACCGACCGTGACCTGCGCGGTGGCCACGTCATCGGGACGCGGGAGATCGACAACGCGTACACCGGTCTTGTTCGCGACGAACACGGTCGAGCATGGGCGCGCCTCTCCGGAGGCGGACGTTCGGTCGCGCTCTGGGCGGACGAGGCGCACCCCTGGATCGAGGTGTACACGGCCCACACCATCCCGGCCGAGTACCGCCGCCGCGGCCTCGCCGTCGAGCCGATGACCGCCCCGCCGAACGCCTTCGTCACCGGAACGGACCTGATCGAACTCGCGCCGGGTGCCCGAACGGGCGGTTCTTGGGGGATCATGGCGTCGTGAACCTCAGCGTGCCCTCGATCGACGACCTGTCCGCCCGCGTCGCCGCCATCCGGGCGTTGCACGACGAGACCTTCCCCGGCCCGGCCGAGGGACGGCAACCGGTGCACACCGTCTACGTCCCGGCGGACCGCTACACCCAGAACACCGCCGCCGAGTTCGGCGCGGAGGCGTCGCGCCTGCTCAGCGCGCACGCGCCCGGCGCGGGCACGTTCGGCACGGTGTTCGGTCTCGATCCGGGCCTCGCCGGGGTCGTCCACGAGCGCGTCGCCGCCAAGCTCGCCACCGAGCCGGTCGAGGACGTCCGCATCGACTTCGAGGACGGTTACGGCGTCCGACCCGACGCCGAGGAGGACGGCCACGTCGCCCAGGTCGTCGAAGCCGTCGCCGCCGCCTACCAGGCGCGCACCCTGCCGCATTACTGGGGCCTGCGCGTCAAGTCGTTCGCCGACGGCGGCCACGAGCGCTCGATGCGCACCCTCGACGCCTTCCTCACCGCGCTCCGCGACCGCCTCGGCCGCCTGCCCGGCGGGTTCACCATCACCTTCCCGAAGGTCGTGATGGCCGAGCACGTCGCGATCTTCGTGGACTACCTGGAGCGGCTGGAGGGCGCGCTCGGCCTGCCCGCCGGGATCCTCCGCTTCGAGGTCCAGATCGAGACGACCGAGTCGATCGTCGACCAGAACGGCCTGGTCGGGCTGCGCGGCATCGCCGCCGCCGGACGCGGCCGGCTGACCGCCGCGCACTTCGGCGTCTTCGACTACACCGCCGCCTGCGGCCTGCCGCCGGAGCAGCAGCGCCTCGACCACCCGGCCTGCGACTTCGCCCGCAACATCATGCAGGTGACCCTCGCGGGCACCGGCATCCGCCTTTCGGACGGCTCGACCAACCTCGTCCCCCGGGACGACTCCCCCGACGAGGTCCACCACACCTGGACCACGCACGCCGCCCACGTCCGCCACTCCCTCGCGAACGGCTTCTACCAGGGCTGGGACCTCCACCCCTCCCACCTTCCGAGCCGCTACGCCGCCGTCTACGCCTTCCACCTCGCCGGCGTGGACGACGCCCTGGCCCGAGTCCGCGCCTGGCACGACCAGGCCGCCGCCAAGGACGGCGTCCTCGACGAACCGGCGACCATCAAGGCCCTGACCTCCCGCCTCCAGCGCGCCGTCGACTGCGGCGCCCTGGACCCGTCCGCCCTCCCGGCCCAGACCCTGTAACGCCTCCGACCATCCCGGACGGCCCCAGCCGGTCGTCTCCAGCCGCCGGTGGCCTCAGCCGGTTGGCCTCAGCCGGCTGGCCTCAGCTGGCTGGGCCCCAGGCCGGTGGCTTCAACCGGCTGGGCCCCAGGCCGGTGGCTTCAGCCGGCTGGCCTCAGCCGGTAGCTCAAGCCGATTGGCGCCGCCGACCTCGTCCGTAGGACGAGCCGCGCAACCCGCGCAGTTCGTCCTCGGGTAGGCCGATCAAGGCAGACCGCTCACGCGGCCTGCCTTCGGGCGGCCTGCTGATACGGCGTTCGGGGGTGGAGCGGGCGGCTAGAAACCGGTCATTTCTGGTAGGCGGCCAGGTCGGCTGGCGTGTCTATGTCGTCCGGGGACGCGACGTCGTCGCACGCCACGGGTGTGATCAGCTCGGGGTGGGCGCGCAGGAAGGGGCGGGCGCCGACGTCGCCGAGGGCGGACGCGGCGACGGCGGGAAAATGTTCGCGGCTGATCAGGACCGGGTTGCGGGGCCGTCCGCCATAGGTGGCGACGGCGACGCCGGCGCCGTTCTCGTAGGCGGTGAGCAGGCGCGACACGGCGGCGGGCGTGATGCGCGGCTGGTCGACGAGCGCGATGACCGCGGCGGGACACTCGGGCGGGAGGGCGGCGAGGCCCGCGCGCAGGGACGAGCCCATGCCCGTCGCCCAGTCCGGGTTCGGCACCACGACGGCGCCGATCACTTCGACCGTGACCGCTCCGGCGACGACCACGACGGGCGCGCAGCCGCCGTCGCGGAGGGTGCGGACGCCGCGGTCCACGAGCCGTTCGCCGTCCAGTTCCAGCAGTGCCTTCGGCCGTCCGAGCCGGCTGCCGCCGCCGGCGGCGAGCAGCAGCCCGGCGGGTGGTTGCGCTCCGTGCAGGGTCATCCGGGAAGGGTAGCCGTTGGATCAGGCCTCGCCGTGGATACGGCCGTCGGTGTCCGACAGCGGTCGTCCCGATCCGCCCCAGCGCAGTTGGACGAGTTCGGCGGCGATCGACACCGCCGTCTCTTCGGGCGTCCGCGCGCCGAGGTCGAGGCCGATCGGCGAGCGCAGGCGGGACAGTTCCGCGTCGGTGAGGCCGGCTTCGCGCAGGCGCGCGAGGCGGTCCTGGTGGGTGCGGCGGGATCCCATCGCGCCGACGTATCCGGCGGACGTGCGCAGCGCGATCTCGAGCAGCGGGACGTCGAACTTCGGGTCATGCGTGAGGACACAGATGGCTGTTCGTTCGTCCACGTCTGTTTCGTTCAGGAACTTGTGCGGCCAACTGACCACGACCTCGTCCGCGTCGGGGAAGCGCTTGGTCGTGGCGAACACCGGTCGCGCATCGCACACGGTCACGTGGTAGCCCAGGAACTTGCCCACCCGCGCCACGGCGGCGGCGAAATCGATCGCTCCGAACACGAGCAGCCGGGGTGGTGGAGCGAAACTGTGAACGAACACGGTCAGGTCGTCCAGTCGCCGTTCGCCTTGCGGTCCGTAATGGCGCCTGCCGGTGAGTCCCTGCGCGAGCATGCCGCGCGCGTCGTCGTCCACGGCCGCGTCGAGCCGTGCCGCGTGCGGTTCGCCGGGCGCCAGTGATCCGGATGCGTCGTCCGGCCAGATGACGCGGCGCGCGCCGAGCCGGCCGGGCCCGGCGATGACGGTCGCGAGCGCGACGGGACGGTGCGCGCGGATCGCGTCCACGACCGCCTCGAACTCCGGAAAGGACGCGGCGTCGACCGGCTCGACCAGCACGTCCAGAATGCCGCCGCAGGTCAGGCCGACGGCGAACGCGTCGTCGTCGCTGACTCCGTACCGCTGGACGACCGGCTTCCGCGTCGCGGCGACCTCCTGCGCCAGCTCGTACACCGCGCCCTCGACGCAGCCGCCGGACACGCTGCCCGCCGCCTCGCCGTCCGCCGACACCGCCATCGCCGCCCCGGGCGGACGCGGCGCGCTGCGGAACGTCCCGACCACCGTGGCCAGGCCGAACGTCCGTCCGGACGCGTACCAGGAGGCGATGTCGTCGAGCACGTCACGCATGGCCCGGTTCTCCGATCAGTCGAGCGAGCTCCTCCAGGGCGGCGAGGCTGTGCCCGGAGGTGAAGGCGGAAAGGTGCGGGAGCGCGGCGGCCATCCCGGCGGTGAGCGGCTCGTATCCGGGCCTCGCCTTGTGCGGGTTCGCCCAGATCACGCGGTGCGCGAGTCGCGAGAGCCGCGCCATCTGCTCGCCGAGCAGCGCCGCGTCGCCACGCTCCCATCCGTCCGACGCGATGACGACGACCGCGCCGCGCGCGAGCCCGCGCTGCCCGAACCGGTCAAGGAACTCTTTCAGCTCCTCGCCGAGCCGCGTTCCTCCACTCCAGTCCGGAATGGCCGCCGAAGCCGCCCGCATCGCCGCATCAGGATCAGGGTTCCGGAGTTCCGGGGTGAGGCGGGTCAGCCGCGTTCCCACGCTGAACACCTCCACAACGCGTCCCGCCGATCCCGCCGCCGCACGCACTCGCTTCGGAGTTCTCGCCAGTCCCTTGAGGGTTGGAGCGCCGTCCGTCCCTGGCCCCCCTGACGTCGTGCTCGGTGTGCCTGTTCCCGCTGCTTCCTGTTCAGGTGAGCGGCTGATGAGCGGATGCTCGGTCGGACGAACAGTTGCTCGTTTGAGTGGTTGAGCGGGTGAATGTGCGGATGACCGGGTGTGAGCGTTGGACGCTCGGATGGCCGCATGAGCGAAGCGAAGCAGCGTGTCCGCGTAAGGGGACATCGAACCGGAAACGTCCACCAGAAGCACAAGGCGGCGCGGTCGGGTCCGGTGGGTCCGGCGGCGGAGGACGGCGGGTTCGCCGCCTCGGCGAAGGGCTTCGCGGATCGTCCGGGCGGGGTCCAAGCGTCCGCTCGATGAAGGGGCGAGTCTGCGGGAACGGCGTGCTTCGGTCGACGCGCCGAGCAGGGCGACCAGGCGGTTGACCTCGGCACGCTCATCCGGTGTCAGCGCGGATACATCACGATGCCGCAACACCTCCGCCGCGCTCGCGCTCACGACCTGGGCGTTGTCCGAAACGTCCTCCTCGTCGCCGGACGGCGGATCTGGGACGGGCGGAGCCACCCGGACCGTTCGGACGACGGGCACCGACGGCGTGCGACTCCGAGCCGGCCGAGCCGTCCTGCCGGAAAAGTAGGCGGCGAAGCAACGGTCGTAGCGCGAAAGGTCTTCAGGGTCGGCGCAGAGAGTGAGACGTCCGGCCCAGTAGACGTCGCGCGGCGCCAGAACGTCCAGGTGGTCGAGGGCGGCGAGCATCGCCTGCACGCGTTCGGAATCGGCGCGTCCGCCCGCGGCCCTGAGCGTTCGCGCAAATCCGATCACGGTCTCAACCACGTCCCGCATGCCCTTCGACGCCTGCGGCTCGTGTCCGGTTGATGCCCGAACCCCACGTTCTGACGATCCCCGAAACCCGCGTTCAGATGATCCCCGAAGCGCGTGATCGGTTGATGGTTGGGGGCCGCGTTCGGACGATTCCCGGGGCGCGTATTCGGCTGTTGCCTGGGAGTCGCGTTCAGTCGATGCCCCGAGGACGGGTTCGGCCGATGCTCGAGGCTTGTTTTCGGGGGTTCTGTCGTCCGACATGCTGGTTTCATCCCCCGTTGAACAGGGCGGCCAGCCCGCGCTCGCGATCCTCGCGGTACTTGAGGACGGCTCCGAGGGTGAGAGCGGCGGTGTCCGGATCCAGGTCGCGGACGCCGAGCGCGACGAGCGCCTCGGTCCAGTCGATGGTCTCCGCGACTCCCGGCGGTTTCAGCAGGTCGGCCGAGCGCAGCGCGGCGGCGGCGCGGGCGACCTGCCCGGCGAGCCGGTCGGCGGCGTCCGGGAGGCGGCGGCGGATGATCGCGACCTCCCGGTCGAACGACGGATGCTCCAGCCAGTGGTAGAGGCAGCGGCGTTTGAGCGCATCGTGCACCTCGCGTGTTCGATTGGACGTCACGACCACCACGGGCGGCGTCTCGGCGCGGATCGTCCCGAGCTCCGGTACCGAGATCGTGAAATCGCTCAGGACTTCCAGCAGGAACGCCTCGAACTCGTCGTCCGCGCGGTCGACCTCGTCCACCAGGAGGACGGACGGGCTCGTCTCCAGTGCCCGCAACAGGGGCCTGGCCAGCAAGAACCGCCGATCGTACAGCTCGCCCTCCAGCTGCGCGGCGTCGGTGATGCCGGCGGCCTCGGCCGCGCGCAGGTGGAGGATCTGCCGGGGAAAGTCCCAGTCGTAGAGCGCTTGCGTCGCGTCCAGTCCCTCGTAGCACTGCAGGCGGATCAGCGGCGCGGCGAGCACCCGCGCGAGCGTTTTGGCCAGCTCGGTCTTCCCGACTCCGGCCTCGCCTTCCAGGAACAGTGGCCGTCCCATCCGCAGCGCGAGGAAGCACGCCGTGGCGAGTCCGTCGTCACACAGGTAGGCGTGCTGGTCGAGCAGCTCCGCGAGCGCGCCGGGCGACGCTGGGAACGATCCCGGCGGACGCGGCGAAGGCGGGGTGGTGTGCGCCACGCCACACAGCCTACCGAGAGAGAAACAGATTAATTCAGTAGGGAAAGTTGACTTCCGGCAGCCCGCTCAGCAGCATCGATGCCATGGATCCCGATCTCACCGCCGAGACGCCTCCCGCCCAGCCCCACACCCCTTCCGACGCCCCGGCACGAGAGTCCGGAAACACTCCCCCAGCGCCGTCCATCCGCGACACGACCGCGCGGCCCCGTAGGCACGCGCCAGGCGAAACGAACGTCCATAGCCACCCGGAGCCCAACAAGACGCCCCTTTCCCGCCCTCGCACCGACGCGCCTCGCCCCGGCGACGCGCCCGGACGTGATGCCACCAAGGCGAGCGGAGACAGGCACCTGGACACACGCGAAGACGCAGACGCGCGCCGACGCACAAGCACGTCCGAGAGCCCGGGCATGTCCGAAAGCGCGGCCGTGTCCAGGAGCACGAGCACTTCCGGAGACATGGGCACGCGCCGAGGCGCAAGCACGCCCGGAAGCTCACTTACACCCGAGGCCGCAGCGACGACCGAAAGCAAAGCCCCGGCAGAGGGCTCGGGCGCCTCCAGGGGGACGAGCCCGTCCGGCAGTGCAGGCACCTCCGAGAGCGCAACCACGACCGGCGGCAAAGCCACCGCGGGGAGCACGAGCGCCTCCAGGGGGACGAGCCCATCCGGGAGCGCAGGCGACTCCGACGACGCAGGTACAGCTGGGAGCGCGGCCGTACTCAGGAGTGCGGGCACCTCCCGAAGCGCGGATACGCCCGGAAGCGCCGGTGCACTCGGGAACGCACGCACGGCCGAGAGTGCAGGCAACTCTGCGAACGCGGACACGCATGGGAGCGCAGGCCCGGGCGCAAGCGCATGGGTGGCCGAGCGCGCAAACAACTCCGGAAGCGCTACGCATGCGAGCGCAGACACGCGCGGGTACGTGAACACGCACGGGAACGCAGACACGCGCGGGTACGTGAACACGCACGGGAACGCAGGCGCGCTTGGGGCCGTGGGCGGGATCGCAGGCGCGGACGCGGACGCAGGCGCGGACGCGGTTGCAGGCGCGGACAGGGTTGGGAGCGTGGACTTGGTTGCAGGCGCGGGCGCGGTTGGCGGCGTGGGGGGAAATGAGGGGTCGGGCGCCGGGGAGGGTTTGGAGGGGTTTGGGGAGCGGCAGGTTCTGACGGGGCAGGGGGCGAGGCGGCGGGGGGTTTCTCGGCGGGGGGTGTTGCGGCTTTCGGCGGGGGCGGTCGCGGGTAGTGTCGTTGGGGCGGCGGCTGTCGCTTCGGGTGGCGTGGCCTTCGCGTCGGCCGTGGGGTCCAGAGGGCGCGGCGGGACGTTGGCTCGGGGGTTCGAGGATCCTTTGCGCACTCTTGCGGACGTTCCGGCGGGCGGGATCGTCAAGCCGCTGCCGCCGGAGTTGTTCATTCCGCGTGGCACGAACGCCGAGATGCGTTGGGAGGCCATGCGCGAGGAGGGCGTGCTCACTCCGATCGATCGTTTCTTCGTTCGGAATCACGTCGCCACGCCTCGGATCGACGCGCGGACGTGGCGGCTCAAGCTGTGGGGCACCGGCCTGCACGGCTCGCCTACCGAGGAGCGTCCCTTCGAGCTCACATATGGGCAGTTGCTCACAATGCGCGCTCGTACGATCACGACGGCGATCGAATGTACAGGTAATGGTCGTTCGTTCTATACGACACAACAGAACGAGAAGGTGAGCGGAACGCCATGGACGCTCGGAGGCGTGGGCGTCGCGCGCTGGCGGGGTGTGCCGCTCGCTGACGTCCTGCACCGGGCGGGGCTCTCCCCCACCGCCGTGGACGTCATGCCGCGCGGGCTCGACGCCGACTTCGTGGACGGCGGGGAGAACATGGGGCGCGTCCGGCGTCCGCTGCCGATCGCGAAGGCTTTGAAGGACGTCCTGGTCGCGTACGAGATGAACGGCGCACCGCTGCCGCCCGACCACGGCTTCCCGGTGCGGCTGGTCGTCCCGCACTGGGTCGGCATCGCGTCCATCAAGTGGCTCGGCGACATTCAGGTCGCCGACCACGAGCTCGCCTCTCCCTGGAACACCCGCTACTACCGGATGTTCGGGCCGGACTTCCCGACCGAGGGCAGTGCGCCCTTGACCACGATGAACGTTAAAAGCGCATTCGAGCTTCCGTTCCCCGCCACGATCGATTCGGGGACCGGACGCGCAATAACGCTCACCGGACGATCGTGGTCGGGCACCGGCAGCGTCCGGCAGGTCGAGGTGAGTACGGACGGCGGCGCGCACTGGCGGCGCGCGCGGCTTCACGGCCGGTCCGATGCGTGGGTCCGCTGGTCACTGCGCTGGCGTCCGCCGGGGCCCGGACGGTACGACCTGCTCGCCCGCGCCACGGACGACACCGGCCACACCCAGCCGGAAACCGCGACCTACAACACGCTCGGATATCTGTTCGGCGCCGTCGTCCGCCATCCCGTCACCGTCTCCTGAACCCTCGTCGCGCCACCAGGCGCGGCACCCATCCCGTCACCGTCTCCTGAACCCTCGTCGCGCCACCAGGCGCGGCGCCCACCCTGTCACCGTCTCCTAACCCTCGTCGCGCCACCGGGCGCGGCGGCGGCCTTCCGCGCGCTAAGCGCCGCGATGGCCTCAAACGGACCTTGGACAACGTGATCAGCCGAGTAAGGATCAGAGAACGCCACTGAGGAGACCCCCTATGGCCTTGTGGAAGCCCGATCCGACCTTCTACGCCTCCCCGCGCGACGCCGTCGCCGCGCCTCCCGAGAAACTCGCCTACGTGGCGGCGTTCGATCCGTCCTCCCAGAGGCCGGACGCCGTCCTGGTCGTCGACGTCGATCCGGACTCCGTCGCCTACGGGACGGTCGTCGGGCGCACGGCGCTGCCGAACACCGGCGACGAGTTGCACCACATGGGCTGGAACGCATGCAGCAGTGCGCTTTGCCCGTACGCACCGCATCCGCACGTCGAACGCCGGTATCTGGTCGTTCCCGGGCTCCGCTCGTCCCGGATCTACTTCCTGGACGTCAAGGAGAACCCGACCGCTCCGCAGATCGCCAAGATCCTCGAACCGGATGAGCTGGCCAAACGCGCCGGATACTCGCGTCCGCACACCGTCCACTGCGGGCCTGAGGGGTTGTACGTTTCTTCGCTCGGCGGAGCGAACGGACACGACGGGCCGGGCGGGATCGCGCTGCTCGACCACGACTCGTTCGACGTGCTCGGACGCTGGGAGGTCGATCGCGGGCCGCAGCACCTCGCCTACGACGCCTGGTGGCACATCGCGCACGACGTGCTCGTGACGTCCGAATGGGGCACACCGTCCATGATCGAGGACGGCGTGGTCGGCGAGCTGCTGCTCGGCCGCCGGTACGGGCACTCGCTGCACTTCTGGGACCTGCGCAAACGCCGTCACGTCCAGCAGGTGGACCTCGGCGACCAGCATCAGATGGCGCTCGAACTGCGCCCCGCGCACGATCCGACACGGCAGTGGGGCTTCGTGAACGTCGTCGTCAGCGTCGAGGACCTGTCGGCGTCCATCTGGCTCTGGCACCGCGAGGACGGCTCGAAGGACGGGCCGTGGACGGCCACGAAGGTCATCACCATCCCGGCCGAGCCCGCGCCCGCCGAGGCGCTGCCGCCGGTGATCCAGCCGTTCGGGGCCGTCCCGCCGCTGGTCACCGACATCGACCTGTCCGTGGACGATCGCTGGCTGTACGTGTCGTGCTGGGGAACGGGAGAGCTGAAGCGTTACGACGTCACGGACCCGTTCCACCCCGTCGAGGCCGGATCGGTGCGGATCGGCGGGATCGTGAACCGCACGCCGCATCCGTCCGCGCCGGACCGTCCGCTCGCCGGCGGCCCGCAGATGGTCGAGGTCAGCCGCGACGGCCGCCGCGTCTACGTGACGAACTCGCTGTACCGCGCATGGGACGACCAGTTCTACCCGGACGGCGTCGGCGCGTGGATGGCCAAACTCGACTCGTCCGGGCTCGACTCGTCCGCCGCGGGGTTCGGCTTCGATCCGCGCTTCTTCCCGCACGGGGACGAGTTCGGCGGGCTGCGCGTCCACCAGACGCGGTTGCAGGGAGGCGACGCCTCGTCCGACTCCTACTGCTACCCCTGAGCCGGTGACGGACGGATCGCTGGCGGCCCTGGTCGTCCTCGGGGCGTTCCACGGCCTCAACCCCGCGATGGGCTGGCTGTTCGCCGTGGCGCGCGGCCTCCAGGAACGCAGCCGGACCCGCGTCCTGGAGGCCCTCCCGGCCATAGCCGCCGGACACGCCGCCTCGGTCGGGGCCGTCGCGCTGCTGGTCACCCTCACCCGCTCGGTCGTGGCCGCGCAGATCGTCGCGGTGGCCGGCGGCGTGGCGCTGGTCGTGTTCGGACTGTGGCGGTTGCTGTCGAAACGCCACTTCCGCTGGGTGGGCATGCGCTTGTCGTTGCCGCAGCTCGCCGGCTGGTCGTTCCTGATGTCGTCGGCCCATGGCGCCGGGCTGATGCTGCTGCCGGTGATAGCCGCGTCCGGGACGTCAGGCTCGTCTGGGACGTCCGGGGCCTCGGCGTCCGGCCATGCCCTGACGCATGCGCACGGACTCGTCCACGCGCACGCGCACGGGCTGGGTCACGCCGCGGGCAGCGCCGTCTCCGCCGCGATCTTCGTGACCGGCGTCCACACCCTGGCCATGTTCGTCACGGCCGGGATCATCGCGCTGCTCGTCTACGACGTCCTCGGCCTGACGGTCCTCCGCCACACCTGGCTCAACCTGGACCGCGTCTGGGCCGTGGCCCTCGTGGGCGCCGGCGCCTTCGCCCTGGCCACCGCCTAACCTCGCCGACTCCCTGTCATGTCACCTAACCCGTGTCACGTCCGCAAGCGCCTGAGATCGCGGCCACGGGCGCGCGGACGGGCGTCCCAGGAGCGGAGGGGCGTTCTAGAACGGGTGGGTTGGCACTGGCGGAGGCGGCCGGGTTGTCATCCGGGGACGAGAGGGCGTTGTCATGCGCGGATGAGAAACGGGGCCGGGTTGAGGTCGTTCGCTCAGTTGAGCTTGATCAATTGCGACGGGCAGGCGGGGATGGCAGTCTCCTAGCGGACCCATGGGACATCAGTGACACATGGGGCAATTCGCGAACGGGGATGCCATGAAGGCTTCTGCACGACTCGCCGTGCGCTGCACGGTCGCGGCCCTCACCGCCGCGCCGCTGCTCACCGTCGCCGGGACCGCGGCCGACGCGGCTCCGGCCCCGGGCCCGGACACCTGGGCGGCCGGCGCACCGAGCGGGGTGGCGGCGAAGTCCGCCTATCTGTACGACGTGTCCGCGAAGAAGGCCCGCTGGGCCCGGGCGGACAAGACCAGGCGCCCGATCGGCAGCATGACCAAGGTCATGACCGCCTACACGGTGCTGAACAGCGGCATCAGCCTGGACAAGGTCGTCACCGTCCAGCGCAAGCACGTGGAGTACATCACCAAGCAGCACACGGACGCCAGCCGCGCCGGGCTCGTCGCGGGCGACCGGCTGACCGTCCGTCAACTGCTGAACCTGATGATGGTGCCGTCCGGCTGCGACGCCGCGTACGTGCTCGCCGACACCGTCGGCCCGGGCTGGCAGAAGTTCGTCGCCAAGATGAACGCCAACGCCCGCAAGCTCGGGATGAAGAACAGCCACTTCGCCAACTTCGACGGGCTGAACTGGCCGACGGAGACCTCGACGTACTCGACGGCCTGGGACATGACCCGGCTCGGCTACTTCACGATGAAGAACGCCACCTTCCGGGCCATCGTGAAGCAGCCGCGCTACTACCTCGGCGCGACGAGCTCGCACCACGCCTACAGCCCGTGGAACACCAACCGGCTGCTCGGCTCCGGCAAGAACGCCTACAGGGGCGCGATCGGCATCAAGACCGGCCACACCAACGCGGCCGGATACTCGCTGCTGTTCGAGGCCACCCGCGGCAAGAAGACGCTGATCGGCGTGGTCATGGACAGCTCCAAGACCGTCGAGGCCGCCCGCTTCACGGACGCCGCGAAGGTCCTCAACTGGGGCTTCGGCGTCCGCTCCGCCGACGTCTGGGTCGTCCCGCCGGTCCCGGCCGGCGCGAACGTCGACTGACGCGACGCTCCACCACCGGAAGCCCCTCGCGCCGCCTCGGCGCGAGGGGCTTTCCCGTCCCGACGTCAGGACTTCCCCCCTTCTCGACAGCGGGCCTTTCTGCGTTTCGCCGAACCGGTTGCGAAGCCCCGGCGCGCCCGCGAAGCTGCATGAGCTTTCGTCGGACGAGCGAGACGGGGACCGCTGATGCGACGCACGGGACTGCTGGTGGGCACCATCCTCACGATTCCCCTGGTCGCAGCGCCGCCGGCCATCGCCCGGACGGCGACTGACGAGCCCAACGACGTCGCCGCCGTCCCGAGTGGCCTCTCCGATGCCGTGACGCCGGGCAACCCGATCAGCGGCACCAACCCCCGCACACTCTCCAGCGCGGACATCCCGGACGCGCTGACACGCGACGCCGTTCGCTCCGGCACCGGCTCATCCCCCGCCACCGCCCCGGGCACCACCGCATCCCGCCCCGCCGATCGCGGCACCGGCATACGCCGCCCCGGCGCCTCCGATGCTCTCGCGCCCGTCAATCTGGCAAGCGCGCCCGGCGGCTGGGGAAGCGCGGCTGACCGGCTGAGAGGGGGGCGGGGCGGCTCGGGGAGCGCGCTCGGGGACGGCCTGGCAGTCGTGCGGGGCGGGTTGGGGAGCGTGTCCGACGGTTTGGCGGTCGTGCGGGGTGGTTTGGGGGGCTTGCCGGGCGAGTCGGGGTCGGCGCCGGCGGGGGTTCGGGCCAGAGGGGCTTACCTGGCTGCGGGGAGGGCCTCGTGGAGTCACCGGGCCGATACCCGGCGGCCGATCGCCAGCGTGACGAAGCTGATGACGGCGCTCGTCGTGGTCCGCGCCGGACACCTCGACCGGACGATCACGATCAAGCAGAAGTACGTGGACTACGGGGTTCGGCACGGAGCGAGCATGGCCGGGCTGCGCGCCGGGGACCGGCTCACCGCGCGGCAGCTGCTGTACGCGATGCTGCTGCCGTCCGGGTCGGACGCGGCGTACGCGCTCGTCGAGTCGTACGGCCCGACCTGGCCCGCGTTCGTCGCGAAGATGAACGCCACGGCGAGGAAGCTCGGCATGTCGAGGACCCACTACGACAACTTCGACGGCCTGCCCTGGCCGGCCAAGACGGCCGACACCAGCACGCCGCGCGATCTCGTCGTGCTCGCTCGCAGGGCGCTCGCCACGCCGTCCCTCCGCCGCGTCGTCCGCACCCGGACGTACCGGATCGGCAAGTCGCCGACGCACGCCGCCTACGCCTGGACGAACACCAACCGCCTTCTCGGCTCCTACAAGGGCGCGGCCGGCGTGAAGACCGGATTCACGAACACGGCGGGATACTGCCTGCTCTTCACGGCCAGGCGCGGTTCGCGGACCGTCTACGGCGCGCTGCTCGGTGAACCGACGTCCGATGCGCGCTTCTCCGACGCGTCCCGGATGCTCGACTGGGGTTTCGGTCTGCACGCCACCCATGTCCCGCTGTTCCCGCCGACGTCCTCGGACCGGGACTGACATGGCGCGGCGCATTGGAGCCGGGCTCCGGTTCGGGCGCGCGGTGGTCGGCGCGGTGCTGCTGGCGGCGTGCTCGTCCGGCGTCGCGCACTCCCACTCCCCTTCCCACTCCCGCGACGCCACGCCCTTCACCGGGACCTGGCGGACGGATACGACCACGATGACCGTTGCGCCGGACGGCGGGCTCCGGTTCAAGAGCGCCGTCGACTGCTCCGGCCGCGTCGGGCGCGCGGCGTCCGGCGGATACCGGTTCGCGATGACCTGCGGGCCGTCCACGATGACCGGCACCGCGCAGGCGCCCGCCTCCGGGACGTTCACCATCACCTGGGCGGACGGCGACAGCAGCCAGTACACGCGCTGACCGCTGAGCCGAAACGAGCACCCGAGCACCCGAGCAGTCGGGCGGCCGGGCGGCCGGTGACGAAAGCCGGTTGTCACATCCGGCGGATCTCGATTGTCACCGAGTGCGGATCGGCACCCATCGGCGAGCAACACCGCACATGCTCACCGCGAGCCCAGCCCGTCGAGCCAGAACCGATCACACCGAACCAGGGTCGGGGCCGACGAGCCGGCCACTCGACCGTCCATCCAGAAGTTCTGCCGATCGAGCGCCGCGATCAAAACAGAACCGAAGGAGTACTAGCCGCTGGGCTCAGCGCGTGCGCCCCCACAGGCCTGGAAGACCGCCCCGGGCCGCCACGCGCAGCGGAGCGATCAGCGGCGGTTTGGCCGCCGGGCTCAGCGGTATGACCCCTGGGCCAGGTGGCCTCACCAGCGCATATGGCGGTGGGCGGGGTCAGGAGGCGGCTTCCAGGGGGAGGTCGGTGCCGCGCCAGGTGGCGGCCAGATCCTGGAGGGGAACGCCGAGGGCCTCGCCCAGGCAGACGATCGTGCCGAATCCGGGCGAGGGGAGGCGGCCGGTCTCGATCTTGCGCAGGGTCTCCGGCGAGATGCCGGCCGCCTGCGCGACCTCGGCCAGGTCGCGTCCCGCGCGCGCCTGGCGCAGCAGGGCGCCGAGGCGCCGGCCGGCTTCGATCTGCTCGGGGGTGAGCGGTTGGCGGACCATGGCTCCAGGATAGAGCTGGTATTACTATACCGCCACCGGTTAACCTGAAGGTATAGTAATACCGACATTGTGGGACGCGAGGTATTCGTGATCGAGTTGAAGACGCCTGCGGAGATCGAGCGCATGCGGGTGACCGGGCGCTTCGTCGCCGAGGTGCTGTCCGAGGTGGGGCGGATCGCCGACGTCGGCGTCAACCTGCTGGACCTGGAGAACCACGTCCGCGGCATGATCAAACGGCGCGGGGCGGAGTCGCGCTACTGGGACTACGCGCCGTCCTTCGGACGCGGGCCGTTCCGCAACGTGATCTGCCTGTCGGTGAACGACGCCGTCCTGCACGGGCTGCCGCACGACTACACGCTGCGCGACGGCGACGTCCTCACCGCGGACATCGCGGTCGGCATCGACGGATGGGTGGCGGACTCCGCCCGGACGGTCATCGTCGGCACCCCCGCCGAGGAGGACCTGCGGATCGTCCGCGCCACCGAGGACGCGCTGGAGGCGGCGATCGACAAGGCGCGCCCCGGCAACCGGCTGGGCGACATCTCGGCGGCGATCTGGGAGGTGGCCCGCGACTACGGCTACCCGGTCAACACCGAGTTCGGCGGCCACGGCATCGGCCGCACGATGCACGAGGACCCGCACGTCCCGAACCGCGGCCGGGCCGGGCGCGGGCTCGTGCTGCGCCCCGGCCTGACCCTCGCGCTCGAACCCTGGTTCGCCCGGACGACCGGCCGGATCATCTACGACGCCGACGGCTGGACCATCCGCTCGGCCGACGGCTCGCGCACGGCCCACTCCGAGCACACGGTCGCCGTCACCGAGGACGAGCCCCTGGTGCTCACCCGCCGCGAGACCTGAGGCGTCAACCGGGAGTTGACGACCGACTGTCGTCAACCTATGGTTGACGCATGAGCGAACTTCCGGTGCGGCTCGGTGACCTCATCGAGTACGTGAACAGTCAGCATCCGCAGGGCGGCCCGCTCGACCGGCTGTCGGACGCCGTGGTCGTGTCCGAGCAGATCGGCGAGGCCGCCGACCATCTGGTGGGCCACTTCGTGGACCAGGCCCGCCGGTCCGGGGCGTCCTGGACGGAGATCGGGCGCAGCATGGGCGTCACCAAGCAGGCGGCGCAGAAGCGGTTCGTGCCGAAGGCGGGCGGCGGGACCACCGAGGCGTCCGGGCCGTTCTCCCGGTTCACCAAGCGGGCGATCAACTCGGTGCTCGCCTCGCAGGAGGCGGCGCGGAGCGCCGGCAACGACGAGATCCGCCTCGCGCACCTCGTGCTGGGGCTGCTGGCCGAGCCCGAGGGTCTGGCGGTCAAGGCGATCGAGGAGCAGGGCGTCACGGTCGGCGAGGTGCGGGAGGCGGCGGTGCGGGCGCTGCCGCCTCGCGTGGACACGCCGATCCCCGAGAACATCCCCTACGCGCAGGACGCGGCGAAGGTGCTGGAGCGGAGCGTCCGCGAGGCGCTGCGCCTCGGCCACAACTACATCGGCACCGAGCACCTGCTGCTCGCCTACTTCGACGAGGGCAGCCCCCTGCTCGACGCGAACCTCGACAAGGACGAGGCCGAGGAGTGGATCAAGTCCGTCCTGGAGCAGTTCGCGAAGAACAAGAAGGACGGGAACGGCTAGCCCTCCGCCGCCCCGAACGCGCCCGCGAACGTCGGGCGCGGGCACGGAAGGCCGGACGCGGACGCGCCCGCGAACGTCGGGCGCGGGCACGGAAGGCCGGACGCGGACGCGCCCGCGAACGTCGGGCGCGGGCACGGAAGGCCGGACGCGGACGCGCCCGCGAACGTCGGGCGCGGGCACGGAAGGCCGGACGCGGGCCCGGGCGCGGGCTCTAGCGGTCCGCCGCCTCGCCGCGGACGCGGACGAGGGACTGCAGTTCGGAAAGCTGGCGCGCGGCCAGGTGCTTCTCGGCGCCGTTGATGCCCATCGCCCCGAGGGACGTGCCGTCCGCCAGGTCGAGGGTGGGCCAGGGCTCGCCGACGCTCATGGTCACGTCGACGATCTCGGCCCAGTCGAGGCGGCGGGTGCGGAAGGCGTTGACCACCGTCACCCCCGCCTCGTCGGCGGCGACCCGGCAGCGCGCCAGCATGTGCAGGATCCAGGCCACGAGCAGCCCGAACAGCACCATCATGGTGCGGTCGAACGCCTTGAACTGGGGCGCGACGAAGACGGCGAGCAGGACCATGCCGAGCACGCTCACGCCCGCCGTCACGTACGCGACGAGCCGGGTGGTGCGGGGGCGCCACACCACCGGCAGCGCGGGAACGTCAGTCAACGATCTTGCTGATCGGGATCTCGAGGATGTCGTGCGCGCCGGCCGCCTTCAGCGCGGGGATCAGGGTGTTCACCCCGCGCTTGGGGACGACCGACTCGACCGCGCTGGCCTCGCCGCCGGCGAGGGAGGTGACGGTCGGGGACGACATCGCGGGCATGATGTCGAGGACGGCCGCGAGGTCGGGCTGCGCGACGTTCAGCTTCAGCAGCACGTTGCCGCGGGCCCGGATCGCTCCCTGGAGCAGGAGCGCGATGTCCTCCATGGCGGCGCGCTTGTCGGCGTCCTCGTAGGCCTCGCGGTTCGCGACCAGCTCGGTGTAGCTGGTCAGCAGCGTGTCGAGGATGCGCAGGCCGTTCTTGCGCAGGGACGACCCGGTCTCGGTGAGGTCGACGATGGCGTCCACGATGTCGGGCACCTTCGCCTCGGTCGCGCCGTAGGACGGGACGACCTTCGCCTTGACGCCGTGCCGCTCCAGGAAGCGGCGGGTCATCTCCGGGAACTCGGTGGAGATGCGGACGCCCTCGGGCAGGTCGGCGACCGACTGCCAGGGCGCGTCGTTCGGCACGGCCATGATGACGCGGACCGGGTTGGAGGTGGCCTTGGAGTACTTCAGCTCGCCGAGGCCGACCACGTCGGAGTCGGTCTCGGTGATCCAGTCGCGGCCGGTGATGCCGAGGTCGAACAGGCCCTGTTCCAGGTAGGTCGGGATCTCCTGGGGGCGCAGCACGCGCACCCGGTCGATCCTCGGGTCGTCGATGGACGCGCGGTAGTCGCGGTCGGACGAGCGCCGGACGGTGAGGTCGGCGGCGTCGAACAGCTCCAGGGTCGCCTTCTCCAGCGAACCCTTGGGCAGGACGAGAGACAGCACAGCGGTGCCTTTCGGAGAGGTGGACGGTCTGACGGAACCGGGAGGCGCGCTCAGGAGCCCGAATGCTCCGCGCGATGCCCGGTGTGGCCGTGATGCCGCGAACCTCGCAGGGTCAGAACCGTGCCGAGTGCGGTCACCGTCGCCTCCCATCGCTTTGACATCGTCACCTGCTGTAGCAACAAATGACCCTACCATGCCGTCCGCGCGGTACTTCGCGGGCCCGCCGTCCGATAAGCGTTTCGGCGCCGTCCGGAAGACGTTCGCCCACGCGCCCGGCCTGCCCCTGAGGGGCGGCGGAACACCGAACTCGCCTTCCGGTGTGCCGAAGTCGCCTTCGGCACACCGGGAATTCAGCGGACGTTCGGAATTGTCCCGCTATTCGGTGGCCGCGCCGTGAAGCCGCAGCGTGCGCAGGGTGAGGGCGGTGTCGAGGGCCGCGACGACCGATTCCCAGCCCTTGTCCTCGGTGCTGTCGGGGAATCCGGCGCGCGCCATGGCCTGTTCGACGTCGTCGCAAGTGAGAACGCCGTTGCCGACCGGTGTCGATTCGTCCAGGGCGACGCGCGTCACGCCGGCGGTCACGGAATCGCAGACATAGTCGAAATGCGCTGTTTCCCCGCGAATGACCGCGCCGAGGGCGACCACGGCGTCCAGGTCGCGCGCCAGTTGCTGCGCCACGACCGGGATCTCCAGCGCGCCCGCCACCCGGACGACGACCGGATCGCTGACACCGCACTCCTTGGCGGCCTCGACCGCGCGCGCGAGCAACCGGTCGGTGATCGCCGCGTTCCAGCGGGTGCAGACGATGCCCAGGGTCAGCCCGGACGCGTCGACGGTGCCGTCCTCGGGACGTCCGTGGCCGCTCATGCGAGGTCTCCGATCCGGTGGCCGAGGCGGTCGCGCTTGGCGGCCAGGTAGCGGCGGTTGTGCTCGGTGACGACGACCGGCAGCGCCTCCCGGCCCCGGACGTCCAGCCCGAACCCGGACAGACCCGCCAGCTTGGCCGGGTTGTTCGTCAGCACCCGGACGGACCGGACGCCGAGGTCGCGCAGCATGTGCGCGGCGTTGGAGTACTCGCGGGCGTCGACGGGGAGGCCGAGCTCCATGTTCGCGTCCACGGTGTCGGAGCCGTTGTCCTGGAGGGAGTAGGCCCGGAGCTTGGCGAGCAGGCCGATGCCGCGCCCCTCGTGTCCGCGCAGGTAGAGGACGACCCCGCGGCCCTCCTCGGCGATGCGCTCCATGGCGGCGTCGAGCTGGGTGCCGCAGTCGCAGCGCTCGGAGTGCAGGACGTCGCCGGTGAGGCATTCGGAGTGGGCGCGGACGAGGACGTCCTCGCCGTCGCCGATGTCGCCGAGGACGAGCGCGACGTGCTCGCCGCCGTCCACGGCGCTGGAGTACCCGACCGCGCGCCACGCGCCGAACCGGTTCGGCAGCCGCGTCTCGACGGCGCGGGTGACCATGGGCTCGGTGCGCTTGCGGTACTCGACGAGCTGCTCGATGGAGATCAGCTTGAGCCGGTGCTCCTTGGCGAACACCTGGAGCTCGGGCAGCCGCGCCATCGTGCCGTCGTCGTTGACGACCTCGGCGAGGACGCCCGCGGGCGGCAGCCCGGCGAGGCGGGCGAGGTCCACGGCGGCCTCGGTGTGGCCGCGGCGGCGCAGCACCCCGCCGTCGTGGTAGCGCAGGGGGAAGATGTGCCCCGGGCGGACCAGCTCGGCGGGCTCGCTGCCCGGGTCGCACAGCACCCGCAGGGTGTGCGCGCGGTCGGCGGCGGAGATGCCGGTGGTCACGCCGTCGCGGGCGTCCACGCTGACGGTGAACGCGGTGCGCATGCGGTCGCGGTTCTGCGTGGTCATCAGCGGGATCTGGAGCCGGTCCAGGTCCGGGCCGGGCATCGGCGCGCAGATCACGCCGCTGGTGTAGCGGATGGTGAAGGCGAGCAGCTCGGGGGTGGCCTTCGCCGCGGCGAAGATGATGTCGCCCTCGTTCTCGCGGTCCTCGTCGTCCACCACGACGACGGGCTCGCCCGCCGCGATCGCGGCGAGGGCGTCCTCCACGGGGTCGAAGATGCCGGACCGCTCGGGGAAGATCGTCTGGTCGTCGCCGCTCATCGCGCGGTCACCGCCTTGTCGTTGTCGGATCGGACGGACGTCCCGCGCCGGGCCTCCCGGAGCCAGTTGCGGAACCCGGCCATCACCATGAGGAAGAACAGTCCGTAGACGGCCCCGGACACCCAGAGGCCGGACTTCAGCGCCAGCGGGACGCCGACCAGGTCCACCAGCACCCAGATGATCCAGAAGTCGACGAGGGCGCGGCTCTGCGCGAACGTCGCGGCCGCGCTGCCGACGAAGATGTAGGCGTTCGCCCACGGCGACCAGGCGACCTTCAGCCAGGTCAGATGGATGAAGACCTGCGCGACCAGGACGGTGCCGAGCGCGAGCGCGCCGAGCAGCACGGCCCGCTCGCGGCCGGTGGCCTTGCGGATGACGAGGGGTCCGCCGCCGCGCCGTCCGCGCGCCCACATGATCCAGCCGTACGCGCCGAGGAACACGAAGAGCGCCTGCTTGAGGGCGTTGCCGGGGACGTGCGCGTGCAGCGAGGCGGCCAGCAGCAGCGCCGCGCCGGCGATCTGGACGGGCCAGGTCCACAGCGTCTTGCGCATGGCGAGGTAGACGACGGCGAGGGAGAGGATGTTGCCGACCAGGTCCGTCCAGAGGACGTGTTCGCCGAAGAGCGTGAAGCTCGCGTTGAGCCAGTTCACGACGTTCCCTCCGCCGAGAGCGCGTCCTGAGCCGGGACCGGGACCGGAACCGCGGCGGTCGCGCGGTCGGCGGTGAGCATGCGCTCGACGTACTTGGCGACGACGTCCACTTCGAGGTTCACGACGTCGCCCGGGCCCTTGAGGCCGAGGGTGGTCAGGGCGAGCGTGGTCGGGATGAGCGCGACGCTGAACCGGTCGGCTCCGGCCTCGACGACGGTGAGGCTGATGCCGTCGACGGTGATCGAGCCCTTGTCCGCGACGTAGCGGGCGAGGCCGGCCGGGAGCGAGACGGTCACGACGTCCCAGCGCTCGCCGGGCTCGCGGGAGAGGATCGTGCCCACGCCGTCCACGTGGCCCTGCACGATGTGGCCGCCGAGCCGGTCCGACACCCGGACGGGCCGTTCGAGGTTCACCCGCGCGCCGGGCCGGAGCCCGCCGAGGCTCGACCGGTCGAGGGTCTCCTTGATGACGTCGGCGGTGAAGGCGCCGTCGGCGACGTCGACGACGGTGAGGCAGACGCCGTTGACGGCGATCGACGCGCCGTGGACGGCGTCGGACGTCACGAGCGGGCCGTGGATGGTGAGGCGGGCCGAGTCCCCTTCGGACGCGACCTCCCTGATCTCGCCGAGCTCCTCGACGATGCCGGTGAACATGTCCCGGGCCTCCCTTTCGGGGTCAGGCTCCGGGGTTCCTGCCAGCACGACGGTCGCGTACGGCGTGCGGCCCCTTCGCCGCCGGACCGGTCGCTCGACCGGGCCGCCGACGGGCAGGAGCCGTCCGCGCGCTGCCTCCCATCCGGACTTTCACCGTCGGTCCCGGAGTTCCACCGGGTCAACCGGCCGATGGTTTCGGCCGGGTCGCGGACTGTCACCGCCGGTTCGGACTTTCACCGACCCCGGAGCACGCGTTGCACTGCTGACAACCAGTGTGCCACGGCGGCTGTTCCCGAGGGCATGTGAGAACGCCCACGGCCGGATTTGGCCAACCAAGCGCTCGTTAGGGTGTAGGGTGACCGACCAGCGGACCGCGAAGCCGCACGGCACGTCGACCGCGGTCACCGGGTTGCGGATGCACGGCGGGCGGCCGCTCGACGAGCTGCGACCGCACGGCGCGGTGACCGGTCAGCGACCGCGGGCGCACGGCGCGGCGGCCGGTCAGCGGCTGCGGGCGCATGGCGCGGTGACCGGTCAGCGGCCGCGGGCGCACGGCGGGGTGGTCGCTCACTGGGCTGCGGTCGCGCGGTGCGCGAGCCAGCCCGCCATGGCGCGGACGCCGGCGCCGATGGCCCGCTCGTCCGGGTCGAAGGCGCCGAAGTGAGGGTAGGCAGTGGAGAGCTCCGCCCCCGGCCGCCGGACGCCGAGGAACGTGAACGTGCCGGGCACGCGGTTCAGGAAGAGCGCGAAGTCCTCGCCGCTGAACGGGAGCGCGGCGTGCAGGGTGGTGACGCGGTCCGCGCCGAGCATGCGCGACAGGTGGCGTCCGAGTTCGCGTCCCGGACGCGGCGGGCACACCATCGCGGGGAACGGGTCGTCCGGCGGGAACGTGGTCTGCGAGCCCGCGTACCGGCCGGCCAGGCGGCGCAGCTCGGCGCGGATCTCCGGGACACGCTCCTGCGGCCAGCAGCGGTACGCCGTCCGCACCTCGACGCCCCCGAAGACGGGCCGCGTCCCGGCCCGGACGAACACGAACCGGCTCAGCGGCCCGTGCGGCATCTGGAGCTCCCGGACGATCCGCTCCAGCTCGGCCGGCGCCTCGGGGAACGTGACCGTACCGAGCCGGGCGACGTCGGCGACGAGCCGTCCGGCCTGGTCGGCCGCGTCCGGGCCGGTCAGCGTGGTGACGCAGTGGTCCAGGCCGGGCAGTCCCGCGCCGGGCGTGACCGCGAACCCGCCGACCGGGAACGGGCCGCAGTGCAGCGCGTGGATCTCGTCCGGGCGCGTCCGCTCCAGGACGCCGGCGTCGATCATCGCGCGCGCTCCGGTGAGGGCCTCCTCGCCCGGCTGGAAGAGGAACACGAACCGGCCGCGTACCCGGTGCCGCAGCCGCGCCAGGACCTCGGCGACGCCGACGCCGATCGTGGTGTGCAGGTCGTGGCCGCAGAGGTGCGCGGGCGCCGGCCCGCCGTGGATCTGCGAGTCGGGCGGGACGGCGTCCATGTCGGCGCGATAGGCGACCGTCCGCCCCGCTCCCCCGCCCGCGCCGCGGCGTGCGCCGTCTCCCCCGCTCGCATGCGCGCCCGTTCCGCGGCCCGCGCCGCCGTCTCCCCGACCCGCTCCCGCGCCCGCTCCGCGCCGTGGGCCGTCTTCGCCGGGGGACGCCGTGCCCTGCAGGACGGCGACGACGCCGTGGCCGCCCACGCCCGTGGTCACCGCCAACCCGGCGGCGCGCAGGCGGGCCGCGACGAGCGCGGACGTGCGGGACTCGCCGCCCGCGAGTTCGGGATGCGCGTGGATGTCGCGGCGCAGCGCGATCAGGTCGGCGTCGAGCCGCCGGGCGGCGGTGTCGATCGCGCCTTCCAAAGCGCCCACCCCGCCCGACCCGCCGGAACCGGCGCGTCCGGCAGGTCCGGCGCCCCGAGCGGGTCCGTCGCGCCCAGCCCGCCCAGCGCCCCCAGCGGGTCCGTCGCGCCCAGCGCGTCCGGTGCCCCCAGCGGGCGGGCCGCCGGGTGCGGGTGGTTCGGCGGCGCCGGCGGGCAGCGCGGCCGTGAGGGCGCCTCCCGCGCCCAGCGCGGCCGCGACGCCGAGCACGCTTCTGCGGGACAGAGCCGTCTTCTCGTTTCGCTGTTCGGTCACGTCCGGGACGCTACGGAGCCGCGGCCCGGGATCCGATGGACCTAGGTTCCGTCCCGGGGTGTACCTGGCGACACCGGCGCGGCGACCGACAGGCCGCCGGGCACGGCGGTGACGTGCGTCAGGTCGGGGACGACGACGTCCGCCTCGGTCAGCTCCGACGCGTCGTGGCTGGTCGTGACGGCGAGGACGGTCGCGCCGGCCGCGCGGGCGGCGCGGATCCCGGCGGGCGCGTCCTCCACCACCACGCACGCGGACGGCTCGACGCCCAGCTCCCGCGCCGCCAGCAGGTACCCCTGCGGGTGGGGCTTGCCGTGCTCGACCCGCTCGGCGGTGACGACCACGGGCGGGAGCGGCACGCCCGCGGCTTCCGTTCGGATGCGGAGCTGCCCGAGGTCCATCGAGGTGACCACCGCCCACGGCAGGCCGTCCAGCGAGGCCAGCAGGCGGACGGCGTCCGGCAGCGCGGTGATGCCGTCGGCGCGGGACGCCTCCAGCTCGTCCAGCCGCGCGGTCGCGGCGGCGACCCGGTCGGCGGGCAGGTACTCGGCGACGCGGTCGGAGGTCCGGCGGCCGTGCGCGCCGGACATGAACTCCTCGGGATCGATGCCGTACTCGGCCGCCCACTCGCGTCCGGCCCACTCGACCAGCGGGGTGGAGTCGACGAGCGTGCCGTCCACGTCGAACAGGACGGCCGCGCAGGGCAGGAAGGTCATCAGCGGGAGGACCAGGGGGCGGCGGCGGTCGCGGCCTCGGCCTGCGCGCGCAGGTTCCGGACGGCCTCGGCCGGGTCGTCCGCGCCGTAGACCGCGCTGCCGGCGACGAACACGTCCGCGCCCGCCTCGGCGCAGCGCTCGATCGTCTCGGCGCTGACGCCGCCGTCCACCTGGAGCCAGACGTCCAGGTCGCGGCCCTTGATCAGGTCGCGGGCGCGGCGCACCTTCGGCAGCACGACGTCGAGGAACTTCTGCCCGCCGAAGCCCGGCTCGACGGTCATCAGGAGCAGCATGTCGATCTCGCCGAGGATGTCCTCGAACTGGTCGACCGAGGTCGCCGGGTTCACGCCGAGCCCCGCGCGGGCCCCGGCGGCGCGGATCGTGCGCAGCGTGCGGATCGGCGCGGACGCCGCCTCCGCGTGGATGGTGACGCTCTTCGCCCCGGCCTCGGCGTACTGCGGCGCCCAGCGGTCCGGGTCCTCGATCATGAGGTGGCAGTCGAGCGGCAGCCTGCTGGTCTTCAGCAGCGCCTCGACGACGGGCGGCCCGAGCGTGAGGTTCGGGACGAAGTGGTTGTCCATCACGTCGACGTGCACCCAGTCGGCGGCGTCGGCGATCCGCTCGACCTCGGCGCCGAGGGCGGCGAAGTTCGCGGACAGGATGCTGGGAGAGATCTGCGGAGCCATGATGGCCCCAGCTTAGGGAAGCCCGCTGAACCCGCGCGCGGCAGGGCCGGACGTCGCCGCCCGGCCCCCGCCGCGAGGCGCGCTACCGCCCGCGTAGCAGCGCCGTGCGGAGCAGCGCCGGGGATTCGGCGAGGGCGGAGCGGCGCCAGGGGCTCAGTGCTTGCGGAGGAGCGCGAGGAACATCGCGTCGGTGCCGTGGCGGTGCGGCCAGAACTGGGCGTACGGGGTGTCCCCCACGCGGACGCCGTCCAGGGACGGGGCGATGCCGGTCAGGACGTCCGGGGCGTCGAGGCGGTCGACGTCGTCGCGTCCGCGCAGGACGTCGTCCACGACGACGCGGGTCTCGGCCAGGTGCGGCGAGCAGGTCACGTACGCGACGACGCCGCCCGGACGCAGCGCCTCCAGGGCCTTGCGGAGCAGTTCGCGCTGGAGCGGGCCGAGTTCGGCGACGGCCTCCGGGCCGCGGCGCCAGCGCGCCTCGGGACGGCGGCGGAGCGCGCCGAGGCCGGTGCACGGCGCGTCCAGCATGATCCGGTCGAACGAGCCGGGACGCCACGCCGGGACGGTCCCGTCGGCGACGACCACGCCCGCGCGGTCGTCCACGGCGCGGGTGACCAGGGCGGCGCGGTGCGGGGTGACGTCGGCGGCGAGGAGCCGGGCGCCGCGCTGCGTCGCGACGGCCGACAGCAGGCCCGCCTTGCCGCCCGGACCTGCGCAGACGTCGGCCCAGAACGCGTCCCGGCCGTCGATGCCGGCGGCGGCGAGGGCGAGGGCGACGAGCTGGCTGGCCTCGTCCTGGACGGCGGCGCGGCCGTCGCGGACGGCGGCGAACGCGGCCGGGTCACCGTCCGGCAGGACGGCACCGACCGGCGAGTACGGCGCGGGTTCGGTTCCGGCGAGCTCGTCGAGGGCGGCGCGGCCGGGCCGGGCGACGAGGGTCACGCGCGGACGGTCGTTGTCGGCGGCGAGGAGCGCGTCGATCTCGTCCCGGTCGGGGCCGAGCGCGTCGCGCAGCGCGGACACGATCCACTTCGGGTGGCTGCGCCGGATGGACAGCCTCGTGGTGGCGTCCAGGTCGTCCGGCGCGACGATCTCCAGCCAGGCGGCGAGGTCGCGCCCGGCGACCTTGCGCAGCACCGCGTTGGCGAACTTCGACTGGCCCGGCCCGGTCACGTCGCGGGCCAGCTCGACGGCCGTGCCGACGGCGGCGTGCGGCGGGATCCGGGTGGCGAGCACCTGGTGCGCGCCGAGCCGCAGCACGTCCAGCAGCGGACGGTCGATGCGGCGCAGCTCGCGGTCGCTGCACAGCGCGAGGATCGCGTCGTAGGTGCCGCGGCCGCGCAGCGTGCCGTAGGTCAGCTCGGTCGCGAGGGCGGCGTCCCGGCCGGTCAGGCCGCGCTCGCGCAGCCGCGACGGCAGCAGCAGGTTGGCGTAGGCGTCGCGGGTGTCCACGGCCCGGATGACGTCGTAGGCGGTGCGGCGGACGAGGTCCTGCGGGCGGCCGGTGCGGCGCGGCCCGTCCGGGCGGCGGTTGGCGTTGCTCCGGCCGCGGTGGTGGCGGGTGGGCGGCATCAGGCGAGCGTGTCCTTGTCGGTGAGGGAGACCCCGCGCGCCCAGTCGGCGGCGGGCATGCGGCGCTTGCCCTGCGGCTGGACCTCGCCGAGCGCGACCGGGTGTGTTGCGGTGCCTACCAGCACCTCGTTCTTGCCCGCCCGGATCTCGCCCGGGGCGAGCGCCGGGCCGTCCGCGTCCGGGACGGGCCGGACGGGGAACAGCTTCAGCCGGGTGTCGCGGAACGTCGTCCACGCGCCGGGCGCGGGCGTGCAGGCCCGGACGAGCCGGTCGACGTACTGCGCCGGGGTCGTCCACTCGACGCGGGCGTCCTCCGGGGTGAGCTTGGCGGCGTGCGAGACGCCCTCGGCGGGCTGCGGGCGGGGCTCCAGCACCCCGGCCTCGATGCCGTCCATGGTGTCGGCGAGCAGCCGCGCGCCCGCGACGGCGAGGCGTCCGAGCAGGTCGCCGGAGGTGTCGGTGGGCAGGATCGGCTCGGTCAGCACCCCGTAGACCGGGCCGGTGTCCAGCCCCTCCTCGATCTGGAAGGTGGACGCGCCGGACATGTCGTCCCCGTGCAGGATCGCCCGCTGCACCGGCGCCGCGCCGCGCCAGGCGGGCAGGATCGAGAAGTGCAGGTTCACCCAGCCGTGCCGGGGGATCTCCAGCGCGGCGGGCCGCAGGATCGCGCCGTAGGCGACGACGGGGCAGCAGTCCGGGCCGATCGCGCGCAGCCGGTCCAGGAACTCGAGGTCGGACGCCTTGGCGGGCTTCAGCACCTCGACGCCGGCCGCGGCGGCGGCCTCGGCGACCGGGCTCGGCACGAGCCTGCGGCCGCGTCCGGCGGGCGCGTCCGGGCGGGTGACGACGGCGGCGACCTCGTGCGAGGACGCCAGCAGCGCCTCCAGCGAAGGGACGGACGTCTCGGGCGTTCCGGCGAAGACGAGGCGCATGGTCAGATCGCCTTCCCGAGCGTGCGGTGCGGGGACACCTTCACCTGCGGGACCGGGTCGCCGAACCACTCGGCCTCGCGGATCGCCTTCATCGCGGCCTTGCGCTGCTCGGGGTCCATCCGGTCGATGAAGATGATCCCGTCCAGGTGGTCGGTCTCGTGCTGGACGCAGCGGGCCAGCAGGTGCGTGCCCTCGACGGTGATCGGCTCGCCGTGCATGTTGAAGCCCTTGGCGACGGCCCGGACGGCGCGCGGCGTCGGGAAGGCCAGGCCGGGAATGCTGAGGCAGCCCTCGTCGCCGGTCTCCTGCTCGTCCGACAGGTCCAGGGTCGGGTTCACCAGGTGGCCGAGCACGTCGTCCACGTAGTAGGTGAACACGCGCAGGCCGACGCCGAGCTGCGGCGCGGCCAGGCCCGCGCCGGGCGCGTCGATCATGGTGTCGGTGAGGTCCTTGACGAGCTGCCGCAGCTCCTTGTCGAAGTCCCTGACCGGCTCGGCAGGGGTGCGCAGCACGGGGTCGCCGAAGAGGCGGATGGGCTTGACGGACAAGGAGGACTCCGTTTCCAGATGCGCGCCGTCCAGGGTGCGCTGTCGCGTTCAGTCTACGAACCGACCAGTCTAAGATCCCCCACCGCCCGGCGTGGCCCGGACGCCGGACCTTCCGGACGGCGGCGGGACCTCCCGGACGGGGGTGGCCGTTCGGCGGCGGGCTTCGGCGGCGGGGCTTCGGCGGGCGTCAGATCAGCTCCAGCGGGTCCATCTGGACGCGGACGTACTCGGGGGCGCGGCGGGCGCTGCGGACGCCCTGCCCCGCCTGGAGCTCCCGGGCCAGCGGCAGGCCGTCCGCGCGCGGCACGCGGACGAGCGCGCGCTCGCGCGGTCGCTGCCCCGGCTGCGGCTGCTCGTTGAGCGGCACGGGCCCGAGGACCTCGGCGGACGCGGGCAGCCGCGCGTCGTCGAGGAGCTCGCGGATCGCGGCCGGGGTCGCGGTCAGCGACGCCATCCGGAACGCGGGCGGGAACCCGGCCTCGCGGCGCTCGGCCAGCTCCCGCTCCGCGAAGGTGACCGGGTCCCACCGGATCAGCGCCTGGACGGCGGGCAGCGCGCCGTCCGCCGCGACGACGACCGGCCCGCCGGGACGGACGAGCGCGGCGGCGTTCATCCAGCGGCGCAGGGCCTCCTCGGCGGCGCGCAGGTCGGCGCGGCCGAGCAGCGCCCAGCCGTCCAGCAGGAGCGCGGCGGCGTAGCCGTCCTCGGCGACCGGTTCCGCGCCCGGCGTGGACACGATCAGCGCCCTCCCGTCGCCGACCGTGTCGAGCACGCCGTCCCGGCCGGAGGTCTTCACGACCGCGCCGGGGAACGCCCGGCCCAGCTCCTCGGCGGTGCGGCGGGCCCCGACGACGACGGCGCGGAGCTGGAAGTGGCCGCACTCCGGGCAGTGCCAGTCCCCCGCGATGCGCCCGCACCAGCGGCAGTACGGCGCGGCGTGCGCGGACGTCAGCGCCAGCGGCCCCTGGCAGGACGAGCAGTGCGCCATCGTCCGGCACCGCTGGCACGCCAGGGCGGGCAGGTAGCCGCGCCGGGGCACCTGGACCAGCACGGGCCCGTGCTCCAGGGCCCGCCGGGCCGTCTCGAACGCCACGTGCGGGAGCCGCGCGGCGCGGGCGGCCTCGTCGCGGGCCATGTCGAAGTCGTCCCCGACCGGCCGGACGCGCGGCATCGCCGCCCGGACCGTCTCCCGGTCGGCGGTCAGGGCGTGCGCCCAGCCCGTCTCGACCAGGACGGTCGCCTCGGTCGTCCGCGTGTAGCCGCCGATCAGCGCGCCCGCCCCGGACCGGTGCGCGCGGAGCGCCAGCACCTCGCGCGGATGCGGGTAGGGCGCGTGCGGCTCGGCGTGGACGTCGTCCCCGTCGTCCCACAGGACGGCCAGGCCGAGATCGTGGACGGGAGCGAACATCGCCGCGCGCGTCCCGACGACCGCCTTCACCGCGCCGCGCCGGATCGCCAGCCAGCGCCGGTACCGCTCGGTCGGGCCGAGGTCGGCGGTGAGCGCGACATGGCGTCCGTCGCCCAGCTCCTCGGTGAGCGCGGCGTCCATGCGGGCCACGTCCCGGCCGTCCGCGAGGACGACCAGCGCCCCGCGGCCGGCGGCGAGGGCCGTGCGGACGGCCCGCGCGATCGCCGCCGTCCGCTCGGGGCCGGGCAGGGCCGTCCAGACGGCGCGGGGCGCGCGGCCCGCGGCGAGCGCGGTCAGGAACGACGGACCGGCCGGGTACCGTGACCAGGGGCCGGGGTCGTCCGGCGGCTCCGGCGGGGTCGCCGCCTCGCGCGGCGGCTCGCCCTCCGCCTTGGCGTGCCGGGGCGGGATCGCCAGGCGCAGCACGTCGGCGAGCGTCCCGGCGTACCGGTCGGCGACCTCGCGGGCCAGCGCCGCCATCTCCGGGGCGAGGACGGGCTCGGGCGAGGTCACCCGCTCCAGGAACGACAGCCGCCCCTCGTGATCGCTCTCCTGGACGCGGTCGAGGAGCAGGCCGTCCACGAGCTGCCCGGCGAAACGGACACGAACCCGACATCCGGGCACGGCCTTGGCGTCCAGTTCGTTGGGTACGAGGTAGTCGAAGGGCCGGTCGAGATGGGGAAGCGACATGTCCACGGCGACCCGGGCGACGGGGAGGTGCTCGGGCGGGACGCGCGCGCCCTTACGGGCTCCCCTGGACGCGGCCCCCGCGGCGGGTTTGACCTTCCCTTTGCCTCGCTCCGCGGCCTTCCGCACGGACTTTCCGGGCGCGGCGGTCGTGCCGGACGGTACCGTCGTGCCGCCGGAGGCGTCCGGAAGCGCGTCCAGCCCCGGGATCAGCCCGGTGTCTCCGCCGTCGTTGCTCACAGGATCGTCCTACCAGATCAGGGGGTGCGCCAGTCCCGTGGAACCGAGCGTGACCGGTTTGAACTCGGCCGGGGTTCGGTGGATCATTGGCCGGTGCCCCCCGGGCCCCGACCGTCCCTCCGGATCCAGTAGGCAGCGTTGACGACCGCATCGGCCTCCGCGCGGGTGGGCTCCGCCCCGGCCGCCCCCTCGACGCCGCCCGCGCCCGGGCCGCGCTGGCGGCGCTGGGCGAACCCGCGCAACCCCGTCCTCGCGGCGACCGCCGTGGCGTTCGTCCTGCACATGGTCTGGGCGCTGTTCCTCGCCACCGACGGCGGCGACCTGTCCGCCCAGGCCGCCTGGACGCACTTCGTCGGGCACTACCCGTGGGCCGCCTACAACCTGTCCTGGTACGGCGGCATCCACGTCGCCTCGTACAGCGTGATCTCGCCGTTCCTGATGGCCTGGTTCGGGATCCGGACGGTCGCGGTGATCAGCGGGACGCTGTCGGCGACGCTCGCCGCGATGATGCTCGTCCGGTTCCGCGCGCCCGTCGCCCTGCCCGCCGCCGTGTGGGCCGCGTTCGCGATCTCCTGCAACTCGGCGTCCGGGCGCACCACCTTCGGCCTCGGCCTGCTGTTCGCGCTCGCCGCCGTGATGTGCGCGTTCACCTCGCGCGGGACCCCGTTCCTGCGCGCCGCCGGGATGGTCGGCTTCGGCCTGCTGGCGACCTTCGCCAGCCCGGTCGCCGGGCTGTTCCTGCTGGTCGTCGGGGCCGCGATGTTCCTCACCGGACGCCGCCGCGCCGGGATCGCGATCTGCCTCGGCATGCCGCTGGTCGTCGGGACGACCACGCTGCTGTTCCCCTTCACCGGCGTCCAGCCGATCTCGCTCCTGGCGATCGTGCTGCCCGCGATCGCCAGCGTCGTGGCCGTGCTGCTGTGCGCGCCGAAGGACTGGAAGATCATCCGGGTCGGAGCGGGCGTCTACCTGCTGGGGATCACGCTGACCTGGCTGATCCCCTCGCCGGTCGGCAGCAACGTCGAGCGGATGTCGCTGGTGTTCGGCGGCGTCTTCCTGCTCTGCGCCGTCGGCCGCGTGACCGACCGGCGCAAGCTGGCCGTCCTCTGCGCCGCGTTCATCGTGACCGGCGTCTGGCAGGTCGTGAAGCCCATGGACGACCTGATCCACACCACCCCCGCCGCGACCGCCGCCGGCCAGTCCCGCGACCTGATCGCCCAGCTCAGGCAGCGCGGCGCGAACCGCGGGCGGGTCGAGGTCGTGCCCCTGCGCTCGCACTGGGAGGCGTCCGGGCTGAGCCGCCAGGTCATCCTCGCGCGCGGCTGGAACCGCCAGGTGGACGCCGAGCGCAACGCCCTGTTCTACGACGAGAAGCTCCTCAACGCCGACTCCTACCGCGACTGGCTGCACAAGTGGGCCGTCCGGTACGTCGTCCTGCCCGAGCAGGAGATCGACTGGTCCTCGCACCGCGAGGAGGTCCTCGTCCGGGCCGGGCAGCCCTACCTGACCGAGGTCTGGCACGACGCGCACTGGCGGCTCTACCAGGTCAACGACCCCGTCCCGCTCGTGCAGGACCCGGCGACCGTCCACCGGTTCCGTCCGGACAAGGTCGTCCTGAACGCGCCCAAGGGCGGCACGTACCTGCTCCGGATCGCCTACTCCCCCTGGCTGAGCGTCCACGGCCCCGGCTCGGGCGCCTGCGTCGCCCCGGTGAAGAGCGGACCGGACAAGGACTTCGTCCAGGTAAGGATCCCCGCGTCCGGCCGCTACACCGTCGGCGCCCGCTACGAACTCCCCCGCGGCACCCCCTGCAAGTAGCCCTCATGTGTGAGGCCCCCTGCTGAAGCAGGGGGCCTCACACATGTGCCGCTTGGGCCAGCCGCAATTCTCAGCCTGCGCCCGAGTGCGTGACCTGCGTCCCGGCCGCGACGGCGAAGCGGAGCGGCCGGGACGCAGATCGCGAAGCGATGCCGCACTCGCCCGGGTCTTCGGGCCCCGTCCGAGCCCTGGGCGAGGACGGGGAGCCGAAGGCTCAGGACAGGCCGGCGTGCTTGGCGAGGGCCTCGGCGCGGTCGGTGCGCTCCCAGGAGAAGTCGGGCTCCGGACGGCCGAAGTGGCCGTACGCGGCGGTCTGGGAGTAGATCGGGCGGAGCAGGTCGAGGTCGCGGACGATCGCGGCCGGGCGCAGGTCGAAGACCTGGGCGACGGCCTGCTGGATCTTGTCGACCGGGACCTTCTCGGTGCCGAAGGTCTCCACGAACACGCCGACCGGGTGGGCCTTGCCGATCGCGTAGGCGACCTGGACCTCGGCTCGGTCGGCGAGCTTCGCCGCGACGATGTTCTTGGCGACCCAGCGCATCGCGTACGCGGCCGAGCGGTCCACCTTGGACGGGTCCTTGCCGGAGAAGGCGCCGCCGCCGTGCCGGGCCATGCCGCCGTAGGTGTCCACGATGATCTTGCGGCCGGTCAGGCCCGCGTCGCCCATCGGGCCGCCGATCTCGAACCGGCCGGTGGGGTTGACCAGCAGCCGGTAGCCCTCGGTGTCGATGTCGAACTCGGCCAGCACCGGGTCGACGACGTGCTCCTTGACGTCCGGGGTGAGCAGCTCCTTGAGGTCGATGTCCGGAGCGTGCTGGGACGACACGACCACGGTGTCGAGCCGGACCGCGCGGTCGCCGTCGTACTCGATGGTGACCTGGGTCTTGCCGTCGGGACGCAGGTAGGGCACCACGCCGCCCTTGCGGACCGCCGACAGCCGGTGCGACAGCCGGTGCGCGATGGTGATCGGCAGCGGCATCAGCTCGGGCGTCTCGTTGGTGGCGTAGCCGAACATGAGGCCCTGGTCGCCCGCGCCCTGCCGGTCGAGGTCGTCCTGCTGGCCCTCCTCGCGGGTCTCGTAGGCGTCGTCGACGCCCTGCGCGATGTCGGGCGACTGCGCGCCGATGGACACCGACACGCCGCAGGAGTGGCCGTCGAAGCCCTTCTTGGACGAGTCGTAGCCGATCTCGAGGATCTTCTCCCGGATCACGCCGGGGATGTCGACGTAGGTCTCGGTGGTGACCTCACCGGCCACGTGCACCTGACCGGTGGTGATCATCGTCTCCACGGCGACCCGGGAGGTGGGGTCGTCCTTGAGCATCGCGTCCAGGATGGCGTCGCTGATCTGGTCCGCGATCTTGTCCGGGTGCCCTTCGGTCACGGACTCCGAGGTGAACAGGCGGCGAGACACGTACGTGAACTCCTTGCAGCGGCTGCTGACTGACGTCGCAGAACGGACTTGTGGTCTCTGTGGCGGGAGACGCCGCCCCCACCGCAGGCTTGCGCTTGAGTTTTCCGTCGGAGTCTATCGGGAATGACCTGGAATTCAGGTAGCCCCGCGCCCCGACCCCGGGTGAGGCGCGTCTCGGTCGTGCCCGCCGAGGCGCGCGGCGACCAGGTCCCACACGACGTCCGCCAGGTCCTCCTTGGGGCCGCGCGGGACGTCGGTCGCCGAGCCGTCCGCACCCAGCACGACCGCGGCGTTGTCGGGCCGTCCGAAGGTGAGATCGGCTCCGACCTCGTTCACCACCAGCAGGTCGCAGCCCTTGCGCTTCAGCTTCTCCCGGCCGTTGGCGAGCACGTCGTCGGTCTCCGCGGCGAAGCCCACCACGACCTGATCCGGACGCTTTCCCGCGCCCAGCTCGGCCAGGATGTCGGGGTTCTTGACCAACCGAATCGGCGCCGGCTCCCCGCCCGGAACCTTCTTGATCTTGGAATCCACGTACTCGGCGGGACGGAAGTCGGCCACGGCCGCCGCCATCACGACCGCGTCCGCGTCCTCGGCGGCGGCGAGCACCGCCTCGCGCATCTCCCGCGCCGACCCCACCGGGACGACGTGCGCGCCCGCCGGGTCCGGCAGCGACGCGTTCGCCGACACCAGCGTCACCCGCGCGCCGCGAGCCACGGCCGTCCGGGCGAGCGCGTACCCCTGGAGCCCCGACGACCGGTTCCCCAGGAACCGGACGGGATCGAGCGCCTCCCGCGTCCCGCCGGCGGAGACCACGACATGCCGTCCGGCGAGATCGAACAGCCCCAGCGCCCGCACATCGACCCGCCGCCCGGCCTCGACCACCGCCCCGGCCCCTCGCCCCGGCCCCGCGCCCGACACGGCGGCGTTTGGCGGCACGGCCTCGCTCGGAACGGCGGCGTCCGGCGACGCGGCCTCAGCCGAGGCGGCGGGGGGCCGGCTTCCGGGCGGGGCCGGCTCGGCGGCGCAGCGGGCCTTCTGCCAGCGGGTGAGGACGTGGCGGGCGACGTCGAAGAGCTCGGACGGGTCGGGCAGGCGTCCCTTGCCGGTGTCCTTGCCGGTGAGGCGACCGGAGGCGGGGTCGATGACGATCGCGCCGCGCTCGCGGAGCGTCGCGACGTTCGCCTGCGTGGCCGGGTGCTCCCACATCTCGGTGTGCATCGCGGGCGCGAACACGACCGGGCAGTGCGCGGTGAGCAGGGTGTTGGTGAGCAGGTCGTCGGCCAGCCCGTGCGCGGCCCGGGCGAGCAGGTCGGCTGTCGCCGGGGCGACGAACACCAGGTCGGCGGACTGCCCGATGCGCACGTGCGGAACGCCGGAAACCCCGTCCCACACGCGGGTGGAGACGGGGTTGCCGGACAGGGCGGCCCAGGTGGGCTCGCCGACGAAGCGCAGGGCGTCCTCGGTCGGCACGACGGTGACGTCGTGGCCGGACTCGGTGAGCCGTCGCAGCAGCTCGCAGACCTTGTACGCGGCGATCCCGGCGGCGACGCCGAGCACCACGCGGGGCTTGTCGGGGGCTGTCATACGGCCGACTCTAGGACGCGGTGATCCCCGCCCCGGACGCCGGGTCAGCCCTCGACGGGCTCGGCCTTCAGCAGGCCCTCGCGGACCTCGCGGAGCGCGATCGAGAGCGGCTTCTCCTGCACCTGGGTCTCGACGAGCGGGCCGACGTACTCGAGCAGGCCCTCGCCCAGCTGGGCGTAGTAGGCGTTGATCTGCCGGGCACGCTTGGCCGCGATGCTCACGAGACCGTACTTGGTGTCGACGACCTCGAGCAGGTCGTCGACGGACGGGTTGGTGATGCCGTCGTTGCTGGCTGCCACGCGGTGGCCCTCCACTAGATGACCGTCGTCGCGGGCCCGGACCCCCGGGTTCGGGGAGTCGGATGCGCGGCGCGGATGCTTACTGACGAACAGCCATCAAGACTAGCAGCTCGTCGACCACGTCCCGTACGGACGTGTTCACCAGCGTGACGTCGAACTCCTTCTCGGCGGCGAGCTCGACCCGGGCGGCCTCGAGACGGCGCTCGATCACGTCCGGCGGCTCGGTGCCGCGGCCGGTGAGGCGGCGGACCAGCTCGTCCCACGTCGGCGGGGCGAGGAAGACCAGCTGGGCCCCGGGCATCGTCTGCCGGACCTGCCGGGCGCCCTGGAGATCGATCTCCAGCAGCACGGGTTCGCCGCGGGCGAGGCGCTCCTCGACCGGGCGGCGCGGGGTCCCGTAGCGGTTGCCCGCGAACTCCGCCCATTCGAGGAGCTCGCCCTCGGCGACGAGCCGGTCGAAACCGGCGTCGTCGACGAAGTGGTACTGCACGCCGTCGGTCTCACCCGGTCGGGGGGACCGGGTGGTCACCGAGACCGACAGCCACACCTCGGGGTGGGCGAGCCGGATCTCGGCGACGACCGTGCTCTTGCCGACGCCCGACGGCCCGGAGAGGACCGTGAGGCGACGGACGAGCCGACCATGCGTCAGCTGGGAGCCGTCCGGCGCGGTCATGGGCGCACCGGAGCTGAGCGAGGTGGAGCCGGATCCGGGCATGCCCGGGCCGGCCGCGACGGCAGCACCGTCGCGCCCGCTCGCGGATCGGGGGTCAGCGGTTTCCACCGCCGCCGAACTCACGCTCCAGGGAGGCGCGCTGGTTGGCGCCGAGACCCCGCACGCGGCGGGATTCGGCGATGCCCAGACGCTCCATGATCTGCTTCGCACGGACCTTGCCCACACCGGGCAGGGATTCCAGGAGAGCCGACACCTTCATCTTTCCGATGACGTCGTCGGACTGACCCTCCTTGAGAACCTCGGCGAGCGAGGTCCCCCCGTGCTTCAGCCGGTTCTTAACCTCGGCACGCTCCTTGCGGGCCTTGGCAGCCTTCTCCAGGGCTGCGGCGCGCTGTTCGGGGGTTAGGGGCGGAAGAGCCACGCCGGGTCACCTCAGGTTTCCACTCGACGGAGTCGGACGGGACGGGAAACTAGCGAGTTCACGGCCCATAAGGCAACGTGAAGTGCCGTTTTACCCGCCACAAAATCACGAAAATCACTCCTTGGAGTGTCCTGAATACAGAGTGTACCCAACTCGGCCCCGCCGGGCGCCCCCACGCCCATCACCAGGACACTTACCCAAGATCGCAACTTTCCCCCCAAATCACCCCGAAAGTCGTCACTCTTCACCCCCACCCCAGATGATCTTGATCACGTTCCCTCCCCCATTCCCCCACCCTCCCACCGCCCCTTCGCCACCCCCCGCCGACCCCCCGAACCCGTCCGCCGGCCCTTCCGAGAAGCCCCGCCCCCGACCCGCCCCCGTCCCGCCCGCCGCCAATCGGGGCGTGCGGTCGGCGCGCAAGGTGTGCGGGCTGAGGTCTCGCCAAGCACAGACACGCGCACGACGCGGGACGGAGCCCTGTGGCTACCGCAAGCGTCGTCCTTGGGGACTCCGCAGGGCGGGCGCGATCTTCGGAGCGCGGGCTGCGCGCGGACGCGTGGTGGGCGCGCGAACGGTAGCAGGGGTGAGGGCCGCGAAACCGCCCCTGCAGGACGTGCAGGACCCGTGGGGCCACGCGCGGCACGCGCCGGGGCGACGCGCCGCACGCGCTGCGCTGGGGCCCACCCGCGCGGGAGGCCGGGGCTGAGGCCTTGCGCGCGGACGCGGGAGGCGTCGGGCTCCGCGCGCACGGGAGGCCAGGCGCTGAGGCCTTGCGCGCGGACACGGGACGCGTGGGACCCACGCGCGCGGGAGGCGGGGCGCTGAGGCCTTGCGCGCGGACGCGGGGCGCTGAGGCCCCTGCGCGCGGGGGGCGGGGCGGTGGGGCTTTGTGTGCAGGACGCGGGGCGCTGGGGTGCTGTGCGCGGGATGCGGGGCGCGTGCGGCGGGTTAGGGGGTGGGGGCGGTGTTGCGGCGGAGGGAGGCGGCGATCGTGGCGGCGGCGGCGCCGGGGTCGGCGGCGCCGGTGATGGGGCGGCCGATGACCAGGAGGTCGGCGCCGGCGGCGAGGGCTTCCTCGGGGGTGGCGACGCGGGCCTGGTCCTGGGTGGCGGCGCCGGCGGGGCGGACGCCGGGGGTGATCAGGGTGATGTCGGGGCCGACCTCGGCGCGGACGGCGGCGGCCTCGTGCGGGGAGCAGACGAGGGCGCGGGCGCCCGCCTCGACCGACAGGGCGGCCAGGCGGAGGACGGCGTCCGAGGCGGGCCCGTCCAGGCCGATGGCGGCGAGGTCGGCGTCGTCCAGGGACGTCAGGACGGTGACGGCGGCGATGCGGGTGTCCGGGGCGGCCTCGGCGGCGGCGCGGATCATGGCCGGGCCGCCCGCCGCGTGGACGGTCAGGTAGGTGGGCCGCAGCCGGGCGACCGCGCGGGTCGCGCCCGCGACGGTGGCGGGGATGTCGTGCAGCTTCAGGTCCAGGAACACCTGGACGCGGCTCGCCCCGCGGACGCTCGCGATCACGTCGGGGCCGTAGCGGAGGTAGAGCTCCAGGCCGACCTTGACGGTGCTGACGTGCGGGGTCACCTGGCCGGCCCAGCGCGCGGCGGTGTCCAGGTCGGGGGCGTCGAGCGCGACGGCGATGGGTGCAGCGGTCACGGGAGTCTCTCCTTGGTCTCGGCCGCGGCTGGATCGGAGGCCGGGGCGTCCTTGGCGCGGGCGCCGGAACGTTTGCGGGGCCGGCGGGCGCCGGACGCCGGCGTCCGGGCCCCCTCCCCCGCGCGCCCGGACGTCGGGTCCGGGCCGGTCGTGCCGTCATTGCTGTTCGAGCGGGCCTCCGCACCACCGCGGGCGCCCGGACGCTTGTTCCCGCCCTTGGCGACGCCGTCACGGGCGTGCGGACGGCCCTCCGCGCTCAGCCCAGGGCCTGCGGGAGCCTCAGGGCTGCCTCCGTCAGACGCGCCGTAGGAGTCGCCGAGCGGGCGTCCATACGCGCCTGCCGACGCGTCGGGCGCTGGGCCAGAGGCCGACGCGTCGGCGAAGGTACCCGCGAATGCTTCGGGTGAACTCGCAGCCGGGTCTGAGCCCCACGACGCGGCGTCCCCGGCGCCTGCGGCCAAGCGAGGCCCTCCGGACGCGGCGTCCCCGGCGCCTGCGGCCAACCGAGGCCCTCCGGACGCGGGGTCAACGGCGCCTGCGGCCAACCGAGGCCCTTCGGACGCGGGGTCAGCGGCGGCTGCGCCTGAAGGAGGCGCTTCGGAGGCGGCGCCTGCGGGAGGGCGCGGGCCTTGGTGCGGGGCGGTTGCGGGCGGCGCGGACGGCCCTGCGGCAGGGGCTTGGCGGCCTGACTCGGCTCCGAACGGGGCGTCAGCGGCCTTGCGGGGCGCCGGACGGGGCGTAGGGCGGGTCGGGCGTCCCGACGCGGCGTTCGGGCTCTCAGCCGCCGGGACGGGCGTCTCCGAAGGCTCGGGAGCGGCTTCCGGGGCGTCCGGGAGGAGGGGAAGGACGCGCGGGGGGACGTAACCGGCGGGCTTGTGGGCGAGGCCGATGGCGTCGGCGAGGTGCGCGATCCGGCGGGAGGCGAGGGCGTCCTCCAACTCGCGCAGGACGCGCAGCGGAGCCGCGGGCTCGTGGAACAGCGTGGTGCCGATGGCGACGGCGCTGGCGCCGGCGAGGAGGAACTCCAGGGCCGCGAGCCCGGAGTCGATGCCGCCGACGCCGATGATCGGGGTGTCGGGCAGCGCGGCGTGCACCTGGTAGACGCAGCGGACCGCGACCGGGCGGATCGCCGGGCCGGACAGCCCGCCCGACACGCCGGTCAGCGCGGGCCGCAGCGTGACCGGGTCGATCGCCATGCCGTCCATGGTGTTGATCAGGGTGAGGCCGTCCGCGCCCGCGTCGACGCAGGCGAGCGCGATGCGGGCGATGTCGGTGACGTCCGGGGCGAGCTTGGCGAGGACGGGCGTGCCGGGCCGCGAGTGCAGCCGGACGGCCCCGACCACGGCCGCCGCCGCGTCCGGGTGCCAGCCGAACATGCGGCCGCGGTCGGCGACGTTCGGGCAGGCGACGTTGACCTCGATCGCGGCGATGTTCGGCACGCCGCGCAGCCGCCGCGCGACCTCGGCGAACTCCTCGACGCTGTTGCCCGCGACGGACACGATCGTCCGGACGTCCCGCTCGACGAGCCAGGGCAGGTCGCGTTCCAGGAACGGCTCGACGCCGGGTCCGGGCAGCCCCATGGCGGTGAGGAGCCCGCTCGGCGTCTCGGCGGCGCGCGGGGTGGGGCGTCCGGCACGGGGCTGGGTCGTCACCGAGGCGGTGGTGAACGCGCCGATCCGGGTGAGGTCGAAGAACGGCGCGAGCTCGCGCCCGGAGCCGCCGCACCCGGCGGCGGTGAGCACCGGGTTCGGCAGCTCCAGCGACCCGATCCGCACGGTCATGTCGGTGGACGCGGCGCTCATCGGACGGTCCCCTCACACGACGGCACGAACGGCTGCGGAAGCGGCGGCACCGTCCGCGGAGAAGGCAGCGACGCCAGGCGCCCAGAGGACGCCGGGCGCGACGAACGCGGCGACATCGGGCGCGGTGAGAGCGGGGATGCCGGGGGTGGCGGGGGTTGCGGGAGGGGGGAGGCGGGGGTCATCGGTCGGCTCCTTCGGACGGGACGGCCGAGAGGACGCGGGGGGCGCCGAGCGCGTCGAACGGGATGGTGCCGAGGTCTCCCCAGCGGACGCGGTCGCCGCGCAGCACCGGGCCGTCGGCGCAGGCGCGGACCATGCGGGTGACGCCGTCGTCGCCGTGGAAGGGCAGGACGCAGGTCATGCAGACGCCGATGCCGCAGACGGCGGTCTGCTGGAGGAACTCCTCCACGAACACCTGGGACGGCAGGCCGAAGTCGCCCGCGACGCGGGTGACCGAGCGGAGCAGGGCGGTGGGGCCGCAGGCGTAGACGACGTCCGCGCCGGTCTCGTCGATGACGCGGGGCAGGACGTCGCGGACGAGGCCGCGCTCGCCGAGGGTGCCGTCCTCGGTGACGGTGACGGCGGAGTCGCCGATGCGCTGGGCCATCCGGGAGCCGAACACCTCCCGCGCGGACGCCCCGCCGAGCACGAAGTGGACCTTGCAGCCGCGGCGGGCGAGGGTGTCGGCGAGGGCGAACAGCGCCGCGCCCTGCGGGCCGCCGCCGACGAGCAGGCAGTGCACCGGGTCGCGGGGCAGCCGGAAGGGCCGGCCGAGGGGGCCGAGCAGGTCCACCTGGTCGCGGGAGCGGCGGGACGCGAGCCAGGCCGTGCCGGGCTCGGTGTCGGCGAACACGATCTCGATCGTCCCGCCGTAGTCGGACTTGACCTCGTACACCGAGAAGCAGCGCCGCACGAGCCGGCCGGAGTGCTCGCCGCCGACGGCGAGCGTCACGAACTGGCCGGGCCGGAACCGCTCGGCGACCGCAGGGGCCACCAGCGTCATCGCGTGGTAGTCCTGCACCTGGCGGACCGTCAGGACCGTCGCCGACGTCTGCACCGGTGAGTCGGACACCCGTCTCCCTCTCGTCCTCGTCCGGGCCGGCGGGCCGTCCCCCGACCGGGAGGACGGCCCGCCGGGGCCCGTTTCCTCAGCTCACCCCTGTCCGAGCACGCCGTGCGCGCCGCGCAGCCGCTCGGCGTGCTCCTGGAGGGAGCGGACGCCGACCTGGCCGCCGGCGATGGCCTCGATGCCCTGCACGGCCGCGGCCAGCCCCTGGACGGTGGTCACGCACGGCACGCCGCGCAGGACGGCGGCGGTCCTGATCTCGTAGCCGTCCAGCCGGGGCCCGGACTGTCCGGGGCTCCCGAAGGGAGTATTGACGATGAGGTCCACCTCGCCGTCGAGGACGCGCCGCACGATGGTGGGCTCGCCCCCGGCGCCGGGGCCGTCGCTGTGCTTGCGCACGATCTTGGCACGCACGCCGTTGCGGCGCAGGACCTCGGCGGTCCCTTCCGTGGCAAGAATCTCAAAGCCCAGGTCAGCAAGGCGCTTGACGGGGAAGATCATGTGCCGCTTGTCCCGGTTCGCCACCGACACGAACGCTCGGCCCTTGGTCGGCAGCGAGCCGTAGGCGGCCTGCTGCGACTTGGCGTAGGCGGTGCCGAACACCTCGTCGATGCCCATGACCTCGCCGGTGGACCGCATCTCCGGCCCGAGGACGGTGTCCACGCCCTGGCCCTTGGCGTTGCGGAACCGGTCGAACGGCAGGACGGCCTCCTTGACCGCGATCGGCGCGTCCAGCGGGAGGGCGCCGCCGTCGCCGGACGGCGGCAGCAGGCCCTCGGCGCGCAGCGCGCCGATCGTGGCGCCCATCATGACCCGCGCGGCGGCCTTGGCGAGCGGCACGGCCGTCGCCTTGGACACGAACGGGACGGTCCGGGACGCGCGCGGGTTGGCCTCCAGGACGTACAGGACGCCCGCGGACAGCGCGTACTGGACGTTCATGAGCCCGCGCACGCCGATGCCGCGCGCGAGCGCCTCGGTGGCCTCGCGGATGCGGCGCAGGTCGTCGTGGCCGAGGGTGATCGGCGGGAGCGCGCACGCGGAGTCGCCGGAGTGGATGCCGGCCTCCTCGATGTGCTCCATGACGCCGCCGAGGTAGAGCTCCTCGCCGTCGAACAGGGCGTCCACGTCGATCTCGATGGCCTCGTCGAGGAACCGGTCGACCAGGACGGGGTGCTCGGGGGACGCCTCGGTGGCCTTCGCCATGTACGACTCCAGCGTGGCGTCGTCGTACACGATCTCCATGCCGCGTCCGCCGAGCACGTAGGACGGCCGGACGAGGACGGGGTAGCCGATCTCGGCGGCGATCTCCAGCGCCTCCTCGTAGGAGGTGGCGGTGCCGTGCTTGGGCGCGGTGAGCCCGGCGCGGTGCAGGACGCGGCCGAACGCGCCGCGGTCCTCGGCGAGGTGGATCGACTCGGGCGAGGTGCCGACGATCGGGACGCCCGCGTCCTTGAGCTGCTGCGCCAGGCCGAGCGGCGTCTGCCCGCCGAGCTGGACGATCACGCCCGCGACCTCGCCGGAGCGCTGCTCGGCGTGCACGACCTCCAGGACGTCCTCCAGGGTGAGCGGCTCGAAGTAGAGCCGGTCGGAGGTGTCGTAGTCGGTCGAGACGGTCTCGGGGTTGCAGTTGACCATGACGGTCTCGTAGCCCGCCTCGGCGAGCGTGAAGGACGCGTGGACGCAGGAGTAGTCGAACTCCACGCCCTGCCCGATGCGGTTCGGCCCGGAGCCGAGGATGATCACCTTCGGCTTCCGCCCCGGCGGGACCTCGGTCTCCTCGTCGTAGGCCGAGTACAGGTAGGGCGTCTTCGCCGCGAACTCGGCGGCGCAGGTGTCGACGGTGAGGTAGACGGGCCGGACGCCGAGGGCGTGCCGCAGCTCGCGGACGACCTCCTCCGAGAGCCCGCGGATCTCGCCGATCTGCGCGTCGGAGAAGCCGTGCCGCTTGGCGTTGAGGATCTTGTCGCGGGTGAGCGCGTCCTCGGCGGTGCGGATCTCGTCGGCGATCTCGTTCAGCCCGGCGATCTGGTCGAGGAACCACGGGTCGATCCGGGTCGCCTCGTGGGCCTCCTGGATCGTCGCGCCCGCCCACATCGCCCGCTGGACGGCCCGGACGCGCCCGTCGTGCGGCTCGGCCGCCTCGGCGAGCCACCGGTCCTTGTCGCCGGGCGGGCCGGCCCAGGACAGCGCCGAGCCCTTCTGCTCCAGCGACCGCAGCGCCTTCTGGAGCGCCTCGGTGAAGTTGCGGCCGATGGCCATGGCCTCGCCGACCGACTTCATGTGCGTGGTGAGCGTGCCGTCCGCGCCGGGGAACTTCTCGAACGCGAACCGCGGCACCTTGACCACGACGTAGTCGAGCGTCGGCTCGAACGAGGCCGGGGTCTCGCGGGTGATGTCGTTCGGGATCTCGTCCAGCGTGTAGCCGACGGCGAGCCGCGCGGCGATCTTGGCGATCGGGAACCCGGTGGCCTTGGACGCCAGCGCCGAGGAGCGGGAGACGCGCGGGTTCATCTCGATGACGATCATCCGGCCGGTGCCGGGGTGCACGGCGAACTGGATGTTGCAGCCGCCGGTGTCGACGCCGACCTCGCGGATCACCGCGATCGCGACGTCCCGCATGTTCTGGTACTCGCGGTCGGTGAGCGTCATCGCGGGCGCGACGGTGATCGAGTCGCCGGTGTGCACGCCCATCGGGTCGAGGTTCTCGATCGAGCAGACGATGACGACGTTGTCGTTGCGGTCGCGCATCACCTCCAGCTCGTACTCCTTCCAGCCGAGGATGGACTCCTCCAGGAGCACCTCGCTGGTCGGGGACGCGTCGAGGCCCGCGCCCGCGATGCGGCGCAGGTCCTCCTCGTCGTGCGCGAAGCCGGAGCCCGCGCCGCCCATGGTGAAGGACGGCCGGACGACCACGGGGTAGCCGAGCTCGCCCGCCGCGGCGAGCACCTCGTCCATGGTGTGGCAGATGACCGACCGGGCGGACTCGGCGTTCAGGCCCTGCTCGCGTGCGACCTTGGCGACGACCTCCTTGAACCTCTCCCGGTTCTCGCCCGCCTGGATCGCGTCCACGTCGGCGCCGATCAGCTCGACGCCGTGCGCGGCGAGGACGCCGTTCTCGAAGAGCGCGATGGCGGTGTTGAGGGCCGTCTGGCCGCCCAGCGTGGGCAGCAGCGCGTCCGGCCGCTCCTTGGCGATGATCTTCTCGACGGTCTCGGGGGTGATCGGCTCGACGTAGGTCGCGTCCGCCATCTCCGGGTCGGTCATGATCGTCGCCGGGTTGCTGTTGACCAGGATGACCCGCAGGCCCTCGGCCTTCAGCACCCGGCACGCCTGCGTCCCGGAGTAGTCGAACTCGGCGGCCTGCCCGATCACGATGGGCCCGGAGCCGATGACCAGGACGGACCGGATGTCTTCCCTGCGCGGCATTACTTCCCGGCCTCCATGATCTGGACGAACTGGTCGAAGAGGCCCGAGGCGTCGTGGGGGCCCGCCGCCGCCTCGGGGTGGTACTGGACGCTGAACGCCGGGCGGTCGAGCAGCCGCAGGCCCTCGACGCAGCCGTCGTTCAGGTTCACGTGCGAGACCTCGGCCGGGCCGTAGGGGGTGTCGAACGGGCCGTCCTTGGGGGCGTCCACGGCGAACCCGTGGTTGTGCGCGGAGATCTCGACCTTGCCGGTCCGGACGTCCTGGACGGGCTGGTTCACGCCGCGGTGGCCGAACCGCAGCTTGTAGGTGCCGAGGCCGAGCGCGCGGCCGAAGATCTGGTTGCCGAAGCAGATGCCGAAGAACGGCCTGCCGGCCGACAGGACGCCGCGCAGGGCCGCGACCTGGTCGTCGGCGGTCTCCGGGTCGCCCGGGCCGTTGGAGAAGAACACGCCGTCCGGCTCGACCGCGAGGATGTCCTCGGCGGTGACCGTGGCGGGCAGGACGTGCACCTCGATGCCGCGCTCGGCCATCCGGTGCGGGGTCATGCCCTTGATGCCGAGGTCCACGGCGGCGACCGTGAAGCGCCGCTCGCCGATCGCGGGGACGACGTACGCCTCCTGCGTCGCGACCTCCTCGGCGAGGGACGCGCCGGCCATCTGCGGCGACTCCTGGACGCGCCGGAGCAGCTCGTCCACCGGGGCCTGCGCCGCCGGGCCGGAGAAGATCCCGGCGCGCATCGCGCCGCGGTCGCGCAGGTGCCGGGTCAGCGCCCGGGTGCCGGTGATCGCGATGCCGACGACGCCCTGCTCGCGCAGCGCCGCGCCGAGCGAGCCGGTCGCCCGCCAGCTGGACGCCACCCGCGCGGGCTCGCGGACCACGTAGCCGGCGACCTGGATGCGGCCGGACTCGGGGTCCTCGTCGTTCACGCCGGTGTTGCCGATGTGCGGGGCGGTCATCGCCACGATCTGCCGGGCGTACGAGGGGTCGGTGAGGGTCTCCTGGTAGCCGGTCATGCCGGTGTTGAAGACGATCTCGCCGAAGGTCTCCCCCTCGGCGCCGTAGGCGACCCCCTGGAACGTCCGTCCGTCTTCGAGAACGAGTAGAGCGGGGGGTGGGGTCACTGGAGCTTCCCTTCGAGGACGGTCGCCCGGCCGCGCAGGAACGTCGCGACGACGCGTCCGGGCAGCTCCATCCCCGCGTACGGGGTGTTGCGGCTCTTGGAGGCCATCGCGGTCGGGTCCACGGCGCGGCGCGGCGACGGGTCGTACAGCGTGATGTTGGCGGGCGATCCCGCCTCCAGCGGACGACCCTGTCCGGAGAGGCGGCCGATGCGGGCGGGGCCGAACGACATGCGCTCGGCGACGCCGGCCCAGTCGAGCAGGTCCGTCTCGACCATGGCCTCCTGGACGACCGACAGCGCGGTCTCCAGGCCGATCATGCCCATCGCGGCCACGGCCCACTCGGTCTCCTTGGCCTCGACCGGGTGCGGCGCGTGGTCGGTGGCGACGATGTCGATCGTGCCGTCCGCCAGCGCGTGCCGGAGCGCGGTGACGTCGTCGGCCGTGCGCAGCGGCGGGTTGACCTTGTAGGTCGGGTCGTAGGACGCGGCGAGCTCGTCGTTGAGCAGCAGGTGGTGCGGGGTGACCTCGGCGGTCACCTGGCACCCCTTGGACTTGGCCCAGCGGATGATCTCCACCGAGCCGGCCGTGGACACGTGGCACACGTGCAGCCGCGACCCGACGTGCTGGGCCAGCAGCACGTCGCGGGCGATGATCGCCTCCTCGGCGACCGCGGGCCAGCCGCGCATGCCGAGCGCGGCGCTCATCTCGCCCTCGTTCATCTGCGCGCCCTCGGTCAGCCGCGGCTCCTGCGCGTGCTGGGCGACGACGCCGTCGAACGCCTTGACGTACTCCAGCGCGCGGCGCATGACGACCGCGTCCGACACGCAGTGCCCGTCGTCGGAGAACACCCGGACGGCGGCGGCCGAGTCGGCCATCGCGCCCAGCTCGGCGAGCCGCTCGCCCCTGAGGCCCACGGTGACCGCGCCGACCGGCTGGACGTCGCAGTACCCGGCCTCGCGGCCGAGCCGCCACACCTGCTCGACGACGCCCGCGGTGTCGGCGACCGGGTCGGTGTTGGCCATCGCGTGGACGGCGGTGTAGCCGCCCATCGCGGCGGCGCGGGTGCCGGACTCGACGGTCTCGGCGTCCTCGCGGCCGGGCTCGCGCAGGTGGGTGTGCAGGTCGACCAGGCCGGGCAGGGCGATCAGGCCCTGCGCGTCCACGACCTGCGCGTCCACGACCTGCGCGTCCGCGGCGTCCAGGCCGGTGCCGATCTCGGCGATCACGCCGTCCCGCAGCAGCAGGTCGGCCGGCTCCCCGCCGAGCACCCGGGCGTTCTTGATGAGGTACGCGGTCACTGGGAGACCTCCTTGCCGATGGCGGGCTCGGACCCGCCGAGCAGCAGGTAGAGAACGGCCATGCGAGCGCTCACGCCGTTGGCGACCTGCTCGACGATGGTGGACCGGACGGAGTCGGCGACCTCGGCCGCGATCTCCACGCCCCGGTTCATCGGGCCGGGATGCATGACGATCGCGTGGTCGGCCAGGCGCGCCATGCGCTCGGCGTCCAGGCCGTAGCGGCGGCTGTACTCGCGGACGGTCGGGAAGTACCCGGCGTTCATCCGCTCGTGCTGGACGCGCAGCATCATCACGACGTCGCTCTTCGGCAGGACGGCGTCCAGGTCGTAGGAGACCTCGGCGGGCCAGGTGTCCACCGCGACCGGCAGCAGCGTCGGCGGGGCGACCAGGGTCACCTCGGCGCCGAGGGTGTTCAGCAGCAGCACGTTGGACCGTGCCACACGGCTGTGGAGGATGTCGCCGACGATGGTGACCTTGCGGCCCTCCAGGTCGCCGAGGCGGCGGCGCATGGTGAAGGCGTCCAGCAGCGCCTGGGTGGGGTGCTCGTGGGTGCCGTCGCCGGCGTTCACCACGCTGCCCCGGACCCAGTTCGCCAGCCGGTGCGGCGCGCCGGACGCGCCGTGCCGGATGACGACGCCGTCCGCGCCCATGGCCTCCAGGGTGAGCGCGGTGTCCTTCAGGCTCTCGCCCTTGCTGACCGACGAGCCCTTGGCGGAGAAGTTGATGACGTCCGCGCTGAGCCGCTTGGCGGCCGCCTCGAACGAGATCCGGGTGCGGGTCGAGTCCTCGAAGAAGAGGTTGACCACCGTGCGCCCGCGCAGCGTCGGGAGCTTGCGCACCGACGCCTCGGTCGCGCGGGCCAGCTCCTCGGCGGTGTCGAGGACGAGCAGCGCGTCGTCGCGGGTGAGGTCGGCGGCCGAGATCAGATGGCGCTTCACTTACTTCTCCTCCTTCGGACCGAGGAGGACGGCGTCGCGGCCGTCGTTCTCGTCCAGCAGGACCTTCACCGTCTCGCGCATCGAGGTGGGCAGGTTCTTGCCCACGTAGTCGGCGCGGATCGGCAGTTCGCGGTGCCCGCGGTCCACCAGGACGGCGAGCTGGACGGCGCGCGGGCGGCCGAGCTCGTTCAGCGCGTCCAAGGCGGCGCGCACGGTGCGGCCGGAGAACAGCACGTCGTCGACCAGCACGACGACCCGGTCCTCGATGCCGCCCCTGGGCAGCTCGGTGCGGCCGATCGCGCGCGGGGCGCGCAGGCGCAGGTCGTCCCGGTACATCGTGACGTCGAGCGAGCCCCACGGGACGGGCCGGCCCTCGACCTCGCGCAGCGCCGCCGCCAGCCGCTCGGCCAGCGTCACGCCGCGGGTCTGGATGCCGAGCAGGGCGACGTCCTCGCCGCCCTTGGTGCGTTCGAGGATCTCGTGCGCGATTCGGGTGAGCGCGCGCCGGATGTCCGGTCCCTCCAGAACGGCCTTCTGCCGGGGGTCGCCGGAGCCACGGTCGGTCACGCGCGTCTCGGCCGGATCGTCCGGCCGGTGGGCAGCATTCACCGCCTGAACCTCCTTTCCCGCCTCACGGGACGGGTCTTAAAGGACGCCTTGTCCCCGACAAGGTAGCAGGCCGCATCCGGTGGACCGAACCCCACCCCGTCACGAAATACCAGGTGAGAGCGGTCACACCGGGGCCGCGCGCGCCCGCGCGCGGAAGCCGTGCGGGAGGGTCGCGGAACGCCCGCCGGGCGGGACGTGCGGGCCTTCGCGACGATCCGGACGACCCGGATCGACACCTACGGATTCGACCGCTTTTTTCCAATCGGCTTGACCTGGGAGCGTCACCGTTTTACCGTCACTGTCCGTAACCATCCCTGGAGGGGGACTTCCGGGCCGTGACGGGCTCGGGGGACACCTCCCCCGACGCCGGACCGGCCGGTGCCGGGGCCATCCGAGAACGACGACGAGAGTGAGCCTGGGGGGCCGCGAAATGCCGTCTGAATACGCTAAGGCTCTCGGCGCGCGCCTGCGCGCCATCCGCACCCAGCAGGGGCTGTCCCTGCACGGTGTGGAGGAGAAGTCCCGTGGCCGCTGGAAGGCCGTCGTCGTGGGTTCGTACGAGCGGGGCGACCGCGCCGTCACCGTTCAGAAGCTGGCCGAGCTCGCCGATTTCTACGGCGTGCCGGTCTCCGAGTTGCTGCCCGGCGGAGCCGCGCCGAGCCCGCTCGGGCCAACGCCCAAGCTCGTCATCGACCTTGAGCGCCTGCAGCAGCTTCCGAAGGACAAGGCCGGTCCCCTCGCCCGCTACGCCGCGACGATCCAGAGCCAGCGGGGCGACTACAACGGAAAGGTCCTGTCCATCAGGCAGGAGGACCTGCGTTCTCTTGCCGTGATCTACGACAAGTCCCCGACCGAGCTCACCGAGGAGCTCATCGGCTGGGGCGTGCTGGACCCCGAGGCCCGCAGGGCCGTGGAGTCCTTCTAGCACCCCGTACCGCCGCCCGGAGAGCCTTCCGGACGGCGGCACGGACGCTCTTCACCGAACGGCCCGGCGGTCCCCCGACCGCCGGGCCGTTCGGCTGTTCGCGGCGACACCAGGCGATTCGCGCCGCCCACCGAAACTGCGGCGCGTGCGGACGCTGCGCCGGCGACCGGTCGCCGACGCCCGGTCGACGGCGCCCGGTCGACGGCGCCCGGTCGGCGGCGTTATGCGCGCCGTTTCGGCTTCGTGTCCGCGGTCGTGTTCGTGTTCGCGGTCGTGTTCGTGTTCATGTTCGTGTTGGGTTCACGCTGTGCTGTCCGGCCGGGTGTTAACGCTGTGCGCTGGGTTGTGCAGATGCACATTCATGCGGATGTGCATCGACGGCTTCCGAGGGCCTTCCGACGGGACGCCGTTTCGGAGCGGCGAGCGCGAGCGCGAGGACACCCGTCATCGCGACGGCGGTCACGGCGAAGCCCGTCGCGTAACCGCTCTCCCCCGGATGCCCGTGGACGGCCGACGCGGTGAGGATCACGGCGCTGACCTGCGTGCCGAGCGAGCCTCCGACCGTCCTCAGCAGCGTGTTGACGCCCGTGGCCACGCCTGTCTGAGCGGGCTCGACGGCCGCGACGACCAGGTTCGCGACCGCCGCGTAGGCCAGCCCGAGCCCCACGCCCCGCGCGGTGCCGCCGATGTAGAGCTGCCACATCGTCTCGTGCGCTATGGCGACGAACCCGTAGCCCAGTCCGGTCAGCACCGCTCCCACCACGAGCACGGCCCTCGAACCGACGCGATGGTGAAGCCGTCCGGCGGCGACGCCCGCGAGCGTCATGCCGATGCTCGCCGGAAGCTGCAACATCGCGGCCTGCGTGGCGCTCCCCGCGAACCCTGTAGGACGCGGCGCCTGCACCAGCAGCGGGAACAGCACGCCACCCGCCATCAAGCCGTAGCCCGCGAGCAGGGACGCCGCATTGGCCGTCCAGACCCCGCGCACACGCATGAGCCGCGGATCGACGAGCGGCTCGTCCACCCGCCGCTCCACGCACCACCAGACGACCGCCAGCGCCGCCGCGGCGCCCGCCAGCCCCAGCACCCCGGCGGACGTCCATCCCCACGCCATGCCCTGCGTGAGGGCCGTCAGGGCCGCCACCATCCACGCCGAGAACAGGCCCGCGCCCCACCAGTCGACGCCCGCTCCGGGCCGTCCGGGCACCTGCGGCACGACTCTCCACGCCGTGACGATCCCCGGGACCAGCCCGACCACCGGCAACCACAGCAGCCACCGCCAGCCCAGCAGGTCGATGACCGGCCCGGCCACGCACCACGACAGCGCCCCGCCGAGCCCCAGCATCGACGACATCAGCCCGACCGCCGCCGCCGTCCGTGCGGGCGGCAGGACGCTCCGGATGACCGTGTAGGCGAGCGGGAACACTCCCCCGCCGATGCCGGCCAGCGCCCGTCCGGCCAGCAGCACCCCCAGCGACGGCGCCACAGCCGAAAGGACCGTTCCAGCCGTCGCGACCGCGAGCACCACCAGCAGCACCCGCCGGGGACCGTAGAGATCCCCGAGCCGCCCCACCACCGGCGTCGCCACGGCCGCCGCCAGCATCATCGCCGTCAGCCCCCAGGCCGCACCCGCCGCACTGGTATGCAGATCCCGCTGCACGATCGGCATCGCAGGCGTCAACACGGCCATCGAAAGCGAATACCCGACCACCCCGAGAAACGCGAGCAACGCAGGCAGCCCCGCCCGCACCACCGGCTCCCCAGAAGCTCTCGCCTCCGCCCCGGAAGCCCCCTCCACAAACGTCGTCCGCCCCGCGCCAAGTCCCCCCAGCGCTCCCGACCCCGCCGACACCGCGCCCGGCAACACCTCCGACGCGCCCGACCCCGCCGTCGCCGCGCCCGAAGGCACTCGCAAAGCGTCCGACGCCGGTGAGCCGGCTCCGCGGAGCAGTTCTGAAGTGTCCGGCTGCGAGGCTTCGCCTGGCGGCTCGCTCTCGGTCCGAGGCGGAGGCACGCGGGACAGCGCTTCGGCGTCAGCCGTGCTGTCGCCCGCCTCCGACATCGCCCGCCCCCGGTCGGCGGCGTACTCACGCGCGGGCCGTCCTTTTCCACCTTTTCGCCGTATCGCCACAGGGACATTGTCGTCCACCAACAAACCGGCCCGCGCACTTCATAAACCACTTAGCCCCTGAAATAACCCGCCCACGACTCCGCCCCCGCCGGCGCATGACGCCCCCTGCGTCCGACACCGCGCGTGTTCACCGAGGCGGGAAGAGAACGCCCAAGCCGTGCCGGCAGAAGGTCCGGAGACGACGCGCCCACCGGGCCCTCAAGCCGAGCAGGCCGCCGCGCGCGGAGAGGACACAGTGCGATGGCCCAGCCCTCGGCCGCCCCTCGGGGCGCGACGACCGGGCGCAACCCGCGTGAAAGCGCGGACGAGCCGCTCGGCCTTCACGCCAGAACGTCAGCCCCGGAGGCGCGGCCCCGCAACACGCACCTCCGGGAGTCCCTACGCGCGCCCCGCCCGCGCGCCCCGCCCGCGCGTCTCTCGCGCGCGCCTCTCGCGCGCGCCTCTCGCGCGCGCCTCTCGCGCGCGCCTCTCGCGCGCGCCTCTCGCGCGGAGGCGCTCCTGCTCAGCCTGGTGAGCAACGCGGATATGGACGCGTTGCTCGCGCCCATCGCGTCCACGGCCTCCATCTGCGGCGTGGGCCTGCGGCGTGGCGCGACGGAGCAGGTGGTGGGCATCTGAGCGCCGTGCGGGTGGACCGGCGAGATCTGGGGGCGCTGGGCGGACGGAGATGGAAGATGGGGCGGAGAGGGCGGGTGGCTTCCGGGTTGGAGGGGCCGTCAGGCGGCTCCGAAGGTTCCGTGGTCGCCGCTGGACGGGTGGTTGGTCATCGGCAGGGCCTGCTGGGCCGGGATGCCGAGGGTGTCCTCGACGAGGGTGACGAAGATCTCGGCGTCGTGGAGGAGTTCGTCGGCCTCACGGGGGGTGACGGCGCGGGGCAGGCCGGCCTCGGCGGCGGCGCGCTTGTCGGCGCCGGCGGCGAAGTAGGCGGCCCACTCGCGCAGGGCCGGGTCGGCCTCCGGGAGCAGGACCCAGACGCTGCGCGGACGGGACCGGCGGCGGGTGAGGTCGAGCGGCTGGTGCGCGGCCAGGACGGCGGCGGCGGCGCGCAGCGCGGCCAGGTGCGCGCTGACGTACCGGACGGCCGGCGAGGTCGCCTCGGCGGCCTCGGCGAGGCCGACGCGGGCGGCGTGCAGCTGGCCGACGGCGGTGTGCGCCGGGCGCGGGGCGGGCAGCGCGCGGGGGCGCGGCCTCGGTGCCTCGTGCTGGGCGGCGCCGGAGATGTTATGGGCGGCGGAGCGGGCTCCGCGGGTGATGGTGTTCATGTTGCCTCCTTCCGGGGCGTCGGGCGCGGCCGGGCGGAGAGCTTCCCCTCTCTCCGCCCGGCCGTGCGCTCCCGCCGCGTCCGCGCGCTGGGCGCGGCGGGAGCGTCGCCCGTGGCACGGGCCGCGAGTCCCGCACCACGTCGAACATAAGTTCGACGCCTTCACAGTAAACCGCCTCCGTGACGGTTCGTCAATACGTTCGAACGCGTGTCGCCACTCACAGCGATCACCGCGATGATCGCGCAGGTCAGCGCCACGTGGACCAGTAGAACAAACGGGTCTGACAATCCTCGCGCGGTCAGCCGCAGGCAGCTGCGGTCAGCCGCAGGCAGGCGCGGTCAGCCGCAGGCAGGCGCGGTCAGCCGCGGTCAGCCGCAGGCAGTCGCGGTCAGTCGCGGTAGTCGTCGGCGAGCCAGTGGGACGGGTCGTCCGGCGGGGGCGGGACGGCGGCGGGCAGCAGGCGCAGGACGGCCCGCAGCGCGGCCGAGGTGTCGCCGGAACGCCAGGTCAGGCACCACGGGACGAGCGGGACGGGGTCCACGAGCCGGATCCGGTGCAGGCCCAGGTCGTCCGGGACGTCGATGCCCGCCTCCCCCAGCGCCACCGCCTGCTTCTCGCGCGCGACGAGCTCTCCGTAGTGCCACTGGCCGACGGCGGGTTCGACGAACCGGATCGGGATCCCGAACCGGTCCGCGAGGCGGCGCAGGAACGCCCGTGACTCGGACGCGACCGGGTCCGGCATGGCGATGCCCGCGTCGCGCAGTTCGTCCGGGCGCATCGTCGGACGTCCGGCGAGCGGATGGTCCGCGCCGACGAACGCGTGCATGGGCACCAGCTGGACGACCCGCGACGACAGTTCGGACGGCCAGCGTCCCGGCAGGTCCCTGGCCTGCCCGAACGCCGCGTCGATCTCGCCGGACAGCAGCGCCGGGACGGCCTGCTCGAACCCTTGCCGCATGCTCACCTCGACGCGCACGCGAGGCTCCTGGTCGACGAGCCCGCGCACGAGCGCCATCGGGCTGAACCGCTGGTCGTAGACGTCCACGCGCAGACGCGGCGGCTCGCCCCGGACGGCGCTGACGACCGAGTCGACGGCCGTCAGCGCCTCGCGTGCGCGCGGGAGGAGACGCCGTCCGACGTCGGTCAGCTCCACGCGGCGCGTGGTGCGTTCGAACAGCGGCGCGCCGAGCACGGACTCCAGCCGCCGGACGCGCTGCGACAGCGCCTGCTGGGTGAGGAAAAGCCGCTGCGCGGCCCGTCCGAAATGCATCTCCTCCGCGGCGGCCACGAAGGCCCGCAGCCCGGGAACGTCCACGTCCACGGTCCAAATGTGGGATCGACAAGCGCGCGTTGTCAAAGCGTCCGGAAGTCTTGTTGGACGCCGCGCCCGGGTCGCGGGTTATCTCGTCGCATGACCAACGAACCGCGCCAACCCTCTGACGACGTCTTCAAGCGCCTGCTCAGCGAGCGCATCGTCTTTCTCGGCCAGGAGGTGGACGACGCGATCGCGAACCGCCTGTGCGCCGAGATCCTTCTGCTTTCGGCTGAAGACCGGGAGCGCGACATCCACCTGTACATCAACTCCCCCGGCGGCTCGGTGACCGCCGGAATGGCCATTTACGACATCATGCAGTTCGTCCCGAACGACGTGGCGACGCTGTCGCTGGGATTCACCGCGTCGATGGGACAGTTCCTGCTCTGCGCCGGCGCGCCGGGCAAGCGCTACGCGCTGCCGCACGCCCGGATCGTCATGCACCAGCCGTCCGGCGGGATCGGCGGGACGGCGTCCGACATCAAGATCCAGGCGGCGAACCTGCTGACCACCAAGCGCCAGATGCAGCAGCTCATCGCCGCCCACACCGGCCAGCCCGTCGCGCGGATCGAGGCCGACTCCGACCGCGACCACTTCTTCACCGCCGAGGAGGCCCGCGACTACGGCTTCGTCGACCACGTGGTGAGCACCGCCCGCGCCATCCCCGCCGCCGCCTGACCACGCCCGCACCGCCCCTGGGCGGGTTCGGGACGGCTTAGGGTGCCGTCATGCACCCCAACGCGGAACGCGTCGCCGCCGCCCTGCGCGAGCGGGGCGCGGACGGAGAGATCATCGAACTGCCCGACTCGGCGCGCACCGCGCAGGCCGCCGCCGACCAGCTCGGCTGCGAGGTGGGCGCGATCGCCAACAGCCTGGTCTTCGACGCCGACGGCGCGCCGCTGCTCGTGCTGACCAGCGGCGCGCACCGGGTGGACACGGCGCGCGTGGCCGCGCTCATCGGCGCGCGGAAGGTCGGGCGCGCGACACCCGAGTTCGTCCGCGAGCACACCGGGCAGCCGATCGGCGGGGTCGCGCCGGTCGGGCATCCGGCCCCGATCCGCACCCTGGTGGACGTGTGGCTGGACAAGTACGAGCAGGTCTGGGCGGCGGGCGGGCACCCCCACACGGTCTTCCCGACGTCCTACGCGGAGTTGCTGCGCGTCACCGGGGGCGACGCCGCCGAGGTGGGAGACTAGGCGCATGGAGATCTGGCACAACCCCCGCTGCTCGAAGAGCCGCGCCGCGAAGGCGGCGCTCGACGAGGCGGGCGTCGAGTACACCGAGCGCCGCTACCTGGACGAGCCCCCGACCGCCGAGGAGTTCGACCGGACGCTCACCGCGATCGGCGCCGAGCCCTGGGACGTCGCGCGGCTCACCGAACCGGTCGCCAAGGAACTCGACCTCAAGAACCTGCCGCACGACCGCGCCGAGTGGATCAAGGTGATGGTGGCGAACCCGGTGCTCATCCAGCGTCCGATCATCGTCACGGACTCCACCGCCGTCGTCGCGCGCGACCCCCAGTCGGTCAGCAAGGCCCTGGACGGTTCCTGACCCACACCGCCGACCGGGCGCGGCGGTCACCCGACGACCGTCCGCGCCCAACGGCCTCTTCCCCGACGCATAGCGCGTGTGGTGTCTCGCCGGACGGCTGCTGCGATCTGCCGTCCACCGTCCTGACGCGTGCTGGGGTCGGCCCTGAGGGCGGACGGCCGTGGCCGCCGCGGTCGGAGGGTGACCGCTTTGTCCGTCATGCGGCCTGACCGTGACCGTCCTCCACTCGACATCGCCTGTTGCGAGTGTGATTCTGGGGAGTCGACCCCGGCGCGACGGCGCGACGGACCGAGGCAGCAACCCGGAGGGGCGATGACCGCTGAGATGCGCACCGGCCCGGCCAGCCGCGACGGCGACTTCCGGGGCATCGACCCGCCCGCGCTGGACCAGCTCCTCCGGCAGATCCAGCAGGCGAACACGGTGATCAGGGGCTGGCTGGCGGCGCACCGTCCGCCGCCCGGCGTCCCGGCCACGGGGTACCGGCAGGCCGAGCAGGTGGCGCAGTGGGCGTCCGACCAGATCGGCATGCTGTCCCGGCGGTACAACTTCGCGATCACGCATCCGGACACGGGCGGCGGAGTGCACGCGCCGCCCGCTCCGTCCCCGAGTCCCGGCCCGTCCGGCGGAAGCGGTGGAGGCGGCGGTGGCGGGACGACCGGACCCGGCAAGGTCACGCCTCCGCGCTCGCATCCGCGCCGGCACCGGACGACGCCGAACGGCGCGGGCGACCTGGGCGCGTTCAAGACGCCGCAGGCCGCCGCCAAGGCCGCCCGCTCGGACGCGCGCGGGATCAGCGACTCGCTCCAGCACCACCGGCCCGTCCCGCCCGAGGTGTGGAAGCACCTGACCGAGCACGCCGGCGACCCGGACTACACGCGCGCCCTCTACGAGCGGCTGGGTCCGAAGGGCGTCGCCGAGCTGATCAAGGCCGCCCACGGGAACGCCGCGCATCTGAAGGTCATCGAGCGGTCCCTGGGCGTCGCGAGCCACCACCTCACGATGAACGCCCGGTGGTTGGACGCCGTCCTGGACGAGTCGGAGCGCCTCGGCGACCACAAGACCGCCGTCCGCGTCCTCACGACGGCCGACATGAGCGCCCGCACCCGCGACGCGCTGAACAAGCTCGGCCTTCACCACGCGTCCGGGCACCCGGCATCCCCGTCAACGCACCACCCGCCGACGCACCGCTCACCGACGCATCACTCACCGACGCATCACTCACCTTCGTCCACGAACCCCCCGCACCACACGCCGCCGCCCGCACACGACGCCCCAACGCACCACACTCCGTCACACACACAGCCCGCCCCAGCACACCACGCGCCGTCCCCGCAGACGACGACGCCCGGGACGGGGCAGGTGCCGGAGCCGCCGCGGCATTCGATCCAGCCACCCGCGCACCCCTCCGCGCCCGCGCCGACGGCCGATCCCGGGAGTGGGCCGACGACGCTCGTCCATGAGACGATCCCGGCTCATCAGCCGGTCCACAGGACGGAGGGACCCGCATGAGCCCGCCTCCCCCGCCCGCGAGCCTCCCGCCACCGCTGGAAGGCGCCGCCGTCGCGCAGCTCTCCCCGCACGAGCAGCCGAACCCGGAGTACCGGGAGCTCTACCAGGCGTACCGCGACGCCTACGGCAGCATCGACGGGCTCCGCGGCGCCCTGGACGGCCCCGTCCGCACGCTGAACGGCACGGACGCGTGGATCGGTCCCGAGTCGCGGACGTGGGGCGGGCAGCTCGACACCCAGCGCGCCGCGCTGCGGAAGGCCGCCGACCAGATCCTCTGGGACATCTACAACCGCCTGGCGGCGACGCAGCGCACGGCCGTGCGGGTCTAGGCTCTCTCCGCGTGAGGAAGCCGAGGGAGCCGAAGCTGCGCCAGCTCGACGAACACGCGTTCCTGCGCCGCCTGGACCCGATCCTTCAGGTCTACGCGGCGGCGATGCGTCCGCCCGGGGAGCAGCTCCCCGGACGGCACTCGATCATGCAGCGGCACACCACCTACCCGCGGTTCCGCGCGTTCGTGGTGGAGCGGCCGAGGTCGCTGCCCGGGCTGCCGGGGAGCGTGCGCGGCTTCGCCTACGGCTTCCACGGCGAGTCCGGGCAGTGGTGGCACGACGTGGTGCGGCGGGCGCTGACCGAGCGCGGCGGCCCCGAGCACGCCGCCTACTGGCTGGACGACGCGTTCGAGGTCGCCGAGCTGCACGTCCACCCGGACGACCAGGGGCACGGGCACGGCCGGGCGCTGCTCAACGCGCTGTGCGAGGGCAGGCTGGAAACGACGGTGGTGCTGTCCACGCTCGACCTGGACCGCGAGTCGCCCGCCCGGCGCCTCTACCGCTCGGTCGGCCTCCGCGACCTGCTGACCGACTTCGACTTCCCCGGCGGCGGACCGCCCTACGCGGTGATGGGCGGGACGCTGCCCCTGGCGCCGTACCCGGCGGGTTCGAGCAGCTCGTAGACCTCGCGGGTCGCGGTCGACCGGTTGAAGGTGATGAAGTGGATGCCGGGCGCGCCCTGGTCGAGCAGCTCCCGGCAGAGGCCGGCGGCGTGCTCGATGCCGAGCCGCCGGAAGGCCTCCGGGTCGTCCCGGACGGCCTCGAACCGCTCCCGGACCTCTGCCGGGAACGGCGCGCCGGACAGCTGCTCGGACCGCTCGATCGTCCCGTACCGGGTCACCGGCATGATGCCGGGGATGATCGGCACGTCGCAGCCGGTCGCCGCGACCCGGTCGCGCAGCCGGAAGTAGTCGTCCGCGCGGAAGAACATCTGCGTGATCGCGTAGTCGGCCCCGGCGCGGCACTTCTCGACGAAGTAGCGGGTGTCGCTGTCGATGTCGGCCGAGCGGGGGTGCTTGTACGGGAACGCGGCGACGCCGACGCAGAAGTCCCCGTACGAGCGGATCATGCGGACGAGGTCGGAGGCGTACTCCAGGCCGTCCGGATGCTTGATCCACTCCCCCATCGGGTCGCCGGGCGGGTCGCCGCGCAGCGCGAGGATGTTGCGGACGCCGGCCGAGGCGAACCGCCCGATCAGGTGCCGCAGCTCGGCCTGGGAGTGGTTGACGGCCGTGAAGTGCGCCACAGGCGTCATGGTCGTCTCGGTGGCGATGCGCTCGACCACGTCGACGGTGTTGTCCCGCGTGCTGCCGCCCGCGCCGTAGGTGACCGAGACGAACGTCGGGTTCAGCGGCTCCAGCTCGCGGATGGTGCGCCACAGCGTGCGGGCGGCCTCGGCGGTCTTCGGCGGCATGAACTCGAACGAGAACGACGGCTGGCCGGTGGCGAGCAGGTCGCGGATCGTCGGTGCGCGATCGGGGTTCGGGCGTCGCATCCCGCGATCCTATCGACCCGGTCCGAAAAGATACGATCCCAGCATGCCCTTCAGCTCGTCCACCAGCCAGTTCCGCAAGGAGGTCGACGAGGCGCTGCACGCCTTCGTCGGCCGCCAGGCCCCCGGCCTGCTCGCCATCGGCGAGGACCTGCGGCCGATGATCACCGCGCTGACGGCGCTGCTGTCGGGCGGGAAGCGGCTGCGGCCGGCGTTCTGCTACTGGGGCTGGCGCGCGGCGGGCGGCGAGGACGTCCCGGAGATCGCGACGGCGGCGGCGTCCCTGGAGCTGCTCCAGGCCAGCGCGCTCGTCCACGACGACGTGATGGACGCCAGCGACACGCGGCGCGGCCAGCCGTCGGTGCACCGCCGTTTCGAGGCGCTGCACGCCGAGCACGCTTGGCGCGGGGACGCCGCGACCTTCGGCGAGGGCGCGGCGATCCTGCTCGGCGACCTGCTGCTGGCCTGGTCCGGGGAGATGTTCGAGACGAGCGGCCTGCCGGAGGACCGTCGCGCGCGCGGGCGCCGCGTCTACGACCTCATGCGCACCGAGGTCATGTGCGGCCAGTACCTGGACATGCTGGAGAGCACGCGCGCGGGCGGGACGGTCGAGTCGGCGCTGCGCGTGGTCGATTTCAAGTCCGCCAAGTACACGATCGAGCGTCCGCTGCACCTGGGCGCGGCGCTGGCCGGCGGCTCGGACGAGCTGACCGCGTCGCTCACCGGGTACGGGCGTCCGCTCGGGATGGCGTTCCAGCTACGGGACGACGTGCTCGGCGTGTTCGGTGACCCGTCCGAGACCGGCAAGCCCGCCGGGGACGACCTGCGCGAGGGCAAGCGGACCGTCCTGATCGCCCTCACGCTGGAGCGCGCGACCCCGGAGCAGGCGTCCACCGTGGATCGCCTGCTGGGCGACCCGGACCTGTCCGAGCTGGGCGTCACCGACCTGCGGGAGATCATCGCCGAGACGGGCGGCCTCGCGGCCTGCGAGACCATGATCGACCGCTTCGCGACCGAGGCGCGAACCGCCCTCGCCGCCGCCCCCGTCACCGGCGAAGCCCGCGAGGCCCTCACCGACCTCGCCACGGCCGCCACCGCCCGCACCTTCTGACCCGCCCCTCCAGGCGCCCCGTCCTCTCTCCGCCCACGCCCCCGCCCACGCCGCGCGTTCCCCGCCCGCGCAGCCCACCTTCCCAGCACGGCGTGGACGCACCTTTTGAGACTGATTGTCAATACCGTGACACGATGTGGCCAATGGGGCAGAGTGGGCTAGCACTGTCCCACTGATCGGTGGCAGAAAGTAGGACATGTCCGCCGACGCATCGTCCCCCGACACGCCGCCGCCCTCCCGCACGCCCCGCATCCCCCCGCCGCCGCCCTCCCGCACGCCCCGCATCCCCCCGCTGCCGCCCGAGGAGTGGGACGACACGCTGCGCGCCGTGGTCGCCAACCTCGGGCCGCTCAACGTCCTCACCACGCTCGCCCGGCATCCGGCGCTGTTCGCGGCCTGGATCGGGTTGGGCTCCAAGCTGCTGTTCGAGGGCACGCTGGACGGGCGCGTCCGGGAGATCGCGATCCTGCGCGTGGCGCACCAGCGCTCGTGCGAGTACGAGTGGGTGCACCATGTCCCGATCGCTCAGCTCGCCGGGCTGAAGGACGAGGAGATCGCGGCGCTGCGCGAGGCGCCCGGCGACCACCCGTGGTCCGCCGCCGACCGCGCCGTGATCGACGCGGTGGACGAGCTGAACGCCGACTCCACGCTCTCGGACGCGACCTGGGCGGCCCTCTCGGAGCGGTTGGACGAGCGCGGCCTGATCGAGCTGATCATGCTCGTCGGCCAGTACCACATGGTCGCGTTCGCGCTGAACACCCTGCGCGTCCAGAACGAGAACGACCACGCCCCGAACGAGCCCGGTCGCGTCGGAGACGAAGGCGACCACGCCCAGGACGAGCGCGGTCGGGCGCCGGGTGATCGGGGCGGTGGTCAGGCGGAGGATGAGCGGTGACGGCGTCGGCCACGTCCGGGCGGGGAAGGCGGCCTTCGGTCGCGTCCGCCGGCGTGAGGCCGGCGCGGATGTGGGGCGCGGGGGCGCTCGCATCGGCGCTGGTCGTGTCGCTGTGGTCGATCCCGTCGGCGGAGGCGCAACCTGGGCCGGGCGCGAAGAAGGCCGTCACGCGCTGCGGTGATCCGCTGAAGCGGCCCTGGTGCAAGAAGTCCCTCACACCGGACCAGCGGGTCGCGCTGCTGTTGCCGAAGATGACCGGGGACGAGAAGATCTCGCTCCTCGCCTCGGACGACCCGTTGGGCGGTCCGCTCGGCGGCCTCTCCGAGAACGCGCACGCCGACACGAGCGCGGGCATCGCGCGGCTGGGCATCCCGCCCGTCTACATGGCGGACGGACCGGCGGGCGTCCGGCAGGGCAAGGCGACCGCGCTGCCGGCGCCGATCGCGGCCGCGGCCTCGTTCGATCCGAACACGGCCCGCGACTACGGCTCGACCGTGGCGTGGGAGGCGCGGCACCGGGGCAACGACCTGGTCTTCGGGCCGACCGTGGACGTGCTGCGGAGCCCGCGCGACGGCCGGTCGTTCGAGGGCTTCGGCGAGGACCCGTTCCTGTCGGCGGCGACCGGCGCGTCCTGGGTCCGGGGCGCGCAGACGCAGGGCGTGCTGACCTCGGTCAAGCACCTGGCGGTCTACACGCAGGAGACCGACCGGATGGCGTTGAAGATGAAGGTCGATCCGCGCACGCTCCGCGAGATCTACCTGCCGCCGTTCGAGGCGGCCGTGAAGACCGGGAACGCCGCGACCGTGATGTGCGGGTTCGGGCAGCTGAACGGCCGGTGGGCGTGCCAGGACGGCGCGACGCTCAAGAAGATCCTGCGCGAGGAGTGGGGCTTCAAGGGGTTCGTCACGTCGGACCACACCGCCGCGCAGGACACGGCCGGGGCGGCCGACGGCGGGCTCGACCTCGAACTTCCTTACGGCTTCAAGTACAACGGTCTGGCGCTGAAGGGGGCGCTGGCCCAGAAGAAGGTCACCTGGGCGACGATCGATGCTCATGTGAGAGCGATCGTGCGGACGATGTTCGCTTTTGGGCTGTTCGATCGTCCGGCGTACCCGAACGATCTGACGAGGATCAGTCGAGCGGGCAGCGAGGCGACCGCGCAGCGGATCGAGGAGAGCGGGATCACCCTGCTCGAGAACGGCGGCGTGCTGCCGCTGAAAGCGCCGAAGAAGATCGCGTTGATCGGCGGCGCGGCCGGCGCGAACCCGAGCGGATTCGGATCGGCGCAGGTCCAGCCGTTCACGTCGGTGACGCCGCGCCAGGGCATCGCCAAGCGCGCGGGCGCGGGCGCCTCGGTCACCTACACCGACGGCCGGAACCACGGCGACGCAGCCCGAGCCGCCCGTGACGCGGACGTCGCGATCGTGTTCGCCACCGACAGCGAAGGTGAGTTCTTCGATCGATCGTGCTTGACGCTCAACTGCGGCGATCCGCTCAAAGGCGATCAGGACGGCCTGATTTCGACCGTCGCTGACGCTAATCCGAACACGATCGTGGTGCTGGAGACCGGCGGGCCGGTGCTCACGCCCTGGGCCGGCAAGGTCAAGGCCGTCGTGGAGGCCTGGTATCCCGGTTCGCGCGGCGGTGACGCCCTCGCGCGCGTCCTGTACGGGGACGTCGATCCGGGCGGTCGGCTGCCCTTCACCTTCCCCGCCGCCGAAAGCGACGCGCCCGTGGCCGGGAACCCGGCGCAGTACCCGGGCGTGAACAAGACGGTCACGTTCTCCGAGGGTCTCCTCGTCGGATACCGGCACTACGACGCCAAGGGCATCGCGCCCCGCTTCCCGTTCGGCCACGGCCTGTCCTACACGACGTTCCGGTACAGCGGCCTCAAGGTGTCGCCCACGTCGGTGCGCGTGACGGTCACCAACACCGGCCCGCGGACGGGCGTCGCGGTGCCGCAGCTCTACCTCGGACTGCCCGCGCCGAACGCGACGACGCCGCAGCCGCCACGCCAGCTCAAGGGCTTCCAGAAGCTGACGCTCGCGCCGGGGACGAGTTCGACCGTGACCTTCCCGATCACCGACCGGTCGCTGGCCTACTGGGACACGGCGGCGAACCGGTGGAAAGTCGCGCCGGGCTGCTACCGGGTCCAGGTGGGCGATTCGTCCCGCGACGCGGCTCTGACCGGGGCATTCGCCCGGGGCGGAGGGAGCTGCCGGCCATAAAGATCAACCTTCCGGCCCCGCGCCGGGCCGGCACACGGTATTAAAGAGGGAAACTTCCACTCGCCTCCCCGCCGAGCCGGAGCCCGCTTTGCCCCCAACCTCCTCCCCCGGGAGCACGCTGGACCCCTCGTCCAGCCGTCCCGGCCTGCCCCTGGGCCCGGACGACCCGCGCCGCCTGGACGGCTACCGGCTGCTGCGCCGCCTCGGCGAGGGCGGCCAGGGCGTGGTCTACCTCGCCGTCCCCGAGGGCGGCGCGCCGGTCGCGCTGAAACTGCTGCGCGGCGGCGCCGCCGCGACGCCCCGCGCCCGCGCCCGGTTCGTCAAGGAGGCGAACGCCGCCCGCGAGATCACCAACCGGCACGTCGCGCGCGTGCTGGACGCGGACGTCACCGGCGACCGCCCCTACATCGTCAGCGAGTTCGTGGACGGGCCGTCCCTCCAGGAGTCCGTCGAGGAGGACGGCCCGCTCACCGCCGGGCAGCTGCGCCGGGTCGCGCTCCGCTCGGCCGCCGGACTCGCCGCGATCCACCGCGCGGGCGTGGTGCACCGCGACTTCAAGCCCGGCAACGTCCTGCTCGGCCCGGACGGGCCGAAAGTGATCGACTTCGGCGTCGCGCGGACCGCCGACGCGACGCCGGTCACCACGAGCGGCGCGGTCGGCACGCCCGCCTACATGGCCCCCGAGCAGATCGAGGACGAACCGGTCGGCCCGCCCGCCGACGTGTTCGCCTGGGCCGCGACGGTCGTGTTCGCCGCGACGGGCCGTCCGCCGTTCGGCGGCGGGCCGAGCGCGGCGGTGATGCGCCGCATCGTGACCCGCCCGCCCGACCTCGGTGACCTGTCCGGCGAGCTGCGCGACCTGGTCACGCACTGCCTGAACAAGAACCCGGCCGCGCGCCCCACCGCCCGCCAGATCGTCCGCGCCCTCCGCGACGGCGAACCCCCCGCCCCGCGCCCCCGCCCGAAGCAGATCCCCCGCTACCGCTGGCGGATGATGCTGGCCCTGACCGCCGTGGTCCTGACAGGCTTCCTCCTGGGCATCCTGCTCTAACCCGACCCGTCCCCCTTCGACCGAAAACGCTGGGGGCGGGCGGGCCGTGGTCGGCGTTGGTGGTTACCAGTGCGGCGGGCGTTCCTCCAGGAGGTAGGAATCGTCGTCTCCGCCGCCGCCGCGCCACTCGCCCCAGCCGGTGTCGGTGTCGTCTCCGGTCTGGTCGGGCAGGACGGGCAGGTCGTCGTCCTCCAGGTCGACCACGCGGTCGTCGTCGGGTGAAACGCTCATGAGTCCATTGTCGGCCATGCGGAGGATCACTGGTGACCGCCGGGCGTCCGGAGGGTTTCGGCGGGTTGGCTTTCCCTGGTCGATCGGTCAGGCGGTGCCGCGGAGGCGGGCGGTCAGGCGGTGCTGCGGAGGCGGGCGGTCAGGTCGGCGGCGGCCGCGGCCGGGTCGGGGGCCTCGGTCAGGGCCCGGACCACGACGACGCGGTCGGCGCCGGCGCCCAGGACCTGCTCGAGGTTGCCGGTGTCGATGCCGCCGATCGCGAACCACGGGCGCGTGGGGCGCTGGGCGGCGGTGTGTTCCAGGAGCGGGAGGCCGGGGGCGTGGCGGCCGGGCTTGGTCGGGGTGGGCCAGACGGGGCCGCAGCAGAAGTAGTCGACGCCCGGTTCGGCGGCGGCGGCGTCGGCCTGGTCGGTGGAGTGGGTGGAGCGGCCGATCAGGACGTCCTGGCCGACGATCGCGCGGGCCGCCTCGACGGGCAGGTCGTCCTGGCCGAGATGCAGGACGTCGGCCTGGACGGCGTGCGCGATGTCGGCGCGGTCGTTGACGGCGAGCAGGGCGCCGTGCCGGACGCAGGCGTCCCGGAACACCTCGAGGAACGCGATCTCCTGCCGGGCCTCCAGCCCCTTCTGCCGGAGCTGGACGATGTCCACCCCGTTCGCGAGCACCGCGTCGAGGAACTCGGGGAGGTCGCCCTGCTTCTCCCTCGCGTCCGTGCAGAGGTAGAGGCGGGCGCGGCCGAGCCGGGCACGCAGGTGGACGGCGCGGTCGGAGGGCAGGTGCCTGGACAAGGTGTGCGGGGTCCTTCCGGAACGGGACGCGGGTCACGCGCGCGGGCGTCCGCGCGCGTGACCCGCATCATGTCACGTGCTCAACAGGCGATTTCGACGGCCTGCGGCCGGGTCAGAAGGCCAGGGCCTGGGCGCGGCGCCGGACCTCGGTGCCGCGGTTCTCCGCGAGGGCCTGGACCGGCGTGCCGGGCAGGGTGTCGTCGGCGGTGAACAGCCAGCGCAGGGTCTCGACCTCGTCGAAACCGGCGTCCGACAGGAGCGTCAGGGTGCCGGGCAGGCCCTTGATGACCTGGCCGTCGGCGATGAACGCCGCGGGCACCATGGGGTGGCCGCCGCGGCGGACGGCCAGCAGCTTGCGCTCGGCGAGGAGCTGCTTGATCCGGTTGAACTTGAGGTCGAGGCGCTCGGCGGCCTCGACGAGATCGATCCACTCGCCCACCAGGGCGTCCGTGCGGGGGTCGAGATCGCTCTCTACGGTTGCGTGCGTCTGCGTCACGCCCCCTTGCTACCACGCCCCCGGCGCGCTCAAACCCGCGCGTGGCCGCCGCGACTTCTTCCGTTGATCTTCCCGATTTCGTCAGGACTTCACCGAGCCGCGCACCGGGACGGCCGGATCGGCCAGGAGCGCGGCGTCCACGGGCGTTCCCGCGGCGATGATCCGCTTGGCCTGGACGAGGTCGCGCGGGCGGTCGACGGTGAGGATCGCGTCGAGCCGGTCGCCTGTGAGCCATGCCACAGCCCAGGCGCCGTCCTCGGGGGCGCCGCGTCGGACCATCCGTTCCGCCCCGGCGTGGTGCCCCGCGTACTGGACGAACCGGTCGAACTGCTCGGACCAGAAGTACGGCGCGACGTCGTACTCCGCGTCCTGACCGAGGAGGCTCCGGGCGGCGGTCTCGGGGGCGTTGAGCGCGGTGTCCCAGTGCTCGACGAGCAGCCTGCGCCCGTACCGGTTCGACCACCAGGCGGCGCAGTCCCCGACCGCGACGACGTCGTTCCGGACGGCGCCGTCCGCGGACGCGCGGAACGACGCGTCGGTGAGCACGCCGAGCTCGACGTCCAGGCCCGAGCCGTCCAGCCAGGCGACCTCGGGACGGACGCCGACACCGGTGATGACGAGGTCGGCGGGGAGGCGCTCGCCGCCGGCCAGCGCGAGGCCGTCCGGCTCGACCGAGGCGACCTTGAGGCCCGTCCGCAGATCGACGCCCGCTTCGGCGTACCAGGGCGCGGTGAGCGCGCCGAGCTCGGGGCCGAGGGCGTGGGCGAGCGGAGCGTCGGCGGCCTCGACGACGGTCACGGCGCAGCCCGCCTTGGCCGCCGTGGTGGCGACCTCCGCGCCGATCCAGCCCGCTCCGATGATCACGACGCGGGCGTCCGGGACGAGCCGGGCCCGGACCTCCAGCGCGTCGTCCAGGGTGCGGATGACGTGCTGCGGGCCGTCCCCGGGCAGCCGGACCGGCGTCGCCCCGGTCGCGATCACCAGCCCGTCGAAGCGCAGCTCGCCGGCCGTCGTGACGAGCGTCCCCCCACTTTCCGGGTGGAGGCGGAGGCCGGTGGAGCGGGTGCCCTGGAGGACGTCGGCGTTCAGGGCGGCGAGGTCCGTGTCGAGGGCGGGGAAGTCCGTCTCGCCCTTGAGGACGGCCTTCGAGAGCGGTGGACGGTCGTACGGCGGATGCTCCTCCGCGCTGATCACCGTCAGCCCGCCCTCGTATCCGTGCCCGCGGAGCGATTCCACCGCGCGCACGCCCGCCAGCCCGCCGCCCACCACGATCACCCGGTCCATGCCCGCAGGCTAGCCGGTGTCCGAATCGCCGTAAGCTAAGGGGGACAAGTGCGCGGGAGCCCGGCCGGACCGGGCTGAGAGGGCGGCTACGGACGGGCCGCCGACCGCCTGAACCTGATCCGGGTCATGCCGGCGAAGGGAGCCGCCCGTGAACGTCGTGATCCTCGGTGCCGGGGTCGTCGGCCTCGCCACCGCCTGGCGCTGCGCGGCGCGCGGCGCGGACGTCACCCTGGTCGACCCGGCGCCCGCGAGCGGCGCGTCCGGCGTGGCGGCCGGGATGCTGACGCCGGTGAGCGAGCTCGACTACGGCGAGGAGCCGCTGCTGCGGCTGGGCGTCGCGTCCCGCAACCTGTACCCGGCGTTCGTCGCCGAGCTGGAGGAGCTGACCGGCCTCGACACCGGGCACCGGACGGACGGCCTTCTGGAGGTCGCGTTCGACGCCGACGACCTGCGCGTCCTCGCGGAGGTGAAGCGGTTCCAGGAGTCGCTGGGGGTGCCGACCGAGGCGCTCGACCGGCGCGAGTGCCGCAGGCTGGAGCCGATGCTCGCGCCGGCCGTCCGGGGCGGGCTGTACGCGCCGGAGGACGGCTCGATCGACCCGAGGCGGCTCACCCCCGCGCTGCTCGCGGCGGCGGAGAAGCTCGGCGCGCGGCTCGTCCGGCGCCGGGCCGTCGAGGTGCTCGTGCGCGGCGACGCGGCCGTGGGCGTGCGGCTGGACGACGGCACCGAGCTGCCCGCCGACCGCGTCCTGCTCGCTGCCGGGCCGTGGTCGAACGAGATCGGCGGCGTCCCGCCGGGCGTCGTGCCGACCGTCCGGCCGGTGAAGGGGCAGGTGCTGCGGCTGCGCACGCCGGTGCCGTTCCTGCGCCGGACGGTCCGGGGCGTCGTCCGCGGCTCGTCGATCTACCTCGTCCCGCGCGCGGACGGCGAGATCGTCGTCGGCGCGACGCAGGAGGAGCTGGGCTTCGACACGCGGGTGACCGCCGGGGGCCTGTGGGAGCTGCTCCGGGACGCCCGCGAGCTGGTGCCGGGCGTCACCGAGCTCGACTTCGCCGAGGTCACCGCCGGGCTGCGGCCCGGATCCCCGGACAACGCGCCGGTGCTCGGGCCGTCCGCGCTGCCGGGCCTGGTGCTCGGCGTCGGGCACTACCGCAACGGGATCCTGCTCACCCCGGTCAGCGCCGACGCCCTGAGCGCGGCGCTGCTGGACGGCGCGCTCCCCGAGGTCGCCCGGCCCTTCTCCCCCGACCGTTTCCAGGAGGGCTCATGAAGATCACGCTGAACGGCGAGCCGCGCGACGTCCCCGAGGACGCGAGCGTCGCCGACGCGGTCGCCGCGGTGACCGCCGCCCCGAGCGGGGTGGCCGCGGCGCTGAACGACGAGGTGGTGGCGCGCTCCGCGTGGGCCGCGACCAGGCTGAACGAGGCGGACCGGCTCGAGGTGCTGACCGCCGTGCAGGGAGGATGACGGTGACGGAGTCGGCGGACCGCGGCAAGGACGCCCCCCAGCCCCCGGAGACCGCGGCGGACGCCCGGAACGCGGCGGCCCCGGCCAGCGGGCAGCCCGCGCAAAGCCAAGGCGCAGACGGCCTGGACGCGCCGGGCCGCGATGATCGGGACGCGCTGGTCATCGCGGGTGAGGAGTTCGGCTCGCGCTTGATCATGGGGACGGGCGGGGCGCCGTCCATGAGCGTGCTGGGCGAGGCGCTCGCCGCGTCCGGGACGGAGCTGACCACGGTCGCGATGCGCCGGGTGGACCCGGCGGCGCGCGGGTCGGTGCTGGACGTGCTGCGCGAGCACGGCATCCGGGTGCTGCCGAACACGGCGGGGTGCTTCACGGCGGGCGAGGCGGTGCTGACCGCGAAGCTGGCCCGCGAGGCCCTCGGGACGAACTGGGTGAAGCTGGAGGTCATCGCCGACGAGCACACCCTGCTGCCGGACCCGATCGAGCTGGTGGACGCCGCCGAGCAGCTCGTGGACGACGGTTTCGTCGTGCTGCCCTACACCAACGACGACCCGGTGCTGGCGCGCCGCCTGGAGCAGGCGGGCTGCGCGGCGGTGATGCCGCTGGGCTCGCCGATCGGGTCGGGGCTCGGCATCCGCAACCCGCACAACATCGAGCTGATCGTGGAGGCGGCGAACGTCCCGGTGATCCTGGACGCGGGGCTCGGCACCGCCTCGGACGCCGCGCTCGCGATGGAGCTGGGCTGTGACGCCGTCCTGCTGGCGACGGCCGTGACGCGCGCCCAGTTCCCGGCGCGGATGGCGGCGGCGATGCGGCATGCGGTGGAGGCCGGACGGCTCGCCCGGCTTGCCGGCCGCATCCCGAAGCGCCGCTATGCTCAGGCGTCGTCGCCGTTCGAGGGCATGGCGAAAGGAAACGCTTAAGCACTTCTAACCGGTGGGTTGCAGTTTTACTCACTGGACCTCAACGGAGATCCGGCCCCACACTGGATCGACACTCCGGGCGAACGCCCTGCTCAGGCGTCCGAAAAGGTTCGACCGCCGTGGAAGTGTCCCGGATCTAGGTTGGGGCTCATGACGAAGCGGCAGGTGGACAGGCGCGCGATCCTCGCGGCCTCGGTGACGGTGCTCGCGTGGGCGTCGGCGTTCGTGGCGATCCGCAGCGCGGGCACGGAGTACACGCCGGGGGCGCTCGCCCTCGGGCGCCTGGCCTGCGGGTCGGTGGTGCTGCTGGCGATCCTCGCCGTCCGGCGCGAGGGGCTGCCGCCGCGCGCCGCCTGGCCGGGGATCCTGGTCTCCGGCGCGCTGTGGTTCGGCTTCTACATGGTCGTCCTGAACTGGGGCGAGCGGAAGGTGGACGCGGGCACGGCCGCCATGCTGGTCAACATCGGCCCGATCCTGATCGCGCTGCTCGGCGGCTGGCTGCTGCGGGAGGGCTTCCCGCCGCGGCTGTTCGCCGGGCTCGCGGTCGCGTTCGGCGGGGCCGTCGTCGTGGGGCTCGCCACGTCCACCGGCGGCGGGGCGTCGGTGCTGGGCGCGGTGCTGTGCGTGCTCGCCGCGATCGCCTACGCCGGCGGCGTGATCGCGCAGAAGCCCGCGCTGAGGCACGGATCGGCGCTCCAGGTCACCACGTTCGGCTGCGTGGTCGGGACGGTCTTCTGCCTGCCCTTCGCGGGCCAGCTCGTCTCCCGGCTGCCGCACGCCTCGGCGTCCGCGACGCTGAACATGGTCTACCTCGGCGTCGTCCCGACCGCGCTCGCCTTCACCACCTGGGCGTACGCGCTCGCGCGCACCTCGGCCGGACGCCTCGGCGCGACCACCTACGCCTCCCCCGCCCTCGTCGTGCTGATGTCCTGGGGCTTGCTGGGCGAGGTTCCCGTGGCCGGGGCGCTGGCCGGCGGCGTCCTGTGCCTGGCGGGTGTCGCGGTCGCGCGCAGCCGTCCCCGGAAGGCCGCCGCACCCGCCCCTGCGGCCCCGGAGCCGGTGGCCTCCGCACCCCGGTCCTGATCGCCGCAACCCCTGCCACGCACGACTCGACCGGCATGTTTTCGCTGGTCAGACGCCCTTTCGGGGCAGGGGTTCCGAAAAGGATCAGCCTCCGGTCCGATCGATGCTCATCCTCCCGGCTGATGAGATCGGTCCGGAAGCGCCTTTAGACTCGGCGCGTGGACACCACGGTTGCAGATCCCCTCGTCGGGCAGGTGCTCGACGGGCGCTACCGCATCGAGTCCCGGATCGCCCGCGGCGGCATGGCCACGGTGTACGTGGCCCGCGACGTCCGGCTGGACCGGGTCGTCGCGATCAAGGTCATGCACGCGGGCCTCGCCTCCGACGAGGAGTTCGTCGCGCGGTTCATCGGGGAGGCGAAGGCCGCGGCGGCGCTCTCGCACCCGAACGTGGTCGCGATGTACGACCAGCGCACCGACGGCGAGCACGCGTTCCTCGTGATGGAGTACGTGCCCGGCCGGACGCTGCGCGACCTGCTGACCGAGCGCGGCCGGATCGGCCCGCGCGAGGCGCTCGCCCTGCTCCAGCCGGTGCTGGCCGCGCTCGGCGCGGCGCACCGCGCCGGGATGGTGCACCGCGACGTCAAGCCCGAGAACGTCCTGATCACCGAGGACGGCCAGGTCAAGGTGGCCGACTTCGGGCTCGCCCGGGCCGAGACGGCGAGCAAGATGACCAAGACCGGGCTGATCATCGGCACGGTCGGCTACCTCGCGCCCGAGCAGGTGGTGTCCGGGCACGCCGACGTCCGGTCCGACGTGTACGCGGCCGGGATCCTGCTCTACGAACTGCTCACCGGCGGGCTGCCGCACCAGGCCGACTCGCCGCTCGCGGTCGCCTACAAGCACGTCAACGAGGTCGTCCCGCCGCCGTCGCAGGTCGTCCAGGGGCTGCCGCCGCAGGTGGACGCCCTGGTGACGCGGGCCACCTCGCACGCGCCCGACGAGCGGTTCCAGGACGCCAACGCCTTCCTGGCCGCCGTCGCGGAGGTCGCGGGCGGCCTGCGCCCGGACATCGACCAGCGGATCGCGGACGCCCGGCTGCGGCCCACGTCCGTCCTGGAGAACCCGGGGGATCCGGGCGCCGGCGGCGAACCGGGCGACGCGCGCGGCGGCCGGACCGCCGTCTACGAAGCGGGCGCCCTGCCGGACGAGGTCCCGCCGCGCCGCACCGGCGTCGACCGCGCGATCGGCGTGATGACCGGCCGGTACGCGCTGATCGCGGTCGCCGCGGTCGCGGCCGTCGTCCTCGGCTGGGCCGTCTGGTGGCAGACGTCCGGGCAGTACGACCACGTCCCCGACCGCATCGTCGGGATGAAGCTCGTCGACGCCAAGCGCGACCTGCGCGGCAAGGGCCTGAACATCCGCGTCGGCGAGGCCGCCTACAGCGACCGCGCGCCGAAGGGCACCGTGGCCGCGTCGAACCCGGCGGCGGGCGCGCGGGTGTCCAAGGGGCAGACGATCACGCTCACGCCGTCCCTCGGCAAGACGCCCCGCAACGTCCCGGACGTGGCGGGCGCCTCGCTCGACGACGCGCGGAGCAAGCTCAAGGACGCGGGTTTCACCGTCGGCGACGTCCGGCAGGCCACCTCGCAGACCGTCGCGAAGGACAAGGTGCTGCGCACCGACCCGGCGGCGGGCGCGAAGGTCTCCCCCGACGCCGGTCCGGTCGACATCGTCGTCAGCACCGGGATGACCATGCCCGACGTGGTCGGCCGCAGCGCCGACGAAGCCGTCAACACGCTGCGCTCCATGGGCCTGAAGGTCGAGACCCGCAAGCGCAAGGACAAGGGCAAGCCCGCCGACACCGTCCTGGAGCAGCAGCCCGCGCAGGGCACCGGGCTGTCCCGCGGCGACAAGGTCACGCTGGTCGTCAACAAGCAGGACTGCTGGGTCAACCTCGGCAGCTGGCACTTCGGCTGCGACGGCAACGGCGGCGGCGACCAGGCCGACCAGCTTCCCGTCCCGGACGTGACCGGCCGCTCGGTGGACGACGCGACCAGCGCCCTGGAGGACGCCGGTTTCAAGGTGAAGGTGCAGGGCTTCGGCGGCGACACCGTCCGCGCGCAGTGGCCCGCGGGCGGCGGCCAGGCCGGTCGCGGCAGCACCGTCACCGTCGTCAAGGGCCCCTGAACCCCGGCTAGGCTGGACGGTCTATGACCGTTCAGAAGAGCCCCGTCGGGGGGCACGTGCCGGTGGCCGGGGGCCTCGCCACCGGGGGGCTGAAGTACGCGGAGAAGATGGGCGCCGAGGTGATCCAGGTGTTCACCTCCAACCCGCGCGGCTGGGCCCTGCCCGAGGGCAACCCCAAGGAGGACGCCCTCCTGCGCGAGCGCGAGGACATCCCCGTCTACGTGCACTCGCCCTACCTGGTGAACTTCGGCTCGCCGAGCGGCGAGACGCTGGAGAAGTCCCTCGCGACCGTCCGGCACTCGCTGCGGCGCGGCCGGGCCGTCGGCGCGCGGGGCGTGGTCGTGCACACCGGTTCGGCCGTCAGCCAGACCTACGACGCGGCGATGGCGCAGATCCGCGAGCACGTCCTGCCGCTGCTGGACGAGATCCCCGAGGACGGTCCGGACCTGCTCCTCGAACCGATGGCCGGCCAGGGCGCCATGCTCTGCGCCGTCGTCCAGGATCTCGGCCCCTACTTCGACGCCCTCGACCGCCATCCGAAGCTGGGCGTCTGCCTCGACACCTGCCACGCGTTCGCCGCCGGCCACGACCTGGCCGCTCCCGGCGGCGTCAAGCAGACCCTGGACGCCCTGGTCGCCACCGTCGGCGAGAACCGGCTCAAGCTCGTCCACGCCAACGACTCCAAGGACGTCTGCGGCGCCAAGAAGGACCGCCACGAGAACATCGGCAAGGGACACATCGGGGAGGCCGCCTTCGCCGAGCTCTTCCGCCATCCGGCGGTGGCGGGCGTCCCCTTCGTGATCGAGACGCCGGGCCGGGACGCCGCCCCGCACGCCGAGGACGTGGCCACCCTGAAGCGCCTGCGCGACGGCGGGAAGTAAAGAGCTCGGGCGCCGCTGAACAACCCCCCGACTGTCCAGCGGCGCCCGAGCGGTAGGCCAGTGGATCCCACCCCCCCGGTACGGGATCCTCTGGCGCGATCCGGCGTTCGACTGGCGAGTGCCGGATCTCCGTGGTTGCCTTTGCGTCCTCCGGGAACGGTGTCGCTTCCCGGTGACACTGAGAACACTAGAGGTGAGAGGTCACGCGGCGGGGCTAGGGAAGGCCGGGATTCGGTAAACGGTGCGTAGTCAGAGTTATACGTAGCGTAGTCATACGACGAACGGTCGATCTTGTACGACGAACGGTCGTCCTGATCGCTCCCCGGACGGCGTCAGTGGACGACGAACTCTTCCGGGAGGTGCATTCTCGCCACCGCGCGTCCGGCGCGCGGTGGGACGTGCCGCGGGAAGGCCAGCGACACCCCGACCATCACGGCCACCGTCGCCGGGGCGAGGACGAGGGCGGGCTGGGCGAGCAGCGCGGCCGTCCAGCCGTGCCGGGGCCCGAGGAACAGGCCCGCGCCGCCCGCGGCGACGGCGAGCCCGCCGCCGAAGACCAGCCCGACGCCCGCGCCGAGCGGGGTGAGGCCGCGCCACCACAGCCCGAGCAGCAGCAGCGGGCACAGCGAGCAGGCTGAGACGGTGAGGGCGAGCGTGACCAGGCCGGCGGCGTTCCGCGTCCCGACGCAGCCCGCCACGCACAGCGGGACGGCCAGGGCGAACACCGCGCCCGCGCGGAAGCTGCCCGTCCCGCCGCGCAGGAACTGCGAGATCGTCCCCGCGATCGCGACCACGACGCCGCAGGTGGTCGAGATGAACGCGGCGAACGCGCCCGCCGCGACCAGCCCGACCAGCAGCGAGCCGGACAGTCCCGGCGCGAGCTTGCGCGGCAGGGTGAGGATGGTCGCGTCGGTGTCGCCGGTCATCAGGAGCTCGGGCGTGTAGAGGCGTCCCAGCGTCCCGTACAGGGCCGGGAACAGGTAGAACAGCGACAGCAGGGCGGGCACCATCGCGGCCGTCCGGCGCGCGGCGCGTCCGCTGGTGTTGGTGTAGAAGCGCATCAGGATGTGCGGCAGGCCCATCGTGCCGAGCAGCACGGCCAGCAGCGCCGAGTAGGTCGTGAACAGCGCGTGGTCGCGTCCGCGCTCGGACGGCATGGACCACAGCCGTCCCGACCGCGTCGGCAGCCGGGCCGCGTGCGGGACGGCCGCGCCCCGCGGGAAGACCAGCTCCGCGCCCTCCCCCACGGTGTGCTGCCCGGCCGACAGCACCACCCGGTCGCCGTCGTGCCGGTCGCCGTCCAGCTCGCCCCGGACGGTCACCGCGGTGTCCGCCGAGACCCGGACGGCCGACTCGGTCTGCACCCGGATCGTCGTCGCGCGGCCGAAGACCGGCGGCCCGGCGGGGGTGCCCGCGCCGTCCAGCCGCCACAGGACCAGCAGCGCGACCGCGGGCACGGCCACGGCGAGCAGCTTCACCCAGAACTGGACGGCCTGCACCGCGGTGATGCTGCGCATCCCGCCCGACAGCGTCAGCGCGAGCGCGACCGCGACGACGACGGCCCACCCCGCCCAGACGGGCGCGCCGGTCAGCACCCGCAGCGTGACGCCCGCGCCCTGGAACTGCGGCAGCAGGTAGAACCATCCGATGAAGCAGACGCACGCGGACACCGTCCGGCGCACGGCCACCGACCCGAGCCGCCATTCGGCGAAGTCGGAGATCGTGTACGCGCCGGAGCGCCGCAGCGGCGCGGTGACGAACGCGACGAGCAGCACGAACCCGCCGGTCGCGGCGACCGGGAGCCACAGCGTGTCGGTGCCGTAGGCCAGCACGAGCCCGGCGGTCCCGAGGAACGCCGCGGCCGAGATGTACTCGCTGCTGATGGCCGCCGCGTTCCAGAGCGGCGTCACGCCGCGCGAGGCGACCAGGAGGTCGCCGGGCGTCGTCCCGCCCCGGCGTCCGAGCGACCCGAGGCCGAGGGTCGCCGCCACGACGGTGAGCACCGACAGCGCCGCGGCCACCGCCGCGCCGGTCACGGGCGGCGCACCAGGCGGACGAAGTCCCGCTCGGCGGACTCGGCCAGCCGGGACTGGCGGTGCGCGGCGAGGACCCAGAGCGGCTGGATCCCCGCGGCCAGGACCAGCCAGGGCAGCGGCAGGCCGAGCAGCCGGCCGCGGGTCAGGCCGGGCAGCAGCTCCAGCAGCGGCAGCGCGGCGACCACGGCCAGGACGAGGCCGCCCGTGCCGAGCGCGGTGCGCAGTTGCGCGCGGACCAGCGTCCGGACGAAGACCGCGCCGAGTTCGGTCTGCTCGTCCAGGTCCGCCGTGATGTTCCAGTCGTGGTCGAGATCGCCGTACGGCCCCGCGTACGGCGCCTCGACCGGCCGCGGCGCACCCGACCGCGCGGCCCGCGTACGAGGGCTGGCGACGACGACCCGCCGCGGCTCACTCATCCCCGCCCCCACGCCCACCCTCCGAACGCGCAGCATCAGAACGCGCAGCATCAGAACGCGCAGCATCAGAACGCGCAGCATCAGAACGCGCAGTATCCGGACGCGCCCCGTCAGCGCGGACGGCGTCAGGCCGCACAACATCGCGGCGCGCCGCATCGGCCCGCGCGGCATCAGACCGCACGTCATCCGAACGCCCGCCCTCAGCGCGGACGGTGTCGGGACGGGTGATGTCGGGGCGGGCCGTGTCGGGGCGGGGGGCGGGTGAGTCGGGGGGGTCGGCTTGGCGGAAGCGGCGGACGAGGAGGTCGCGGACGGCCCGGGTGTGCCTGCGGCTCACCGGCAGCAGCTCGTCGCCTATCTGGACCGCCGCGCGGCCGCCGTCGAAGCGCAGCTCGGTGATGTGCTGGGACGCGACGAGCGTGCTGCGGTGGATGCGGATGAAGCCCGAGTCCTCCCAGCGGCGGGCGAGGGAGGCGAGCGGCATCCGGACGAGGTAGCTGCCGTCGGCGGTGTGCAGCCGGACGTAGTCGCCCTGCGCCTCGACGTGGGTGACCGAGCGGCGGGACACCAGCCGGGTGCGGCCGCCGAGCTCGACCGGGATCATCTCGTCCTCGTCCGCCGCGTCGGCCGGGCCGGCGGCCGGGTCGCCGTTCGCGCGGGCGCGCGCGACGGCCTCGTCCACCCGCCGGACGGCCTCGGCGAGCCGCTCCCGCCGCACGGGTTTCAGCAGGTAGTCGAGCGCGCCGAGCTCGTAGGCGGCGACGGCGCAGTCGTCGTGGGCGGTGACGAACACGACCTCGGGCGGGGCGGCGAACCCGGCGAGCAGGCGGGTGAAGTCGAGGCCGTCCAGGCCGGGCATCCGGATGTCGAGGAACACGGCGTCCAGCCGCTCCCCCGCCACCAGCATGCGGGACAGGTCGCGCAGGGCGCACGCGGCGTCGCCCGCGCCGCCCACCCACTCGACCCGCGGATCCTCCCGCAGCAGGTAGGACAGCTCTTCCAAAGCGGGCACCTCGTCGTCGACGGCCAGCACGCGCAGCATGAGACGACCTTGCCTCTCCTCACCGTCCGTCCGCAATCGGTTTCGCCAGGTAACGTTCGGCGGTTCCACGGCGCTCCGCGGCGGACGGCACGCGGATCAGCCGGGAAAGGCGGCGGGACGGTACTTCGGGACGCGGAGGTTCACCTTCGTGCCCGCGCCGAGCGCGGTCTCGACGGTCAGTCCGTATTCGTCGCCGTAGACCTGCCGCATTCGCTCGTCCACGTTCGCGAGGCCGATGCCGGCGCCGCCGCCCCGGCCGTGCGGGCCGCCCGCCGCGCGGCCGGAGCGGTCCCGCGTGCCGGTGCCGGGCGCGAGGATGCGGCTGAGCCGCTCGGGGTCCATGCCGACGCCGTCGTCCTCGACGCTGATCGCGGCCTCCGCGCCGTTGTCGCGGGCGACGATGCGGATCCGGAACTCGTCGCGGGCCTGCCCCTGCATCCCGTGCCTGATCGCGTTCTCCACGAGCGGCTGGAGCGACAGGAACGGCACCGCCACCGAGAGCACCTCCGGCGCGACCTCCACGCTGAACTGGAGCCGGTCGCCGAACCTGGCGCGTTCCAGCAGCAGGTAGCGGTCGATGGAGCGCAGCTCGTCCGCGAGGGTGGTGAAGTCGCGCGGGTTGCGGAACGAGTAGCGCGCGAAGTCGGCGAAGTCGAGCAGGAGCTCGCGCGCGCGCACGGGGTCCGTCCGGACGAACGAGGCGATCGTCGTCAGCGAGTTGTAGACGAAGTGCGGGGAGATCTGTGCCCGCAGCGCCCGCATCTCGGCCTCCGCCAAGCGCGCGCGTGAGGAGTCCAGTTCGGCGAGCTCGAGCTGGCCCGCGACCCATCGCGCGACCTCGCCCACCGCGCGCACGCGCGTGGCGGACGGCTGCGGGCCGTACGCGACGAGCGCCCCGACCACGTGCCTTTCGATCGCGAGCGGCGCGACGACCGCGACACGGATCGGACAGGACGGGTCGTCGCAGGCGAGCGGGTCCGTGCCGACGACCCGGGGGCGTCCGGTGGCGAGCACCGGACGGGCGTGCCGGGTCGCGTCGCACGCGTGCTCGTCCGCGCCGACGCCGTCCCACGCCAGCAGGACGGCCGCGGAGAGCGGGTCGTCGTCGTCGGCATCGTCCTCCGCGCCGACGCCGAGGAACGTCGCGACCCGTCCGGACGCCGCGGACGGCGCGATCGTCCCCGGCGGGGCCGCGACGAGCGCGATGGCGTCCGCGCCGAGGAGCGCGCGCAGGTGCCGCGCGGCCTTGCGGGCCGACTCGCTGGTCAGCCCGGCGCGCAGCGCGGGCGAGGCGCGGGAGATCGTGTGCAGGGTGGCGAAGGTCGCCTCGTCGGCCGGGTTGGCGAAGCCGCGCCGCCGGGTCCGGCGCAGCCGTGACAGGGCGACCGATCCGGCCGCCACGGCGGCCATCGATCCGGTTCCCATGACGTCGAGCACGGACGGTGCGTCCATGACGACCTAACGTAACGTCCCCGCGCCGCGAACGTCACCACTTCCGCGCACCTCGCCGTCGCGCCGGTCCGGGACTGGACCGGCAGCAGGCCGCAGTTGGCAGACCGCAGTTAGCGGGCGGCAGACCGCAGTTAGCGGCCGGCCGACCGCAGCCGGCAGATGGCAGGTGGCGTTAGAGGGGCGGAGCGTCCGATTCGTCCTCCTGGTAGGAGTAGCGCTGCTCGCGCCACGGGTCGGCGACGTTGTGGTAGCCGCGCTCCTCCCAGAAGCCGCGCCGGTCCTTGACCATGTACTCGATGGCGCGGACCCACTTGACGCTCTTCCACGCGTACAGGTGCGGGACGACCAGGCGGATCGGGAACCCGTGGTCGGGCGGCAGGCGCTCGCCGTCGCGGTGCGTGGCGAACATCGTGCCGTCGGCCAGGAAGTCGCCCATGCGGATGTTGGCGCTGTAGCCGTACTCGGCCCACACCATCACGTGCGTGACGTCCGGCTCGGGCGGGGCCAGCTCGACGATCGCCGAGCCGGGGACGCCCTCCCAGTGGTTGTCGGGGATGGTGAACTTCGTGACGCAGTGGAAGTCGGCGACGACGGAACGGCGCGGGAACTCGTCGAACTCGTCCCACGTCCAGCGGTACTGACCGCCGGTGGCGGTCGCGCCGAAGACGCGGAAATCCCACTCCTTGGGACGGAACTTCGGCACCGGCCCGTAGTGCAGGACGGGCCAGCCGCGCGGGACGTACTGCCCGGGGGGCAGCGTCTTCCGCCCGGCCTGCTCCTCGCCCTGGCTCTCGGGGCCGGGCCCGGAGTCCGCCGCCGCGGTCGCGCCGGGGCTCGGCTCGGGGGTCTCGTCGGACGGTGTCTCGGGTGGCGACATGACGCGGCCATCCTGCCATCCGGCGTGAGCTGAGCCATATTCGGGTCCCTCGCCTCCTGCACCCGCGCCGATGGGCTACTGTGAGCACGTGCGCAACGTCGTCTATCTCTTTTGGTTCGACCAGCCCGGGCGGCTGGTCTGCCAGACGTTGCGCTGACAGACCTCAAGCGGAGAAGCCCCGGGCCTAGACAGGCCCGGGGCTTTTTCGTTTCGCCGGAAAGTTCTCCGCGGGATCCGGCCGGGCTCCCGCACCCGTACGAGAGGCAGCAGCAGCATGGTCATCGTCATGGCTCCGGAAGCCAACGAGACGGATATCAAAGCCGTCGTCTCACTGGTCGAGACGGCGGGCGGCGATGCGTTCGTCAGCCGGGGCGTGGAGCGCACCATCATCGGGCTGGTCGGCGACGTCCAGCAGTTCGGCACGCTGAACCTGCGCTCGCTGCGCGGCGTGAGCGACGTCATCCGGATCTCGGCGCCGTACAAGCTCGTCAGCCGCGAGAACCACCGCGAACGATCGGTCGTGCGCGTCGGCGGCGTCCCGATCGGGCCGGGCACCATGACCCTGATCGCCGGGCCGTGCGCCGTCGAGACCCCGGAGCAGACGCTCGCCGCGGCGCAGATGGCGCAGGCGGCCGGCGCGACCCTGATGCGCGGCGGCGCGTTCAAGCCCCGCACCTCCCCGTACGCGTTCCAGGGGCTCGGCGAAGCGGGGCTGCGCATCCTCGCCGACGTCCGCGCCGAGACCGGCATGCCCGTGGTCACCGAGGTCGTGGACGCCGCGGACGTCGAGCTCGTCGCCTCCTACGCCGACATGCTCCAGATCGGCACCCGCAACGCCCAGAACTTCGCGCTGCTGCAGGCCGCCGGGGAGGCCGGGAAGCCCGTCATGCTCAAGCGCGGCATGAACGGGACGATCGAGGAGTGGCTGATGGCCGCCGAGTACGTCGCCCAGCGCGGCAACCTCGACATCGTGCTGTGCGAGCGCGGCATCCGCACCTTCGAGAAGGCCACCCGCAACACCCTGGACATCTCCGCCGTCCCGGTCGCGCAGCGGCTCGGCCACCTCCCGGTCATCGTCGACCCGTCCCACTCGGGCGGCAGCCGCGACCTGGTCCTGCCCCTCACCCGCGCGGCGATCGCGGTCGGCGCGGACGGCGTGATCATCGACGTCCACCCGCACCCGGAAACCGCCCTGTGCGACGGGCCGCAGGCCCTCGTGGACGGCGACCTGCGCGAGCTCGCCAGGGTCGTCCGCGACCTGCCGCCGCTCGTCGGGCGCACCCTCACCACCGAACCCGACGCCGTCCCCGCCTAACCCCCCGATCACGCCGACAGGCAGCGCGCGAGCGCACAGTCCGTCAGCGGCAGACACGCGGCCGCAGACGCGCTGGCGCAGAGCACGTCGGCCGCAGGCACGCGGGCGCAAGGCACGTCGGCCGCAGACGCGCGGGGCAAGGCACGTCGGCGGCAGGCGCGCGGGCGCAGAACACGCGGCCGCAAACGCGCGGGCGCAGGGCACGTCGGCGGCAGGCGCGCGGGCGCAGAGCACGCGGCCGCAGACGCGCGAGCGCGGGGCACCTCAGCAGGGGACGCGCTCGTGTGGGGCACCTCGTCGGCAGGCGCGCGGGCGCAGGGCACGTCGGCGGCAGGTGCGCATGCGTGGGGTATGTCGGCGGGGAACGCGCTCGGGTGGGCATGTCGGTGGGAGATGGGCGTGTGTGGGGCATGTCGGTGGGCGGGTTATGCTGCGGACGTGGAGTACTGGACCCCTGACTGTGGACCGCCCCGCTCCTGACCGGGGCGCGGCGACCTCCTTCTGAGACCTGACGACCGGGCTCGGCGCTGATCGGCGCCAGGCCCGTGTCCTCCCGCGTCCCGAACTCGGATGCCACCCTCCGTTTTCGAGACCGGGAGCGTTCTCTCCATGTCCCTGCGTCCTGCTCTGACGCGCTCTGCCACCACGTCCGGAACCCGGCCCCGCAGGGGCGGCGCCGCCGACGTGCTGCTCGCCGCCTCGTTCTGGGGCACCACCGGAACCGTCCGCACGTTCGCCCCGGACGGCACGTCCAGCGTGTCGGTCGCCGCGCTGCGGATGGTGCTCGGCGGGCTGATGCTCGCCGGGGTCGTCCTCGTCACCGCGCGCGGTGACCTGCGGCGGCTGCTGCGCGCGCCGCGCGCCCTGCCGATGCTCGGCGGCGGAGCGCTCGCGATGATCGTCTACCAGACGGCCTTCTTCGTCGCCGCCGGACGGACCGGAGTCGCCGTCGCGACCGTCGTCACCATCGGCAGCTCGCCCGCGTTCACCGGGCTGATCGGGCTGGCCACCGGGCGGTCCCGGCCGGACGCCCGCTGGCTGCTGGCGACCGCCGGGGCCGTCGCGGGCTGCGCCGCGCTGGTGATCGGCGGGCGCGGCGCGGGCGTCGAGCCGCTCGGCATCGTCCTGGCCCTGCTCTCGGGCCTGGCGTACGCGAGCTACGCGACGCTCTCGTCCGTCCTGATCATGCGGGGCGAGCGGGACCGGTGCGTGGTCGCCGCGCTGTTCGGGCTGGCCGGGCTGGCGTCCCTGCCCGTCCTGCTGCTGGACTCGCCCGGCTGGCTGGTCACCGGCACCGGCCCGGCGGTCGCGCTGTACCTGGGCGTGGTCGCGACCGGCGGCGCGTACCTGCTGTTCGCGCGCGGGCTGCGCACGACGCCCGCCACGACGGCGACGACCCTCACGCTCGCCGAGCCCGCCGTCGCGTCCGTGCTGGGCGTCGCCGTCCTGGGCGAGCACCTCGGGCCGGTGGCGCTGTCGGGGCTGGCCTTCCTGGCCGCCAGCCTGGTCGTCCTGGTCGTTCCGTTCCGGTCTTCGGGCCGATCTTCGGGGCGATCTTCGGGGCGATCTTCGGCCCGGCGAACCGAGCACGGCTGACCTGGTCCGACTTGGGGCGTGGTATCCGAGACGCCACTCTTCGGGGGATTTCGCATAAGGAAATGGTCTGAACCACTCGCCACGGCCCGTGCGCGCGAGGATGATGACCGGCATGACTACGGGCGATGGGGACGCCGGGGGTCGGTTGTTCCCCGAGGACCTCGACCGCGTCGATCCGGTGGCCGCGGTGATGCTGGCGGACGCCTGCCGCGCCATCAACGCCTATCCCGAGCTCCGGGTGGTGGGAGCGCTGTTCACCGCCGCCGAGCGGGTCGAGCGCGGCTGGCAGGTGGTGACGCCCTGCGACCCGGTGCCGGAGGGCGCGCGCGAGCTGCTCGCCGACCACCTCGGCGACCGCGCCGCGCTCACCGGCGGCCCGGACGGCCGGGACCTGCTGGCCGCCGCCCGCGAGCTGCGGATCGGCGCGCGCGACGAGGTCCGGGCCGCCGGGCGGACGTTCCGGATCGTCCGGATCGAGCAGCTCGTGCGGTCCGGACCGGACGGGCCCGAGCCGCCGCGGCCGAGCGACCTCGACCCGCGGCCGACCGTCCGGCGGGTCGCCCCGCGCCCGTACGAGCTGCTCGACGACGACCGCCTCCCGCCCGACATGGCCGCGTCCGAGCTGCTGTGCCAGCTCCTGGACGCGGCGGCCCACGCCGGGGCCGAGCCCGCGTCGGAGGCGTTCCTCACGCCGCTGCCGATGAACCCGGCGTTCGCGGTCGCCGAGCGGGCGGGCGGTTCGTGGCGTCCGACCGGGCGGCTGCACGACAGCCCGCGCGCCGCCCGCGACTCCCTCGCCGTCTACTTCCGGCACGTCGTGCCCGCCGTCGAGGACCCGGGCGAGGACGAGCGCGCGGCCTACACGGCGGCGGCCGACCTGATGGCCGACGGCACGCGCCGCAACGGCATCGAGGTCGCCGGACGGCGGTTCCGGATCGTCCGGATCGAGCGCATCACCCTCATGGGCCCGGACGGCCCCGAACCGCCCCGTCCGACCGATCTCGACGGCTTCTAAGCTCGCGAAGAACGGCCAGCCGGGGTCGGGGTCGGGGTCGGGGTCGCGGTCGTCAGGCGTCGCCGTAGACCGGGCGGTGCTCCTGGACGCTCTCGACCAGCTGCTCGGCGAGCTCGTTCACGTCCAGCCGCTTCTCGATCTGGCGGAGGTCGTCGATCTTGGCGCGGGTCTCGGCGCGGCGCGGGGCGAGCATCGTGCAGCAGTCCTCGTCCGGCAGCTCGGAGATCGTCAGGGTGCGGATCTTCCGCGCCTGGTCCATGATCTCGGACTTGTCCATGCCGACCAGGGGACGCAGGATCGGCAGCTCGACCGCGTCGTCCAGGGCGGTGATGTTGGCGAGGGTCTGGCTGGAGACCTGGCCCAGCGCGTCTCCGGTGATCAGGGCCGCGCCGCGCATCCTGTGCGCGAGCAGCTCGCCCGTCCGCAGCATGAGGCGGCGCTGCGCGATCACCGCGAGCCGGTCCGCGCCGGACGACTTGATCTGCTGCTGGGCCTTGCCGAACGGCACGACGAACAGCCGGGACCCGCCCTGGAACTTGTCCAGCTCGCGGACCAGCGCGTACGCCTTGTAGATCGACTCGGGGCCGGTGAACGGCATGCCGGAGAAGTGCAGGTAGTCGACCCGCAGGCCGCGGCGCATCATCCGGTAGGCGGCGACCGGCGAGTCGATGCCGCCGGACATCAGCACCAGGGCCCGGCCGCTCATCCCGACCGGCAGGCCGCCCGCGCCGGGGACGCCGCCGGAGAACACGAACGCCTCGTCGCGATCGATCTCGATCGAGACGGTGATGTCGGGGTTCTTCAGCCGGACCGGGTTGCCGTAGACGTCGTTGATCTTGCCGCCGACCTGGCGGTCCAGCTCGGTGGAGGTCAGCGGGAAGCGCTTGTCGCGGCGCTTGGACCGCACGGCGAAGCTGCCCTCGCGGTCGGCCATCAGCTCCAGCGCGGCGCGCTCGACGCTCGCCACGTCCTTGCCGACCCGCCAGGCGCGGTGCACCCAGACGATGCCCATGACGTCGGAGATCCGCTGGACGATCCGGTCGACGAGCTCGACCGAGGCGTCCTTGGTGCGGACGATGAACACGCCGTGGCGGCGGATCACGTCCACCTTCGCGATCGGGCGGACGGCCGTGCGGACGTTGTCGGCGAGCCGCTTCTCGAACAGCTCCCGGTTCTTGCCCTTGAGGACGACCTCGCCCAGCTTCAGCAGCGCGCACGGTTCACCGTCGACCGGCGCGTTCTCCCGGACGGCGACGGTCGGCGCCTCGAGCGTGGACATGCGGCTTCCTCCTGGGACGACATTCGGGGAAAGGGCCGAACTTCTAGTGTGGCCCAGGAACGCCAACGCCGCGACCAGAGATTCTCTTCCCGACCTTCGCCTCGACCGCGCTCCCTCCCCGTCGCCCGCGTTCTCTCCCTCGCGGACGTGCCCCTCCCCCTCGGCCGCGTCCCCTCACCCGCGGACCCGGCGACACCCCGCAACCCCGGCGCCCCCGCGGACCCGACGCCTCCCCGCGGACGCGGCGACGCTCCCGCGGGCCCGGCGAGGCTCCCGCGGGCCCGGCGACGCTGCCGCGGACCCGGCGACGCTGCCGCGGACCCGGCGACGCTCCCGCGGACCCGCCGACACCCCCGCAGACCCGCCGACACCCCCGCAGACCCGCCGACACCCCCGCAGACCCGCCGACGCCCCCGCAGACCCGGCGATGGTGCCGCGGACGCGGCGACGCCCCGGGCCGTGTGGGCTCCGGGGCGTCGGCGATCACTCGTCGGGCGTCGGGAGGGCGGGTCAGCCGAAGAAGACCTCGGCCTCGGCGTAGCGCTCCAGCGGGACGGTCTTCAGCTCGGCGGTCGCCTCGTCCAGGCCGACCCGGACGATGTCGGTGCCGCGCAGCGAGACCATCTTGCCGTAGTCGCCGTCCCGGACGGCGTCGATCGCCTGGAGGCCGAAGCGGGTGGCGAGGACCCGGTCGAACGCGGTCGGGGTGCCGCCGCGCTGGATGTGGCCGAGGACGGTGGCGCGGGCCTCCTTGCCGGTGCGCTTCTCGATCTCGGCGGCGAGGGCCGGGCCGATGCCGCCGAGCCGGACGTGCCCGAAGGCGTCCTTCTCACCGGTCTGGAGCTCCATCTGGCCGTCCTTGGGGTGCGCGCCCTCGGAGACCACGATGATCGGCGCGTACCGGGTCTTGAAGCGGGACTCGACCCAGGAGACGACCTCGTCGATGTCGAACGGCTTCTCCGGGATGAGGATCACGTTCGCGCCCGCGGCCATCCCCGCGTGCAGCGCGATCCAGCCCGCGTGCCGGCCCATGACCTCGCAGATCAGCGCGCGGTGGTGGCTCTCGGCGGTGGTGTGCAGCCGGTCGATCGCCTCCATCGCGATGTTCACCGCGGTGTCGAAGCCGAAGGTGTAGTCGGTGGCGTTCAGGTCGTTGTCGATCGTCTTCGGGACGCCGACGACGTTGACCCCGTGGGTGTAGAGCTGGCTCGCGACGCCGAGGGTGTCCTCGCCGCCGATGGCGATCAGCGCGTCCACGCCGAGCCCGGCCAGGTTGTCCTTGATCCGCTCGATGCCGCCCTCGACCTTGACCGGGTTGGTCCGCGAGGAGCCGAGGATCGTCCCGCCGCGCGGCAGGATGCCGCGCACCGCCTCGACGTCGAGGGCCATGGTGTCGCCTTCGAGCGGCCCGCGCCAGCCGGCCCGGAAGCCGACGAACTCGTAGCCGAACTCCTTGACGCCCTTGCGCACCACGGCGCGGATGACGGCGTTCAGGCCGGGGCAGTCCCCGCCCCCGGTCAGCACTCCGACGCGCATTCCCTCACCTTCCGACAGGACTATCCGCTGGTCTCGACACCGTCAGCCTAGTGCGCGGCGGAGCCGCCGCCCGGCATTCGATTGGTCTAGACCATAACGTGTCCGGACGGCTCAGGACTCGCGATCCAGGCCCTTCTCGATCGCATACCGGACGAGTTCGACGCGGTTGTGCAGCTGGAGCTTCCCGAGGGTGTTCTGCACGTGGTTCTGCACCGTCCGGTGCGAAAGGACGAGCCGCTCGGCGATCTGCTTGTAGGTGAGGCCCTTGGCGACCAGGCGCAGCACCTCGGTCTCGCGCTCGGTGAGCCGGGGCGTGCCGTCGTCGCCGCCGTCCGGCCGCGCCGGGGCCGCCGCGAGCCGCCGGTACTCGCCGAGGACGAGCCCCGCGAGGCCCGGCGTGAACACCGCGTCCCCGTTCCCGGCCGTCCGGACGGCGGCGAGGAACTCCTCGCGGGCCGCGGATTTCAGCAGGTAGCCGGTCGCGCCCGCCTTCACCGCCTCCAGCACGTCCTGCTGCTCGCCGCTCGCCGACAGCACCAGCACCCGGACGGGCGGGTCGGCCGCGACCAGCCCGCGCGTCACCTCGACGCCGCTGATGTCGGGCAACTGGAGGTCCACGACGGCGACCTCCGGACGGGCGGCGGCCGCCACGCGCAGCGCGGTCCGGCCGTCCCCGGCCGTGGCGACCACCTCGTGACCGGCCTCCGCCAGGTCGCGGGCCACGGCGTCGCGCCACATCGGATGGTCGTCCACCACCATCACGCGCAGGGATCGGGTGCTCTCGTCGCTCACCGCACCACCCTAGGGGACACCCCGCCCGAACCACGAGAAATACGAACGTCCTGGCCACCTTCGAACCAGCCCCCGCAAACAAGACAATCCCCCGCCGCCCGACCGAACCTTCGGCTCTTCGAACGAACTCGCCCCGGCGCCAACGAACTCTCACCGCACAAACGAACACCCGCAGCGCTCAAGTGATCCCGCCCTGCTCAAACGATCCTGCGGCGCTCAAACGAACTGGCGCCGTTCAGGCGAGCTGGAGACGGGTGCCGGGCTCGGCCGGGGCGAGCCGACCGGACATCCCGGCGGCGTCGAAGGCAGCCCGGACGTCCGCCGCGTCCTCGGTGAAGTGGGACCAGGAGTCGCAGTGGACGGCCACGACGTGCCGGGCGGCGAGGATGCGGGTCGCCTCGACGAGTCCCGCGGCGTCGAGCGTGAGGTTCGCGTCGAGCCCCGGCGTCCGGACGGCCCCGCCGAACAGCACCGCGACGTCGATCCTCGGGAAGCGCTCCGCGATCCGGCGGACGTGATCGAGGCACGCGTTGTCCCCACTGACGTACACGGTCGGCAGTCCGCCGGATCCCCCGAGCACGAACCCCGTCACCGTCCCGGTGAGGCGTTCGCAGCCCGGCGGACCGTGCCGCGCCGGGACGGCGGTCACCGGCACGTCGCCGAGGTCGTGCCGCCACCAGGGCGGCAGCGCGGTCACTCCAATCCGTGCCGCCGCCTCGACGGTGCTGAGCGTCACCGGGACGGCCCGTACGAACTCCCGCCCCAGCGTGTCGAGATTGTCCGGATGCTGGTCGTGGCTCAGCAGCACCGCGTCCACCCGTCCGAGGTCGGCGGGCGACAGGGCCGGGCCAGCGGTCTTGGTCAGCGTCACCGATCCGAACGGGTACTCGCCCGGCGGGTCGAACGTCGGGTCGACGACCAGCCGCAGCCCGCCGATCTCCAGCACCGTCGTCGGCCCGCCCACGACGGTGACCCCCAGCGCCCCGGCCATGTCTCCGCCAGTCATGTCTCCACCAGCCGTGTTCCCGCCGGGCATGTCTCCGCCGGGCACGTTCGCACCCGGCACGTCCGCGCCGGACATGCCTCCGCTGGTCGTGTCTCGGCTGGTCGTGTCTCCGCTGGCCATGTCCGCACCCGGCACGTTCGCACCCGGCGCGTCCGCGCCGGACATGTCTCCGCTGGTCGTGTCCGCGCCGGGCAGCTCCGCGCGGGTCATGTCTGCGCCGGGCATACTCCCGCCGGCGGCGTTTCTCCCGGGCATGTCCGCGCCGGGCAGGTCTGCGCTGGTCATGTCCGCGCCGACTCTGCTCGTAGCGACGCCTGGTACGGCCGTTGCACGAAGACCGCGTCGTCGATGAGCAGGTTGAAGATCGCGACGACGGTGTGCGGGTCGGCGTCCAGCCGCTGCGCCAGCCGTTCGGCCCGCTCCAGCACCCGGACCTCCTGCCGCAGGTCCCGCACCGGGACGCGGGCCCGCCGCTTGACCTCGCCCGCCAGCCGGGCCAGGGACCGGCGGTGCGCCACCAGCTGCACGATCTGCGCGTCCAGAAGCCGCATCCGGGACCGCACCGCCGCGAGCCCGAAACCCGCCCCGTCCGGCGCCACCTCCCCCGGCTGCGCGGACGCCGCCACGGCGGGGACTTCGGCTGCCGGTGCGGCGGTCGCGTTCGGCGGTGGAGCCGCGTCCGCAGGAGGCCCCGCGGTGGTGAGGAGCAGCGGGAGGACGGACGCCAGCGCGGGCACGTCGGCGGCGGACACCCCGCCGTCCTCCGTGATCTGCGCGAGGACGCCGTCCGCGCCGACGCCGGCCGCCGTCAGGGAGAGCGGCGCGAGCAGTCCGGCGTCCACTCGCGGGCCGCGCAGGTCGAGGATCACCGGACGTCCGGTCCGCTCGCGCACCGCCCAGGCCTCGGCGGCCCCGGTCGCGCCGAGCCCCAGCACCACCTCCCCGATACCGGCGTCCGCCAGGTTGCGGACGGCCTCGTCGAACTCCTCGGCGGACGGGTCGTCGCCGGGCTTCCCGGTCAGGAGGACCGGAAGCCCCGTGGCGGCGACCGCCCGGACCAGCTCGGGTCCGGGGGCCGCCACGCTCAGCAGGTCGGCCCAGGGCAGGGCGTTCCGGACGTCCTCGGGAGACGAGACGGCCACCATGAGCGGCAGTCCCGCCTCCCGCGCCACCCGCCCCAGCACCGCCGCGGAGGTTGCGCCGTGCGCGGGCGCCCCCGCCAGGACGCTCGCCCCCGCCGGGACGCTTTCGCCCGGCAGGACGCCGCCGCCCGTCAGGACGTCCGCGTCCGGCAGCACGTCCCCGCCCACCTGGACGCCAGGCCCCGCCGGGACGCCGGCCCCGGGTGGGACGCCAGGCTCCGCCGAGACACCCGCGTCCGGCAGCACGTCCCCGGCCGCCTGGACGTCAGCCTCCGCCGGGACGCCAGCCCCGGGTGGAACGCCAGGCTCCGCCAAGACACCCGCGTCCGCCAGCACGTCCCCGCCCGCCTGGACGTCAGCCCCCGCCGGGACGCCGGGCCTCGTTGGGACGCTAGGCCCCGCCCAGACGGCTGCGCTCGGCGCCATGGCCACGGTTGCCAGGATGTCCGCGCCCGCCGCGCGGGCAGCTTGCGCCGCGGCGCGGAGCGGCGCCGCGGACGCGGCTTCGGGGAGCGCCGCGATCACCGTCGGGGCGTCCGATCCGAAGACGGCCGATCCGACCTTCACCACCCGCGCGTCCGGCATGGGTCCTCCTCAGCTTCGCGTCGTCGTCGGACGGGTCACACCGGCAGGATCCGCAGGGACGGATGCGCGACGGTGTTCAGGTAGAGCTTGTCGGTGCCGTGCTCCTTCTCCAGTTCCAGGACGAACCGGTACCGGTACACGCCCGGCGGGGCGGTGCTCATGACCGCGCCGGCCCAGTAGTAGTAGACGGCGGTGTACGGGTCGCGCATGAGGTCCGGGCCGCCGTACACCTTGAGCTCGGTCATGACGCGGCGCTCGGCGACGTCCTCCTCGTCGCCCTTCTCGATGTCCAGGAAGACCAGGTTGTTGATCTTCGGCATGGGCGGCCAGGTGCCGTCCGGGCGCTTGTGCATGTCGATCGGGCGGATGATCCAATTGATGACCTGGCCCTGCTTGCAGACGGTCTCCACGTGGTCGGTGCCCTGCCCGGTGCCGCCGATGCTGTTGTCCATCATGCAGAGGCAGCCTTCGAGGGAGCCGGTCGCGGCGGCCCGGTCCATGTCGACGAGGGTCACCACGTTCAGCTGGACCGAGTTGAGCTGGCCCCGGCCGGACAGGTCGGCGGCGGCGTACTGCGTGCTCATCGGGTCCCCCTCCCGTCGCCCATGGCGCCGACCAGGTGCGCGGCGGCGTCCGGGACGAACGGCTTGTCCACGGTTCCGAGCAGGAAGGACAGCCGGTAGGAGACCGGCTCGGTGAGGTCGCGCCGGACGGTGGCCGTCCAGAACACGATGTCGGTTCCGGGGTAGACGCGGCGCTCGGGCTCGGCGACGTCGCGGGCGATCTCGACGTCGGCGATCGAGACGTAGGTCTCGCACTCCAGCGGGACGACGTTCCAGAGCAGCGTGTCGCCCTTGCGGACGCGGGTGCGCAGGCCCGGCGTGCCGAACCCGGTGGAGCCGGAGGTCCGGTTGGTGTCGTACAGGTACAGGTTCTCGTCCAGGCGCCCGGACGCCAGCGCGGCGACGGGGTCGACGACGGCGGTGATCGTCACGGGCCGGACGGAGCGGCGCTCCGAAGTTCTGTTCCTCGGGGGCATGACGCCTCCTCCACTGTTCGGGGATCGGGACGGGTCGGGGCGTGGTCAGGGCGACGTCGGGACGGACGGCGCGGGCGGGACGGGCGGGAGGGGCAGCGTCCCGACGCCCGCCCCCGTGAAGGCGTTCCGCTTCGGGTCCTTGATGACCTTCAGGCTCGACCCGCACTCCACGTCCACCGGCTCCCACACCAGCTCGCCGTCGTCCTGGTGCAGCTGGTGCAGCTGGACGTGCATCGTGTACGCGTAGGTGCCCGGACGGCTGGTGTCCACGGTCGCGGCCCAGTACCAGCCGTCGTAGACCATGTCCGGCGAGCCGTACTGGGCCGGGTAGATGACCTTCTCCTCCACGGCCGGGCCGGTGATGCCGGTGATCACCGGCGTCGGGTAGTCGTAGGCGGCGGGGGCGTCGGCTCCGGCGACGCGTCCCATGACGTCCAGGACCTGTCCGGTGCCGAGGCTGCGGCTGCTGCGCGGACGCCGCGCCCGCACGCCGACCTGACGCGCGACCCGCTCGACCTCCGCGCCCGTGGTGGCGGGCGCCGCGCCGGCCGTCCCGCCCCCGTCGGACGCGCCCGACCCGCCGGACCCGCTCGCGAGCGCCCGCAGCTCGCGCAGCGCCGCCTGCTCGCTACGCCGCGCCTGCTCGACGTGGTAGTTGCGCGGGACGGTCGGCGGGATCGCGCCGAGCGCCGCGGGCAGCCAGTTGAGCACCTGCTCGGTCGCCTGCGAGCCGTCCATGTAGTAGGTGCCCGGGACGATCGTCACCAGGTTCGCGGTGCCCTGCCCGGTCGAGCCGAGGAACCGCATGTTGTCGAACCAGTACGCGTTGCCGTCGAGGGACCGCGTCCGCAGTGCGTTCTCGACGTCGATCATCAGGATGATCCCGTGCTGTTGGGCCATGAGTGCGCCTCCCGGGGCTCAGCCGCGCAGCAGCGCGGGCGAGTCGATGGACATCACGCTGTGCACGCCGTCGTGGATCCGCAGCGTCAGCCGGTACCGGTAGGGGACGCCGAACGCCATGGTGAACGGCACGAACCCCTCCCAGGTGAGCAGGTCGTGGTTCTCGAACCCGTTGGACGCGGTGGCCACCGGCCCCAACGCCGTCCCGTTCTCGGCCGCCGTCCCGGAGACCGCCGTCCCGGGGGCCGCCGCCGTTCCGGAGGTCGCCGCCATTCCGGACGGCAGAGCGCCCTGCGCCGCGTAGGCGGGGGCTCCCGCGAGCGCGGCCTGCGCGGACGGCGCCAGCGGCGTGCTCGGGCCGCCGGACGCGGCCTGTCCCGCGTAGACGGGCTGGACGCTGTATCCCGGCTGCGGCGCGTAGCCGGGCGGCGCGGCGGCGGTGGGCTGCTGCGCGGGCGCCGGGGTGCTCAGGAACTCGATGTTCTGGATCTCGACCGGGGTCTGGACGTCCACGGCGATGGGCGTCCACTGGACGACCTGTCCCGGCCGGACGACCGTGACCAGGTCGGGCGTGCCGCGGTTGCGGCTGCCGAGCGGGTTCTGGAGCGGACTGTCGTCCACCATGGAGAGGTTGCCGTTGTGCAGCGTCCCGTCGGAGAGGGCTCCGACGGCGTCCACCAGGACGACGATGCTGACCTTGGGTTTCACTACGTCTCCCGTCTGTGTCGGGGCAGGGTTTCGAAGGGGGCCTGTTTCGGAGGAGGGCTGTTTCGGAGGAGGGCTGTTTCGAAGGGGGGCTGTTTCGAAGCAGGGAACTGGGCGGCGCGGACGGTCAGGTGCGGTCCCGGACCAGCGGGACCTTGCCGACCGCGGTCCGCTCGATCTCCGGCGAGGCGCGCGGCACGAACAGCAGCCGGAACCCGTAGCCGGAACGCTCGATCGTCTCGGGGGTGGCCTCGCGGTCGTTGAAGAGCGAGAGCGCGCGCGGCAGGGCGGCGGTGAACAGGCGGGCCGGGCCCGCGGGGCCGAGCGCGGCGTCCAGCTCGGCGGTCCGCCCGTCGGCGTCGTCCACCGCGACGACCAGGCACAGCACGCGGCTCTCCCGGTGGTTCACGAACTGGACGTCGTGCGCGTCGCGGTCGAGGTCGATCCCGGCCGCCGCGCGCAGCTCGTCGCGCAGCGCGGCGTACGCGAGGGCCGCCGAGTACTGGCTGTCGTTGAGGTGCAGGACGTCGCCGCTGCGTCCGGCGAACTCGAACCGGGCGGTGCGCGGGCCCGGGCCGTCCGTCGGACCGCGCCGGATCATGCGGTCGCCGAGCTTGAGGCGCAGCAGCGGCGTCTCGTGCGCGTGCAGGCGCGTCACGACGAGCTCGCCCTCCTGGCCCTCGGGGACGGCCCGTCCGTGCTCGTCCACGATCTCGACCAGGTGCAGGCCGGGGACGGCGGCGAGCTCGGGCCGCGTGTGGTCGAGCTGGAGCCCGACGCACTCGGCCTGGGTGGCGGCGAAGTAGCTCAGCACCGACGCGTTCGGGTAGACGGCGGCCAGCTCGGTGCGCTTGCGCTGCGGCAGGAGCCCGCTGCCGTACATCGCGACGCGGAGGCTCTCGCGCGCGGGCGCCGGCATCGCCGCGCCCATCTCGCCGAGGATGCCGATGCTCGCGGTGATGCCCATCACCGCCTTCGGTCCCGGATAGGAGAAGAGGTGCGCCAGGACGGGCGGCGTCACCGGCCCCGCCCCGATGTAGTTGACGCCCGGCACCCGCGACAGGACGCCGCCGACCATCGTCCCGCTGCTCCACATCTGGTAGTCGGCGAGCGTGGTGGACAGCCAGCGCGGCCCGGGTCCGTGCAGGTAGCGGGCGAGCTGGTAGGCGCCCATGAACGCGCCCGCGATCCGGTAGGTGTCGCGCAGCTCGCGCAGCGAGTACACGATCTCCAGGGGCATCCCGTCGCCGGTGCCGCCGCTCGCCACGACCTGGAACCCGCCGCGCTCGATCGGCACGACCATGCCCGCCCGCGCGCCCATGAACATGTCCCGCTGGACGGTCCGGTCGGAGAGCGGGATGCTCTCCCAGTCGGCGAGCGTGTCCGGGGGGCCGGTCACGCCGAAGTGGTGCAGCCGCTCCCGCCACAGCGGGTTGAGCAGGACGGTGTTGACGATCTGCCGCAGCCGCCGCAGCACCAGCGCGTCCTGGACGGCGGCCGGCGCCTCGCAGTACGGCACGCCGACGAGCCGTCCGCACTCCTCCAGCTTGGCGGCGAACGGCGGCAGCGCCGCCACCTCGTCCACCGACCGGGGCCGCAGCTCCCGCTCCGGGATCAGCCGCGCCGCGATCGCGGCGGCGGAGTCCCGGTCGAGCTCGACCATCGTCGTCACGGTCTCCTCCTCTCGTTCGGACACCCCTCGCCGTCCGGACGTCCCGGACCCTCAGGGCTCTTGCGGACGCTCGAAGCTCCCTACGCCCCGCCACCAACGAATCCGTCACCGTCCGCGCGCCCGCCCCGCCCGTCGTCATCCGCGCGGCCGCCCAGACCGGCACAGCCGTCGCGGCCGACGCGATCGTCCAAGCCGTCGCGCTCGGCGCGGGTGGTGCGGTCGGCACGGTCGGCACGGTCGGCGCGACCGTCCAGACCGCCGCGGCCGTCCAAGCCGGCGTGCCCCTTAGGGCCGTCGTGGCCGGCGCGACCGTCCAGACCGGCACAGCCGTCGCGGCCGACGCGATCGTCCGGGCGGTCACGGTCGGTGCGGGGGGCGGGGGGTGTGGGGGGCTTCGGGGCGATCGCTTCGGAGAGGGCGCGGCGTCCGGTGGCGCGGGTCTCCTCGATGAGCGCCGCCAGGTGCGGCGCGTCGATGCGGTGGTTCATGATCACGAGGCGGAGCGCGGCGACGCCGTCCACGTTCACCTTCGAGATGAAGAAGCGGCCCGCGGTGCGCAGCCGGTCGCGGATCGCGAGCTGGAGCCGGTGGGTCTCGGTCCGGCCGAGGCGCGCGGGCTCGTAGCGGAAGCAGAGGATGTTCGCCTCGGGCTCGTGCAGCACCGTGAAGTCGGGCTCGTCGCGAAGCATCCGGTGGGCGAGCCGCGCGGTCGCGCAGAGCCGGTCGAGCTTGCGCTCGAACAGCGCGGGGCCGTAGAGCGCCCAGAGCGTCCACAGCGGCATGATCATCGGACGCTTCGTGCACTCCAGCGTGCGGTCGCCGCTGTCCAGCGCGCTGTAGGGGTCCGGCTCGTCGTCGAAGACGTAGCTGGCGCGCTGCCGGAACGCGCCGCGCGCGGCCTCGCCGTCCCGGTAGAACAGCAGCGTGCAGGCGGCCGGGACGAACATCATCTTGTGCGCGTCCCAGGTCAGCGAGTCGGCCTCGGCGACGCCGCGCAGCAGGTGCCGGTGCCGTCCGGAGACGAGCAGGCTCGCGCCGTGCGCGCCGTCCACGTGCAGCCAGATCCCGCGCGGGCGGGTCAGCGCGGCGAGCTCCGGCAGCGGGTCGAACGCGCCCATGGACGTCGTCCCGGACGAGGCGACCAGGCAGAACACGTCCAGCCCGCGCCGCCGCGCCGCGTCCAGCTCCCGCTCGGCGCGGGCCACGTCGATGCGCCCGCGCCGGTCCGCCGGGAGCCGGACGAGTTGCTCCTCGCCGACGCCGAGCACGCCCGCGGCGCGCGCCACGCTGTAGTGCGCCTCCGTGCCGAGCGCGACGGCCGGCCTGCCGCCCGCCCCCGCCGCGCCGTGCAATCCGGCCGCGCCGTGCGTCCAGAGGCCGGGGTAGGCGCGCCCGCGCGCGGCGAGCATGGCGGTGAGGTTGGCCAGCGAGCCGCCGGAGGTGGTGACCATGGCGAACCGGTCCGGGTCCCAGCCGATGTACCGGTTGAGCTCCGCCGCCATGAGCCGCTCGGCGACCTTCGGGAGCTGGGCGGCCTCGTAGAACGAGCTGGGCTGGCTGACCGCCGAGCCGACCAGGTCCACGACGGCGGCGAGCGGGACCGGTCCGGAGAACTGGCGTCCCATGTAGCCGGGCGAGTGCACCTGGATGCCGGTGGCGAGGTAGAGGTCGAGGATCTGGTTCAGCCGGGTCTCGTCGAACTCGGCGACCCGGTCGCGCTCGGTCGTCATCAGCTCGCGCGCGGTCTTGGCCAGCGCGGTCGGCTCGACCAGCTCCAGCCCGCGGACGGACCGGTCGTCGAGATGCCGGCGCAGCAGCCGGGCGGCCTGCTCGGCGGCGCGCTGGAAGCGCTCGGAATCGAAGGCGGCGGCCAGCTCCGCGCCCGGCGATTCCCCCTCGCCGGCGGCGGGGGAAACGGCGGCGGCGCGCGGAATCTCGGAGGCTGAATGCATTTCGGATGACCGCCTTCCCGTCCACGCGAATCACGGAATTGGAAACCGATCGCATCGTACGCACGCCGGTAAAGGCGCACGCAAACGAGTGGCCGCATGAGGACGACGGCACGAAATAAGGGCCTCCGTAAACAACCTGCGGCGGACATCCGGAGCGGGCAGAAATTCATGGCGCGCGTGATTCGGGTCGCTTCGGGGGCACGCGTGTGACGGATGTGGCGTCCAATAAACCACTCCGGCGGGTGTCCCGGCCGTCGCTGCGCGTGTCGGCGACCCTGTCACGCTGCCGTCGGACGCGGCGGAGGTGCCTTGACAAACGTGTTAACGCGCGCGGTACTGCCTTTCTGAACACGATCGCGTCATCGAGATGAACGGACGCCGTCCGGCGGATGGATGACGCTCCGCGTTCACCCGTCCGGCGGGCGGTCGCGGAAATTCGGATACCGATCGGTATTCACTGAAGGGAACCTGGATTCTGCCGGTATCGGGAGCGCCCGCCCCGGCGTCCGGACGACCGGCCCGCCCGCCACGCCGATCTTCGCGCTGCCCGGGAACCGCAATGCCCGGGCAATTTTCAAGGGTGTTCTTCCGGAGCGCCTCGCCTATTCTGGAACGACCCCTCCATCGAGCATCCGCGGAGATGCCATGGCGCGAGGCAGTGCTCGAAGCGCGGCGCGCGATGCGCCACGCGTCCGGGCGCAGGGCAGGACCCGACGTGCCGCGCACCATGCGGCGCGAGACCGGACGCACGGCAGCGCGCGCCGGGCGGGGCGAGGCAGGGCGGGGCGAGGCAGGGCGGGGCGAGGCAGGGCGGGAGGCGTGGCGGGTGGCGGGCCGGCCGGGCGGGGTTCGGCGGGGCGGTTCGCCGTCGGGGCGGCGGCGGCCGCTCTGCTGCTGCTCGCCGTGACGGGCTGCGGATCGCCGCGCTACACCTACGTCAAGAACTCCGGTGAGCGGACGTACTTCAAGGTGCCGGCGGGCTGGAACCGGATCGGCCAGCACGACCTCGACCAGCTGCTCTCCGGCGACGATCCCGACTCGGCGGCGGCCCGGGCCCGCCCGCAGGTCAGCTGGTCGGTCGCCTACGACGCGACCCGTCCGGCGGACGCGACGCACCTGTTCGGGCTGGACGGCGGCGAGCAGCCGTTCGTTTACGCCCAGATCCGGCGGGTCAGCGACGAGACCCGCGACCAGATCTCGCTGAACCTGCTGCGGGACGCCTTCCTGCCGGTGACCGCCCAGTCGCGGCAGCAGGCCGCGGACGCGGGGCAGCCGCTCACCGGGTTCGAGCTGCTGCGCGACCAGGTGCTGACGCCCGGCGGCGGGCTGCGCGGCGTCCGGTCGGTGTTCAACTACCGGCTCGGGCGGCTCGCGCTGCTCCAGACCTTCGACGTCACCACCTACGCCAGCGACGACGGCCGCCTGTACGAGCTGGTCGTCCGCTGCTCGGCCCGGTGCTACCGGAACCGGTCGGCCGAGCTCGACGCGGTGGCGCGCTCCTTCACGGTGAGGAAACATCGATGATCTTCCGACGCGGCCGCTCCCCCGAACACCCGCCTCCGGACCGTCCGGCCGGCGAGCCGCCGGGAGACTCCCTGTCCGAGGACGCGCTGCCGTCGGAGGCGCCGTCAGCGGACGCTTCGGCGGAGAGCGCGCCGACGCCGCCGGGCGCGCGGGTCACGCGTCCGCGGCAGACGTGGTGGGAACGCGTCCGGTACCTGCTGCTCTTCGCGGCGCTCTGGTTCCTGCTCGTGTGGGCGGCGATGGCGGACGACCCGCTGAAGTCGTTCCGGGACGCGGCGCTGATCGAGGAGCGGACGGCGTGGTGGGTGTTCGCGCTCGCCGGGATCGAGCTGGTCCGCCAGGCGCACTTCCTCGCCAGTGAGCGCTCGGCGCGCTACCACCGGTTCTGGACGGTCCGGATCTGCGGCGGGTTCGAGCGGTTCACGCATCGCCGGTTCCGTCCCTGGACGCGGTTCCGGGCCTGGCGGGCGGTGCTGGTCCTCGGCTGGCTCGCGGTGTTCGCGCTGGTCGCGGGCAAGATGCTGCACACCTCGCCGGTGGAGGCGCTGTTCCAGATCCCGGCGCTGCTCTGGCGGGCGCTGCCGCTGCTCGTCCAGGTGCTGTTCCTGTTCTTCTTCATCGCGATCCAGTTCGTCGGGATGTTCTGGTTCCTGTCGCGCGGCGGCGTGGACACCTACATGCCGGACGACATCAAGACGCGGTTCGCCGACGTGTGGGGGCAGGACCACGTCCTCGACCGCGTCCGGGAGAACATCGTGTTCCTCCAGCGGCCGGGCGAGATCGAGGCGCGGGGCGGGTACGTGCCCGGCGGGATCCTGCTGTGGGGTCCGCCCGGGACCGGCAAGACGCTGATGGCCGAGGCCGTCGCGGGCGAGACCGGCCTCCCCTACGTGTTCGTGGACCCCGGCGCGTTCATCCAGATGTTCATGGGCATCGGCATCCTGAAAGTGAAGTCGCTGTTCCGGAAACTCCGGAAACTCGCGCTGCGGTACGGCGGGGTGGTCGTGTTCTTCGACGAGGCGGACTCGCTCGGACGGCGCGGCGCGCTGGCGCAGGCCGGTCCGGGCGGCCGTCCGGCCGGGTCCCGCTCCCCCGCGTTCCAGGCGGCGGGCTGCAACGGCGTCGCGTACCTGTCGTCCGACACGCGCTGGCAACTGGCGCGGGACGCGCTCGGCACGATGGAGGAGGTCCCGCGCGTCCGGCGGGACCGGTTCGTCATGGGCGGCGGCATGAACAGCGCCGGCAGCGGTGATCCCGGAACTCTCCAGGCCCTCCTCACCGAGCTCTCGGGCCTGAAGAAACCGCGCGGCATCCTCAACCGGTACGTCCGCCGGCTGCTGGGGATGCGTCCGAAACCGCCGCCGAAGTACCGCATCCTCGTGATGATGGCGACGAACATGCCCGAGGCGCTGGACGAGGCGCTGCTGCGTCCCGGCCGCATCGACCGGATCTACAAGGTCGGCTACCCGTCCAAGGCCGGGCGCGTCCGCACCTACGAGGGCTACTTCGGCCGCGTCCGGCACGAGCTGACCGCCGAGGAGATCGACAAGCTCGCGACGATCACCCCCTACGCGACCGGCGCCTCGATCAAGGACCTGGTGAACGAGGCCCTGATCACCGCGATCCGCGCCGACCGCTCCGTCATCACCTGGGCGGACGTCATGAAGGCCAAGCAGCTGAAGTCGCTCGGCCCGCCCGAGGGCGTCGAGTACCACGACCGGGAACGGCACGCCACGGCCGTCCACGAGGCGTGCCACGCCGTCGTCGCCTACCGCGTCCGGCGCCACCTGGAGATCGACGTCGCGACGATCGAGAAGGGCGCGGAGTACCTCGGAATGGTCGCGTCCATCCCGGTCGAGGACCAGTTCACGCAGTGGCGCAGCGAGTACGAGGCCGACATCCTCGTCTCCCTGGCGTCCCTCGCCGGGGAGCGCATGTTCTTCGGCGGCGACAGCTCGTCCGGCGTCTCGGGCGACCTGGAGTCGGCGACCCGCGTCGCGTCGCTGATGGAGGGCTACTGGGGCATGGGCTCGACCGTCTCGTCCCACGCCGTCTCCACCCAGCTCGGCGTCGGCGCGCCCGGCGGCCCGAAGGGCGCCAAGGACGCCGAGCGGGAGATGCGCCGCCAGCTCGCCGACCGCATCGAGGACCATCTGGCCGGGCTCCTGGCGCAAGTGGAGCGCGTCCTCACCGAGGACCGGGCCGCCGTCCTCGCCGTCGCCCACGCCCTCGAAATCCACAAAACGCTCCAGGGGGACGACGTGGTGGCCGTCATCGAGGCCCGCCGGGGCCGCCTGATCGACGGCCGGATCTACGCCGACCCCGCCTTCCGCGAGGCCCTGGAGACGTACCACCGCGCCGCCGAATCCGCGCACCGGTCGAGAGCCGCCCTCGCGCGTCCGCTCCCGTCCCTCCCCGAAGCGACTCCCTTCTGAGCCCGCCTACCTGAAGGCGGCGGCGTTGCGGGCGCACCAGTCGGCGAAGGTGCGGGGCTTGCGACCGAGCAGGCGCTCCACGGTCTCGGCACGGAAACCGCTCGTGTCGGCGCGCATGAGGGTGAACCCTTCGACGATCGCGTCGGCCAGCGCCGGAGGCGCGCCGTTCGGGAAGCGGGACGCGACCGCATCCTCCGGAGTGGCCACCGCGCGGACGTCGATGTCGCGTCCGACCGCCGCAGCGAGGATCCCGACCTGCTCGGCGAGCGTGAGCGGCTCGTCCCCGTGAGGATGTACTCCCGTCCCTCGTGACCGTCCGACGTCAGGACGAGCGCGGCGACGGCGGCGATGTCGGCGGGGTCGATCGGCGCGTGACGTCCGGGGCCGATCGGGGCGGACGAGCGCCGCCGGCCTGCTCACCCGCCGCCGCGACGACCGCGACCAGCGCCTCGCCCGGCTCTGGCTCACCGACGCCAATGCCTCCTCACCGCCCTGACCAAAATCCACCGCCCCGCCACCGCCCTCACCACCCCCGCCGACGAGGCGTCCTCCTGAGCACCCGGCCGGACCGGCGGGTTATTGGGGGGTTTCTTTTGGGGGGATGAGGGATTGGGCGCACTTGCGGAAGTCGGCTACCAGGCGGCTGCGGTCGTCGGCTCGGGTGGCGAGGACGACGTGGCTGGGTTCGACGCCTTCCAGGGGGATGGCCGCGAGGTCGGGGCGGAGGGTGGTTCCGCGGCCTCTCGGGGAGACGGCGATGGCCTGCCCTGAGGCGACCACCTCGAACTTGTCCTCCAGGTGGTCGATGTAGGGGCCGTCGGGGACGCGGCGGCCGCCCGGGCGGGGTTCGAGCCGCCAGTAGGCGCTCCACTCGGGGTCGGCGTCGCGGATCCGGGGGAACGGCTCGTCCGCGATGTCGTCGAGCGTGACGCTCTCCTTCCCGGCGAGGCGGTGGTCCAGCGGGACGAGCACGACGAGCGGGTCGTCGTACAGGACCGTCACGTGCAGGCCCTCGGTGCGGAAGGGCAGGCGGCAGACCACGGCGTCCACGCGGTGGTCGACGAGGGCGTCGCGCCCGTCGGTGAATTCCACGTGGACGGCGTGGACCTCCGCGTCCGGGTGCAGCCGGCGCAGTTCCCGGACGGCCGCGGTGACGATCATCCCGTTCGAGTAGCCGACGGTGATGCGGCTCGGTCGCGCGGCGGCCCTCGTCCGGGAGACGGCCTGCGCGGAGGAGCGCAGCAGGGACCGGGCGAGCGGCAGGAACGTCTCGCCCGCCTCGGTGAGGCGGCTGCCCTGCGGGGTGCGGTCCACGAGCCGGGCGCCCAGGTCGCGTTCGAGGCGGCGGATCTGCCTGCTCAGGGACGGCTGGGTCAGGTGCAGGTGCGCGGCGGCGCGGCCGAAGTGCCGGTGCTCGGCGAGGACGGTGAAGCAGCGGACGAGTCGCAGATCGAGATCCGTCGGGGACGTCGGTTCGGCCATGTGGAGAGCGTATGCCGTCCGGCCCTGGGTTGGCCGGACGGCTGCGAGTCCGAGCTGTGGTGATACGGGTTTCGTATTGCGCGGTGCGGAAGCGTCATTGGACGCGCGGTGAGCGCAGGGCGCAGTGTTGGAGCACCGGCCGATCGGCCGGGTCCCCATCGGTTTCAGGAGTTTCGGTCATGCGTGTTTTCGTTACGGGCGCATCAGGTTTCATCGGCGGCGCCACGGTCCGCGAGCTGCTGGAGGCCGGGCACGAGGTGGTCGGGCTGGCCCGGTCCGACGCGTCCGCGGCGGCGGTCGAGGCGGCCGGGGCCGAGGTGCTGCGCGGCTCGCTCGACGACCTCGACGTCCTGCGTGAGGGAGCGGCGGCCTCGGACGGCGTCGTCCACACCGCGTTCATCCACGACTTCACCCGCTACGAGGAGAACATCCGGACCGACCGGCAGGCGATCGCGGCGATGGGCGAGGCGCTCGCCGGGTCCGGGCGTCCGCTGGTCATCGCGGCCGGGCTCGCCTCCACGCCCGGCGAGGTGTCGACCGAGGACAGCCGCAGCGCGCCCGGCGCGTTCGGTCACGCCCGGTTCCTCAACGAGGAGGCCACGATCGCGCTCGCCGACCGGAACGTGCGGACGTCCGTCGTCCGGCTGCCGCCGACCGTGCACGGTGAAGGGGACCACGGGTTCGTTCCGATGCTCATCGGCATCGCGCGGGAGAAGGGCGTCTCGGCCTATCCCGGTGACGGCGCGAACGTGTGGCCGGCCGTCCACCGGCTGGACGCGGCGCGGCTGTTCCGGCTCGCCCTCGAGAAGGCGCCCGCGGGGTCGCGCCTGAACGCCATCCACGACGAGGGCGTCCCGGTCCGGGAGATCGCCGAGGCTTTCGGGCGGCACCTCGACGTGCCGGTGAAGTCCGTCCCGGTCGCGGAGGCCCCGGCCCACTTCGGCTTCCTGGGGATGTTCTTCTCGGCGGACCTCCCGGCGTCCAGTGCGAAGACCCGCGCGCTGCTGGGCTGGGAGCCCGCCGCCCCCGGGCTCATCGCGGACCTGGACGCGGGGCACTACTTCGCCTCCGCACGGCCCTGACCAGGTGGAGGGCCAGGCCGACCCCCGCGCCGACGCTCACCGCGTCGAGCGCGGCGGCGGCCAGGGGCGCCTCGTAGGGCTGGTAGCCGCCCGGACGGATCAGGACGAGCGGCATCCGCCACGCGCCCCAGCCCGCGAGCGACCCGGACGCCACGAACCCCGCCGCCACCGGAGGCCACAGCGGCAGCCGTCGGCCGTGTCCGGCGAGCGTCCACGCGCTCCACGCGCCGGCCAGCGACCAGAACGCGTCGCCGATCGCGAGGACGCGTCCGGAGGTGTCCAGTCCGCCCTGGTGGCGGGGGTTGGTGGCGAGCCCGCCGCCGCAGGCCCAGTAGAGGTCGATGGCGGCGATCACTCCGGTCGCCGCCATCACGGCCCACGGCGGACGGGCGGTGCGGAGCGCGGCGACGCGTCCGGTGAGGGCGGCGGGCCAGCGTTCCCGCAGGTAGATCGGGAGGGCGATCGCCACGCCGACGGCCATGCCGGCGAACCCGACCGTGATGAGCGCCATCTCCCAGGACGGCGCGGCCGAGCCGTCCGAACCGCCACCGCCGCCACCGCCGTCACTGCCGCCGCCGCTGCCGAGCAGCGAGCCGAGCAGGCTGAACGGCACGGTCGAGATCAGCAGGCCGCCCGCCAGCCACGCGAACAGCAGCACCGGCGTGCCCGGCAGCCGCAGTCCCCACTCGCAGGCGAGCGCGAGCCCGAGGCCGATGCCGACCGACGCCATCCCGATCGTGACCGTGTTCAGCGCGACCCACGAGCCGGTGCTCGCCCCGGCCACCGGCGACCGTCCGGTGCCGAGCGCGACGGCGACCCAGACCACCTTGACCAGCAGATACATCGCCAGGGTGCCCGCCGCGCCGAAGCCCGCCCAGCGGCGCACCACCGTCCGTCCGTCCATGATCGTCAGTCTGCGGGGGCGGCGCGGGGGCACGCCTCCCCCGCGGGAGCCGGTGGTCTCCCCCGCACGGGTGATTCACGAGACGCGGCGCGGGACCGGTGCGCCCGGTCCCGCGCCTTCAGCGGCCCCTACTTGATGGCGAGCGAGAAGAGATGGGTGGATGTCGTGGTCGGGAGAGTCACGGCGACGAGCTTCTTACCCGCCGCCAAAGGCACCTGATTGGCGAAGAGGTAAACGGGGGTGTTGTCTTTGCCTGTCTGGTTGTTGCGGTACGGCAGCTTGGCGACCTGTGTGGCGCCGAGGCCGCTCGCCGAGCCCCAGTGAGGGAACCCGAAGTAGCGGCGCTCGCTGGTGCCGTCCGCGTAGTGCAAAGTGACTCCGCCCAGGTCGGGGCCTGCGCCCGAGCCCAGGAAGGCCACGGCCGTTCCCGTTCCGGTGAGCGGCACGGTCTGGCCGTCCGGACGGACGTTGTTCGGCGTTCCCGTAGTGGACGGCCACGTGAACGTCGCGCCGAGAGCCTTCACCTGTCCGCCGGGGGTGATTCCGGCGGCGCTGAGTGCCTGGGCCGAGAACGAGCGTTTGTAGCCGTCGAAGTCGCCGGGCTTGGTGTTGGAGTCGTCCGTCACGCCGACGTTGTTGTAGGCGGCGGCGAGCGAGGCGTAGGGAACGTGGACCTGGCCTCGTGCGCGCACGGTGTAGGTGGTGGCGTGCGCCTTGTACGAGACGTTGGCGGTCACGTCGTACGCCTTCGGCGACGCGTTCGCCGGGGCCTGGACGCGGAAGGTCCGGTCGCCGCGCGGGGTGACCGTCCAGCCGGACGGCGCGGTGAGCGTGACCTTGGCCGAGGGGGCGTGCCCCTTCACCTTCACGGGGATGTCGGCGGCGCCGCCCGGCGCCACGACCGGCTCCGCTCCGAGGGACGCCTCGACGGACGCGTCCTCGGGGTGGACCCCACCGACCGCGCTCGCATCCCGCAAGATCACCGTGGACGGCCCGGACGTGCTGACCGAAACCACCCCATCGGCGTAGGACCAGCCGGACACCGCCCTACCGTTCACGAGCACCGCCTTGGGACGGCTCCCGGTGTGGACGGTCAGCTCGTACGCGCGCGCGTTGGGCATGCCCGCGTACGAGCCCTTCGGCGCGTCGATCCGTACGCGCACGTCGCCTCGTCCGGAGTGCGGCGCGTCCACGGTGTAGGTCTGCGTCGCGTAGGAACCCTTCTCGAACTGCCGCGTCGCGCCGTCGTCCTCGTAGGCGGTGAAGGACGAGTGGCCCTGCGGGTAGACGTCCAGGCTGAGACGCGACTTGTCACGCGTCTGCCACGAGAGCGTGCCCTTGGGCCACATCGGGACGATGGCCCCTGCGCGCACGAAGAGCGGCAGGGTGTCGAGGGGCGCGCTGTAGTGGTCGAGCGTGACCGGGCCTCGGTAGGTGCGGCCCGTCCAGTAGTCGGTCCAGGATCCCTTGGGCAGGTAGATGCCGTCCCGGCTGGACGCGTCGGCCGTTACGGGCGCGACGAGGAAATCGGTCCCGGAGAGGAACTCTTGACCGGCCTTCCAAGCTTGCGGGTCGTTCGGGTACTCCAGCGCCAGCGGACGCGTCGCGCCTACGCCGGTGCGATGTGCCTCGGCCGCGAACGTGTACGCGTAGGGCAACAGCCGCTCGCGTAGGAGAAGGTACTTGCGGTTGATCGACGTGTAGGGCTCGCCGTAGCGCCATGGCTGCTTGTCGTTGGGAGCCCAACCGTCCATCGTCATCGCGGCGGGCAGGAACGCCTTCCACTGCAAGTCACGCGTGTACGTGTTCGGGCCGCCTCGGAAGATGCCGTCCACGTCGCCGGTCGTGTAGGCGAGGCCCGACAGCGTCGCGCCCTGGTAGGTCGGGACCTGCCAGCGCGAGTATTCGTAGGCTCCGCTCTGGTCGCCGCTCCACTGGACGCCGCAACGCTGCGCACCCGCCCACGACTCGGGCGCCCAGGTGAATCCGCGCGCGTCGGAGTTCGCCTGGATGCCGTTGTAGGCGTCCTGGCAACCGCTCAGCGCGAAGCGGTAGCCGTCGCCCACCCACGCGACGTCCAGTTTCGCCACGCGCTGGCCCGCCTTCACCTGGTCGGCGAGCTTGCCGAGGCCGTTCTCGGTCCAGAGGCCGAGCTGCATGTTCCGGCCCTGGAGTCCCTGAGCGGTCTCCTTCAGGTTCTCGTAGCCGCAGCCGTAACCGTCGTTGACGAGCATCCAGCCGTTGGGCATCCCCGCCTTCTCGTAGCCGTCGGCCACCTTCAGCGCGTCGAGCGTGTGCCGCTCGCCCCGGTTGGCGTTGTGCAGGTAGCAGTCGGAGTCGCCGAGTTCGAGCCCGTACATGGGCGGCATGAACGGCCGCCCGGTCAGCTCGGTGTACCGGTCGATCGGCGTCTTCAGGTCGTTCTTCCTGGGCGCGACGAAGTAGAACGCGTCGAAGCGGTTCTCGGCGTGCGTCGCGACGACCGGATCGGTGAACGCGTACGACCCCGGCGCGAACGTGTCGCGCAGGACGCCGTAACCGCTGGTCGAGGCGTAGTACGGCACCGAGTTGGGATGTCCGCCCTCGTCCCAGTTGTAATCGACCCCGATCTGCACGGTCTTGCCGCGATGGCTGAACGACCCGTTCTGCTCGCCGCCGCCGACGAACTGCTCGTCCGGACGCTCGGCCAGCGTCTGGGTGGTGTTCTTGCCGTCCCAGCTCAGCGGTTCGGTCTCGGCCCAGACCAGGCTGCCGTCGGATCGCCGGACGCTGAACAGCGCCGGGTCCTTCCGCACCTCGACGGTGATCTTCCCGGTGCCGATCCGGTAGGACGACGCGTCCCGCCGGAGCCACGTGCGCGGTTGCGGATAGTCGGTCTTGACCACGATGTTCGCGGCCGGATCGCCCGGTTTGGACGGCGGGCTGTTCGCCGGGTCGGTGAAGTTCCCGTCCGGGGCCGTCCAGAGCCGGAACACGTCGTCCTTCAGGAAGACCACGCGGACCTTCGCCTTCCCGGCGTCGAGGGTGAAGGTCGCCCCGTCCTGATGGATCCCGGTGATGGGGCCCAGCCGGCCGGCGTCCGGCTCGGCGCCGGGTCCGCCGGGGGCCGCCGCCGCGGTTCCGGGCAGCGCCGCCAGCCCGCCGGCGGCGACACCCAGCAACCCCGCCCATTGCGCGAATCTGCGCATAGGCTCGTCCCTTCGATCAAGTATGAGCACTCGATCTAGGTATATGGCCGCATGCGTCAGCCGTTAAGCCTTCTGTTCCGGGAGTCCCGTTCACACCGTTTGTTCACACCCGTCGGGGACGGCGGACGGTGAGTTCCAGCTCGGTGCCCTCGCCCGGGACGGAGTGGATCGCGACCGTCCCGCCGAGGTCCCGGACGCGGCCCCGGATCGACTGCGCCACGCCCAGGCGGCCGTCGGCCTCGGCCCGCTCCAGCCGGCCGGGCGGGATGCCGGGACCGTCGTCCCGGACGCTGACGATCACCTCGTCCGTGCCGTCGTCCTCCAGGAGCACCCAGGCCCGCGCGTGCTCGCCCGCGTGGCGGCGGACGTTCGAGAGGGCCGCCTCGACGGCCGCGGTCAGCTCGTCCGCCACGCGCTCGGGGAGCAGGACGGGAGTCGCCGGGGTCGCGACGCTCACGCGGGGCGAGGCGAGCGCGGTCAGCCGCGTCCGGAGGTCGGCCTCGCCCGCCGCCGCACCCGCCGGGGCGTTCGGGACACCCGGGGGTGCCGCGTCGATGCGTGGGCGCGGACGCGGCACCGGAGCCCCGGTGATCAGCGAGCGGAGGGCGGCCTCCTGCTCGCCCGCCAGCCGCCCCAGTTCGGCGGCCTCACCGCCCGCCTCAGCGCCCCGGCGCTGCACCATCGCCAGCACCTGGAGGACCGAGTCGTGGATGTCGCGGGCCAGCCGCTCCCGCTCGCGCGTGGACGCCTCCATCTCGACGGCGCGGGCCAGCCGCACCTCGGCGTCCACCGCCATCCGGACGACGTGCCCGACGACCAGCCCGGTCAGGAAGAGCAGGACGATGTTGCCGAACGTCACCGGACCGGGCGTCGAGCGGTTCAGCAGATGCACGACAAGGTCGGCCGCGCCGATCGCGGCGGCGGCGATCAGGCCGAGCGCGCGTCCGCCCGACACCGCCCAGGCCAGCAGCGCCGCGACGACCCAGGCGACGGGGATCGTCGGACGGCCCTGGGCGATCCCGAACGGCGTCTCGACCCACGCGGTGGCGAGGACGGCGGCGACCGCGACGGCCAGGTCGGCGGCGAGCAGCGGCCAGCGCTGCCTGCGCCCGCCGCCGTAGGCGAGGGCCGCGTACAGGGTCCAGACGACCATGCCGGTCAGCACGATCCAGGACGCGTAGGGGCGCTCGTACTTGTCCTGGTTCCAGGCGATCAGCACGCCCGCGTACAGCAGCGCCAGGAACCGGTAGACCGCGACCGAGCGCCAGAGCGCCGCCCCGACGCCCACCCGCTACTCGTCGTCGTCCGACGAGGGGCGCGGGGCCTTGCCCGCCAGCTCGGCCTTCACGTCGGCGGCGTACCGGTCGACGTACTCCTGACCGGACAGCTCCCGGATCGCCGACATGATCTGGTCGGTGACCTTCCGCAGCACCTCCCGGTCGTCCTCCAGGCCGTAGTACTCGGAGAAGTCGAGCGGCTCGCCGAACCGGACGCCGGGCCGCGGCCGCAGGTTCGGCAGCGCCTGCCCGGGCGGCATCAGCTCGAAGGTGTTGATCATGGCCATCGGGATCACCGGCACCCGGGACGCCAGCGCCAGCCGCGCCACGCCCGTCTTGCCCCGGTACAGCCGGTTGTCGGGGGCGCGGGTGCCCTCGGGGTAGATCCCGAGCAGCTTGCCCTCCCTCAGGATCCGCAGGCCGGTCTGGAGCGCGGCCTCGGCGGCGCTGCCACCGGTGCGGTCGACCGGCACCACGCCGACGCCGGTGAAGAAGCCCTTGCTGATGAGTCCCTTGATCCCCTTGCCGGTGAAGTACTCCCGCTTGCCGATGAACAGGATCGGGCGCATCAGCGGCAGCGGCCCGAAGAAGTGGTCGGCGAAGGACAGGTGGTTGCTCACCAGCAGCGCCGGTCCCCGCTTGGGGACGTTCCGCATGCCGGAGTTCTTCGGCCACCAGACCAAGTACAGGATCGGCGACAGCACGATCCTCAACAGGATCCAGAACCACAGCATGACGACACCTTCCTAGGGGAGATGATGGGACATCTTCCCATCTGGGCGGGGTGCTGCCCACACCGTGGGCCCGCTCCGGCCGCCGCTTCGCGCGCGCGGGGGTGCCCGGGGACCGTAGGCTCTGCTGTGGAAGTACAGCAGTACCACAATCGGGTGTGCCCGAGGGCTTGTTCCGGGCGGCGCAGCGAATACCGTGGGACACACGTTTCGGGGTGTCCGGGTGAGCCGCCGACCGGTGGGCCTCGTGCACGCGCGAGCGCGCACGCCGTACACAGAGTAATGGGGGAGCGGAGGCCGTCATGCCGGTGCCATCGGTCACGCAGGAGTCGAAGGGGCCGACCCCGTGAATCGCCGCGGCAACGGCCTGACCGCCGACTCCTACGCCCCCCTGGTGGACCTCGCGCCCCACCTCGCGGACGCGATGCTCGACGCGCTGCGCGAGGCGGGCGTCGCCGCCTACGCCGTCCCGCCGGACCAGCCGTCCGCCGAGGAGGAGCTCGACCGGCTCTACGTGGACGTCGATCTCAAGCACACCGCGGAGGGCATCCTCCGCGTCCACCTCACGCGGCTGCGTGACGCCGCGTCGCGGGGCTCGGACGGCGCGGCGGCCGAGGACCCCTCCCCCGCCGCCGAGGACGTCGGACCGAAACCCGGACCGACCCCCGGCCCGAAACCCGGCCCGACTCCCGGTTCGCGTCCCGGTTCGGCGGCCGGTCCGAAGTCCGGGTCGCAGGCGGCGGCGTCCGGGCCGGACGCGGACTCCGCGGCGAACGAGACCTCCGACACATCTCGGCAGGACTCCCCCGGGCCCGACACGGCGCCCGCGTCCGCGCCGTCCTCCGGGACGGCCGAGCGCGACGAGGCCGCGATCTTCGCCGCCCTGGTCGCCAACTTCGACGCCGAGCCCGAGGGCGACCGCGTCCCCTGGCCCGACCAGGAGAACATCCACGAGGACGAGGAGCCGCCCGGCGAGGGCGACGACCGCACCGGCCGCCTCCCCCGCGCGCGCGTCATCCGGGCCGCCGACCTCGACGACGACGAGGAGCCCCCGCCGCCGGACGACGACGGCCACTACGTCCCGCCGCCCCCGCCGCCGCTGCCCACCGCCGACCCGCTCACCAAGGGCGCCTGGATCGCCCTGGTCGGCGGGCCCCTCTACCTGCTCATCACGGTCGTCCTCAACTGGGACGTCCCCGGCTGGGCCGCGTTCCTCGCCGTCGCCGCCTTCATCGGCGGCTTCGTCACCCTCGTCCTGCGGATGGGCGACGAGCCGCGCCCGCCGGACGACGACGGCGCCGTCGTCTGACGCCCGCCGCGCGTCCGACACCCGCCGCCGTTCAACGCCCGGTGTCGTCCGGCGCCCGCCGCCGTCTGACGCCCGGTGTCGTCTGACGCCCGGTGTCGTCTGACGTCTGCGGTCGTCCGAGGGCCGCTCGGCTCAGAGCTCCAGCCTCGCCAGGACGGGGCGGTGGTCGGTGGCCTTCGGGTAGTCGGCCAGCAGCTCCGGCGCCGTCGGGACGCCGCAGCCGAGGACCTCGACGCCCTTGTCGGTGAACACGCCGTCGATGCGGCGGACGGGGTCGGCGGCCGAGAACGTCAGCGCGTCGCCCTCGGGCGCCACGGCGTGGGCGTCCTTGAAGCGGGTGGCCAGGCGGGTCCACGCGGCCCCGCCGGGCTCCTCGTTGATGTCGCCGGTGAGGACGAGCGGGGCCCGGTGGCGGGCCTTCGCGCGCTCCAGCCGGGCCAGGATCTCGGCGACGTGCCGCAGGCGCGGCTCGTCCTCCAGGTCCAGGTGGGTGCTGGCGGCGATCAGCGGCGCGCCGTCCACCTGGAGGACGGCGACGGCCAGCGCCCGGCGGTGCAGGTTCGGCACCCGGGACAGCAGGTGGAACTCGCGCTTCACCCGCCGGACGTGCGGGGCGGTGAACACCGCGAGCCCGCAGGCGCGGCGACCCGCCGCGACGCGCATGCCGCAGGCGCGCGCGAGGCCGCGGCGCCGCCACCACCAGCTCGCGAAGCGCGGCACCTCCTGCAGGCACAGGACGTCCGGACGCAGCGCGCGGACGACCCGCGCGACCGCGTCCGGGTCGTCCCGCAGCGATCTGATGTTGTAGCTGACCACGCGAACCGTGACGGCCACGGCGATCCCCTCCCACGGGTGGACGCCGGGTCCGCGCGGAGCGGACGCCGGCGGCGGTCGTTCGTCGGGGGTTGCTCGTCGGGGGTTGCTCGTTGGGGGCTGCTCGGCGGGGGGACGCTCGGCCGGGGGGCTGGTCTCCGGAGTGTGGGGTCGCTCTCCGGAGTGTGGGGTCGCTCCCGGAGGGCTCGGTCAGGTTCGGGCGAGGTCGGCGGCGCCGACGATGCCGGCGGCCGAGCCCAGCTCGGCGATCTTGATCTCGGGGAGGGGACGGTGGCCGCGCCCGGTGAGCGCGTTCGCGAACGCCTGCCGGACGGGCTCCAGCAGCAGGTCGCCGGCGTCGGACAGACCGCCGCCGATCACGAAGCAGCCGGGGTCGAGGACGGCGGTGAGGTCGGCCAGGCCCTGGCCGGTCCACTGCGCGATCGTCCGGAAGCACTCCAGCGCCGCCGCGTCGCCCTCGCGGGCGGCCTCGGTGACCTGCGGGCCGTTGATGCCCTCGGGCTTGCCGCCACCGAGCTCCAGCAGCCGCCCGGCCATCGCCGGGGACACCCGCGCCAGCTCGCGCGCCTCGTAGACCAGCGCGTTCCCGCTCGCGTACTGCTCCCAGCAGCCCCGGTTGCCGCAGCCGCAGCGCCGTCCGTCCGGGACGACGCGGTAGTGCCCGTACTCCGCGCCGACGCCGAACCGGCCCCGGTACAGCTCGCCGTCGATGACCAGGCCGCCGCCGATGCCGGTGCCGAGCGCGACCAGGACCATGAAGTCGTGGCCGCGGCCCGCGCCGTAGCGGGCCTCGCCCCACGCCGTGGCGTTCGCGTCGTTCTCCACCACGACCGGCAGCCCGACCAGGCCCTCGACGATCGCCTTGATCGGCTCGTTCCGCCAGGCCAGGTTCGGGGCGAACATCACGACCGAGCGCGTCTCGTCGACGAACCCGGCGCAGCCGAGCCCGACCGCCGACACGTCCTCGAACTTGCCCTTCAGCAGATCGACGACCTCGGCGATGGTGTCGGCGGTCTCCTTGGGGTTGGTGGACGGGGTCGGCCGCCGCACCTTCTCCAGGATGTTCCCCCGGTCGTCGACGACACCCGCGGCGACCTTCGTCCCGCCCACGTCCACGCCGATGGTCAGGGCCATGAGCGTTTCCCTCCGCCGTTCCTCTTCGCTGTCAACCGACGTCCATCGCGTCCCGGCCGGACCGCTCGCGCGATCCGGACGTCCCGGACGAGTCCGATGCCCCGGACGGCCCGGATCCCGCCCGGCCGGCGCGGGAGCGCTCGTACGCGGCGACGACGTCGAACGCCGCCGCCAGCAGCGAGCGCCCGGCCTGCTCCAGGTGCCGCCGGACGTCCGGACCGGACTCCCGGGCCAGCGCGATCGCCCGGCACACCGGGCAGTCCCGGCACTCCGGGGCGCCGGTCGCGATGTGCGGCCCCTCCGCGAGGACGCGCGCCCACACGTCCTCCCGGGCCGCCTTACCTTGCCTTCCCGCTCTGCCACGGGACGTCTCGGCCCGAGCCTCCTCCGTAGCCCGGGCCCACACATCCTCACGCGCACGCGCACGTGCATCCGCACCCGCGTCCCCGCGCGCATCTGTACCCGCGTGCGCGCGCGCGTTTGCGTCGTCCTGGTTCGGCTCGGGAGTGCTCGGGCGGCCCTCCTCGGGGGCGGTCGCCTTCGCCCACACGTTGTCGTCCGAGCCGGGGAGTCTTCCGGACGTGGCGGCCCGCGCGGCGTCGCCCACCCGGCGCCGGACGGCGTCGAGGAGCTTGGCCGCCTCGTCGAGGACGTCGCCCGGCTGCTGCTCGGTCATGAGAACATTGTCCATCCCTGGTCGGCGGGCCGCGGTAGCGGCCCGCTCGCGGCGCTGTCGCATTACTCAGCGCTCGACGTGTCGTTTCAGCCCCTTGAGGGCGGAGTCGATGATCCGCTTCTCGCCCTTGCGCTTGACCATGCCGATCATCGGGATCCGGACGTCCACGGCGAGCTCGTAGGTCACCTCGGTCTCGCCCGTCCCGGCGCCGTCGAGCGTGTAGGCGCCGTGCAGGCCGGTGACCACCGTGCCCGGCTCGACCAGCTCCCAGCGGACGGCGTCGTCGCCGTCCCAGGTGTAGGCGAGCCCGACCGTGTCGCTGATCGGGCCGCCCTCGAAGGTCATCCGGGCGCGCCGGGCGCGGCCGTCGTCGCCGGTCTCGGTGACCTCGAACGCGCGGATCCCGCTCGCCCACTCGGGGTAGGCGTCCAGATCGGCGATCACCGCCATGATGTCGGCCTTCGCGGCCTTGATCGTGATGGACGAGCTCGTGCGGTCCGCCATGGGCCCCTTCCCTCCGGCTGTCCTGCCTAGTGCTCCGCCGCACACATCCTCGCGGAGTTCCCGTCAGATCGTCAGTACGTACGGTTTACCGCTCGCCCGGAAATGCCCCACGTTGATGCATTCGGTCCGGCCGATCCGCGTGCGCCGGGCGAGCGGCTGGTGCACGTGCCCGAACAGCACGTAGCGCGGGGACGTGGCGCGGATCGCCTCCAGCACCGCCTCGCTGCCCCGCTCGAACCGCCGCGCGACCGTGTCGTACAGCAGCTCGGGGACGGCGGGCGGGATGTGGCAGCACAGCACGTCCACCGCGCCGACGGCGGCGACCTTCGCGGCGAACTCCGCGTCGTCGATCTCGTTCGGGGTGCGGTACACCGTCCGCAGCCCGCCACCGACGAAGCCGAACCGGACGCCGCCGATCTCGGTGACCTCGCCGTCCAGGACGCGGTGCCCGGGACGCAGGTAGTCCTGCCAGATGCGCGGGACGTCCACGTTGCCGTAGGTCAGGTAGGCGGGTGCCGGCATCGCGTCGAACAGCTCCGCGTACTGCCCGCGGACGGCCTTCTCGATGTGCGGCCAGGCGTCGCCGTCCAGCGAGGACCACATCCGCCGCGAGAACTCGCGCGCCTCGTCGAACCTCTTGGCCGTGCGGAGGGCGATGAACCGGTCCGCGTTCTCCTGGCCGAACAGGTCGGCGAAGATGCCCCGGCCGTGGTCGGAGTAGTCGACGAACAGGATCAGGTCGCCCAGGCAGACCAGCGCGTCCGCGCCGTCCGCCGCGTGCCTGAGCGCCTCCGCGCGGCCATGGACGTCGCTCACCACATGGATCCGCATGAACCGAGCCTAATAGGCGTCCCGGCGTCCCGACACGACGAGGCCCGTCTTGTCGATCACGCCGTCACCGTCCGTCGCGCCGCGCCCCGAACCGCCGAGATGCGACGCGCACGATCAAGAGGCCGACCCCGGTGCGCACCCCCGCTGGTCAGAAGGCGGACACCAACTGCGCGCCCCCGCCGATCAAGAGACGGACACCTGCGCGTCCCTGCCGATCAAGAGACGGACACCTGCGTGCCCCTGCCGATCAAGAGACGCACACCACTGCGCGCCCGCTGGTCAGAAGGCGGGCGCTCGGGCCGCATCCGTCGGTCAGGAGGCGGGGACGAGGGCGCGCCACTCGGCGACGAGGGCCGGGTCGAGCGGGGCGTCCCAGGAGCCGTCGCGGCGGACGGCCGTGCCCACGTGGAAGGCGGGCACCCCGGCGGCGGCGAGGACGGCGACGTGCTCGCGGCGCAGCCCGCCGCCCGCCATCAGCAGGCGCGCGGACTCGGGGCCCTCGGCGGCGCGGCGGGACAGCACGTCCAGGCCGGACCCGACGCCGCGCGCCGATCCGGCCGTCAGGACGGTGTCGCAGCCGAGCGCGCGGACGGCCGTCCATCCGGCGGACGGGTCGGCGGCGTGGTCGAGGGCGCGGTGGAACGTCCAGGGCAGGCCGCCGGGAAGGGCGGCGGCGAGCTTGGCGGACGACTCGGAGTCGATCGCGTCCGACGCGTCGAGGAAGCCGAGGACGAAGCCGTCCGCACCGGCCTCGGCGAGCTCCCCGGCGGCGCGGGCCAGCCGCTCCAGCTCGGGCCCGCTGGTGCGGAAGCCGGCGGCGGCGCGCAGCATCACCCGCATCGGCAGCGATGTGACCCGCCTCATCTCCGCCACGACGCGCGGGTCGGGGGTGAGGCCGTCGGCGGCCATGTCGGCGACGACCTCCAGGCGGTCCGCGCCGCCCTCGGCCGCGGCGCGCGCGTCGTCCGCCGTGAGCGCGATCACTTCCAGCAGGGCCACGCCGCGCCTCCTCGCGTAAGCTGAACCCGTCCCGTCCGTCCTGGTCAAGCGTAGGCCAACGGCGAGCCGGACGCCGCGCCGCCCACCTGGCACGACACCCGTGCGGCGGCGGTGTGGCGGCCGTCACGCCGCGTGCCGCCCGGCCCGGCCGCGGGCCCCCGGCCGGGCCGGTTCGCGGCTACCGACCTGCGCGGACCCGTAGCTACCATCGAGTAGCAAGAGGTTGTACCGTCGTCCCCGCCTTAGCCGTGATCAACCTAGGAGTGGCCGTGCGCGAGTTCAGCGTCCCCGCCCTGGTGGAGGTCCCCGACTCCGCCAATCTGACCGACGCGCCGTTCGGCCGGGCCGCCGCGCAGCCCGGGCAGATCGTCATCCGCCGCCGCACCGCGGGCGGGGCGTGGACGGCCGTCACGGCGGGCGAGTTCGCCGCCGAGGTGACCGCGCTCGCCAAGGGCCTGGTCGCCGCCGGGATCGAGCCGGGCGACCGGGTCGCGCTCATGTCGCGCACCCGCTACGAGTGGACGCTCGTCGACTACGCCGTCTGGGCCGTGGGCGGCGTGACCGTCCCGATCTACGAGACGTCCTCGCCCGAGCAGGTGAAGTGGATCATCGGCGACTCCGGCACGAAGGCCGTGTTCGCCGAGACGGCCGACCACCTGGCCGCGATCGCCGAGGTCCGGGACGAGCTCCCGGGCCTCGCGCACGTCTGGGGCATCGACGCGGGCGCGATCGCCGAGCTGACCGCGTCCGGCGCGGACGTCCCGGACGCCGAGATCGACAAGCGCCGCCGCGTCCCGACCTCCGCCGACGTCGCGACGCTCGTGTACACCTCCGGCACGACGGGCCGCCCGAAGGGCTGCGAGCTGACCCACGGGAACCTCGTGCTGACCGCGCGCAACGCGATCCAGGGCGCGCTCGCCGAGGTCACCGTGGACGGGTCGTCCACGCTGCTGTTCCTGCCGCTCGCGCACGTGTTCGCGCGGCTCATCCAGGTCGCGACCATCGAGGGCGGCATCGTCCTCGGGCACAGCGACATCAAGGGCCTGCTGCCCGACCTGGACTCCTTCAAGCCGACCTTCCTGCTCGCCGTCCCGCGCGTGTTCGAGAAGGTCTACAGCGGCGCCGAGCAGAAGGCGATCGCGGGCGGCAAGGGCAAGATCTTCGCCGCCGCGGCCGACACCGCCATCGCCTACAGCAAGGCGCTCTCGGCGGGCGGTCCGGACCTCAAGCTCAAGCTGAAGCACAAGGTCTTCGACGTGCTCGTCTACGGCAAGCTGCGCGCGGCCGTCGGCGGGCGCGTGCAGTACGCGGTGTCCGGCGGCGCGGCCCTCGGCGACCGGCTCGGGCACTTCTTCCGCGGCGTCGGGATCACCATCCTGGAGGGTTACGGCCTGACCGAGACCACCGCGCCGATCAGCGTGAACCGGCCGTCCGCGCTGAAGATCGGCACGGTCGGGCAGCCGATCCCGGGCGTCTCGGTCCGCATCGCCGAGGACGGCGAGGTGCTCGCCAAGGGCGTCAACATCCTGCGCGGCTACTGGAACAACGACACCGCCACCAAGGAGGCCGTCGAGGACGGCTGGTTCCACACCGGCGACCTCGGCGAGCTCGACGCCGACGGCTACCTGAAGATCACCGGCCGGAAGAAGGAGATCCTGGTCACGGCGGCGGGCAAGAACGTCGCCCCCGCCCCGCTGGAGGACCGGCTGCGCGCGTGTCCGCTGATCAGCCAGGCGCTCGTGGTCGGCGACGGCCGCAAGTTCATCAGCGCCCTCATCACCCTGGACGAGGAGGCCCTCGTCCCGTGGAAGGCCCAGCACGGCAAGCCCGCCGCGATGACCGTCGAGGAGCTGCGCCGCGACCCCGACGTGATCGCCGAGATCGACCGCGCGGTCGCCGAGGCGAACAAGTCCGTGTCGCACGCCGAGGCGATCAAGAAGTACGAGATCCTGGGCGTGGACTTCACCGAGGAGGCCGGGCACATGACCCCGAGCCTCAAGGTGCGCCGCCACGTCGTGATCAAGGACTTCGCCCGCGAGATCGACGCCCTCTACTCCTGACCCGCCGCCGCCCCGACCGGCCCCGCCCGCCCAGCGCGCCGGGGCCCACCGACCGCCCCGACCGGCCCCGCCGACCGGATCGGCTCGACTGGCCGACCGACTCGGCCGACCTCGGCGGCCGGCCTGGCCGACCGGCCTGACCCGCGACCGACCCGAGCTGCCCGCTCCCGGACCTGAGGAACCGATGCGCGAGACCGACGTCCCCGTCCGGGAGCGGTTCCCGGAGACCGCCAACCTGACCGACGCCCCGTTCACCCGCGCCGCCCGCACCCCGACCGCCATAGTCGCCCGCCGCCGCGTCCCCGCCCCACCCGGATCCGGAGACGGAGCACGCTCGGTGGGCGTGTTCTCGGCGGTGGACGGGGATGCGTGGAGTGCGGTGACGGCCGGGGAGTTCGCCGCGGAGGTGGCGCGGCTGGCCAAGGGCCTGATGGCGATGGGCGTGGAGCCCGGGGACCGGATCGCGCTGATGTCGCGGACCCGGTACGAGTGGACGGTCCTGGACTACGCGATCTGGGCGGCGGGCGGCGTGACCGTGCCGGTGTACGAGACGTCCTCGGCGGAGCAGGTCGCGTGGATCCTCGGCGACTCGGGCGCGCGCGGGATCTTCGTGGAGACGGCGGAGAACCGGGCGGCGGTGGCGTCCGTCCGGGGGCGGTTGCCGGAGCTCGCGCAGGTCAGCGGGCTCGAACGGGACGACCTGGACCGGCTCGCGGCCTGGGGAGCGGCGGTCTCCGATGAGGAGCTGACCGCGCGGCGGCGGTCGCGGCGGGCGTCCGACCCGGCCACGATCGTCTACACGTCCGGGACGACGGGACGGCCGCGCGGCTGCGAGCTGACGCACGCGAACTTCCTGGCCACGGCGCGGAACGTGGTGCTCGCCGGGGTGCCGGAGATCACCGGGGACGGCGCGTCCACGCTGCTGTTCCTGCCGCTCGCGCACGTCTTCGCGCGCCTGGTGCAGGTGGGCTGCGTGGAGTGCGGCATGGTGCTGGGCCACGGCACGCCCGGCACCCTGCAGGACGACCTTGGAACGTTCCGCCCCACCTTCCTGCTCGCCGTGCCGCGCGTCTTCGAGAAGGTCTACAACGGCGCGGCCCAGCGGGCCGAGGCGGACGGCAAGGGCCGGATCTTCCAGACCGCCGCCGACACCGCCGTCGCCTACAGCCGGGCCCTGGACGCCGGGCGCGTGCCGCTCGCCCTGCGCGCCCGGCACCGCGCCTTCGACGCGCTCGTCTACCGGAAGCTGCGCGCGGCCATGGGCGGACGCCTCCGCTACGCGATGTCCGGGGGCGCGGCGCTGAACGAGCGCCTCGGGCACTTCTTCCGGGGCGTCGGCGTGTCGATCATCGAGGGCTACGGCCTCACCGAGACCACCGCCCCGATCGTCGGCAACCGCTTCGCGCCCGGCGGCAACCGCATCGGCACGGTCGGACGGCCGTTCCCGGGCACCGCCGTCCGGATCGCCGAGGACGGCGAGATCCAGGCGCGCGGCGTCAGCGTCTTCCGCGGTTACTGGAACGACCCGGAGGCCACCGCGCGCGCGTTCGACGGCGGCTGGTTCCGCACCGGCGACCTCGGCGAGCTCGACGCGGACGGCTACCTGAAGATCACCGGCCGGAAGAAGGACATCCTCGTCACGACCGGCGGCAAGAACGTCGCCCCCGGCCCGCTGGAGGACCTGCTCCGCGCCCACCCGCTCATCGACCAGGCCGTGGTCGTCGGCGACGGCCGCAAGTACGTCGCCGCCCTCCTCACCCTGGACGAGGAGGCCCTCCCCACCTGGCTCAGCACGCGCGGGCTCCCGGTGCCGCGCCTCGCCGGCGGCCTCGACCTGGCCGCGGTCCGCGACGTCCCGGAGGTCCGGGCCGCCCTGGACGCCGCGGTCGCCGAAGCCAACCGCACCGTCTCCCACGCCGAGGCCATCAAGAAGTACCGCGTCCTCGACCGTCCCCTCACCGAGGCCGAGGGGCACCTGACACCGAGCCTGAAGGTGCGCCGCCACATCGTCACGAAGGACTTCGCCGCCGACATCGAAGCCCTCTACGCCTGACCCGCCCGTGCCGAAGGAAGGCACAGCACGCACCCGCCCACGCCGGGCGGGACGGCATGGGCTGCATGGACGGTACGGGGTCCTTGGCAGGCGCACTCAGTCGGCCCGGTCGGGCCGGTGGGCCGGTCGGGTCAGGCCAGGTTGGCCACTGCTTCGGCTATCGGGGTCGGACCATTGATCACCTCCAGGGTGGTGCGGTTGACGGTGGGTTCCGACAGGAGGGCGGCGATGACCGTCGCCACGTCGTCGCGGGTCACCTCGCCGCGGCCGACCTCGGGTTCGGCGAGGGTGACCATGCCCGTGCCGTCGTCGTTGGTCAGGCGGCCGGGACGGAGGATCACCCAGTCGAGGTCGCGGCGGCGCAGGTCGTTCTCGGCCTCGGTCTTGGCCGTGATGTAGGCCGACCAGACCTCGTCACTGCCCGGCGCAGGCGGACGGCCCGCGCCCATCGAGGAGATCTGGACGAACCGGCGGACGCCCGCCTGCTCGGCCGCGTCCGCCAGCAGCGCCGAGGCGCCGCGGTCGACGGTGTCCTTCCGGGCGGCGCCGCTGTTCGGGCCCGCTCCGGCCGCGAACACGACGGCGTTCGCGCCGGTGAGCTGGTCGACCAGGTCGTCGGCCGCCAGCTGCTCCAGGTCGGCGATGACCGGCCCGGCGCCGGTCGCGCGCACGTCGTCCACCTGCGCGGGGTCGCGGATCAGGCTGATCACCGCGTCCCCCCGTGCGCTGAGCAGCCTGGCCAGCCGCAGCGCGATCTGGCCGTGTCCTCCCGCGATCACGATGTTCATGACGTCCACCCTACGGATCCGCGCGCCGCCGCGCCCGCCGCGGCGCCGCCTGTGGATAACCGTGGCGGACGCCCGTCGTCCCCGGTCAGGAGCATCAACAGTTGCGGCCGGAATTGATGCAGGCCGCGGCGCGCCGCATCAGGTCGGCGGACATGACGTTCTCGAAGTCCGCGTGGTCGGTGACCGGGTCGTGCCCCTCCTCGGGGAACGTGTCGACGGCGAACGCGAGCGGACGCGCCGGAAGGTCGTAGGTCAGCGTCATGCGCAGCTGCGGGACGGCCTTCGTCCCCTGCGGGCACGCGCCGGACGCCGGATCCGGGAAGACGATGTGCGTGCGGTGGTTCGCGCTGTCGGTGTTGCGGCCGTCCCAGCAGCTCGGGAAGTCCAGGACGCGGGTCACGCGGCTGCCGCCCGGGCACAGCGGGTACTTGTCGGTGAAGGCGCGGTCGGTGAACCCGGTGCAGGTCCACTGCGCGTGCGCGTTCGCGCCGCCGTTGCTCGCGGCCTTCGCGTCGCCCGTGATGGCGCGCATGAAGCGCGGCATCGGGACGACTCCGCCGCGCGCGTTCCCGAGGAACTGCATGCGCGCGGACGCGGGGAGGACGACCCGTCCGACGTTGCCGTCCGCCTGGCTCTGCGCGGCCTGACCGGAGCCGTCCCGCTGGCCGCGCAGCCGCATGACCGGCCAGTAGTAGGCGGACTTGTCGCCGTTCGTGCAGGTCGTCCCGGCGGCGGCCAGGCTGTCGTCGGTGGAGAACCCGTCGGTCGACTTGTTCCCCACGTAGTCGTGGATGTGGTGCGCGCCGTTCGACACACCGGGCGCGACGATGAAGTTGTCCGGGTTGTGGTGCTGGTTCTGGTTGCGTCCGCAGGGCGAGGTGAACGATCCGCGCGAGGCCCGCTTCCCGGGCGCCGGCTGCCGTCGCGGCGGCGCCTGCCGGATGTCCGCGAACTGCCCGGCGTCCGGCCCCGGCTTCACCTGCTGCCCCCCGCCGCCACCGTTCTGCCCACCGCGCCCCTGCCCGCCGCCCTGCCCGCCGTTTTTCCCCCCGCCGCCCTGCCCGCCGGCCTGCCCACCGTTCTGCCCACCGTTCTGTCCGCCGGTCTGCCCGCCGTTCTGTGCGCCGCCGTTTCGGCCGCCTTGCTGGTCGGCGCCTTGCCGGCCGCGGTGCTGGTGGTGGTCGTTGGGCGTGCCGGACGGTCCAGGCGTGTCCGCCAGCGCCGGATATTCGGCGCCGGCCACCAGGACGAGCGCCGACGAGACGGCGAGTACGGCTTTCTTCTTACGCATGAAGAATCTCCCTCCGCGGGTTAGGGAATCGCTCAGGAAACGGCCTGCTTCGTCACCAGGCCGGTGCTTTCGAGAAGCTGCATGTGCGTGTTGACGAACGTCATCGCGCGTTCCGCGAAGGCGCGGATCTCGGTGTTCCGGGTCTGCGCCCGCACCTGCGCGATGACGGCGAAGACCTTTCCGTGCGCGGCGCGCAGCCGCAGCACGAAATCGCGGTCGTAGTCGTCGCCGAACTTTCCGGACAGCTCCTTCAGCCAGCGCTGCTGGTCGCGGTTCGGCTGGTTCGGCAGGATGACGCCGAGCCGCTGGGCGGTGGCCCGGACGTCGGCGTCCAGCCGCATGTGCTGCGACATGATCATGTCGCCGACCTGCTTCACCCGCGGGCTCGCCGCCCGCTGCGCGGCCTGCTGACCGGCGGGCATCTCCCACAGCCCGGCCTGCCTGACCTTGACCAGCAGCGTCCGGTCCTGCGGCGTCAGCGGGCCCCACCGGGTCCGGACGGTCCCCGTCGCGGGCCCGCCGTCGGACGGGACCCCGGGCGGCGACAGGACGGTCAGCGCCGCCGCCGCGACCGCGACCACCGCGGCGGCGGCGAGCAGGAGCCGGGCGCGTCCCAGTCGCCGCAGAGCCCGGAAGCCGGCGAGGCCGTATGGGCGTCTCATTCGCGCTCGCTCCCTTCTTCCTTCAGCCGTTGATACGCGGCCGCTCGAAGGGGAGTTCAGCGTTCCGGGCTTTTTCTCAACCGTCCCGCCACTGGTACGGGAAATCGGTTAAGCGCCTCCGGTAATGCGCAGGGCGAGCGCCGGGCACATCGCGACGGCCCGCTGCACGTCGCGTTCCATCCAGGACGGGACGTCCGTTCCCAGAACGACCGGGAAACCGTACCGGTCGAGCTGGATGAGTTCCGGGACGAGATAGGCGCACAATCCGTGCCCGTCGCACCGGCTCCAGTCGATCGCGACGCGGGACTCCTCGCCGGTCGGGACGGGCAGCGGCAGCACCCCGAACGTGGGCCGGCCGCACGATCCGCCCCACCGGTGGGTCTCGACGTCCGCCTCGAACGCTTCCAGAGCGGACAGGACGAACCGGGCCGTCCCGTCCGGATGCGAGCAGGCGCCGCGCCCCCGCCCGATCCCGGCGGCGCGCCGGACGTCGTCCACGGACCCGCCGCCGTCGGCGAGCGCGTTCAGCGCCCGGACGACGTCCGGCAGCCCGAGCCGGCACGGCCCGCACTGCCCGGCGGACTGCGCGGCCAGGTACGACGCGATCCGGGTGACCTCGCCGAGCGGGCAGGTGCCGTCCGGCAGCGGGAGGATGATGCCCGCGCCGACCGTCCCGCCGACCGCGCGCATCCCGCGCCGGGACAGCCCGGCGCGCGCGACGCGTTCCGGCCCGAGCCACTGCCCGTGGTATCCGCCGACGAGGACGGCCTGGTCGGCGGGCGTGTCGCAGGACGCGAGGACGTCGGCGAGCCGCGTCCCGAGCGGGGCCTCGATCACCCGCGTCCCGCCGACCGTGAGCAGCGTGGTGCCCGGTTCGTCCGGCGTGCCGACCGCGGCGTACAGGTCGGGGCCGAGCGAGGTCAGCACCGCGAGCTGCGCGAACGTCTCGGTGTTGGACAGCAGCGTCGGGCAGCCGTCCACGCCCGCGTCCGACGCGCGCACCTTCACGCCCGGCGGGATCGGCGTCCCGCCGTTCACGGCCCGGATCACCGCGCCGCTCTCCCCTGAGACGAACCGCTCCGCCAGCCGGACGACCCGCGCGGGCAGCCGCCGCTCGGCGATCGCCGCCCGGACGGACCGCGCCGCCCCGTCATCCTCGACCGCGACCACGACCCGCTCGGTGCCGAGCGCCGCCGCCGCGATCTGCGCGCCGTCGAGCACGAGGTGCGGCGCGCGCGTGAGCAGGACGCGGTCCTTGGCGCTGCCCGGCTCGCCCTCCGCGCCGTTCACGACCACGACCGCGTCCTCGGCGGGGACGCGCCGCCCTCGCCGCTCCTCGGGCAGCGGGTCGCCGCCGCGGTCGAGCCGTGCGGCCACGGCGGCGAGCTTGCGCGCGAACGGGAACCCGGCCCCGCCCCGTCCGCGCAGGTCGACCTGCTCGGCGAGGCGGCTCACCTCGTCCAACCCGGGCGTCGCGAGCCGTCCGTGGACGGCCTGGTGCCGGTCCAGGTCCAGCCGCTCGAACCGGTCGAAGCCCAGCGTCAGCCGCGCGCCGCTGATCGCCCCGACCGTCACCGGGCCGCTCATCGCACCCGCTCCCGCCCGGCCACGGCGTCCCGCACGCGACTCGGCCGTTCCGCCCGTCCGGACACGGCCGAGGGGCGGACGGGCGGCGGGTCGTCGGCGCGGCGCACCTCGCGCGGGCGCACGACGACGATCATGCGGGTGGCCAGGGCGAGCGCGACCGCGCCCCCGCACAGGACGTAGCCGAGCGTCACCCAGGACGCGGCGGGCCGTCCGGCGGTCAGGCCGTGCCAGATCGCGACCGGCCAGGACAGGTACGCGACCGCGTGCAGCGAGCGCCACGCCCAGGACGGCAGGCCGGTCGCGAACCGCGCCCGCAGCAGGCCGGTGACGACGATGACGGCCATCAGGTCGGACGCGACCGCGCCGAGCGCGACGGGCCCGGCGCCCGGCACGACGATCTGCGCGGGCGTGGCGAGGCCCGCGAGCACCTTCACCACGATGTGCGCGACGAGGAACGTCACCGCGAGCAGGGACGCGGCGCGGTGCAGTCCCTGCGCCAGCACCCGGTGCCGGATCCGCAGGATCAGCCGCTCGGTCGCCAGCAGGCCGCTGACCACCGCGGCCGTCAGCGCGAGCAGGCTGAACACGCCGGCGTAGAAGTTGAGGAAACGCTGGAGGCCGCCGGTCACGACGGCGCCCTGCGGGGTGGCGGCCCCGGCGAGGACGGCGAGGCCGCCCGCGAGGGCCAGCCGCCAGCCCCACGGCGCACCGCGCTGCGGGTCGCCGCTGTCGTAGCTCTGCACTGGTCGAACTCCTCTACTTGCTGGGGACGGGCAGTGGCAGGGTCGGCCCGTCGGTCGGCGGCGCGGGAGATGCGGGACGTGTGGGGGCGGGGGACGCGGCGGCGGGCACCGGCCCGAGATTGCTCAGGCTTCCGCCCGAGAGCACCTGGTTCGCTCCGCGTTCGGCGAACCCGAGCAGCGGACGCGCCGTCTCGCGCAGCGTCCACCCGCCGAGGGACACGCCGTCGAGCGGCACGCGCCGATCGCCGTGCCAGACGCCGAAGCGGACCTGGGGGTGCGGCGCGGGCATGCCGCCGCACGGACGGCCCGTCCCGGTGCGTCCGAGCTGGTCACCGCGCTGGACGACGCTGCCGTCGCGGAGCGGCGTGGAGTCGCGGAGCCCGTCGTAGGCGGTGGCGAGGCCGTCCGGGTGGACGATCACCAGCAGCCCGTCGTCCGCGCCGCAGAACCGGTAGAGGCGCCCGCTCCCGGCGGCGAGGACGCGCCCGTCGCCTCCGGAGAAGCCGAGGCCGTCGAGCGGGCGCGGCGCCGTGCCGCCGTCGGCGGTGTCGAGCGTCCAGATGCCGCCGATCTTCCAGGGCAGCATCAGCGCGCCCGGCCGGACGGTCGCTTCCCCGGTCGAGAACGCGGCGAGCGCCCGCGCCTCGCCCGGCGGCATCAGCGCGTCCGGCGCGCGCCGGACGAGCGCCGCGAACCCCGGCATCCCGGACAGCGCCGGCGTCCACCGGGAACCCGTCCAGTGCGCCGCGAAGAACGCCAGGCGCGGGCTCGCGGCCGTGCTCGCGGGAGCCGGGATGGCGGTCGTCCCGAACACCCACGTCCTGTCCGGCGAGATCCGACCGAGCGAAACGACCGGCGCCTTGTCCGGCGCTTCTCCGAACGCCTGCCGCGCGTCGGCTGCGCGCTCGTCCGTCATCAACTTCCGCACTTGCTCCGTCAGGACGGCCGTATCCGGCGGCGTCACCGAGGGCGTGCTGGGCCGGACGGTCGGCCGAGGCGACACCCCGCCGTCCGGCGGCGCGCTGCTCCGCGGCGTCCGGCTGCTCACGGCGAGCCGCGACCCCGCGGGCCCCGCGTCCCCCAGCGGCGTGCTGTCGAGCAACGTCCGCTCCGCGACCGCCAGCAACGCCACCCCGACGAGCACGGAGACCACCAAGGCCCCCACCCCCACCCGATCCCCCGCCCC